>DASZNC010000049.1:0-8875 GCA_035551615.1 Acidimicrobiales bacterium
AAGCCCGGCGCACCACCGGCCGCACCGTGGTCGAATTCGGATGACGCCCGAGGAGATGACGGCGGCCGCCGTCGAGGCGACCGGCCTGGACGATTTCGGCGGGGACTCGTTCCGGGCCGGGCTGGACGCCTACTGCCGGTCCATCGACGAGGCCCAGCTCAACGACATCGGCCACATCGCCGTCGCCGCCAACGTGACGGCCAGCCTGAGCAACCGGCTGAAGGTCGTCGACTGGGTCAAGCTCCACCCCGAGATCCGCGAGGAGGAGATCGTCGCGCCGGTCTTCGTCATCGGCATGTTCCGGGCCGGGACCACCCTGCTCAGCAACCTGTTCGACTGCGACGGCGGCAACCGGCCACTCCTGCGGTGGGAGGCGGGTGACAGCATCCCGCCGCCCCACCAGAACGAGTTCCGCCGCGGGCCCCGCGTCGATGCCGTCGCCGAATCGGCGGCCATGCTCGACATGCTGAACCCCGACATCTCGAAGGTCCACCACGAGACGGCCGACGGCCCCACCGAGTGCCTGACCCTCCTCGGCCAGGACTTCAAGAGCCTGGTGTGGGAGGCCATCACCAACGTCCCCAGCTACAGCGGGTGGCTGATGCAGGCCGACTCCCGATCCGCCTACGACTATCACCGGCTGGCCCTGCAGACGCTGCAGAGCGGCGGCGTGCGCGGCCGGTGGACACTGAAGAGCCCGCACCACGCCATCGCCCTGGACGCCCTCACCGCCGTCTACCCCGACGCCCGCCTGGTCCTCCTGCACCGCGACCCGGTGGCGTTGTGCGGATCGGTGTGCAGCCTGATCCGCACCCTGTCGAAGACGTTCAGCGACGCCGACCATTCCGCCTACATCGGACGGCACTGGTCGGACCTGCTCGAGACGTCCTACCAGCGCATCGGCGCCTTCCGGGCGGCCCGGCCGGACTTCCCTCTCCTCGATGTCGACTACGCCGACCTGATGGCCGACCCGGTCGGCACCGTGTCGCGCATCTACCAGTTCACCGGAGACCCACTGACCGAGCCGGCCGCCCGGGCCATGGAGGCGTTCGTGGCCGCCAACCCTCAGGGCCGGCACGGCCGCCACGAGTACGCCCTGGCCGACTACGGCCTCGATGAGGCCGAGATCAGGGAGCGGTTCGCGCCCTACGTCGGTTGAGCTCCATCGGCCGGGCCCGTCCGGCTATTCCGGCGGAGGCGCCTCGGTCGCGGGAGCGCCGGCGGCCGGCCCGTCGGCCGGAGGCGCCTTCATGACCGGGGCCTTCTTCTTGCGCGGCTTGGGCGAGGCCACGGTGACCCGCTTCTCGATCCGGCTCAGCGACTTCTCCAGCCGACCGAGGGTCTTCTGCAGATCCTCGGCGGTGACCATGTCGGCCAGTGACAGGCGCACCGACGCCAGCTCCCGGGCCAGGAACTCGGTGTCGGCCTGGGTCCGGGTCGCCACCTCCCGGTCCCGTTCGATCTGCAGCCGGTCCCGCTCGTCCTGGCGGTTCTGCGCCAGCAAAATGAGCGGAGCGGCATAGGCAGCCTGGGTCGAGAACAGCAGGTTCAACAGGATGAACGGGTACGGGTCCCAACGATTGATGATCCCGATGCTGTTCAGGGCGATCCACAGGGCCACGATGACCGTCTGGATGGCGAGGAAGCGGGCCGTGCCGAAGTAGCGGGCGATGGACTCGGAGAACCGGCCGAACGCCTCCGGGTCGTACTGCGCGGCCAGCGACAGCCGGGTCCCCCGGGGGACGGCCACGTCGTCGCGTTTGCGCCGCTTGCCCGTGAACCTCATGGCCGCATCCCCGGCGGTGCGGTCATCCGCTGCGTCGTCGCCAGTCGGCCGGGAGCACCCGGTCCAGGACGTCGTCCACCGTGACCGCCCCGACCAGCCGGCCGGCCTCGTCGCAGACGGCCACCCCAACCAGGTTGTAGGCGGCCAGCCGGGCGGCCACGTCGATCTCGGCCAGGTCGGGGGCGATGTGGGACTCGTCGGCGATGCACTCGCCGACCGGGTGGGCCGGCGGCTCGCGCAGGAGTCGCTGGAACCCGACCATGCCCAGGTACGGCCCGGTGGGGGTGGTGGTCGGGGGCTCGCACACGAACGCCTGGGCGGCGGTGGCCGCCGGTAACTCCGGGTCGCGCAGGCGGGCCAGCACCTCGGCCACCGCCGTGTCCGGGGTGACGATCACCGGCTCGGGGGTCATGAGCCCGCCGGCCGTGGTGGCGTCGTAGCGCAGCAGCCGGCGCAGCGAATCGGCGTCCTCGGGCTCGATCTCGGCCAGCAGGTCGGCCCGCCGCTGGGCCGGCATGGCGGCCAGCAGGTCGACGGCGTCGTCGGGCTCCATCTCCTCGATGACGTCGGCCACCCGGCCCACGTCCATGTCGGCCAGCAGGCGGACCTGTTCGTCCTCCGGCAGCTCCTCCAGGATGTCGGCCAGCTGTTCCTCGGGGATCGAGCGGGCGACCAGCGCCCGCCGGCGGGGCGGCAGGGCGTGCACGGTGGCGGCCAGCTCGGTCGGCTTCATGCCCCGCAGGGCGGCGACCTGAGCGGCTACCGGTCCCGAGTCGAACAGCGAGGCGGCCTCTTTCCAATCGACGATGCGGCGGGTGCGGCGCAGGGCCCGCCCGCCGATCAGCGCCACGCCGGCCACCTCCCACCCGAGCAGCCGATCCGGCCGTATCGCCACGTCGGCCACCGTCTCGGCCCCCACCCGCCGGCGCAGGAGCGACGACACCAGGACCTCACCGGGCCGGGGCCGGAACGGGCGCAGGTCGACGGTGCCCCCCTTGAGCCCGACGCCGGTGGCACCGAGCGAGCGCACCCGGCCGGCGTTCACGAAGATGTGGCGGCGCTGCACGTTGACCACGAACCCCAGCACCGGCGGGGCGCCGCCCGCCGCTGGCCCGGCCGCCGGCCCCACGACCACGTCCTCGACCCGGCCCAGGACCAGGCCGGCGTCGTCGGTGACGGGCAGCCGGATCAGCCGGGCGGCGAATACGCGCGATGCGGCCATCGGCCGAACAGTATCCGCCTCGGCATCCGTCCTAGAGACATGCACCTCTGCCACCCCGTCACCGATACCCCTTCCGCCGCGTCATAGAGACATGATCCGCTCGAAGCCGTCCCATCCGGCCCGTAATGTCCGGGGCATGGCCCCCGCCTCCCCCCACGTCACCCTCACCGGCCGCCTGGCCGCCGGCGTCCTCCGGCACCGCCGCCTGGTCATGCTGGCCTGGCTGATCGTGTTCCTGGCCGGGGGCATGGCTGCCGGTCAGGTCACCAACCGGCTGAAGTTCAACTTCGCGTTGCCGGGCCAGCCCGGCTACGAGACGGCCAACAAGATCATCCACACCTTCGGCAACGGCGGGGAGAACAACCCGATCATCGCGCTGGTCACGGTGCCGGCCGGCCAGACGGTGACCCAGGACCGGGCCGCCCTCGACGCCGCCTTCGCCAAGGTGCGCACGGCGGTGCCGACCGTCCGGGTGGTCGACTACGGCGTGACCAACGACGCCGCCTTCGATACGGGAGGCGGTCGCAGCACCTGGGCCCTTGCTCTGACCCCCAACTTCAACGGCTTCTCGAACAACTCGCTGCCCAAGCGGGTCGAGACGGCACTGCAGGGGGCGCTGCCCGGCTACACCGTCGGCACCACCGGCCTCGACCAGTTGACGTCATCCGGTCAGGACAAAGGACCGGGCGTGCTCCTCGAAACGGTCGTGGGTGGACTGGGCGCCCTGGCTGTGCTCGCCTTCGTGTTCGCCTCCCTGCTGGCCCTGATCCCGCTGCTGATCGCCGCCGTGTCGATCGTCTCCACCCTGCTGGTCGTCTTCGGCCTCACCTACGTGACGTCGGTCTCGTTCATCGTCCAGTTCCTCGTCTCGCTGATCGGCCTGGGCGTGGCCATCGACTACTCGTTACTGCTCGTCACCCGATGGCGGGAGGAGCGCGACCACGGCGCCACCAACGAGGAGGCCATCGTCATCGCTGCGTCGACCGCCGGCCGCACCGTCGCCCTGTCCGGGTTGACCGTGGCCATCGGCCTGCTGTCGCTGATCGTGCTGCCCATGCCGACGATGCGCAGCGTCGGCATCGGCGGCATGTTGATCCCGCTGATGTCGGTGCTGGTGGTCTGCACCCTCCTGCCCGCCCTCCTGGGTGGCATCGGGCAGCGCATGGACTGGCCCCACATCCGCCACGAGAACAAGGCCAGCCGGGCGTGGACCGGTTGGGCCCGCCGGGTCGTCCGGCGGCGGTGGATCGGCGCCTCGGTGGCGCTGGCCGCCCTGATCGTGCTCATCCTGCCGGTGTTCGGGATCAAGGTCGGTACCGACAGCCTGGCCGCCCTCGACCAGACCGGCGCCGCCCATCAGACGCTGGTGCAGCTCACCGACGGCGGGGTGCCGACCGGCGTCCTGACCCCGCTCGAGGTCCTGGCCCAACCGTCGGCCGCACCCGCCCTGGCCCAGCGCCTCTCGCAGGTTTCCGGCATTACGACTGCCACTTTCCCGGCCGGCCCGACCGGTACCGGGAAGGGCCTGGCCGACATCATCGCCATCCCGGACACGGCCAGCCTCAACAACACCACCCTGGCCCCGGTCCGGGCCGCCCGGGCCGCCCTCCAGGGCCAGCCCGGTCTGATCGGCGTGACCGGCGCAGGCCCGTCGCTGCAGGACTTCAGCAAGGCGATCTACGGCAACTTCCCGCTGATGTTCAGCGTGATCGCCGTGCTGACGCTAATACTCCTGACGGTGGCGTTCCGTTCCGTGGTGCTGGCCGTCAAGGCGGTGATCCTGAACCTCCTGTCCCTCACCGCCACGTTCGGCTTCATGGCCTGGTTCTGGCAGGAGGGCCACGGCTCCACCGCCCTGTTCTCCATCAACGCCACCGGTGCCATCACGTTCTGGATCCCGCTGATGGTGTTCGCATTCCTGTTCGGCCTGTCGATGGACTACGAGGTGTTCATCCTGACCCGGGTCCGGGAGGAGTACGACCGCACCGGCTCGACCGACGAGGCCGTGGTCGAGGGCCTGGGCCGGACCGGCCGGCTGGTCACCAGCGCCGCCCTGATCCTGTTCCTGGCCTTCGCCTCCCTGGCGTCGGCGCCGGTCACCGACCTGAAGGTCATGGCCACCGGTCTCGGTGTCGGCATCCTGCTGGACGCCACCATCGTCCGGGCCCTGCTGGTACCGGCGCTGGTGTCGCTGCTAGGGAAATGGAACTGGTGGCTCCCCGGCCGGCTGGCCGGCTGGTCGGGGCGGAGGGTTACTCCGTCACCCCTTTTGGAGCCCGCTGCCCCATGAACCCGAACATGTAGCCGGCGATCCGGCGCATCTGGATCTCGTCCGCCCCCTCGGTGATCCGGTAGCGGCGGTGGTGGCGGTAGATGTGCTCGAACGGCTTGTGCCGGGAGTAGCCCAGGCCGCCGTGCACCTGCATGGCCTGGTCGGCCGCGTCACAGCACAGCCGGTTGGCCTGGTAGTTGCACATCGAGACCTTGTCCGAGACGGAGAAGGCGCCGTACCGGTCCATCTGCCAGGCCGTCTTCTGCACCAGCGCCCGCAGCATCTCGGCCCGGGACTGGAGCTCCACCAAGGGGAACTGGATGCCCTGGTTCTGGGCCAGCGGCTTGCCGAACGGCGCCCGCTCCTTGGCATAGGCCACGGACTCGTTGATGCAGAACTGGGCGGCGCCGAGCGACGATGCGGCCTGGCGGATGCGGTTCTCGTTGAAGAAGTGCTGCACCACCTGGAGGCCCTTGCCCTCGCCGCCGAAGATGGCCGCGCTCGGCACCCGCACGTCGGTCAGGCGGACATGGGCGTGGTCGGTGGGCATGTTGAAGGTCCACAGGTACTCGACCACCTCGAAACCGGGCGCATCCCGTGGCACCAAAAAGGCGGTGATGCCGTGGCCGTCGCCCGGGTTGCCGCTGGTGCGGGCCATGACCATGTCGTAGGAGGCCTTGTGGATCCCGGTGTTCCACGTCTTCTCACCGTTGATGATCCAGTCGTCGCCGTCGGGCACGGCGGCCGTCTCCATCCAGGTGGCGTCCGAGCCGTGATTGGGCTCGGTTATACCGAAGGCGAATCCCTTGCGGCCCTCGGCCAGATCGTCGATCCACTCGGCCTTCTGTTCATCGGTGCCGTACTGGATCATCAGCAACAGACCGACGTTGTTGCCCACGATGGCGTGCTCGTTCTGCAGGTCGCAGTGCAGGCCCAGGCCCTTGGTGGCCAGGTGCTCGCGGATGATGGCCATGCCCAGGTTGGTGCCCTCCCGGCCCCCGTACTCCTTCGGGAACGGGTACCGGTAGTGACCGGCCCGGTCGGCCCGGCGGCGGGCCTCGAACAGCAGCGCCTCCCACTCGTCGTTGGGCAGGCCACCCCGTTCCCAGTCGGTGCGGGCGTCCTCCCGCCGGTGGTCGAAGAACCGGATGTTGTCGTTCTCCTGCTCGAGCGGCTTGATCTCCGCCTCGATGAACGCATCCAGCTCGTCCAGATAGGCGGCCATCTCGGCCGGAATGTCGAAGTCCATCACCCGTCCCTCCCCATGAGCATCAGTAGGTCCCACTCCATCTCCACCACTCTCCTCCCGCTCGCCGCCATCACGATGTTGCGGAACGAGCCGTCCAGGAACTGACCGGCCTGGCCGGCCAACCCGATGGCCCACTTGAACGTGCCGTACACCTTCCACCACCGGAACCGCTCCATGTCGAATCTGGATCCGTAGCCCTCGGCGAACGGTTCGACGCCGGCGAAACCGCCGATCTCGCGATCGTCATTGCGGAACCGCCACATGCGCAGGGCCACCCACGCCGCGTCCTCCATCGGATCACCGCTGCGCCGGGCCCCCTCCCAGTCCAGGATGGCCCGCAACCCGTCGGCGCCCACGATCAGGTTGCCGTTACGGATATCGGTGTGCACCAGCGCGTGCTGGGCCGGGGCATCGGGCAGACGCTCGGTCAGCCACCGGTTGGCCAGAGTGAGCGTGGGCCGGGGCTCCAGCAGGTTCTTCATGCTGACGCTCAGCGCCTTCAGCGCCATCTCGGCCGGGTTGCCCGGGCCCAGATCCAGGAGGTCGGCGGGGGCGTCGTCGGGTCTGATCGTGTGCAGCTGGGCCATCGCCACCCCCAGCTGGTGGGCCACCCGCTCCCCGATGCCCTCCTTGTCGACCAGCCTCAGCACCTGCCTGGGCACCGTCTCGCCCTCGACCCGCTCCGAGACGAAGAAGGGCCCACCCACCCACTTGTCGTCCTCGCTCCACCCGATGATCTCGGGTACCGGAACGCCCCGCGCCCGGGCCAGGATGCGCACCTCGGCCTCCGCCGATATCCGGTTCAACTGGATGGCCGCGGTCGGCATGATCGTGGCCACCAGCCCCCGCCCGTTGGCATCGAACGAGATGTTGGCCCGCCGGGCGCCGGCCGACGACGCCGCCAGCCCGCTCACCTCGACCGGCTCACCCCACTGCTCCTCGAGAAACGCGCTCAGCCCGTCCGCCAGTCCCACTACGTGTCCCCCCGCGCCGGCCCGCGACCGCCGGTCACTCGCCCTCCCATGCGTCGTAGCCGGGCTTGGCCACGGCCAGATCGTCCCGGCAGATCCCGACCAGGGCGTCCCACACCGCCGGGTGACTGAAACTTCCCTCCTCGATGCGCTCGTTCAGCACCCTGACCTGCTCGGCCAGGTCGCCGTCACTACCGGTCAGGTACGCGAGCGCGCTCTCGGCCCGCTCGTTGGCGTCCGGTTCGAGGGCGTGGCCCCGCTCCATGATGCGGGCCAGGTTGGCCGCCACCCGCACCTGGTGCTGCAGAGCCGGCGGGACCGCCGCCATCACCTGATCCTCGAGCAGCTCCGCGATGGCGGCCAGCAGCTCGGCGTCGTCGGGCCGGTACTTCATGGAAACAGAAGTTGCCAGAAAACTCTCCGTTGCGCTTTACCGATATATCGTTGTACTATCTTCGACATGACAAGATACGACTACAACGAGATGCGCGGCGGCCCCGGTCCGTGGGCCGGCCGGCGCGGCCATGGACACCACGACCACGACGGGCCCGGCTTCGGCGGGGGGCGGCGGGGCCCGAGGGGCGAGTGGGCCGAGTTCGGTCCCCCGTGGGCCGGCGGCCGGCGCCGCCGGGGCGACGTGCGCCTGGCCCTGCTCGACGCCCTGCTCGACGGGCCGGCGCACGGCTACGAGCTGATCACCCGCCTGGAGCAGCGCAGCGCCGGCATGTGGCGCCCGAGCGCCGGCTCGGTCTACCCCACCCTCCAGATGCTCGAGGAGCAGAGCCTGGTCACCGGCCGCGACCAGGACGGCAAGCGGGTGTTCGAGCTGACCGCCGAAGGCCGCCAGGAAGCCGAGACGGCCAAGGACCGCCAGCCCTGGAACCAGGGCCCGCCCGAAGCCCACCGCACGCTGCGCAACACCCTCGGCCAGCTGGGCCAGGCCGCCCGCCAGGTCGCCCAGGTCGGCGACGAGACCCAGGTCGAAGCGGCCAATGCGGTGCTGGTCGAAGCCCGCCAGAGGCTGTACAAGCTGCTGGCCGGCGAGTCCGCCTGACCCCCCTGCGCCGCCGGCCACCACCCCCGCCGGGGCGCCCTTTCATGCGAAATCTGTTAAAAAACTCCAACTTTGTAGAGTTTCGCGCCAAAGCGCTTCGTAGACATCCAAAGTTGTAAAAGGTTAACAGATTTACGAACATGAGTCATCATGAGACTCATGTAACCAGCTGCAATAGCTCGACTCCTGCCTGGCCGGTCGGGCTTCGTCAAACCCTCCCGAGCCAAGCGTCGCCGGCGCAGCCGGCGGCGTGCGGAGCGGCTGGCCGGAGGCCAGCCGTGCCCTTTCCCCGCCCCCGCCTACGGTTGGACCGAAATGGCC
>DASZNC010000050.1:0-2916 GCA_035551615.1 Acidimicrobiales bacterium
GCCGGGCACGACGGTCGACACCGACGGCGTGCGCCAGGTGCTACGCGGTCATCTCGACGCCTACAAGCTGCCGCAGGCCGTGGTCAGCGTCGAGGCGCTGCCCCGGACATCCACCGGCAAGGTGCGCAAGGCGGAGCTCCGTGACGAGCATCGCCATCTGTACGAGGACGGAGCATAAGCGGACGACCGGCCCGGCGGTCAGTGGCGGACCAGGCGGCGGCCCCCGGGGGTGGAGGCGGGGGAGTACTCGTAGCCGTAGTGCTCGAAGGCCCGCTGCTCGTCCTCCAGGGTCAGCTCACCGGCGTCGACCGTCGGGGCGTGGTCCACCGCGGTCTTGTTGACCGGGACGGTGAGGTGGTCCGGGGAGCCGGTCGCCCCACCCGCGGGAACCAGGACCAGATGCTTGCGCAGGGTGCCGGTCTCGACCACCAGGAACTGGGCGATGTCGGTCTCGGCGTCGTAGTAGGTGTCGGCCAGCCGGCCGATCTTCTCGCCCTCAGCGCCGAGGACGTCCTTGCCGGTCCACTGGTTGAGGTTCTCGATGAACGCCACGTCGAATCCTTTCGTTTGCCGTCGATCCGACAGCCGAGCGCTCGGAGTCTAAGCAATCCTTCCGCCTGTGCCGGCGCCCGTGCCCCGGGGCGTTGGTGGGCGGGGCCAGCCCGTGAGAAAGTCCCTCTTCGAGGTCGGCGCCGCAGCGAGGAGAGGGGTTCGACATGCAGTTCGACGAGGACGAGGATCATGAAGCCATCCGTGAAGCCGTGCGTCGAGTGTGTTCCGGCTTCGACGATGCCTACTGGGCGGACCTAGACGATCGACACGAGTTTCCGTGGGCGTTCTACGACGCCATGGCCAGCGGGGGGTGGATCGGCATCGCCATGCCGGAGGCCTACGGCGGGGGAGGGCAGGGCATCACCGAGGCCTCCATCCTGTTGGAGGAGGTGGCGGCCAGCGGGGCGTGCATGAACGGAGCCAGCGCCATCCACCTGTCCATCTTCGGCATGCACCCGGTCGTGGTCCATGGATCCGAGGAGCTGAAGCGCCGCATCCTGCCGGATGTGGCGGCCGGGAGGATGCACGTGGCGTTCGGGGTGACCGAGCCCGACGCCGGCCTCGACACCACGTCCATCACCACGAGGGCGGTCGTCGACGGTGACCACTACGTGGTCCACGGGCGCAAGGTGTGGACCTCCAAGGCCCTCGAGTCCGACAAGGTCCTGTTGCTGGTGCGGACCACGCCCAAAGCCGAGGCCGCCCGCCCGACCGACGGGATGACCCTGCTGGTCGCCGATCTGAAGGATCCTGCGGTCCACATCACCGCCATCCCCAAGCTGGGTCGCAACGCGGTGGCGTCGTGCGAGGTCGTCTACGACGGCCTGGACGTGGCCTTGGCCGACCGGGTGGGCGAGGAGGGGGAAGGTTTCCGCTATCTGCTCTCCGGGCTCAACACCGAGCGCATCCTCGTTGCTGCCGAGGCCCTCGGCATGGGCCGCGCCGCTCTGCGCCGGGGGGTGGCCTATGCCAAGGAACGAGAGGTCTTCGGCCGGCCCATCGGCTCCAACCAGGGAGTCTCGTTCCCGCTGGCCGAGGCGCACGCCCGCCTGAACGCCGCCGCACTCGTCATCCGCGAGGCGGCGTGGCGCATCGACCACAACCTGCCGTGCGGCGAGCAGGCCAACACCGCCAAGTACCTGGCCGCCGACGCCGGGTTCAAGGCCGCCGATGTTGCGGTGCAGACCCACGGCGGGTTCGGTTACGCCCGGGAGTACCACGTCGAGCGCTACTTCCGCGAGGCCCGCCTCCCCCGGATCGCCCCCGTCTCCCAGGAGATGGTGCTCAACTACCTCGCCGAGCATGTCCTCGGGCTGCCCCGGTCGTACTGACGGGGCGCCGAGGTCACGAGCGGTCCTCTGCCGCCCCCGAATGGCCTGTGGCCAGAGTGACTGCTGTTACGCTCGTGGTTGCTGTGGTTACCACCGCCCGTCGCCGCCCACCCTCCCGCCCTGCCGCCAAGCGCCGGCCGACGCCGGCCCGGGGCAAGACCAGCGCGCCCGGTCGAACCCGGCCGCCGGCGAATCGCTCCCGTCAGGCGGCACCGCCCCGGTTGCCGCCCGATGTCTGGGGTGGGGCGCTGCTGGTGGCGGGGGCCCTCGCCGCCCTGGGGGTCTACACCAACCTGGTCGGCCCCACGGGTCGAGGTATCAACCAGTTCCTGGGGGATGCCGTAGGGGTGGGAAAGTTCCTCGTGCCGGTCGCCCTCGCCGTCGTGGGGGTGACGGCGATCCGCGACGAGACGGGGCGAGGCCCTGCCCGCCTGGCCCTCGGATCGGTCCTGGCCCTGATCGCCACCAGCGGTCTGGCGGACGACGTGGGCGGTCCGGCGCATGGGAACCACCAGGTGGCCGCCCTCCGCTCCGCCGGCGGCGTGCTGGGCGCGGTGGTGGGCATCCCGTTGCGGGCCGGCCTGGCCGTCTGGGGCGCCGGGTTCATCCTGGTCCTCGTCGGCCTCCTCTCGGTGCTGGTCCTGACCGCCAGCCCGCCCCGGCTGGCGGTCGCCCGGGTGGCGAGAGCCGGGAGCGCCGCCGCTCGGCTGGTTTCGGGCCTGCGGCACCGGATCGGCCGGGAGCCGGCATCGGACGACGAAGCCGGTGGCGGGGACGACCGGCCCCGGCGCCCGGGCGGATCCGTCCGAGCGCCGTTCGATCCCCACGCCCCGACGACCGCCGGGACCGGCGGCACCGCCGGGGACTACGGGGTCGGAGACGTTTCCGGCGCCCCAACGAGTACCGCCGCCAAGGCCGGGTCGGTCCCGATCGTCCTGCCCCCGACGCCGGCCGAGGAGGCGGCCGCGGCCGGCCCCAGCCCGGGGGCGGCCCAGGAGGCCGATGCCGCCGACGCCGACCCCGAGCAACTGCG
>DASZNC010000051.1:0-5015 GCA_035551615.1 Acidimicrobiales bacterium
TTCGCCGAGCGCGACCCGAAGAACCTGCCGTGGGGCGACCTGGGCGTGGACGTCGTCATCGAATCGACCGGCATCTTCACTGACAAGGAGAAGGCCACCGCCCATGTCGACGCCGGCGCGCCCCGGGTGATCATCTCGGCACCGGCCACCGGTGTCGACGCCACCTTCGTGGTCGGCGTCAACGATCAGGACTTCGACCCGGCCAACCATGTCATCGTCTCGAACGCGTCGTGCACGACCAACTGCTTCGTCCCCATGATGCAGGTGCTCGACCAGGCGTTCGGGGTCGAGAAGGGCCTGATGACCACGGTCCACGCCATGACCAACGACCAGAACCTGCTCGACCTGGCCCACAAGGACCTGCGCCGGGCCCGCTCGGCGGCCGTCAACATCGTCCCGTCGTCGACCGGCGCGGCCCGGGCCACCAGCCTGGTCCTGCCGGCCATGAAGGGCAAGCTGGACGGCAGTTCTCTGCGGGTCCCGGTGATCGACGGTTCCATCACCGACTTCACCGGGATCCTCGGGCGGGACGTCACCGTGGAGGAGGTCAACGAGGCGTTCCAGAAGGCGGCCACCTCGGGCCCGCTGGCCAAGGTGCTGGTCTACACCGAGGACCCGATCGTGTCGTCCGACATCGTCGGCAGCCCGGCGTCGTGCACGTTCGACTCGCTCCTCACCATGACCATGGGGTCACTGGTCAAGGTGTTCGGTTGGTACGACAACGAGTGGGGTTACTCGAACCGGCTGGTCGACCTGGCCCGCCTGGTCGGCTCCGCCGGCCGCTGAGGTTGTCAAAGGTCCCGGCCCTCGAAGACCTCCCGTCACCCGAGGGCAAGCGCGTTCTGGTCCGCACCGATTTCAACGTGCCCATGGCCGACGGCCGTATCACCGACGACCTGCGTATCCGCCTGCCGTTGGAGACCATCGAATGGCTGCTCGACCACGGCGCCACTCACGTGACCACCGCGTCGCATCTGGGCCGGCCCAAGGGCCAGCCCGATCCCAAGTACTCGATGGATGCGGTCAGGGAGCGTCTGGGCTCCCTGCTGGAAGCGGACGGTTACGACCCGTCCCGGGTATCGGTCCACGAGAACCTGCGCTTCGACCCCCGCGAGGAGGCCGGGGAGCTGAGCTACGCATCGGAGCTGGTCGGCGACCACGACCTGTTCGTCAACGACGCCTTCGGTGCCGCCCACCGGGCCCACGCCTCGGTGGTCGGTCCGACCCGGCTGCTGCCGTCGGCCGCCGGCCGGGTCATGGCCCGGGAGGTGGAGGTGCTCGACCAACTCCTCCACGATGCCCGCCGGCCGTTCGTCGCCGTGCTGGGCGGGGCCAAGGTGAGCGACAAACTGGGTGTCATCGAGGCCCTCCTGGAGCGGGTCGACACCCTCCTGGTCGGCGGCGGCATGTGTTACACGTTCCTGGCCGCCCAGGGCCACCCGATCGGGGCCTCGCTGTTCGAGGGCGAGCAGGTGGAGACCTGCCGGCGCCTGCTCGAATCGGGCCGGGACATCCGGGTGCCGTCCGATCTCACCATCCTGTCGCCGGGGGGCAAGTTCGGCGGCGGATCGGCCGAGCGGACCGGCGAGACCCGCCAGGTGGGGGCCAACGTGCCCGACGGGTGGATGGGCCTGGACATCGGTCCGGGCACCGCCGCCGAGTTCTCCGATGCCATCATCGAGGCCCGCACGGTGCTGTGGAACGGGCCGATGGGTGTCTTCGAGGACCCCCGCTTCTCGGCCGGGACGCGGGCCGTGGCCGAAGCCATGGCCGCCACGAGCGCCTTCACCGTCGTCGGGGGTGGCGACAGCGCCGCCGCCATCGCCCAGTTCGGCCTGGCCGACGAAATCACCCATGTCTCGACCGGAGGGGGCGCCTCCCTGGAATTCATCGAGCAGGGCGATCTGCCCGGCCTGGCCGCCCTGCGGGAATCAGCTCGTGGCTAAGCCGGCCCGCAAGCCACTGGTCTCCGGCAACTGGAAGATGCACCTCACCCACCTCGAGGCCATCAACATCATCCAGAAGCTCTCCTACAGCCTCGACGCGTCGGACCCCAGCTACGTGGACATATCCGTCCACCCCGCATTCACCGCCCTGCGCTCGGTGCAGACGGTGCTGGAGGCCGATGACATCCGTATCTCCCTGGGGGCCCAGAATGTGCACTGGGAGACCAGCGGGGCGGTCACCGGCGAGGTGAGCCCGGGGATGCTGGCCAAGCTCAACGTCGCCTACGTGATCGTCGGCCACTCGGAGCGCCGCCAGCTGTTCGGTGAGTCCGACGAAATGGTCAACAAGAAGGTCAAGGCGGTGTTCGCCGCCGGGATGACCCCGATCATGTGCGTCGGCGAGACCCTGGACGAACGGGAGGCGGGCGACACCGAGTCGCGCGTCATCGGCCAGCTGGAAGCCGGTCTGAGTGGGCTCAACCCGGAGCAGGTGGCGGCGATGGTCATCGCCTACGAACCGATCTGGGCCATCGGCACCGGGCGCAACGCCACGCCCGACGATGCCCAGGCGGTGTGCCAGGCCATCCGCAGCTCGGTGCTGGCCGACCACGGCGACGATGCCGGGGCCAGGGTGCGGGTGCAGTACGGAGGCTCAGTGAAAGCGGTCAATGCGGCCGAGTTGATGGCGCAGCCGGACATCGACGGCGCCCTCGTCGGCGGGGCCAGCCTCGATCCGGCTGAGTTCGCGCAGATCATTGCTTTTGCCAGACACTGATTCACAGTCCTGTCACGCAATGACGCTGATGCCCCTGCTATGTTGCCTGACGCCGCCTGAAAGCACTCAGGCATGCCGAAAGAAGAATCCTTGCTGACCACCGTTGTCATCGTCATCCACATCGCTGTGTCGCTGTTGCTCATAGGAATGGTCCTACTGCACAGCGGCAAGGGCGGCGGGTTGTCGGAGATGTTCGGTGGAGGGTTGGGTCAGGCCGCCGCAGGCTCGACCGTGGCCGAGAGGAATCTCGACCGGGCCACCATCGCTTGTGCGGTCTGCTTCTTCTTCACGACCATCATCCTGGCTATACGCCTGCAGTAGCCGGGTCAGGGTGACGGTCGCGGGGGATTCGGTAGCAGGGGCGGTACACAAGAGGCCGGCGCCCCACGTGCCGGCTGCTCGAGACGAGGAGGGTCTCACCGGATGAGTTGGTATAAGAAGAGGGCGGTACAGGCAGGCTTAGGCCTGGCTTCGATCGCCATAGTCGCAGCTGCGTGTAGCAGCAGTAGTAAGGGGTCAACCGGGACCAACGGGGGCACTTCGCCCAACACGTCGGGTTCGAGTGTTGCCGGTACCAACGGTTCGGAGGCCACGGTCAACGGCATCCCGAACCAGATCTTCGATCCCAACTCGAGCGGCACGCCCGTTTCCGGTGGCACCTTGACCATGATGGGCACCGGTGACGTCGACTTCATGGACCCGAACGTCAGCTACTACTCGATCGGGTACCTCGGGCTGCGCATGTGGAGCCGTCAGCTCTACACCTATCCGGCCGTGGAGAACTCGACCACTTCGGTCGTGCCCGACCTGGCCACGGCCATGCCGACCATCACCGATAACGGCACCAAATACGCGGTGACCATCCGCACCGGGGCCATGTGGAACACCACCCCGCCCCGTCAGGTGACCGCCGCCGACGTCGTGCTCGGTGTGAAGCGGAGTTGCAACCCGTCGCAGCCGTTCGGTGGCATCCCCGACTATTCAGACATCCTGGCCGGCTACTCGACCTTCTGCTCCGGCTTCGGCAAGGTGTCCGGCACCAGCGCCTCGGCGCAGGCCGCCTACATCAACGGCAACCAGATCAGTGGTGTCAGCGTCGATCCCTCCAATCCGGAGACGGTCGACTTCACCCTGACCAAGGCGGCCAGCTACTTCACCGACATCCTGGCCCTGCCCCCGTTCGCCCCGGCCCCGCAGGAGTACCTGCAGTACGTGCCGGCCAGCGCCACGCTCGCCCAGCACACGATCTCCGACGGCCCGTACTACGTAGCCAGCTACGACCCGGCCAAGAGCATCGTGTTCAAGCGGAACACCGCCTGGCAGGCCTCGACGGACCCGGTCCGCAAGGCCTACGTGAACGAGATCGATGTCAACGAGACCGGCAACCAGACGGCCATCCAGCAGCAGATCTCGACGAACACGTCGGCTGCTGACATGGAATGGGACTCCTTCGTCCCGGCCGCTGACATCCCGAGCCTGGTGGCCTCGAAGAACCCGAACTTCAACCTGCAGTCGGAGTACTCGAGCAACCCGTACATCATCTTCAACACGCAGTCGCCCAACCAGAACAAGGCGCTGCAGAACCCGCAGGTGCGCCAGGCCATCGCCTACGCCATCAACCGGTCGGACCTGATCCAGGATCTCGGTGGCCCCCAGGTGTCGCCTCCGCTGACCCAGATCCTGCCCCCGGGTATCGGCGGTTCTTCGCCCACCTACGACCCGTACCCGTTCAACACGGCCAAGGCCAAGTCGATGCTGGCCGCCGCAGGAGCGTCCCACCTGACGCTGAAGTTCCTCTATCGGCCGGCCTCGGTGTCCAGCTCCAAGATCTTCCAGACCCTGCAGTCCGACCTCGCTGCGGTCGGTATCACGCTTCAGGGTGTGGGCGTTCCCAACGCTGACTTCTACACCAAGTACCTCGAGGTGCCTACCCAGGCCAAGACCGGCGTGTGGGACCTGTCCCTCGCCGGCTGGTCGCCGGATTGGTATGGCGATGCCGCCAAGTCGTTCTTCGAGCCGCTGTTCGACGGCCGCATCTCGCCGCCGACCTCCAGCAACTTCGGCCTCTACGACACGACGGCGACCAACTCGGCCACCGAGAAGCTGATCGATCAGGCCCTGGGCGCCCAGACCTCCGACGCCGCGGCGTCGATCTGGCACCAGGCCGACCAGCAGGTCATGGCCGACGCCGCGATCTACCCGATCACGGACGGGAACCTCGGTCTGATGCGGGGCTCGCAGGTGCACAACGCCATCTACGTCCCGCTGCTGGAGCAGATCGACCCGACCAACGT
>DASZNC010000052.1:0-3759 GCA_035551615.1 Acidimicrobiales bacterium
ACGCCGTGGTCGGTCGTGTTGACGGCCAGGGCTTGATTGCCGCCGGGCCCGGGAGGAGCCGGCAGCTTGAACGGGACCGCCGTCGCTCCGGTATTGGTCGGCCCGGCCCGGCCGCCCCCGAGCAGCAGTTCGGTCGCCGGCCGGCCGTTGGTCCCGGGGATGATGAACACCGCCGGCGTGTGCGGGCCGATTCCGGCCGCCGGGATCATGGCCACCGCCAGGTGGGCCCCCGGCGTCAACGTGGGACCGGCCACCACGGCCGGGCGGGCGGCGGACGTCGGGGCGGCCACCAGGTGCACCAGGCCGGAGATGGTGCCGTTCTGGTTGGCCCGTACCGGCTGGTACTGCCCGGATGGCCACCAGGCCCACATCAACAGTGCGACGGCCCCGGCCGCCGCCGAGGCCGCCGCGATCTTCCGGACCGGGCTGTCCTTGCTCCACGACCGGGCCCGCCCGACCAGCATGCGGACGAACTTCTGGGTGACGAGCAGGCTGCCGAGAACCGGCAGGACGAGAGCCAGCAGCTCCAGGACGGAGTCGAACAGGTTGATCACCTGCCCGTTGCCGATCTGGTGGGGGATGGCCCGGGCGATGAGCCGGCCGCTGTCCCACGCCGAGGTGGCCAGGTGGGGCAGCAGCAGTACGGCGCTGAACATCAGGCCGAACAGGACGGGGACGATGACCAGGACCCAGGCGGTCACGAGCAGGCGGGCCCGGCCCGACAGGGCGCTGGGCTGGCGCCGGTGCCCGGGCAGCAGCCGCTTCATGGTCGGCCCCATGTGCGAGTACAGGTCGGGCACCCCGGTGGCGTCGGAGAGGATGTGGTAGCCGTCGGCCCGGATGACGGGCGACAGCTGCTTCACCATCTGCAGCACCTGCAACGCCACCAGCAGCAGCAGGGCGTCGACCCGCCAGAACAGCCACACCGCCATGGTCAGCACGGCCACGATGGCGTTGAAGTACAGCCCGGCCAGGTCCACCCGCAGCCGGGCCCGTCGGGGCAGGCGATAGGTGTCGGTGACGTCGGTGTAGAAGGCCGGCCACACCAGGTACACGCCCATGCCCATGCCGCCCGGCGTCGCCCCTCCGTAGCGGCAGGCGGCGGCGTGGCCCCACTCGTGGAACCCGGCCGAGACGACGCCCAGAGCGAAAACGAGGAGGAGCAGCCCGGGGCGGTGGAAGGCGTCGGCCGTGGCCGAGGCCACGCCTTTCCGGATGATGACGAACCAGACGACGCCGGCGAAGGCGGCCAGCACCGGCCACATCACCCACGGCCGGAACAGGAACCGGAACGGGTTGGTCAGTCGCACCGTCCAGCGGGGGTTGGTGACCAGCACCTTCCAGCGCAGGGCCAGGAGCGGGTTCCGGCGCGGTGGAGCCTGGTGCTCGGAGCCGGCCAGCAGGCCCAGGTCGGCCAGCTTCTCGGCCAGGCGGACGACATGCTCCGGGCCCACCGTGCGACCCAAACGGTCGGACAGATCACCGGCCAGTTCGTCCACCGTGCGGGCGCCGTCGATGCAGTCCAGGACGCTGTACATGAGGGGCCCGAGCTGCACTATCTGGCCGTCAGCCCGCCGGACCAGATTGGCCCCGTCCTTGTAGCCCGAACCCTTGACCGGACCGAGCAGCTCGAGGCCCTCGGCCCGGCCCGGCGCCTCCGCTATCGACGGCGCCGGGCCCGATGGATCGCCGCCCAGCCGGGGCGGTTCGGTGGTGGTCATGACCGACCGGTCCTATGGACGTGACGCGCGGCGACCGGACGCCGCCCGGCCGGCGGCGGTGCGGTGGTGGTCATGGCAGGACCGCTCGATGTGAGAGGTGGGGCAGCCGACTACTGCTGGCTGACGTTGGCGTCCTGGGTGGCGGTGGCGTCGGCGTTGACCCCGTCCAGGTTCTGTACGACGTCGACCTGCTGGGGGGCCACCGCTTCGGCGGTGGCGCCCGCCGACCCGATGTTGGCGCCCACTGCGGCATCGATGGGTGCGGCCACGTTGGCGTTGGCCGCCACCGCCCCGTCGATGGGTGCGGTCAGGTTGGCGTTGGCATTGATGTTGATGTCGGCGTTGAGCAGGCTGCCGCCATTGAGCAGGCTGTCCACCCCGCCACCGATGTCGCTCGCCGTCCCGCTGGCCGCGCCGGCGGCATCCGCGGCCGGGGCCGTGGCATCGGCCGCTGGGGCAGTGGCATCGGCGGCCGGGGCGGTGGCATCGGCGGCCGGGGCCGTGGCGGCGGGCGCCCCGTCGACCGTGCCGGCCGTGCCGCCGGTCGTCCCGGTGCCGGCCGTCTGGTCGATGCCGGCGTGCTGGGGGGCGGTGGCCGATGCCGTGCCGGTCATGTCCTGCAGGACCAGGCCGTGCTGGTCGGCTTCACCGACGGCGACCGCATCCGGGCTCAGGACGTTGGCGGTGGCGGCCGCCTCGATGGGCGCGGCCACGTTCAGATTGGCGGCCACGGCCAGGTCGACCGGTGCGGCCAGGTCCAGACCGAGGTCGACGTTGGCATTGACGTCGAGCAGGGACAGCACCTCCTTGTTCGGGAGGGCGACGGCTCCTTCCGCCTCGATCTCGTCCATGGACAGGTCATCGGTCACGGCAATCCTCCGCTTCGTACTTGATCCGTCTGACCCCGAAGTCTTTCCCCGCACCCGACCCGCGTAACCGAGGTGGTCAAAGGACGGGCCTCCTCCGGCTCCCATCCCCTTCTGGATCAGGCGGGCGGCGGGAACGGCGGTCGACAGCCGTAGTTCGTGACCCGGGCGGCCTGGATGAGCAGGAAGTCACGCTCGCGGGTGTTGAGGGTGCGGGCGGCGGCCAGGCGGAATCCTTTGACCGCATCATCCTTGTCACCGGCCATCTCGTGGAGGTGGGCCCGGACCGAGGCCAGCCGGTGGTGGTGGGCCAGCTGGCGGTCCAGATCCGCGATGGCGTCGAGGCCGGCCCGGGGACCTTCTGTCATTGCTACTGCCACAGCCCGGTTGAGGCGGACCACCGGATTGCCGGTCAGGGTTTCGAGGCGCTGATAGAGGGCGGCGATGTCGGCCCAGCGGGTGTCACGGTGGCTCGGAGCCTGGGCGTGCAGGCCCTGGATGGCGGCCTGCAGCCCGTACTCGCCGAGGGGACCGTGGTGCATGGCGGCGGTGGCGTGCTGCAGCCCGGCCCGGATCAGGTCCTGGTCCCAACGGCTGCGGTCCTGGTCGGCCAGCGGGATCAGGCCGCCGTCGGCCGTGGTCCGGGCCGGGCGGCGGGACTCGGCCAGCAGCATGAGGGCGAGGAGACCGTCGACCTCACCGGTCTCGGCGTCGGGGGTCGAAGGCCGGAGGAGGCGGGCCAGCCGGATGGCCTCGAGCGCCAGGTCGGGCCGGCCCAGATCGGGCCCGGCCGTCACCTCGTAGCCCTCGTTGTAGACGAGGTAGAAGACCCGGAGGACCGACCGGAGCCGGTCACCAGCCACCGACGGCCGACCCAGGCCGCCATCGTCGGCGACGTCGCGCAGGCGGGTCTTGGCCCGGGTGATCCGCTGCGCCATGGTCGCCTCCGGCACCAGGAAGGCGGCGGCGATCTCCCGGGTGGTGAGGCCGCCGACGGCACGCAGGGTCAGCGGGATGGCCGCCCCCGGCGCCAGAGACGGATGGCAGCACAGCAGCATGATCTGGGCGCTGTCGTCGTCGCCCGGCGCCGGATCGGCTGGCGCCGCGGCGAGGTGGCCGGCGGCGACGTCCTCCCGCCGCCGTCGGGCATCGTCGGCCCGGTACTGATTGGC
>DASZNC010000053.1:0-44332 GCA_035551615.1 Acidimicrobiales bacterium
GGCGGCATCGAGATGGATTTCCCCGAACCGCTCTACGACCTCAACTCCAACCTCAACATACCGACCACCGGATGCCTGAAGCTGAGCGGGGCCCAGGCCCTGGCCCTGGTCCGGTCCCGCCATCTCCAGTACGACCCGCCCGGTGACAACTCCCCGCCGGCCTACTGGCCCAGCGATCCCGAGTCGGATCTGGCCCGCATCACGCGTGACCACGTGTTCGTCCGGGTGCTGTACTCGACCGCCGTCTCCGAGGGTTTGTCGGACCCGATCAAGCTGAACAGCTTCATCGGTGCCGTCATCGACCAGATCACCATCGACCCGGCCCTCAAGAACCAGCTCATCGGCCTGGGGAGCGCGTGGAAGGGCCTCAACCCCGACACCATTCCCGAGACCACGCTGCCGGTGACCACCATCCCGACGGCGTACCGATTCGGCGGCGCCGACATGGGCGACGTCGACTTCCCCGTCCAGCCCAACGACAACCAGACGATTGCCGCGTGGGACAGTGGCGCCCTGCCGGCACCGGTGGCGCCCACCGCGGTCAACGTCCTCAATGCGGTCGGCACCGCCCAGCTGGCCGCCACCACCTCGCAGGCGCTGGTCGCCGCCGGTCTGCCGGCTGGCACCACAGGTGACACGACCGAGCGGGGTGCTCCGCTCGAGACGTTCGTCGACTACCCGCCCGGCGGCCTGGCCCAGGCGGTGGCGGTGATGCAGAAGCTGTCCGGCGCAGTGATGTTGAACCCGGACGCCCAGATCGCCCCGGGCACCATCACCGTGGAGGCCGGCACCACCTTCTCGGTCGTCCACCCGGCCACCGCCACTCCGCCCACGACGGTGGGGACCTCATCGACGACGGTCGCGGCCGGTCCGTCCAGCACGACCACTGCACCACCGACCTACGGCCACCAGGCGCCGTCGGCCAGCGCCGACAACCTGACCGCCTACGACCCGCGCCCGTGCCTGCCGGGGATGGCGGCCAAGGCCCCGTAGCCGGCTCTACTGATCAGGAATCGAGAGCCGGCGGCCTTCGTTCAGCCGTACCGGATTCCGGCCGCCTCGGCCAGGCGGGCGGCCTGATCCTGGGCGGTGGCCAGATCGGGGGTGCCGACCAGGTAGCGGGCGAACCGCCCGTCGTTGAGGTCCACCTGCACGGCCGCGTCCCGGCCCCGCAGGATGCAGAAATCGAAGTCCCCGCCGCTGTGGGTCCAGGTGCCCATGGCCACCACCCCGCGCAGCACGGAGCCGGCCATCCGCCGGCCGCGCAGGGCCATCCACGGCGACTCGATGGCCGAGACGGATCGCACGGCGGTCAAAGGAACACGAATGTCCCGGTGGAAGCTGGCCGCGACCTGGACCCTGGTCAGGTGCAGCAGGAGATCGGCGTCGTCCACCAGCAGTTCAGCCACGGTGACCCACCCTATTGAACGAGGCGGTGCCGGTGGGCGTAGGCCGCCGCCGCCGTGCGGTCCCGGCTGTGGGTCTTGGCGAAGATGTGGTTGATATGGGTCTTGACCGTCGCCTCGGACACGTAGAGCCGGCCGGCGATCTCCTGGTTCGACAGGCCCTCGGCGATCAGCACGAGTACCTCGCCCTCCCGCTCGGTGAGTCCGTCCGGCAGCGTGACGGTCGGCGCCGCGGCCGGGGCCGCAGCCGGGCGCGACGCGGCATTCAGCAACGCCGCCTGGGCCACCGGGTCGAGGACCGACTGGCCGGCGGCGGCCGCCTCGATGGCCCGGCGGATGTCCTCGCGTGATGCGTCCTTGGTGAGGAACCCGACGGCACCGGCCGACAGGGCGGCGATGATCGAGTCGTCCTCGGCGAACGTGGTCAGCACCACCACCTGGGTGCCCGGGTGGTCGCGCCGGATGGCGGCGGTCGCCGCCACCCCGTCCAAGCCGGGCATGCGCAGGTCCATCAGGACCACGTCGGGCCCGTGCCGGCGCACCATCCCCACCGCTGCGGCCCCGTCGGCGGCCTGGCCCACCACCTCGAAGCCGGGAACCGTACCGATGATCGTGGCCAGCCCCTCCCGGACGACGCGCTGGTCGTCGACCACCAGAACCTTCATCCGAGAAATCTACGTGCTGATCGACGCCGCTGAGGCCCGGCGGACCGCATGGCGACTGATCGCCTGAGCCCATCGACGCCGTCGAGCCCGTTGGCATTCGGACGGCGACAGGTCGCCGGACCCCGACTTGTTCTAGGCCGGGACCTCGGCCTCGACCCGCCACCCGCCGTCGCCGTCGGGACCGGCCTCGACCCGGCCGCCGATCAGCAGGATCCGCTCCTTGATGCCCTGCAGTCCGTAACCGCCGCCGCTGCCGGCGACCGCCGAGGGGACGGAACTCTGAGGGGCCGGGTTGGAGATGGCCAGGCGTACTCCTTTGACCTGGTATTCGAGGACGATCAGGACCGGCGCTCCGGGCGCGTGCTTCAGGGCGTTGGTCAGTGCCTCCTGCGCCACCCGGTACAGGACCAGGGCGATCTCGGGCGTGACCGCCCGGGGCGGACCGGTGACCTCGACCCGGGCGTGGCGCTCGGCGCCCAGCTTCTCGAGCCGCTCGTCGAGGGGCGGCAGGTCCTCGCGGAGGGCGGCGACCGCCCCCCGGGCTTCGTCCAGACCTTCGTGGACCAGGCGCTTGATCTGCTCCAGTTGGGCCGTGACCCGGGCCCCCGGCTCCCGGTCGGCCATCATCAGCGCCTCGAGCGCCTCTATTTGCAGGGCCAGACCGGCCAGGGTGTGAGCCAGCACGTCGTGCAGCTCGCGGGCCATGTGGTTGCGGGCAGCGAGGAGCTCGGCCCGGGCCCCTTCGGCGTCGATGCGGGCCTGGGCCAGCTCGACCTGGGCTGCGTGGTTGGCCCGTTCCAAGGCCGCCCGGCGGGTGATCCCGGCCGTGGCCCCGCCCAGGATGGCGGCCGCCGCGCCCACCTCCAGCGTGGCCGAGAACGTCCCGATGAGCTGCGCCACGGTCAGGGCGCCGATGCCGGCCACGACGATCCCGGTGACCTCCCGCATCGGGCGGGCGATGGTCGCCCCCATGGCGGCCACCGCCGAGAACACCATGGCCAGCGGGATGCTGCTGGCCAGCAGACCACCGAACAGGGCCATGCCGAAGAGGGCGACGGTCGTCGTCGGCGGCCGGCACCAACCGACCCGGGCGGCCAGCCAGGCCAGCCAGGAGGCGGTGGCCAGGACGAGGAGGACGACGTTGATGAGCGCCTGCCCGGACAGGCCGACGGGGCCGCTGGTCGCGACCCCGAAGGTGAGGAACCCCAAGCTGATCAGGTTGTAGAACCCGGTGACCGGGTTGGCCGGCATGAGCCCGGCCGGCGCGTCCGGCTGACTAGAGGCGGTCACTGGCACCCATCATGACCGAGCGGTGGCTCTCGGCCCGGGTGGCTCCGCCGGCCAGCTGGGGACCGAAGGCTCGCCAGCCGATGATGGCGGTGCGGGCCACCACCTCGCCGAAGGCCATCAGGATCAGGGCGGCCGTCCACGCCTGTATCGAGATGTGGTGTTGGGTGGAGAACCGGACGATGCCGGCCCCGCCGCCGTGGCTGGCGTAAAACTGGAAGGCGAAGCGGGTGCCCACACCGGCGATCCACAGGACGGCGGCGGTGGCGCCGGCCCGGGCGAAGATGGAGCCGTCGTCGCTACGGGTGACTCTCGTGTAGATGCCGGCGCCGGCGCCCAGGGCGAGACCGAGAGCGGCGCAGGCCACCACGAGGGTGAGGCTGTTGCCGCCGGTCGGGATGCCGTGCAGGTACTTGTTGGCGAAGTAGGCGACGATGCCGATCGGCAGCAGCAGCGACCGGACGGTCAGCCGGCGGCCCCGCAGCTGGAGGAAGACGACGCCGATGAGGGCCAGGTCGAGGATGTAATCCGAGGTGCTCATGCCTCCCAGTGTCGACCGGGCGCCCGGATCCGTCTTCCACCTGCGGGTGGATACCCGGGTGGATGTCCGGGTGGACTGGCCCTACCGGAGGGCCAGGCGGCAGATCTTCCGCACCACCGATCCGAACTGCCGGCGCAGGGGACCGCTGTTGTAAGGCAGGCCGTAACGCTCGCAGATCTCCTGCACCTGGGGCGCGATCTTGGGATAGCGGGCGGCGGGCAGGTCCGTGAACAGGTGGTGCTCGATCTGGTGGCTGAGGTTGCCCGACATGAGATGGAACAGCGGGGAGCCGGTGATGTTGGCCGAACCGAGCAGCTGGCGGAAGTACCAGTGGCCCCTGCTCTCGCCCTCGGTCTCCTCTATGGAGAACTCGTAGGTCCCGTCCGGGAAGTGCCCGCAGAAGATGATGGTGAACGCCCACACGTTGCGCACGATGTTGGCCGTCAGGTTGGCGGCCGCCGTCGGGCCGGCGGAGATCGGACCGGTGGCGAGGGGCCAGATGACGTAGTCCTTGACCAGCTGGCGGGCCGTCTTGTGCAGGCCGCCGCGCAGGGTCGGCCACGCCTCGCGCCACGGCTTGTCGCCGCTCAGCACCCGCTCGGCTTCGACGTCGTGGAGCATCACGCCGTGCTCGAACATGAGGGCCAGGGCGAAGGCGATGGCCGGATTGGCCAGTGCCGCCCTCGTCCACTTCTGGTCGGGCGACATGCGCAGGATGCCGTAGCCGATGTCCCGGTCCTTGCCCACGATGTTGGTGAATGTGTGGTGCAGGTAGTTGTGCGAGTGGCGCCACTGGTCGCCGGGGCAGGCGGTGTCCCAATCGAAGTTCTTGGACGACAGCGCCGGGTCGCGGGTCCAGTCGTACTGGCCGTGCATCACGTTGTGCCCGATCTCCATGTTGTCGAGAATCTTGGACACGCTGAGGGCGGCCGCCCCGGCCAGCCAGGCGGGCGGGAAGAAGCTGGCGAACAGCACCGCCCGACCGCCGGCGGCCAGGCTGCGCTGCACTTTGATCACCTTGCGGATGTAGTCGACGTCGCTCTGGCCCAGATCGTCCAGAACCGATTTCCGGAGGGCATCGAGTTCGGCTCCGAAGGCCTCGAGGTCTCCGGCGCTCAGCCCGAGACGGGCGGCAGTGCTCGACAGCTGGCGATCGGAGACCAGAGCGGCCGCATCCAGCTCGGTGGTATCCAGCTCGGCCCCATCCAGCTCGGCCGGTTCTGCGGTGGGGGAAAGGTCGGTGGTGATGGTCATCGGTTCTCCTAGAGATCGATCTCGACGTCGCCCACGGGGGCGCTGACACAGATGCGGATTTCCTGGCCCGGCCCGGTGGTCACGTCCCCGGTGAGCAGGTCGCGCACCGCCCCGCTGGTGAGCGGGCAGATGCACGAGTGGCAGATGCCCATCCGGCAGCCGTGCTCCGGCGCCAGACCGGCCGCCTCGGCCTGCTCGAGCACGGGGCGCCCGTTGCTGGTGACCGAGGTGGCGCTGCGGCCGAAGACGAGGCGACCGCCGACATCGCCGGCTTCGGCCACCACTTGGGCGAGCGTGAATGCTTCAGTGTGCAACTGTTCACTGATCCCGGCGGCGGCGAAGATCCGTTCGACCGAGTCCATGAGCGGGGCCGGCCCACACATGTACGTCTCCGCCTTTCGCCATTCGGGGTCAATGGCATCCAGCTGCTCGACGCTGGCGAAGCCGTCCAGATCACCGGTCCCCGGCTCGTCGGTGAACACCCGGACCACCCGGACGTTGGGCCGCGCCGATAGCTCGGCCAGCTCCTGCCGGTAGGTGAGGTCCCGTCCGGTCAGGCAGTAGTGGACGAACGTCACCGGCTGGTCGTGGTCCTCGGCGGCGAGGGTCCGGAGCATGGACATGACCGGGGTGATGCCGCTGCCGCCGCTGATCAGCAGGATCCGGGCCGGCCGGGCCTCCGGCAGGCAGAACTGGCCCTGGGCCTGGCTCAGACCCACGAGCAGGCCGGGCCGGGCGTGGCCGACCAGGTAGTTGCTCACCAGACCGTCAGGGTGGGCCTTGACGGTCAACTCGATCGTCCGACCGGCCCCGGCGGCGTGCGCCGGTGAGTAACAGCGGGTGTGGCGGACGCCGTCGATCTCGACCGTGAGCTGCACGTACTGCCCGGCTCGGAACCCGGCCCAGTTCCGGTTGGTGTCGATCGTGAGGGTGACCGTGCCGGGCGTCTGGCGGTCGACGTGGCCCACTCGGCCGCGCACTTCCGACGTGGACCAGGTCGGTGCGACCAGCTGGACGTAGCTGTCGAACCCGTGAGGCGTGGCGGCGGCATCGAGGATCACGGCCGCTCGCTTCAACGTTTCGGTTAACATATGTACACCATTACCCACTGGTGCACAGGTGTCAACTGAACTTCACTGTGAAAGCGGTCACCCCCAATGACTTCATCTCGCGCCCGCACCCACTCACGGCACCAGTCGCCGAGTCGCGAGGAACACAAGGAACTGACCCGCCAGGCGCTTCTGCGGGCCGCCCTGCGGTTGCTGGACCAGAACAGCTTCGGCAGCATCAGTCTGCGGGAGGTGACCCGGGAGGCGGGCATCAGCCCCACCGCCTTCTACCGGCACTTCGACGACATGGAGGAGATGGGCCTGGTCCTGGTCGAAGACGCCTTCACCAGCCTCCGGGGCATGTTGCGAGATGCCCGGTCGAACCCTGACATCGTCGTTGACACCATTCGCCGGTCCGTGGCGGTGCTGGCTGAACACGTGCGCACCCACGAGGCCCACATGCGGTTCATCGCCCGTGAGCAGCACGGCGGCGTCCGGCGCATCCGCCGGGCCATCTCCCGCGAGATCGAGCTGGTGGCCACCGAACTGGCGCTGGACCTGGCCCGGTTCCCCGTGGTCGCCGACTGGTCACCGGAGGACCGCCGGCTGCTGGCCGATCTGATCGTCGAGCTGATGGTCGGAGTGGCCGCCGACCTGGTCGATGCCGAGCCGCGGGACCACCCGGACCTGGTCAAGTCATCGGAGCGCAAGCTGCGGCTGATCATCGTCGGCGTGGCCGGCTGGTGTCCGGCCCCCGCCGCCCGGTTGCGCTGATCGCACGCCGGCGTAGCCGGATCCGGGGCGCGGCGGCCCTGCGACCAGGGGGGCGAACCGAAGGAGCGGTAAAGGGCCTTACGTCCGCGTGGCGCTGATGAGCAGCGTCGAGTACCGCATCTCGAACGATCCACCAAAGCCGTCCACCACACCGGCGACGGCATCGAGGACGTGGCCCAGCAGGGCCGGTTCCATCGTGGCGTGGTCACTGTGGGTCGGCAGCTGGTCGAGCCACTCGGCGGTGGTGTAGCGGCGGCTCCAGGGGAAGCGCTCGTCCACCGGGTCGGTGAGGTCGGGACAGCTCCGGATCCCGTCCTTCTCGTCCCGGTACTCCTTGTCGACGGCGTAGCCGAGAGCGACCGAATAGCTGTCGGTGCCGGGCGCCAGGCGGTCGTACACCTCGTCCAGGGCGGCGGCCACGTCCTCGGGTGGGTTGCCGATGTTCCAGAACAGGCACAACCGGCCGCCGGGCCGCAGTATCCGGGCCGCCTTGACGGCACCCGCGTACGGGTCGACCCAGTGCCAGGCCTGGGCGGCGGTGACCCGGTCGAAGGTGCGCCCGGCCGGATCCCAGCCCTCGATGCGGCCCACCTCGACCCGGGTGCCTCGGTTCCGGGCCACCTCGGCCATGCGCTCGTCGGCCTCGACGCCGAGCACCCGGGCGCCCCGTGCCGCCAGCAGGCGCGACGAGATCCCGGTGCCGCAGCCCACGTCCAGTACGTCGAGGCCCCCGGGGTCGGAGCCGACAACCGCGTCGAGGAGGCCGTCGGGATAGGTCGGCCGGGAGCGGTCATAGCGTTCGGCCGCCAACCCGAAGGACTCGGCCCGGCGACGGTCGTCATGCATCACCGGGACATAGTGCCAGACCACCTCATGTCGCGACCAAACCCACCGACAGAGCATGAGAAGCACCCGGACCACGACAGACGCCTCGAAAGAATTCAGCGACTAGTCCGCAAGAACTAGTCCGTTCGGACGTGGTTAGGGCAGACGTGAAAGAGCCGCGTCGTACGGGACAGAAGTCGTAGGTCGAGGGGATAGGTGAAATCGAATGTCGGTTGACCTGGTTGGGTCGCTGAACCTGGAGGAAGTCGACGGGCGCGGCGCTACCGCCGACGGTCCGGCCACCGTCGCCGTTTCGCCGCTGGGGCAGGGATACCCGCTCCTGCGGCGAAATACACAAGCAGTTACTGGGGCAGCGGCACCGGCGGACCGGCCGGCCGGAAGGGACTCGATCCAAGTGCAGACTCTCGAACGGACGGCGACCGATCTGGGCCACACCGGGTTCGTCGACGTCGAACTCGACGGCATCGAGCTTCACCACCTGCTCGAGGGGTTGAACGACTGGCACCAGTGGACCCTTCCCCGGCGGGTGGCCAAGCGGGCATTGGACGTAGCCGTCTCGCTGACCATGCTGCTCGTTCTCCTGCCTGTCCTCGTCCTGACCGCCCTGGCCATCAAGTTCGACTCGCCCGGACCGGTGTTCTACCGGCAGCGGCGGTGCGGCAAGGACAATCTGTGCTTCGGGATTTTCAAGTTCCGGTCCATGCGGACCGACGCCGACGAGCTCCTGGCCGGGCTGCAGAGCCAGAACGAGTCGGACGGCCTCCTGTTCAAGATGAAGAACGACCCCCGCATCACCCGGGTGGGAACGTTCATCCGCCGGTACTCCATCGATGAGCTGCCGCAGCTGCTCAACGTCCTGAAGGGCGACATGTCGCTGGTCGGCCCCCGCCCGCTGCCCATCAAGCCCGAGGACTTCGACGTACTCGACGGGTGCCGGCATGCGGTGCGCCCGGGGCTGACCTGCCACTGGCAGGTGTCCGGCCGATCCGAACTGTCGTACAAGCAGATGGTCGCCCTGGATCTGGCCTACATCCGTGAGTCGACCATCTGGACCGACATCCACCTGCTGGTCCGCACCGTGCCGGTCGTCCTGGCCGGTTCCGGCGCTTACTGATCGAGGTCGGATTCCGGTGACGATGCCGACCCTGGCTCCTGAGCTACGCGAGTGGCCGGCTGCGCCCGGCGACGTGCAGCTGATGGGGGTCCGATTCCCGACCCTGGATCTGGACGCCGCGGTCACCGCCGTGGAACGGCTGATGGCGACCGACGAGCTGAGCCACGTCGTCACCGTCAACCTCGACTACCTGGCCCAGATCAAGCGCGACCCCGACCTGCGGGCGACGGTGACCGGCGCCGACCTGGCGGTGGCCGACGGGGTGCCGCTGCTGTGGATGGCGCGGTGGTCGGGCCAACTGCTGCCCGGACGGGTGAACGGCACCGACCTGATGGTGCGGTTGCTGCAGATCGCCGGGGAGCGGGGCTGGCCGGTGGCCATGCTGGGCGGAGATCCGGGAGTGGCCGAGGCGGCCGCAGTCGAGGCCGGCCGGGCGTGGGGAACACCGATAGGTGGCGTCTGGCCGCTGACGCGCGACGAGGTGGTCGACGCCGCCGGCAGCCATCGCATCGCCGCCGAGGTCGGCGCCCTGGGCAAACCGCTGGTCCTGGTGGCGCTCGGCGCCGGACGTCAGGACGACTGGATCGCCAAGAACCGCCATCTGCTCGGCGGCGGCGTCGTGATCGGTGTCGGTTCGGCGCTCGACTTCGTCGCCGGCACCCGGTCGCGGGCGCCCCGCCTGTTCCAGCGCCTGGGCTTCGAATGGCTCTGGCGCATGCTGCTCGAGCCGAGACGCCTGTGGCGCCGCTACCTTGTCGAGGACATGCCTCTCCTCGCTGGTTTCGCGGTGTCGAGCGTCTGGGCCCGCATGCGGGGTGCCTGACCCGTCCGTCGCTATAGTCGCGCCGAACTTCCGGCCCCGGATCGGGGGCATCGAGTCGTTCGTGGAGGGATTGGCCGCCAGCGCCTGGCCGGCATCAACGGTCGTGGTCGCCCCGCCGGTCGACGGCGATCGGGTCTGGGACTCGACGGCGCCGTTCCGGGTGGAGCGGTCCCGGCTGGTCTGGCCCGTGCCACCCCGCTGGCTCGGGGCGTGGTCGGTCGTGAGGCGACTGTCGGGTCAGGTCGACCTCCTGGTGTGCGCCGAGTGGTGGCCGGCCGCCCGGGCCCCCGCCCGGCGGGGCCAGGCCCGGCGGGTGCTCATGGCCCACGGGACCGAGATCGTCGGCGCCCAGGGCCGGGCCGAGGCGTCGATGCGCCGGGCGGTGCGGTCGATGGACCTGGTTGTGGCCAACAGCGACTACACCGCCGGGCAGGTCGAGGCGCGCATCCCCGGATGTCCACCGGTGGAGGTTCTGTGCCCGGGCGTCGACATCGGTCCGCCGTCGGCCGACCTGGGCGAGGTCCGGGACCGGTTGGGGTTGGGGGCCGGACCGGTCGTTCTCACCGCGGCCCGGTTGGTCACCCGCAAGGGCCACGTCGAGTTCGCTCGCCACTGGCCCGGCATCGAGGCCAGGGTCCCTGGCGCCCAGTGGGTGGTGGCCGGCGACGGGCCGCGCGCCGACGAGCTCAGGGCGGCGGCCACCTCCTCGGTGAAGATGGTCGGTGCCGTCGACGCGGACACCCTTCGGGCCCTCTATGCGTTGGCCGACGTCCATCTGCTGCCCGGGCTACCGTCGGCCGAGGTGGAGGGGTTCGGCATGGCCATCGTCGAGGCGGGAGCGGCCGGCACCCCATCGGTGGCGTCCGACCTGGGCGGCACCGGCGAGGCGCTCGGAGGGGGTGGTGTGCTGGTGCCGGGCGGGGACATGGCCGCGATGGCAGAGGCGGTGACCGAACTGCTGACCGATGCACCCCGCCGGATGGATCTGGCCGGCCGGGCCCGGCGGCGGGCCGAGGAACTCGCCTGGGACCGGGTAGGGGAACGGTTCCGACGCATCATCGGCGAGCGGGTGGGCTGACCGTCCGGTGAACGCCTGTTACGTCCTCCTGAAGTTCCCCGTCCTGTCGGAGACCTTCATCCGCGACGAGATCGACGCCTTGACCGAAGCCGGGCACCAGGTGATGACCGTATCCCTGGAAGGGCCGGCCGGTGCCGACATCGCCCTCGGGACCCACCGGACCAGATCCCCATGGGTGGCCCAGCGGGCCCTGTCCCTCGCCCTGCGGCGCCCCGGTCCGGTGGTCCGTGCTCTACGGCGCCCGCACCTGACGATGGGGCTGCGCTTGAAGGTGCTGGCCGCCGCCGAGGAAGCCCGGCGGCGGGGCGTCGACACTGTGCACGCCCACTTCGCCTACCGCAACGCGGACGCCGCCGAGCTGGTCGGCATCGCCCTCGGTACCGGGCACTCGTTCACCGCCCACGCCCACGACATCTTCGTCGAGAACAGCCAGCTGGGCCGCCGGCTGGAAGCGGCCAGGGTCGCGGTGACGGTGTGCGAGTACAACCGGTCGTTCATGGTCGCCGAGTACCCACAGGCCGCCGATCGCATCCCGGTGATCCCGTGCTCCACCCGGCTGCCGGCCGACGACGATGCCGAGCCGCCGGACAACGAGGTTCCCGTCGTCCTGTCGGTCGGCCGGCTGATCGAGAAGAAGGGCTTCGACGACCTGCTCGCGGCCTTCGCCCAACTCGACGCACCAGCCCGCTTGGTGATCATCGGGGACGGCCCGCTCCGGGGCCAGCTCGAGGCTCTCGGGCGGCAACTGGGCATCGCCGAGCGGATGACCATGCTCGGTTCCATGGACCATCGGGCCACCCTCGGGTGGTTCAAGCGGGCCGACATCTTCGTGCTGGCCTGCAAGGTCGCCGCCGACGGGGATCGCGACTCGATGCCGGTCGTCACCAAAGAGGCGATGGCGGCCGGCCTGCCGGTGGTGTCGACCGACGAGGTCGGCGTGCCCGAGATGGTCGATGACGGCCGCACCGGCCTGCTCGTCCCGCCGTCCGACCCTGACGCCTTGGCCGCCGCCCTGGCCAAGTTGGTCGGCGACCCCGACCGGCGCCGCCAGATGGGCCTACTGGGTCGCCGGTTGGTGGCCGAGCGGTTCGACATCCGCAACCAGGCGGGCGCCGTCGCCGTCGCCATCGGGCCGGTGGTCGGACATGACTGACGCCGCGCCGAACGGCCCGGCGGCGGTGGTGATCCCGACCTACGGGCGGCGCGAACCGGTGTGGAAGTGCCTGCGGTCGGTGGCCGCCATGCGGCCGCGACCGCCGGTCGTCCTGCTGGTCGACGGCAACGAGGAGCCACTGGAGTTGCCTGCCGATGTGGCCGGGATCGTCGAGGTGGTCCGCGAACCGAACCAGGGCGCGGCCCACGCCCGCAACGTCGGCTACCGGGCGGCGGCCGACCGCGGCGCCGACGTGGTCTGTTTTCTCGACGACGATGCCATCGCTCCGGCCGACTGGTACGAGCGCCACGTGGCCGCCCACGCCGAGATGCCCGGGGCGGCGGCAGTGGGTGGGGCGGTGGAGAACCTGCACCCGGAGAGCCCCATCGCCCGCATGACCCAGGAAGTGGTCTTCCGTCCGTTGCGCAACGACCCCGGCCCGGTCCGGTTCATCCCCACCCTGAACGCCTCGTTCAAGGTGGCCTCCCTCGAACAGGTCGGGGGATTCGACGAGGGTTTCCCGGGGGCGGCCGGCGAAGACGTGGACCTGTGCTGGCGGATCGTGGCTGCGGGCTGGACCATCCACTACGAACCGGGCCTGACGGTGCTCCACGATCACCCCACTTCGTGGCGGGTGATGGTGCGCCACCAGGCCGGCTACGCCCGGGGCTTCGTCGGTAGCCGGAGCCGGTGGCCCGACCTGCCCGGCGCTGAGTTCCTGCGCCTGGGATGGCCCCGGGCCGTCGCCGGCTCGGTCCCGCACGTGGTGAGGGAAACCCGACGGGCGGTGGCCGACGGGGGGATGGGCATACTGGCCCCGGCCCTGCTGCGCGAGACGGTGTTCCGGGTGGCCGCGCTCAAGGCCAGAGCCCGGTTGTCACGCTCCGGCTAGGACCTCGGTCCGGCTGGTCAGAGCCGGCGGATGGGATGGCCGGTCGGACAGCCTCTTGTCGGGCCGGGCCGAGACGACCTCCGACCACGAGCGGCCCGGACGTCGGTCCTCCTGGGACCACCGCCCGACCATGCCGATGAACAGCCAGAAGTAGGAAGCGACCTGGACCGCCGTCATCGAGTCCACCGTGAACGAGTCGATGATGATGAGCGTGAGGAACCCGGCGGCGCCGAAGGCGATCGTCGCCTTGCGCGAATCGGGATGCCGGACCCCTATGCCGACAGCCGCGATGAGGCCGAAGAGCATGATCACGCAGAACAGCACCAGGCCGGCCAGACCGAGCTCGGATCCGAGGTTGTAGTAGTACAGCTCATCCGGGATGGCCGGCACGGGCGGTTTGTAGCCCGGCCCGCCGTAGCCGCCCGACCCGAGCAGGTACTGGTTGGACGCCTTCTGGGTGCCACCGACCAGCAGGTTCAGGCCGGCACCGGCGCCCAACGGCACCTTCTCCAGGGCCGACCCCAGTTCAGTCAGGCGGGTCTCGCGGTTCGAGATGGACGAGTCCTGGCTGGGCTCCTTGAGCAGGGCCAGCTTCAACCGGGCCGCCTGGAAGGCACTCTCGTGCTGCTTCAGGAGGGTGTTGCGCTGTTGGACCGGGGTGGTCACGACCATGCCCACGAGGACGGCGACCAGCAGCGTCAGAGCCTGGGCCATACGGACGCCCCGGCGCCGCGTGGACCGGCGGATCAGAGCCATGCCCCCGGTGACCAGCACACCGCCCAGGGCGCCGACGATGACGCCGCGCTGGCCGGTCACCAGCATGTCGATACCGCAGACGGCCACCAGAATGCTGAGCGAGATCACCCTTCGGCTGCCGTTGATGATCAGACCCACGGCCAGGAAGGCGATCAGGGCCATGTAGTTGCCGAACACGCTGGCGCCGGCCATGGTCGAGAACACCCGCTGCTCGTGCAGCGTCACATCCTGGAAGTTGGAGATGTAGTACAGCGACTCGCGGTGGTCGAAGCCCAGGAACGCCTGCTTCAACCCGTAGGCGGCCACGACCACACCGGTGCCGATGAGGATCTTGATCACCCGCGAGGTGAGCTCGGGCCGGCGGGCCACCTCGGCCCCGATGAAGTACAGCAGGAGGGGCTCGAGGATGAGGCGGGCCCCCCGGACGCCGAGGGTCACGCTGGGCAGGTAAGGGTTGAACGCCTCGGCCGCGGCCAGGCCGCCATAGAGGAGGACCAGAATGGTCAGGCCCTTGGCCGGGCGGGAGAGCCGGGCCCCACTTCGCAGGGGGGGCAGGCCGATGGCCACCGCCGCCGTCAAGATCACCAGCACCGACGGGACCAGCGTCCATTCCTTGCTGGGCACGTGGATCTGCAACCAGGTGAGGAACGGCAGGACGATCAGGTAGACGGTCAGCCGGGTGGCGAACGACTGGACGAGCAGCCAGAGGATGCCGAGGCCGCCGACGGCGAGGAAGATCTCCTTCATCGGGCCGCCCCCACACCGGCCAGGCCGGCGCCGGACAGGATCCGATCGACCCGTCGGGGCCAACTGTTGGCCTCGGCCAGCGCCCGCCGGGCGGCGTCGGTGTCCGCCGTCCGCTGGGCGGCGGCGGTGGTGATCGCCGCGGCGAAGGACCCGGCGTCCACAGTTACCGAGACGGCCGCCGCTATACCGGGCCCATCCGGGGCATGCGAGGTCACGATCGGCAGGCCGGCGGCCAGGTACTCGTAGACCTTCAGAACATCACCGGCCCAGCCCGGTCGGTAGGCGACGACACCCACGTCGGCGGCGGCCAGGATGCCGGGTATCTCGGAGTGGTCGACGTGGCCCAGCCAGGTCGCCCCGGCCGGTACCTGGATGCCGTCCCGCCGCCCGACCATCACCAGCTGCGAGCACGACGCGGCGGCGTCGAGGAGGGTCTGGTCGACGCGCCGGTCGAAGACCCCGACCATGACCGACACCGGCCGGCCCAGCCGGCTCAGCCGGGCGTCGGGCCCCACCCCGTCGCCGAAGCGGTGGACATCCACGCCGTTCGGCACGACCACGGCATCCGGCCGGATGCCGGCGATCCCGTCCCTGACCGTGTCCGACACGCACACCACCAGGTCGGCGGCGGCGGCCACTCCCTCCTCGATGGCCCGGTAGGCGGGCCGCCAGCCCGGGAACTGCTCCATCTCGTCCGAGCGGTGGTAGATCGTCACCTGGGGTGACAGCCGGGCCTGGGTCCGGCACCCATGGACCGGCATGAACGAGTTGAAGAGCAGGTCGACCGGCCCGTCGTGGTGCTCCCGGACGGTGCGGACGACGAAGTCGGCGTAGGCCCGGGCGTTGCGCTCGATGACCGGCCGGGCGACCGCCGGGACCCGGCCCAGGATGCCGAAAGGCACGTACGGGGGCGGGGTCACCACCCGGATGCCGGGGGCCACCGGTCCGGGCGTGGCCGCCGGTGGGCGCCGGGCCATGTTGGCCGGCGGGTCCACGAACAGTACGTCCCATCCGCGTCGGCTCAGCTCCGAGCAGATCTCGTGGCGACTGGTCCACAACCCGCCCCACTCGATCGGAGAGAGGCAGACCGCGAAGGGGGCCGGCACGTCAGTCGTTCTGGGAAGCGTGAACGGCGATCTGCTGGTCGGTGAACGCCTCGATCGTGTCCCAGTCACGGCGGTGGGGTTCGACCGCCAAGGTGAAAGCGGCGGCCAGGATGATGGCGGCGATGGTCACCAGACCCAGGCCCCGGACGGTGCCATGGCTGTTACGGCCGGCCTGGGCCGATTGGATCACCTGGGCGCTGAGGTGGAATCCGGCCGGTGTCCCGGGCGGGTCGTAGCGCTGCTCGACGGCCGACACCAGCTGGTCGGACACGCTGGCCACGATCTTCTGGGCGGTGGCCCCGTTCGAGGAGGTGTACTGCAGCAGGGCCACCAGGGTGTTGGGTTCAGGGGTGCAGCGCACCGATCCGGCCACCCCCGGGCTCACACCGGCGCTGGCCCCGGCGGCGGCGGCCACCTCGTTGCTGCCGACCAGCTTGCAGAAGGTCGGCATCAGGTTGACGATCTTGGACGGAACGGCGGCGCCGTTCTGCGTGACATCGAGCGCCGGCTGATCGAACAAGATCTGGCTCGAAGCGGTGTAGCTGGTCGTGCGGGTGGCGAAGACGGCGATGACGCCGATCACGAACACCGATATGGCGACGGCCAGGACGAGCAGTTTCCTGCGCCAAAGGATGGCCGTCAGTTCGAACATTGACATGGTGCGTTTCCTCTTACGGCAGTTCTGGCCAGGTGGCGCGAAGTTGGGGTCAGGGCTGGAGTTACCGGGCGAAGCTGGTTCGCAACAATTCTTCGACGCAGGGACCGGATTCCCCTACCGGAGCGACGATCCTGCCGGTTTTGCGGGAACGCCGGCGACGACGGTTCCGGCTTCGACCACGCCCCGGGCCACGGAGTTGGTGGCGACCAGGGCGTCGTCGCCGATCTGGGTCCCCATCGTGACCGTGCATTTGGCCGCCAGCCACACGTTGCGGCCGATCTCGACCGGTCGGCTGGTGGTGTTCGAGTAGAACCAGCGGCCGTCGCCCGAGTGGTAGTGGCGGGAGTCGACGATGGTCACGTACTCGCTGCAGGAGGTCATCTGCCCGATGACGATGCGGTCCGTGCAGTGGATGGTGCAGCCCCAGCTGAAGACGTTCTGGCCGGCCAGCACGAGGTGCCCGGTCACGTTGAACCGGCACGCCTCACGGATGTCGCAGTTGGACCCGATCTCGATCGTGCCCCCCCGTAGTTGCAACATGACGTCGTCGCGCAGGTTGGTCTTGGCGCCGACGACCAGCCGGTTGCGGGTGTTGCGGTCGAACTGGACCCGGGTCCGTTTGCCGACCCGGACGGTCGGGTGCACGTCGATCTCCACGGTGGACCGGGTGGCGAGGGCCACCAGGCGGACCTGGAGCAGCCACAGCTTCAGCCGGGCCTGCACCCTCCAGGTCAGTACCGTCTCGAGCAGCTGGCGCATGGGGGACGAGACTAATGAACCTGCCCCAGGGCGTCCCGGTAGAGGTCGACCAGCGCCGGGCCGCGGACGCTCCAGTCGAACGGTCGGGCCATCTGCCGGCACGCGGCCGCCGATTCCGCCTGCTCGCTGTCGGCCAGGGCGGCGCCCATGGCGGCGGCCAGGCTGTCCGCGTCGTCGGGCTCGGCCAGCCACCGGTGCTCGGTCAGGATCTCCGCCACGCCTCCGTCGCGAACGCCGACGCAGGGTCGCCCCGAAGCCAACGATTCGACGATCACCAGCCCGAACGCCTCCCGGACGGCCGGCAGGCAGGTGACCCAGGTCTCGCCATAGGCTCGGATCATCCCGGCCTCGTTCAGCGGGCCCACGAAGTCGACCCGGTCCCCGAGCCGGTTCCTGACCCGGTCGGCGACGTCCACCGGGGCGGTGCCGGCCACGGCCAGACGGGCCGCTTGCCAAGGCGGGTCCAGCCGGAGCATGGCCTCGACGAGCACGTCGAGCCGCTTGCGGGGATCACCCGGATCGGCCGGGAAGAACACGAGCGGTTCGGGCGCCCGGTCCCCGATTGCGACGGCCGCGTAGGCCTCGGTGTAGACCCCGTTGTGGAACACCCGGGCCTGGAGCCCGAACTCCTCCTCGAGCGCTTCGGCGGCCGACGCACTCACGGCCAGGATGGCGGCGGCCCGCCGGACCGACGGGCCGAACAGCAGGCGATGGGCGGGCAGCCGGTCGAGGTTCTCACGGCGGGGCATGCCCTGCACGTGCACGAAGTAGGGCGCCGATCCGGTTCTCGGGAAGGCCAGACGGGCGGCCACGCCGTCCAGGTGGAACATGCCGTGCACCAGGTCGGGCCGGCTCCGGCGCAGGGCTCTGGCCGCCCCGGGCAGATACGTGACGGGCCGGTCGAGCACCATCCCTCGCGGTAGGCGCCGGTCGGGCCGGGCCCGACCCATCACGACCTTGCCCGGCTGCTCGGTCGGACCGACGCCCGGGCCCTGCGCGCTCACAGAAGTCACATCGATGCCGACAGAAGTCAGGTACCGGGCCACATCGTGGAACAGGCGCTCGCCGCCCCGGCGCACCTCCGGCCAGCAGTAGGGGTAGGTGAGCGCCACCTTCACGGGGCCCTCCTTACCACGGCGGAGGGCGGCTGGGATTCTCGCTTCTGTCTAGTTATCCTGGTCCTCCTGAAATAGGTCGTTTGGGCGATTTCATCTACACGCTCCGCCCTCTACTGTCGATTAAGTAGTAATCGCCTGCTGGGGAGTTTCCATTGTCACGCCGTAGAACTGTCATAAGCCTTATTTCATTCGCCGCGCTTGCGGGGTGCGCCGTCCCGGCGCTGGCCTCGACCAAGGCGCGCACTACCTACGCAGCCACGACGGCTGCATCGACCTCGGGGACGGCCGGCCTCGGGGCCTACCGCCTGGTGTCGTACGAACCCACGACGCAGGTGTCGGGCCCGCAGACCTTCGCCGAGGACCTGTGGGGCACGTACAACGACGCCCAGGTCCAGTCGGACCTGTCGCTGCTTTCCGGTATGGGGGCCAACGCCGTGCGGATCTTCGTGTCCACCGGCGACACCGGCACCTACCCGAGCATCTCGCCCACGTTCAGCTCGAACCTGGGTGACTTCGTCCACACGGCCCAGGCCGACGGGCTGAAGGTCGTGCTGTCGATCTTCAACCAGTACCCGTACATCCCGGCCGTCTCCGGCGGCTGGTCGGACACGGCCTCGGCGGCCAAGTGGATGTCCTCGCTCGTCGCCCCCTACAAGAACAACCCGGAGATCGCCTACCTCGAGATGCGCAACGAGGTGCCGGCCCCCGGTTACGACTCGCCGACCCCGTCCGGCTCGGGCACCCAGGCGGCGGCCTGGCTGAATGCGCTGATGCCGCAGCTGCGGGTCGACGCCGGGAGCGATCCCATCGTCCTGTCGCAGAACCATGGTGTCGCCGGCTACGAGGCGCTCGACTCCGCCCTGTCGGCGGCGGCCAAGCCGGACGCCTACTCGTACCACTTCTACGACTACCCCGGGTTCCTCGGCGGCCAGCTGGCGCTGCTCGAGCAGAACCTGTCCAAGCCGGTGTTCGTCGGTGAGACCGGCTACTCGACGGCGCTGTCCAACACGGTGGGCGGGGGGGCCGGCCTGGCCCAGGACCAGAACGTACGCAACGCCTACCAGGCCTGGTACCTGCAGGCCGTGTCGTTCGTGACCAACACCATGGGTCTCGGCAACCCGGGGATGTGGCAGCTGTGGGACACGCCGAACGCGTCGAGCGCCTATGAGACCGACTTCGGTCTGTACGACAACTCGAGCGGCACGACAGTGGCCAAGCCGGCCGCCGCCGCCCTGTCGGCGGTGTTCGCCGCCGCCGCCACCAGCTCCGCCATACTGGCGCCGAGCATCAACGGCACCTTCGACACCTCGAGCTCCGGCTCCGGCGCCATCCCGAGCCCGTGGAGCGCCCAGTACATCGGCGGTCAGGTCTCGTCCTCCTCCGCCCAGGGCGGCAACAGCCTGTGCATCACCCGGGCCGGCAACGACAGCTACTTCTACGAGACGCTGCCGCTGGCCAGTGCCTCCGGTCTGCACACGCTGACCGCCTGGACGACGGGCGGCAACTGGTTCACCAGCATCGCCATCCGGTGGCTGAACTCGGCCGGCACGCCGGTCGGCTTCGACGTGCGCACCTACCAGAATGCGCCCGTCTCCGGATGGAAGGAGCTGGCTGCCGCCGGGACCGCCCCTCCGGGAGCATCCACTGCGATGATCATCCTGCAGGGCAACAGCGCCGGCTGCTTCTCGAACGTGGCCTTCAGCTAGGCCGGCCGGCGGCCGACCGGACCGGTCACCGCCGACCACAACCACCGGACCCCGTGCCACCTGTTCGTGGCGCGGGGTCCTGTGCTTTCGGGACCCTCGACCCGCACCCGAGCGACTCACCCGCACCGAGCGATCCGCCCGCACCGAGCGATCGGCCCGCACCGAGCGATCGGCCCGCACCGAGTGATCCGCCCGCACCCGCCCGGGGGTCCAGCCCCGTGCTCGGGTGGCCCGGCCCCGGGCGGGCCGGCAGCCGGGTCAGCTGACGAGCGCCGGCTTCTTCGGCCGGGCCACCCGGAGCTCCTCGGTGACCGGGAAGACGGCGGCCTCCGAGTTGCCGGCCAGGGCCAGGACGGCCAGGCCGCCGACGTAGGCGCAACCCATGGGCTGGGCGGCGTCGCCCAGGGGCACCTCGATCACCTCTTGGCGGGCCGTGCGCACGATCCCCAGGCTGTCGCGGTCCTTGAACGTGGCGAGGATCACCCCGCGGGCCAGGCGGACGACACCGAACGGGATGCCGGGCAGCTCGACCGATGACCGCACGTCCCCGTCCCACCCGACCAGGGTGAGTCGGGGCGAAGTGGAGCTGCCCAGCCACATGCCGCGGCCGCTCCAGTCGGCGATCAGGGCCCGGGTCGGATGAGGACCGTCGAGGCTGCGGCGCGCCAGCGTGGCCTGGTCGACGATGCACAGAGCCGATGAATGGGTGTCGGCCACCCAGAGCCCACCCCGGCGGTCCGGGCACACGAAGTCGGGTCGGCGCATTCCCGGCAGATCCACTGCCGTGACCGATAGGTCAGCCCGATCGACCCTCCACAGCTTGACCTGGCCCGCGTCGACCGCCCATACGGCATCGTCGGTGACAGTAGTCACCAGCAGCTCCCGAGTCTTCGGGAGGGCCACGGTGGTGATCTTCCCGTGCCGGTCGAGGTGGGCCAGCGCGCTGGCCCGGGTCAGGGCCGTCCAGCATCCGCCCTGGCCGTCGGGGCTGGGCACGTGCGGGTAGGGCGGCATCTCGGTCCACTCGCACGTCATCGTCTCCAGGTCCAGGCGGCCCAGCGCCGGCCAGTCACGTGTGGTGACCCACACCGTCCGGCCGTCCGGGTCAGCGCTGACCGACAACGGGAACGACATGGGCTTGCCGGCCGGCAGGGCGAGCGGGCCGCCGGTGGGCCGGGCGGGGGACCCGGCCGGGGCTGCCACCGCCGCGCCGCGCGCCGACCGGTCACCGCGGATCCCGTGGTACACGTCGGTGAGCAGGCGGCGCTCGAGCAGGCCGAACAGTCCGAACGCAACGACGCTGAACACCGCCCCCTGGGCCACCAGGTTGGCGGCGTCGGTCGGCTGCCAGCCGGCCAACCGGCTCAGCAACACGACGCCGGCGCCGGCGCCGGCGGCCACCCACTCCCGCCACACCATCGTCACCAGCCGGATCTGACCGAATATCTTGCGCAGCCAGTACTGGCGCATCGCCACGGTGCCGATGGTGAGCAGGACCACCGATGCGGCCACGCCGTGCAGGCGGTAGACGATGGTGAGGGGCAGGAAGATGGCGAGCAGCCACACTGCGGCCAGGGCGCTCGAGTACAGCTGCGGGCGGTTGTCGCCCCTTGCCGCGTAGAACATGTTCCAGCTGTACGCGATGGACCCGATCATGACCCCCGCCCCGCCGGCCTGCAGCAGGTAGATGGCCGGGATCCAGTGATCGCCGAGCAGGACCCGCACGAGAGGCGAGGCGAACACCATCAGCCCGGCCCCGGCCGGCGCCGCCCATCCCATCGAGAGGCGGCACGTGAAATTGAACGCCCGGCGCTGGCGTTCGGTCGAGCTCTGGATACTGCAGAGGGCCGGGAACAGGGTGTCGGCCAGGAACCCGTCGACCTGGACGGCCTGCGACGTCCAACTCTGCGACATCGAGAAGAAGCCCACCGACTGCACGCCGAGCAGGCCGGACACGACGACGGTGGAGATCCAGCCCGACGCGGTCGAGATGAGCCCGGCCCCCCACAACGGGCCGCCGAAGCCGACGAAGCCGCGCATCAGGGCCCGGTCCATGACCACGTGGGGCTTGACCGGGCTGAGGACCAGCATGACCACCGCCGCACCGGCGAAGCCGGCCAGGTCGCCGACGACCAGACTCCAGATGCCGAGGCCGAACACGGCGGCGGGGACGGTGACGACGAAGGTGGTCACCGGCCCGACGGCGAGGATCAGGTTGCGCCGGACGAAGTTCATCTCCCGGTAGGGGATGGCGGCCGGGAGGTACAGGAAAGCGGTGGTGAAGACCGAGAGGCTGAGGGCGGCCACGACCGGGATCAGGACCGCCTTGTGGTAGGCGAGCGCCAGGATGGGGCCGACGGCGCCGGCGACCAGCAGGAACGACACGCCGGCCAGGAGCACCTCCAGCGTAAAGGCGGCCCCGTAGACCGTGTACAGGTCGGTGTCGCGCTCCTGCACCAGCTTCTGGGAGATGCCGAAGTCCTTCAGGGTCGTGCCGATGACCACCCCACCGGTCGCCAGGGCGTAGAGGCCCAGGATCTCGGGGCCCAGCAGCCGGCCGATGACCACCGTCTGCACTGCGGCCAGCGCCTGGATGACGAAGCCGAACGAGATGTTCCACACGCCGCCCCGGCTGGCCAGGCTGGCCAACCTCGAGGTCACAACAGCACCGTCCGCTGCCGGAGGCTGGACCGGATGACGATGCCCACCTCGTAGAAGTCGCCGGCGAGCACCTGGAGGCGGGGCCAGGCTGTCCGTGGGCCGGTTCCTTTGACCTCCTTGGCCAAACCGAACAGCACGGCGGCGGAGTAGACGAGTCGGCCCTTCGACCCCATCAGCACCAGAGGCAGACCACCGGCCACGACGAGCGGTCCCACGTGGCTGCGGCGGAACACGTGCGGGCGCCAGGCCAGGCGCCGGGTCTCGGGGTGGAGCTTGACCACCCGGACCACGTCACCCCAACGGCGGCGGTCACGCAGATCCTGGCGGAAGGTGCGCACGTCGACGTCGTGGATGACGAGGGCCTCGGGCGCGAAGGTCGTGGCGTAGCCGTGCTCCCGGACCCGCCAGCCCAGATCGGTGTCCTCACCGGCGCCGGGGAAGCTCTCGTCGAAGCCACCGACCGACTCGAGAACCTCGGTCCGGTAGAGGATGTTGGCCGTCTCGAACAGCTCGCTCAGCGTGTCGACCCGCAACGAGCGGGCCAGCGGGTTGGCCAGGAGACCGACCCGCTCGGGGTCGGGGACGACCCGGCCCTGCACCACCGCCGGTGCGTCACCGCCGGACTCGGCCGCCTCCACCAGGGCGTGCAGCCACTTCGGGTCGGGGCGGCAGTCGTCGTCGGTGAACGCGACCCACTCACCGGTCGCCCGGCGCCACGCCGTGTTGCGGGCGGCCGCCCGACCCGAGTTCTTCGGCAGGGTCACCCACCGCAGGGGGACGGGGAAGTCAGCCGTCCGCGCCGCCAACACCTGGGTCACCCCGTCGGTCGCCGGCGAACCGTCGTCGACCACCACCACCTCGAAGCCGCCGGCCGGCGCCTGTAGGTCGGCCAGATGGTCGAGCAGCCGCTCGAGTTTCTCGGGTCGCCGGTAGGTGGCCACGCAGACGGAGACCTTCGGCGATGCTGCTTCGGCGGCACTCATTCGAGGGCGTCGCCGCGCCAGGCCGTCTTGGCCCCCGGGGGGTAGGTGAGCTTGCGCACCGGGCGGGCCGGCACCCCGGCGACCAGCGTGTCGTCGGGCACGTCGTCGATCACGAGCGACCCGGCGCCGACCACGGCGCGCGACCCGATCGTCACACCGGCCAGCACCATGGTCCGGGTGGCCAGCCAAGAGCCGTCTCCGATGGTGACCGGCGCCTGCCGCATCGGCCGGTCGGCCATCGGGTGATTGTCCGAGTCGGTGATGAAGCACTCGCTGGCGATGGCCACGTTGTCGCCGATCGAGATCCGGTCAAAGGAAAGGATCACTGCGCCACTGTTCACGAACACACTGTCGCCGAACTGCAGTCGCCCGGTCGGCTCGCCGCCCAGGTGCGTCTGCCGGTGGATCGACCACAGGAGGAAGTCGTCGCCGACCGAGATGTGGCGGGCCGTCACGAGCGGGTCGCCTATGACCCAGCACCGTTCGCCCCGGTGCTCGGCATGACGGAAATACCAGCGACCACGGGCTTCGGCCTGCAGGCGGCCGGCTTTCACCGCCTTGCTCGCCTGCTTCCACCGCCAGGTCACGGCCACGCGGGCACGATCGAGCGAGATCTCGTTCATAGTGCCTCCTCGTAGGCGTTCAGGTACTGCGGCCCGATGGTCTCCCAGTCGAATTTCGTCGCTCTGTTCCGGCAATCCTCTTCTGCGGAGCCATTGGCGCAATTCAGGACATCGTCAATGGCGGCGGCGCAGGCCTCGGCGTCGTCCGGCTCGAAGAGGGCCCCCACCTCGGGTGTCACGATCTCCGGGATCCCGCCGTGGCGGGCGCCGACGACGGGCGTGCCGGCGGCCAGGGATTCGACCAGCACCAGGCCGAATGCCTCGTGCAGGCTGGGCAGGGAGGTCAACGCGGCCCGGGCATACCAGCCCCGCAACTCGGTCGGGTCGAGGTTGCCGATGAAGCGCACCCGACGCCGCACCGGCTCGTCCAGGAGAGCGAGCAGAGTCTGCCTGGTCGAATCGGTGGCCGAGCCGGCCAGCGCCAGGTGCAGATCGGGCCGGGCCGGCGCCAGGCGCCCGAACGCCTGCACCAGGATCTCCACCCGCTTGCGGCGGTCGTCTGGTGTCGACGCGCAGAAGATCAGGTTCGGGTCGCGCTCGATCTCCGGCTGCCAGTAGGGCGCCGTGTCCAGCCCGTTGGGCACGACCTCGGCGGCATAGCCGAACTCCCTCCGCATGTGGTCGGCGGCCGCCGCGCTCGGGCAGAAGATCCGGCGGGCCCGGGTGCTGGCGAAGTGGAACAGCCGCCACTTCAACCGCCGGGTGCGGAACGGGCCGGGCAGCGCGATGCCACCGTAGGAGACCACGTAGGGCACACCGGCCAGGCGGGCGGCGGCGGCGTCGGTGTAGAGGAACGAGTGCGCCAGAGCCGGGCCGGCCTGGCGCAGGCGGGCCGCCATCGCCGGAACGAACGTGACCTCCGGGTCCAGGTCGCGGTAGGCCCGGCTCAGGTCGGGGGCCCTGACCCGGCGGTAGCTGAGATCGTCCAGCTCATAGGCGGCCGCCCGCTCCCCGCCGGCCAGGACGCTGACGCCCGCCGGCAGGCGCGGTTGCAGCCATGAACCGAGTCCCTGGATCAATGTCTCCGAGCCCCGCCGGACGTCGGGTAGGGCGAAGGGGTTGGTGAGGACCAGGGGACCCGGAAGGGTCACAGCAACAGGGTCCGGTGCTGCACCGAACCGGTCACCAGGGCGGCCGATGTCACGGCATCGCGGACGGCGATGTCGGCCGCCCGGCGGGGCTGGCGGGTCTGGCGCGACAGCCAGAGCAGGTAGGGCAGGGTGAGGATCGCCGGGTACGGGCGGCGCCCGACAAGCGTCGCCCCGACTGCTCCGATCAGGCCGCCCATGGCCATCTGCGCGATCGCGCTCTGCTTCCGGAACAGCCAGCGTCCGCCGGGCAGGTACGTGCGCAGCTCCGGTATCTCGCTCAGCAGGAACGGGAACAGGCGGGTGCGCCAGGCCTCGGCGACCATCGCCTTGGGCGTGCCCGGGAACACTGCGTGACGGACCACGGCGCCGCTCGCGAACTCGGGCCGCCAGCCCGATCTGAGGACCCGCCAGGCCAGGTCGGTGTCCTCCCCGAAACCACTGCCGCCGCCTGTCGCCGGATCGCCGCCCCGCTGCCCGAAGCCCCGGCCGAAGGACTCTCTCATGCCGGCGACCGCCTCCAGGGCGTCGCGCCGGTAGGCGATGTTGCACGACTCGTACAGGCCCGTCTGGCGGACCACCCGGACGGTGCGGTCGTACGGTCCGACCTCGCCGGCCGGCAGCGTGGTGCCCTGCACCAGACCGACGTCCGGTGCCCGGAACTGACCGACCAGCTCGGCCAACCAGCGCGGTTCGGCCCGGCAGTCGTCGTCGATGAAGGCGATCACATCGGCGTCCAGCGTGCGCCAACCGGCGTTCCTGGCCCCGGCCGCGCCCAGGCCTGGGCTGGTGATGACCGTGATGTCCGGGCGACCGGCCAACGCCTCGACGGTGTCGTCGACGCACCCGTCGGCCACGACGACCACCCGGTCCGGGGGCCGGGACTGCCCGGCGAGAGACTCGAGGGTCTCCATCAGCAGCGTTCTGCGGTTGTGGGTGGGGATCACCACTGCCACCGAGAGGTGATCGGTCAAGGGTTCGGCGCCGACCGACTCTTCCGCCAGGCGTGGATCTCCTCGGCCAGGAGACCGGCCACCAGCCGGTGCCCCTCGGCGGTGTAGTGGATGCCGTCGGCGACCAGGCGGTCATCGTCGTTGCCGTCGACGACTGCCGAATGCACGTCTATGAGCCGGGTCGAGTCGTCGCCCTGGCGCTCGATGATGCGGTCGATGATGGCGTTGTACTCGGCGACCGACATCCGGGTCCCCGGCAGCTTGTCCTCCACGTTGTCGCCGACCGGGTTGATGTTGAGGACGAGAACGAGGGCGTTGCGCTCCTTGCGCAGCCAACCCACCATCCGGGACAGCTCCTGCTCGAAGCGGCGCGGCGACAGGCGGTGGAAGGCGGGCAGGCGCTTCATCAGCCGGGGCGCCAGGCGCTGGTGGAAGTGGTGGACGGGCAGCAGCATTGTGCGCCGGGTCGGCTCCCACACCCGGTTGGTGGTCGGGTTCCAGCGGTAGACGCTGCGCACCAGCGGCGTGGGCAGGAGGGTGGACTCGGCCTCGAGGATCCCGAAGTTGATCACCGCCACGTCGGCCCCGTACGGGATGACGTTCTCCTGGATGCTGCGCATGGCCTCGTGGACCAGCACGAACCAGCCCGAATGGTTGACGATCTCGGCGTCGACGCCCGACTCCCGCAGCAGGTCCTCGAGCACCTCCGGGTAGGGGCGTGACGGGCCCTCCTTCTCCGGCGGCCGGACGTAGTAACCGACCGAAGATGCCATCACGGCGATGCGCAATGGGCGCTCCCCTCCAGGGGGGCGAGGGGACATTCCCGCAGAATAGCCCGGCCCTCCGCAGCCGGGCCGGAGGGCTGGGCCGGAGGCGCGGCGCCTTGGGGTCGGCGGATGGCCTTGGGGAGGATGCGCCACAATGTCGTGATGAGGGTCGGGATCGACGCCACTGCTGTCCTCGACGAGGGGACCGGGGTGGAGAACCACGTCCTCACCGTGGTCGACGCCCTGGCCCGCGGCTCGGACCACGAGCTGGTCTGTTTCGTGCGTCACCGGGCCCCGGCGGCCTGGGCGGAGTGGGGTGACCGGGTGGAGATCCGCACCTTTGACACCGACAGCCAGGTCCTGGCTACGCAGCTGCTGCTCCCGCGGGCGGCGAAGGCGGCGGGGATCGACGTTCTGTACTGCGGGGGCAAGCCGCCGCCGGCCATCTACCGGGCCCCTCTCCTGGTCGGCATCCATGACGCCATCCCGTGGGTGCATCCCGAGTACATGGGCAGCCGTCGCGCCGTCATGTGGTTCCGGGGGCTGTACAACCTGGCCGTCCGCAGGGGCGCGACCATCCACACCGGCTGCCGGGCCTCCCGCGACGCGCTGGCGCCGGTGCTCGGGATGGCGACGTCGGCCATCCAGGTGGTGCCGTACGCGCTGGTCCCGTGGTTCGCCGCCCTGATCGACGGCCCGGACCTGCCCCGTCCGGCCCAGGCGCCCGAGGGCCCGTACCTGTTGGCGGTGTCCCGCTTCGACCCCCGTCGCGGCGTCACGACCCTGCTGGACGCGTGGGACATCCTCCGTGCCGATCGGCCGGATCTGAACCTGGTCCTGGCCGGCAAGGTCGGTTGGAATGTGAGCGAGGCGGTCGAACGGGCCCGCCGCACACCGGGCGTCGTCCTGACCGGGGAGGTCGATGCCGGCGATCTGGCCGGCCTGTACCGCCATGCCACTGCCCTCGTCAGCGCGTCGGCCTACGAAGGCTTCGGGCTGCCGGTGCTGGAGGCGATGGCGTTCGGTACGCCGGTGGCGGCCAGCGCCATCCCTCCGCACCTGGAGCAGGCGGCCGACGTGGCCGAGTTCTTCCCGCCGGCGGACCCCGTGGCGCTGGCCAAGGCGGTCGGGACCATCCTCGACGATGAGTCCGTGCGGGCCCACGCCGAGTCGGCCGGCCGGGAGCGGGCGTCGCAGTACAACGCCCGCCGCCTGGCCGAGTGCTGGACCCAGGCCGCGCTCGTCGCCATTTCCGGCACCTCGTCATGAAAGTGGCAGTCGTTGTGCCGGTGCTGAACGGAGCCAGCGAGATCGGGTCCTGCGTGCAGGCCGTACTCGCCCAGACCCGGCCGCCCGACGAGGTGATCGTCGTGGACAACGGTTCCACCGACGGGACCGGCGACGCCGCCCGGGCAGCGGGGGCCACCGTGATGACGCTGGCCGAACGGGGCGTGTACCGGGCCCGGAACGTGGGCTGGCGGGCCACTGACGCGGAGGTCGTCGCCTTCACCGACGCCGACTGCGTGCCGGCCGGGACATGGCTGGAGCGGTTGCTCGGGCCGTTCGAAGACGGGGACGTGGCCGGGGCCGGGGGCGAGGCCGTCCTTCCCGAGGTCAGAACGCCGGCGCAGCGCTGGGCCAAGCTGCGCGGGTTCATGGTGCAGGAGACCAACTTCAACAATCCGTTCATGCCCTTCCTGGCCACCGCCAACGCCGCCTACCGGCGGACTGCGCTCGACGCAGTGGGCGGCTTCGAGGAGACGTTCCTGTCGGGCGGCGACACCGATATCGCCTGGCGGATACAGGCGTTCGCCGGTGGCCGGTTGGTATTCCGGCCTGACGCCGAGGTCGTGCACCACTTCGCCGAGCACTGGTCGGAACTGACCTCGAGATCCCGGCGCTACGCGGGCGGTCACGCCGCCATGCGGGTGCGCTGGTCGCGGTGGCCCCGTTTCGTCGCCGCCCAGGGATCGTTCCTGCAGCGCACCCGGGGGCTGTGGTTGCTGCCGGCCCGGCTCCCGTACCGAGCCGTGACCCGGGGCGACATGAGCGTGCCGCTGATCGACGCGGCCGTGCGGGCCAGCTACGAAGTGGGCTTGGCGGAGGGTGCCCGGAGAGCCCGGCAACTGGGGGTGACGGCGCTGCCGGGGCCGGACGACGATTCGTTGTTGGCCGGCGGCCGCGGGTGAGGCGGGGGACGCCGGACAGCGGGGGGCGGCGCGGGTGAGCGGCGGGGACTGCAGTCGGCGGGCGGCCGGTCCGGGGGCCGCCGGTGTGAGCAGCGGGGGACGCCGGTGAGGGGCGGGGTCGGCGGTCGGCGGGCGGCTGGTCCCGGGACCGCCGGTGTGAGCGGCGGGGGACGCCGGTGAGCATCGACGTGGTCATCGTCGCTTACGGGTCGCAGGAGACTCTGGCCACTGCCATCGGATCGGTCATCGACGACCCGACGGTCGCGCAGGTGCTCGTCGTGGACAACCAGTCCCCGGACGCGTCGGCGGAAACGGCCGAACGGGCGGGGGCCACCGTGGTCACAAACAGTTCGAACGCCGGGTTCGGTGCCGGGTGCAACCTCGGGGCCGGCCACGGTGAGAGCCAATGGATCCTGTTCCTCAACCCGGACGCAGCCATGGACGGTGGCTCGCTGCCCGGGCTGGTCGGTTACGCCTCCGAGCGCGGCGACGTGGCCGTGGTCGGATCGGAGGTACGGGGCCCGGGCGGTCACCCGGAGCCGGTGCGGCGTCGCTTTCCGGTGTGGTGGCGACTGTTCACCGAGCCGGGGATCGGGGCCCGCTGGGACGAGCGCTTCTACCGCCGTACCGCCGATGCCCGGGGCGGCCCGGTGGACTGGGTCAGCGCCTCAGCCATCCTGGTGCGGCGGGAGGCGTTCGAGGCGGTCGGCGGCTTCGACGACAGCTTCTTCCTCTACGCCGAGGAGATCGATCTCTGCGCCCGGCTGCAGGCGGCCGGGTGGGCCACCCACTGGATTCCCGGATACCCGAGCTTCCACCGGTCGGGAGGGTCCACCGGCGAGCTGTCGGCGGCCGGCAAGGAGGAGTGGGCGCGGGGATACTCCCACTACATCGCCCGTCACGCCCGGCGCCCGGCGCTCATGCGGGCCGCCCTCCTCGTGGGACTGTGGGGCCGGGTCGTGGTGTGGGCGGCCCGGGGCCGGCGCGTCGACGCCCGCAAATGGCGGGCCGCGGCCAAGGTCATCCGGACCGGCTGATCGCACGACCGCCTGGTTGGGCACCGGGGGTCGGCGGGCGGGGGCCCAGACGCGGTGAGTCCAGACGCGGTGGCGCCGGGCGTCGGCCGCCGTGAGCGCTCAGGCTTTGTACCAGGCGTTGCCCTGGCGTAGGCGGCGCTCCAGCTGCTCGACCGTCGCTTCGGTGATGCGGCGGATGCCGGCCAGCCGGTTGAGCTCGGCGTTCACAGCGGCGTGGGACCACCCGGTCTTGTGGACCAGGTTGCGGGCCAGGTCGGCGTTGGCGACCCGCAGCTGGGCCTTGTGCTCGCGACGGGTCAGGACGGCGGCCCCACCCGCGTCCCCTGGCCCCGGGCGGGGACCGGGGCCGGTCAGGACCGGCAGGTCGACCAGCAGGCTGTCGTCGGTGGGGTCCGGCTCGTCGTGGTCGGGGGACCGGTCGTGGGTCGGGTCGTGCACGTCGGTCGCCACCGCCGAGATCACGGCGAAAAGGGAGAGCTGCTCGGCGTCGCGGATGGGCTCTTCCCGCATCGGGTCGAGCTCAGCCGGATCGAGCTCGCCCCGCTCGGAACTCTCCCGGCGCAGGCTGTGCCGGCGGATCTCGGCGATGCGGTAGGCCCATCCGCGCAACCGGTGGTCGTCGGGGATGTACATGTACGACCGCTGGGCCGGGACGCCCGGCGTCCAGCGCACGAGGCGGCCGACCGCCTGGCGGAAGAACAGTTCGGTCGTGGTGGTCGTGGCGAACACCCCGACCCGGAGCCGGGGGATGTCCACGCCCTCCGAAACCATCCGCACGGCGACCAACCACGGCGAGTCCGACGCGGCAAAGGCGGCAATGCGGTCCGAGGCCCCGGCATCATCGGAGGTGGCGATCACCGGCTTCACCCCGTGGCGCCAGGCCAGAGCAGCGGCGATGCCGCGGGCGTGATCCTGGTCGGTCGCGATCACCAGGCCGCCGGCATCCGGGTGGGTCCGGCGCAGGTCCATGAGCCGCTGATGGGCGGTGGCCATGACCGTGGGGAGCCAGTCGCCGTCGAGCGACAGGGCGGCCCGCAACCGCTGGTTGGCCCGGGCCGTGTCCAGGGCGTCGTCGAAGCTGGCCGACCAGATCGACCCATCGGCGGCGCTCCACTCCATCTGGCCGTTCGTGCGGGGGAAATAGACCGGGCGCACCACCCGGCCGCTCGTCAGGGCGGAGCCGTAGCCGAACTCGTAGTCGGGACGGGCCTCCTCCAACTCGTAGCGCAGGAACGGGATGCTCTGGGTGTCCGAGCGGAACGGGGTGCCCGACAGCGACAGCCGGTACGAGGCCTCGCCGAACGCCACCCGTACGGCGCTGCCCCAGGCCCGATCGTCGCCGGCGTGGTGGATCTCGTCGAAGATCACCATCGACCCCTGGGCGAACCGGGCGAGCAGGGGCGCGCACGCCGCCACCTGCTGGTAGGTGGTGACCACCCCGTGCATGTCGGACGGGAGTGGACCGTCAGCCGGCGTCCACTGGTGGTCGAGGTGCACCCCGAACGACAGGGCGGCCGCCGCCCACTGGCGCTTCAGGTGGGCGGTCGGGGCGACCACGATGAGCCGCCGGGGACCGTCGGCCGCAGCCAGGCGGTGGACGGCCGCAGTCAGGGCGAAAGTGGTCTTGCCCGCCCCCGGGGTGGCGACCGCCAGGAAGTCCGGGCGGTCGGAGGCGGAGGTGAGTTCGAGGGCCTCCTTCTGCCACGGGCGGAGGCGGATGCGTTGAGCCATGTTGAGCGGGGATCAGGGGGGGAGCCGGCCGGGACCGGGACCCGCAACGCTACCGCTACTCACCGCATGGCTCCGGCGCTCGCCCAGGGCCGGCCGCACCCACCCGGGAGTGCCGTTAGCGGGATTCAGGTGATCCGGTGGACCCGGTACTCGACGCCACCCCCGGGGGACATGCGCCCTTCGGCCGCGAACAACGTGTGGTTCATCCAGGCGTAACGCTCATCGCCGGTCTCGAAGCGGGGAGTGGTCCGGAAGTACTGGTCGGCGAAGTCGGTCGGCTCGCCGGTCGAGGTGGCGGCCATGACCTTCTCGGTCATCTCGAGCAATCCCGTGTAGTGAGCGTAGATCGAGGCCCCGTCGTCGGTGGCGATCTGGGCCCGGACGTCGAGGTGGCCCCAGCCGTCGGCCCCCATGACCACCCAGTCCCCGCCCCCGGAGAGCAGGTGGCCCGACACCCTCTCGCCGGTGACCTTGCCTTCCACGATCTCGAAGAACATCCGGGCGCCGAACGCGACCGGGGGCTTCAAGGTGGCATAGAAATCGAACTCGTGGACCAGCTCCATCGGTGACCTCCTCGTCACGCGAGTATGCGTCGCCGGCCGGGCCCACCTGTTCTGAGTCCGATATTCCTGGTTACAGCAGGAGAATCGACCACGGAACCGGCCGAGGCCGGCCGCCGTTCCGTGTGCGGTTTTACGCAACAGATACCTAAGACCGCACACAGAAACGGTCGGGCCAACGGGACCTGCGGCCGGGCCAGCCGCCGGCCGGTGGCGGGGCCAGTCGCGGCGCCGGCCCAACCGGCGCCCACCACCCCGCCGTACCGGAGCGCGACGCCTTACGTCGATGCACACCGCTGCGCCGATTGTCCGAGATGCGCACCAGTTTCGCTAATAGTCTGGGCCGATCGGGCCGTACCAGACAGGTGATGAGGGCAGCATCACGGGCGAGCCGGCCCTACACCCGGCTCATCAACGCCGCGCTCGTGGGCAGCGCCGTGCTGGTCGCGGTCTACTCCGTGTCGTTGATCGTGCGCGCTACGGGCGCCTACTTCGGGCCGGTCGACGGCTGGGGAGTCGGCGCGTTCGAGCTGGTGATCAGCCTGCTGTGCGCGGCGCGCTGGTTCGCCCCGGACTGGAAGCGCAGCGGCCTCACGTCACCGCTCGTCATCGGCCTGGCCGGTGTGTCGTGGGCGGTCGGCGACCTGGTGCTGTCATGGGAGTCCCTGGGCGGCGCCTCCCCGGCTGATCCGTCCTGGGCCGACCTGTTCTGGGTCGGCTTCTTCCCGCTCTGCTACTTCGGGCTGATGCTGGTGATCCGCCGGGGGACCGTCGGCTCCGTGGTCGCCGCCTCGCTCGACGGTCTCATCGCCGCTCTGGCCGTGGCCGCCCTGTCGGCCGCCTTCCTGTTCGGTGCGGTCATGCACACGGCCGGCGGGAGCGCCCTGGCGGCGACGACCAACCTGGCCTACCCGGTCGGCGATGTGCTCCTGCTGGCGCTGTCGCTCGGGGCGGTCAAGGTCATGCCGGCCCGGTACCGGATGTTCCTGATCGTCTGTTCCATCGCCCAGGCCGTCAATGCCGTCGGCGACGGCTTCAACCTGCTCAGCCCGGACGGCCGCACCGGCTACGTGTCCAATTCCGTCGCCTGGCCGTTGAGCCTGCTGCTCCTCTGCGTGGCGGTGTGGCGGCTGCCGGCCGACTCGGTCCGGCGGGGCGACCGCAGCGAGACCGCCCCCGGCTTCGTCCTGCCCGCGTTCGGCACCTTGGCCGCGCTGGCCGTGCTGATCGCCGCGTCCGTGGCGGCGGTGCGACCGGCCGCCGTCGCGCTGGCCGCCGGCACCATCGTGGTCTGCGCCGTCCGCCTGGCCATCGCCGTGCGCGAGGCCCAGGAGCTGAAGTCGGCCCGGTTCCGGTTCCTGATCGACAAGGCGTGGGACCTGATCGTGGTGGTGGAGGAGGACCTCACCGTCGCCTTCGCCACCAGGTCGTGGAGCCGGGTGCTGGGCTCCGACATCGCCGGCGTGGTCGGGACGGCCTTTGCCGATCACATCGACGCCGAGCAGGCCGCTTCGGTCCTGGAGCAACTGCGACTCTTGCCGGCGGGTGGTGCGGCCGAGTTCGAGATCGGCATGCGGCGGCCGGACGGCAGCAGCCGCACCGTGTCGTGGAACGTGGCCAACCTGCTCGACGACGCCTCGGTGAACGGTTACGTCCTGAACGGGACCGATGTGACCGACCTGCGGCGCTCGTCCGAGGAACTGGTCGCCGCCCGTGACGATGCCATGGCCGCCTCGCGGGCCAAGTCCCAGTTCCTGGCCACGATGAGCCACGAGATCCGGACCCCCATGAACGGCGTGATCGGACTGTCCGATCTGCTCCTCGACACCGACCTGGACCGGGACCAGCGGGAGCTGGCGTCGGGCGTGCGCTCGTCGGCCGAGAACCTGCTGGTGATCATCAACGACATCCTCGACTTCTCCAAGATCGAAGCCGGCAAGATGCAGCTCGAAGAGACCAGCATCGACCTGATCGAACTGGCCGACGAGGTCGGGCGGGTGCTGGCCGGGCCGGCCCACGCCAAAGGCCTCGAGCTGTTGATCGACCTCCACCCCGACGTGCCCCGCCACATTCTCGGCGACAAGGTGCGACTGACGCAGATCCTGTTGAACTTCGGTTCCAATGCGGTGAAGTTCAGTCCCGACGGCGAGGTCATCATCCGGGCCGCCGTGCTGCACCGCAACGCCGACCGGGCCGCCCTGCGCTTCGAGGTCATCGACCGGGGCATCGGCATCCGGCCCGAGGTGCAGGCCCGCCTGTTCCAGGCCTTCACCCAGGCCGACTCCTCCACCACCCGCCGCTTCGGGGGCACCGGGCTGGGCCTGGCCATCTGCCGGCAGCTGGTCGATCTCATGAGCGGGCGCATCGGCGTCGACAGCACGGAGGGCGAGGGTTCGACCTTCTGGTTCGAGGTCTCCCTGCGGGTCGCCGACATCGTGGAGCCGTCCGAGGTCAGATCGTCGGAACTCCCCGGCCGGCGGGCGCTCATCGTCGACGACAACGCCACCAACCGCATGATCGTCCACCGCCAACTGTCGAGTTGGGGCGTCGAGACGGTCGAGGCGATCGATGGCTTCACGGCCATCGAAGAGGCGGGGCGGGCGGCGGGTGAAGGTCGTCCCTTTGACCTCGGCATCCTCGATATGAACATGCCCGGTATGGACGGCATCGAGCTGGCCGCCCGACTCAAGTCCGACCCGGCCACCGCGCCGATCACCCTGTTCCTCCTCAGCTCATCGGGCGAGCGGCTGAGCCACGCCGAATCGCACCTCCGCGGCTTCGCCACCACCCTGACCAAACCGGTGCGGTCGTCCGAGCTGTACGAGTGCCTCATCAGCAATCTGGCTGCGACACCGGTCGCCGAGGTCCGCAGTTACAACCCCCCGCGCCGGACCGAAGGGAACGCCGCCATGATCCTCCTGGTCGAGGACAACCGTATGAACCAGCTGGTCGCCACCAAGGTGCTCGAGAAGCTGGGTCACCGCTTCGACATCGCCAATGACGGTGAGGAGGCGGTCGCCGCCGTCGCCGCCAAGCCCTACGACCTCGTCCTCATGGACTGCGAGATGCCCCACATGGACGGATTCGAGGCGACCGGGATCATCCGTCGTAGCGAGAGCCCCGACCGTCACCTGCCGATCATCGCCATGACGGCGGCGGCCATGGAAGGCGACCGCGACCGGTGCCTGGCCGCCGGCATGGACGACTACCTGACGAAGCCGATCCGGATCGACATCCTGGCCGAGACCATCGCCCGCTGGCTGCCGGCCGTGGTCGCGCCGGTCGGCCAACCGTTGGACCAGTCCCAGATCGACGCCCTCCTGGACCTGGACGATGGCGCCGGCGAGGTGCTGGCCGAGATCGTGCGGGAGTTCGTGGCCATGGTCGAGCCGATGAGCGCCGACCTGGGCCAGGCCGTGCGCAGCGGTGACGCCCCCGGCCTGATGCGGGTGGCCCACACTCTGAAAGGCGCCGCGTCGAACATCGGCGCCGCCGAACTGGCCGCCGTCCTGGCCGATATGGAGCGGTACGGCCGGGAGGGCGACTGTTCGGCCGCCGGGGCTCGCCAGCCCGACTTCGACGCGGCCATGCAACGAACCCTTGCGGCTTTGACCGCCTACACCGAGGCGGTCAAATGCGCGTCCTGATCGTCGACGACGAGGCCACCAGTCGGATCGTCCTGAAGGCCATGGTGTCGCGCCTGGGCCACGAGTGCCTGGTCGCCGAGGATGGCAACGAGGCGTGGGAGATACTGGCTGCGCAGGACGTCGACGTGCTCCTGAGCGACTGGATGATGCCCGGCTTCGACGGGCCAGAGTTGTGCCGGCGGACCCGCCGGGAGCGCTCGGACCACTACGTCTACATCGTGCTGGTCACGTCCCTAGACGTGCGCGAGCAGGTGCTCGAGGGGATGGGCGCGGGGGCGGACGACTACCTGGTCAAGCCGGTCGATCCGTTCGTCCTGCAGACCCGCCTGGTCGCCGCCGAGCGGGTGACCGCCCTGCACCGTCAGGTCTCCCATTTCCAGGATGAGCTGGAGCGGGCCAACCGGGAGCTGCTCGGCCGTTCGCTCACCGACCCGCTCACCGGGCTGGGCAACCGCCGGCGCATGGAGGAGGACCTGGCCGGTGTGGCCGAACGGGCCGCCCGCGCCGGCCACAGCTACGGCGTGGCCATGTTCGACATCGACCATTTCAAGTTGTACAACGACCACTACGGCCATCAGGCGGGCGACGACGTGCTCGGCCGGGTGGCCACCGTCATCCGGTCGGCCACCCGCTCGGGTGAACTGGCCTACCGCTACGGGGGCGAGGAGTTTCTCGTGCTCGTGCCCGAGGGCGGCCGCAACGAGGTGGTGGCGGCGGCGGAGCGGATCCGCCGGGCGGTCGCCGATCAGGGGGTGCCGCACGGCAGCCGCCCGACCTCACCCGCCCTGGTCACCGTCAGCGGGGGCGTGGCCGCGTGGACACCGGATCAGCCCCGGCCGGTCACCGAGACGCTTCGGGCCGCCGACGAGGCACTGTTCGCGGCCAAGTCGGCCGGCCGCAACCGCATCTGCGAGGAGCAGCCGCAGCTGGCTGCCTCCGGTTCCTGACGAGGCGGCCGGTCCCGCCGGCTCGCCCGCTCGCCGGCACGCCGGCACGCCCGCTCGCCGGCACGCCGGCACGCCGGCACGCCGGCACGCCGGCACGCCCGCACGCCGGCACGCCGGCATCGCCGTCGCCCCGAACGCCCCACGCTCGCCCCACGTCGCCGCCTCGGCCCGACCGGCGACCAGGTCCCGGCCGACGACCTCGGCTAAGCGGTGAAGCGGGCCGACGCCCCGGCGTTGACATCGATCACCGAGCCGGTCATGTGCTCGGCACCGAGGAGGAACATGACGGCGTCGGTGATCTCCGTCGGCGGGATCCACGGGATGGGCTGGACGTGGAGGGTCTGCAGCACGGCGGCTGCGTCCTCGGCCGTCGGGTTCTCCAGATCGGGCCGAACCGTCCGGAACAGGACGTCGTTGCGCACCATGGGCGTGTCCACGTTGCCGGGCGCCACCGCGTTGACGGTGATGCCGAACGAGGCCAGGTCCTGGGCGGCCGACTTGACCAGGCCGATGACGCCCCACTTGGCGGCCACGTAGGCTGCCTGGGCCGGCTGGGCCGACCGGCCGAGCATCGACGCGGTGGCCACTATCCGGCCCCAGCGCTGCTTCATCATGGTCGGTGCCACCGCCCGGATGGAGTTGTAGACGCCGGTCAGGTTGATGGCGATCACCTCGTCCCACGACGACGGTGCCCCGCCCAGGATGGGCGTCATCGTGCTGACCCCGGCGTTGGCCAGGAGGATGTCGACACGGCCGAAGCTCTCGACGGCGGCGGCCACGACGGATTCGAGGGCGTCGCGGTCGCGCACGTCGAGCACCTCGGTGATCACGCGGGCGCCCAGATCGGCGACCAGGTGCTCGGTCTCCTTCAGGTCCTCGGGGGTGGAGAGCGGGTAACCGACGGAGTCCACGTCGGCGCAGCGGTCGACCAGCACCAGGTCGGCGCCGGCCCGGGCCAGGGCGAGAGCGTGGGTGCGGCCCATGCCGCGAGCGGCGCCGGTGACGAGAGCGACACGGCCGGTGAAATCAGGCATCGCTCCCACCATAGGTGTCCGGTCTTCCGCGATTTCCCTCAAGTTCAGTCTGAAAACGACCGATCCGATATGACGGCCCTTGGTGCGGGGGCACCGATGGGAGAACCAGATGGGGGGCAGCCGGCCTTCTATGACCAGGGCAGGGGCATGGGCAGCATTGGCAGCCGCGTATCTCGTCGTCGCCGGCGTCGCCAACTGGGCGGCGTCGGAGTTCGTCATCGCCTCGCACACATATGTCTGGTTCGCCCCCTCGGGTGTCATGTTCACCGCTCTGGTTCTGGCCGGTTGGCGGTGGGCGCCGGTGGCGTTCGCCGGCCGGATCCTCGGGTACTTCATCATGAACGGGACCGGCGGCGTCCATGCCTGGCGGGTCGTGAGCGGCGCCCTGCTCGTGACGGCGATCTACACCCTGGGGGCCGAGGTCGTCCGCTGGGCGTTCATGGTCCGGCTGGTCAAAACCGTCACGGCCCGTGTCACATTGTTGGTCGGCACCGGGATCGCCGTCTCCGTCGTGTCGGCGTTCGGTTCCGCCCTGCTCATGGAGATTCACCCGACGGCCGCCGGGTTCGCCGCCATGATGTGGGATTACGCGGTCGGGAACGCGTCCGGCATCCTGACCGTCGCCCCGGCCGCCGTCCTGCTGGTGAGTAACGACCGGCCCCGCCTGGGCCAGACCTCGCTTCCCGGTGCCATCGAGACGCTGGTCGGCAGTGGCCTGGCCGCCTACCTGTCCTGGTGGGAACCGCAATCGAACGCCCGCTACTTCTACCTGATCCTCATCGTCGTCGTGCTGGTCGCACTGCGGCGCGGGTTCGTGGCCGCAGCCATGGCGGTGGGGGCCAGCAGCGTGGCCATGGCCCTGGGGGCCCACTCCGCCCACCTGGGCCCGAACGCCTTGCGCTCCCTGTCCGCTTTCGTCGTGGCGTCCGGGGCGGTGGCGCTCCTCATCGGGGCGCGCGAGGTCGACCGGCGCCGCGCCGCCTCCCAGTACCAGCAGATCGTGGCCTCGGCCGGTGACGCGTTCGTGTCACTGGACGGTTCCGGCCTGGTCACGGACTGGAACTCGGCGGCCGAGCGCATCCTCGGCTGGACGGCCGATGAGGTCAAAGGTCGGAGCCTGGCCTACCTCATCCTCCCCGAAGACGAGCGGGCCGCCCTGCGCGACGGACTGACCAGCCTGGTCGGCAGCGATCGCCGCGATCTGGGCTTCCGGCTGGAGACGGTCGCCCACCGGCGCGACGGCGCCACGTTCGACGCCGAGCTGTCGATGTGGGGCAGCGGCGACGACCGCCACCGCCAGTACAACGGGTTCATCCGCGACATCTCGGACCGCGTGGCCGCCCAGAAGGCGGCGGCCGATCTCTCCGCCGCCCGCGACCTGCACCGGGTGGCGACCGACAGCGCGCCGATCGGGCAGGCGGTGCTGAGCCCGGCCGGCGACTGGTTGAGCGTCAACCCGGCGTTGTGCCATCTCCTGGGCTACACCGAGGAACAGCTGATGGGCATGCCGATCAGCGGCCTGCTCAGTCCCGGTGAAGAGGCCATCGAGGGCGACCACGCCGACATCCAGCGCCTGTACGCCGGGGAGATCAGTTCGTATTCGACGACCCGGCGCTACCGCCGGCTGGACGGCGCCTCACTGTGGTGCCAGCTCCGGGTCGCCGTCTCCCGTAATGCCGAGGGGGAGGTGAGCTATGTCGTCGTCCAGATCGAGGACCAGACCGAGCGGCACTACAGCGAGCAGACGCTGCGGGACCTGGCGACCGACCTGACCCGGACCCACACCCAGCTGGAGAAGGCGGCGGCCCGGTTCTCCGCCCTGGTCGAGCACAGCACCGACCTCACCGTGGTGATGACCGCTGAGGGCATCGTCACCTATGCCAGCCCGGCCTGGGCGGCGGTGACCGGCTGGCCCCTCGAATCGGCCATCGGTACCGACATCCGGACCCTCCTCCACCCGGACGACTTCGAGCAGAGCGCCCCCCTCCGCCGGCGCCTGCTCTCCGGTTCGACCGAGCCGGTCCCGTTGCTGTGCCGCATCCGTCACGGCGACGGCACCTGGCGTCATGTCGAGATCGTGACGTCCAACCGTCTTTCGGACCCGAACGTGGCCGGCGTGGTCGCCAACGCCCGCGACGTCACCGAGCGCACCCAGATCCTCGAGCGCATGGCGCACCAGGCGACCCACGACGAGCTCACCGGCCTGCCCAACCGGGCGCTGCTCCTCGACCGCATCAGCCAGGCGTTCGCCCGGGCCGAGCGGCGGTCCACGTTCTGCGCCCTGCTGTTCATCGACATCGATCGCTTCAAGCGGGTCAACGACAGCCTCGGCCACCTGGTCGGCGACCAGGTGCTGCGCACGGTGGCCACCCGCCTGGCCGGCATCGTGCGGCCCGGGGATTCGGTTGCCCGCCTGGGCGGCGACGAGTTCGTGGTCCTGGCCGAGGGTCTGGCCGACACCACCGACGCCCTCGACCTGGCCGAACGCATCCGGGCCGGCCTGGCCGAACCGATGACGATCAACGGCAGCCAGATCACCGCCGGCGCATCCGTCGGGGTGGCTCTGTCCGGTGCCGGCCAGCAGCCGGAGGACCTCCTGCAGCAGGCCGACATCGCCCTGTACCGGGCCAAGGAGCGGGGTCGCAACCGGTGCGAGCTGTACCGCCAGGCCATGGGCGCTCTGGCCCGCCACCGCCTGGCCACCGAACAGCACCTGCGGGCCAGCCTGGAGGACGGCGGCGTGCTGGTCGCCTACCAGCCGATCGTCGACCTGGCCACATCGGCGACGGTGGCCTACGAGGCGCTGGCCCGGCTTCGAAACCCGAACGGCGCCCTGATGCTCCCGGGCGAGTTCATCAGCATCGCCGAGGAGTCCGGTCTCATCGCCGCCCTGGGCGAAGCGGTACTGCGGGCGGCGTGTGCCCAGCAGGCGGCATGGTCCCGGGCCGGATCGCCGCGCACCGTCTCGGTCAACCTGTCGGCCCAGCAGCTCCTCGATCCCGGCATCCTGGACCTGGTCGGCGGGGTCATCGACGAGCATCAGCTCGGCGTCGGCGAGCTGTGCCTGGAGCTGACCGAGACCACGCTCATCGACACCGGCCCGTCGGCCCGCCGGGCCCTCGAATCGTTGAAGGAGCTGGGCGTGCGCCTGGCCCTCGACGACTTCGGTACCGGCTGGTCCAGCCTGGCCTACCTGCGCCGTTTCCCGCTCGATGTGATCAAGATCGACCGCAGTTTCGTGGCCGGTCTCGGTGCCGCCGACGAGGACGACATCCAGGTGGTGCGGGCCATCATCAGCCTGGGTCACTCGCTGAACATCCGGGTGATCGCCGAGGGCGTCGAGACCGATGTGCAGGAGCGCATGCTGATCGACCTCGGCTGCGATGCCGCTCAGGGTTACCGCTACGGCCGGCCGGCCATTCCCCACCCGAGCGCCGTGCACGAGCCGCGCCTGATCGAGAGCCGCCAGCTGGTCGTCTGAGTCCGGAGCGGCCGGCGCCAGGCTAGGGCCCGGGCTGGGACGGCCAGCGCCTGGGGCCGGGCCGGCGCCGGGCAGCCGGGCTACTGGCCGGGATCGTCCGGCGTCATCGGCGGGACCTCCAGGCTGCGGGGCGCCACCCGGGCCGCCCAGACCGAAGCCGAGATCCAGCTGGTGCCCAGATCGGTGAGCTCGCCGCCCGACCACAGTGACGGCCAGCGCCGGCCGACCGTGAGGGCGGCGCCGGTCAGGACCAGCTTGGTCCCGATCCGCTTCCGGCGCATGTGGGCGGCGACGAAGACCTGGTGCACCTGTCCGGTCCCGTTCCACCACCTCACGGCGGCGACCTGCTCGCGCGGGTCGATGCCGGCCTCCTCCAGCGCGGCGGCGGCCACGATCGTCCCGTCCGGCCACTCCGGCGTGGCGAACGCCAGCAGGTTGGTGGCCGGCGGGTCGGCGTCGGGCTCGGGCAGCTCGCTGTACCAGAGGTCGACGGCGCCCGGCGCGAACGCCGGATCGACAGTGGCCCTTGTCATCTGACCGGCGGCGTCGTACTCGGCCCGGTAGAGGACGGTTCCCGGTTGGTCACCGGGCACGTCGACGACGTGGCGGTACGGATGCTCCTCACCGATGACGCAGGCCAGATGCATCTGGCCGTCGGGTGCCGGGGTCCGGGCGAACCAGACGGGGAACCCGGCCGTCGGGTCGAACCCGCTCACCGTCGCTTCTGGAAGTGCGCTCCTCGGCGCCCCCGCCGGCGACCGGCCAGGACCAGCCCGCTGCCGACGAGCAGCATGGCCGCGGCCGCCTCGGCGCCGTCCTCGGCCGACGAGCCGGTGAATGGCAGCGTGCCGGTGGCCGCCGCCGCCTTCGGTGGCGTCGTCGTGGTGGTGGCCGGCACCGTGGTGGTGGTGGTGGTGGTGGTCGTCGTCGTCGTCGGCGGGTTCTTGGCCAGCACCACGACCAGGTCGATGGGCGTGCGGGCGGCCGCAGATATGGCCGCACCGGTGGTGGCGGCGGCCGTGACCGGCGAGGCGACGGATGACACGAGCGAGGCCGCCTGGTACCCGGCCGGCGGGGTCACGGCCAGGCTGACACTCACGCCCGGCAGGTAGATCCCGGAGAAGCTGCCGGTGCCGTGCGCGCCGGTGACCGTGCTGGTGCTCGACGTGGAAGCCAGCGACCGGAAGTTGGTTTGGAGCGGCGGAACGTAGGTGGTGCCCAGGTTGTCCTTCTCACCCGGGCCCGGGCAGGCGTAGGAGGGATCGGCGGCCGGCGCCGTGCAGGTCAGGTTCACGTGCACACCGGTGAGGAACTGGCCGTCGGTGGTCTTGACCGTGACCTCCAGCGGCCGGTAGGTCCCGATGTAGTCGAACCAGGTGACCTCCTCACTGGTGTCGGGGACGTACGCGAAGTCGCTGCAACTGTCGGTGCCCGCCTGGCCGGGGCAGGCTTCCTCGTTGACGGTCTGCGGCACCGTCTGGTCGGGATCATGCACGTACCCGACCTGGGACGTGGCCACCGAGAAGTCGAACGGCTCCTGGGTGTCGGCCATGGGGAACTCGAAGCCGCTGTCGGTGTCGGCTTCGCAGTACTCGTTGGGCGTGGTGTATCCGTCCAGAACGGTGTCGGGAGCGCATACCGGCTGCGGATTGGGCACGCCATCCAACGTGGGTTCCTGGCTTCCGGGGCTGGCCTGGATGGAGAACCCGCTCAGGTTGGGCGCGTTGTCGGTCCCGAAGACCGGGTAGAGGCCGGGCGCGTCGGAGGCGATGCGCACGCCGACCTTGGGGTTGCCGTAGTAGGCGTCCGGATTGGGGGTGCCCTGGGCCCGGGCGTTGGTGTGTGCCGGCGCCACCGTCGTGGTGGTGGTCGCGGTGGTCGCATGGGCGACGGTCGTGGTCGACGCCGCCGGGGTCGTGGTCGTCGACGAGGGGGTGCTCGTCGTCGATGACGGGACCGTCGTGGTGGTCGACGATGAAGGCGCCGAGGTGGCCGTGGTGGTGCTGGTGGTGGTCGGCCCGGTGGTGGACGTCGAGTCGGTGCCGGTGTCGGAACCGGTCGCCAAGGCCGGACCGGCGGTGATGCCGGCGGTGGCGACGGCCACGCCGGTGGCCGTCAGGGCCGTCACCAATCTGCTCTTCATGTGCTCGTGCTCCTCCGTCTGCGCTCCACCGCGGCCAGATTCTCGCACAAACCGGTGAATGGCCGGGCGCTGATCGGGTATATGGGAGGCCAGGTGGCCGCCGGCGCACGGCTGACCGTGACGGACCCGGCCTTTGCCGCATAGGCCGGGTCCTGTCGCGCCGGACCCGGCGATGTGTACGTTGCCACTTTTGGGGTAGTTGTCGGCTATGACGTCCGATGCCGATGACCAAATGGGAGGGACCGGAGGCGAGCACGGCTCCAAGCCCGAAGAAGTCGAACCGGGTAAGGACAATGCCGCGCCGAGGTCCGACGAGTCCCACGAGAAGGGCGATGACTTCCCGGCCTCTGACCCGCCCGGTAACTACTGAGCGACGGCGGTCGCCCTCGACCCGTCAGCGGCGACCCGTAACCGCTGGAGCGCACGGGCATGGATGCGGGAGATCTGCATCTGGCTGACGTTCATTTCGGTACCGATCGACCTCTGGGTTTCCCCGTCGAAATACAGCCGCCGGATGACCAGTTGCTCATCGGGATCGAGCGCCGGCAGCACCGATTGCAGCCAGGCCCTATTCAACGCCGCCTCGTAACCGGTCTCGACCGACGGCGGCTCTGAAGTCTCCTCGTCCTCGCGACCCGGAGCGTCCAGCGACGCGGGGGTGTAGCTGTAGGAGGCTTCCATCGCCTCCAGCACCGCTTCGGACGAGGTGCCGAGATGCTGGGCGATCTGGTCCACCGTGGGCGAGCGCCCCAGGTT
>DASZNC010000054.1:0-3478 GCA_035551615.1 Acidimicrobiales bacterium
CAACGGAAATCTCTCGATCGCAACGATCCGCTCTGATCGAGCACGAGGGGTTGGATGCGCTCGGCGACCACGTTGATCACCGTCTCCACCCGTTCCAACCGGCCGTCGATGACCAAGGCCGGGCTGGACCTGGCCGCCCGCCGGTAACGGGCCCAGCATCCTTTGGAACAGACGACGTTGATCAGGCCGGTCTCGTCCTCCAGGTTGATGAAGGTCACGCCCTGGGCCGTCGCCGGCCTCTGCCGATGGGTGACCACCCCCGCCACTTTCACCCGATCCCCCGCCGGTACCTCCACCAGTCCGGCGGCGGTGACCACGCCGGCGGCGGCCAGGTCGGCCCGCACGAACTCGGTCGGGTAGGTGTCCGGCGACAGGCCGGTCGCCCACAGGTCGGCCTGGCTGGCCTCGACCGGGGTCATGCCCGGCAGCGTCGGGGCCCGCCCCCCGGTGACCAAGCCGGTCAACCGCTCCTGATGCGGCCGCCCGGCCGGAACCCCCGACGGCGGGGCCGGCGCCAACGGGTTCGGCCCTTCGCCACTCTGCGTGGTCGACCGGGCCGGTTCGACCCCTTCGTCATCGGCATTGTGTTCACTAACCCGCGCTATAGGGGGGTGAACTGCACACAATGACGGGGCCGCCGCCCCCGACCGCCCCGGATCTGCCTGAAAACCGCCCGTTCCACCACCTGGAGTGGCGACCACTCCCTCGGCCGCTCCCTCCACCGGTTGCGGCGGCGACCCCCGCCCCCGCCGCGGCGACCCCCCACCACCAAACCCGCCGCCCGCCGGCCCGGCCACCTGCCGCCGGCCCGACCCTCCGCCGGCGGCGGCCACCGCCCCGGCCGTCCACAGCGCCGAACGCCGGGACATCCCGAACCCCTCGAACGCCCCGGCCGTGGCCAGCGCCTCGGCCTGGGCCCGGGTCAGCCCGGCCCGGGTGACGACCTCCTCGATGTCGCGGTACGGCTGCCCGGCCGCCAACCGGGAAGCCAACTCGTCACCTATCCCCCGCACGTAGGAGAAGCCCAGCCGCACGGCCGCCCCGCCGGCGCTCCGGTCGGCAGCTTCGAGGTGGGAGCCGGCGTGGCTGGCATTGATGTCGGGGCGCCGCACCTCGACACCGTGGCGCCGCGAGTCGGAGACGATCGTCTGGGGCGACCAGAAGCCCATCGGCTGACCGTCGAGCAGCCCGGCACAGAACGCCGATGGGTAGTGGTGCTTGAGCCAGGCCGACGAGTACACCAGGTAGGCGAAACTCACCGAATGGCTCTCGGGGAAGCCGAAGTTGGCGAAGGCGACCAGCTTGTCCCAGATGGCGTCGGCCACCTCCCCGACGATCCCCCGCTCGGCCATCCCCTCGTACAGCCGCCCCTTGAGCAGTGTCATCTTCTCCACGCTGCGCTTGGAGCCCATGGCCTGGCGGAGCTGGTCGGACTCGGCCGCCGTGAAACCGGCCACGTCGATGGCCATCTGCATGAGCTGCTCCTGGAACAGGGGGACACCCAGCGTCTTGGCCAGGCTCTTCTCCAACAGGGGGTGGAGGTAGGTCGCCTTCTCCGTCCCGTTGCGCCGGCGGATGTAGGGGTGGACGGAACCGCCCTGGATGGGACCGGGCCGGATCAGGGCCACCTCCACCACCAGGTCGTAGAACTCCCGCGGCTTGAGCCGGGGCAGCGTCGCCATCTGGGCCCGGCTCTCCACCTGGAAGATCCCGACCGAATCGGCCCGGCACAACATGTCGTAGACCTCGGGCTCCTGGTCGATGGCAGCCAGATCCACCTCTACGCCGTGGAACTCCAGCACGTGGTCCACCGCCGCGTGCAGGACGGTGAGCATGCCCAGCCCCAACATGTCGAACTTGACCAGCCCGGCCGCCGCGCAGTCGTCCTTGTCCCACTGCAGCACGCTGCGGTCGGCCATCCGGGCCCACTCCACCGGGCACACCTCCGACACCGGCCGGTCGCAGATCACCATGCCACCGGAGTGGATGCCCAGGTGGCGGGGGAAATGCTGGACCTGGCCGGCCAACTCCATCACCGCATCCGGTATCTCGTGGTCGGCAGTAGAGGTCAAAGGACCCCACGCGTCCACCTGCTTGGACCACGCATCGAGTTGCCCCTGGGCGGCTCCGAGCGCCTTCCCCATGTCCCTCACCGCCGAGCGGGGTCGGTAGGTGATCACGTTGGCGACCTGGGCCGCCGCCCCCCGGCCGTACCGGCGGTACACGTACTGGATGGCCTCTTCCCGCCGGCCGCTCTCGATGTCCACGTCGATGTCCGGGGGGCCGTCCCGCTCCGGCGACAAGAAGCGTTCGAACAGGAGGCCGAGGCCGACGGCGTCGGCCTTGGTGATGCCGAGGGCGTAACAGACGGCCGAGTTGGCGGCCGAGCCCCGGCCCTGGCAGTAGATGTCGTGGGTCCGGCAGAACTCGACGATGTCCCACACGATCAGGAAGTAACCGGGGAACTCCAGCTTCTCGATCATGTCCAACTCGTGATCGATCTGCCGCCACGCCTTCACATTCCCGGCCGGGGGCCCCGCCGCCCCGGCCTCCCCGGCCCGGGCCGGGGCCCCAGCCCCGCCGGCGGCCGTGCCATTGCGACCGCCGGGTACCGAACCGGGCCGGGGGCCGTACCTACGGGTGGCGCCGGCTTCGGTGATCTGGCGGAGGTAGGACATCTCCGTCTCCCCGGGCGGGACCGGCCACGGCGGCAGCTTCGGGGCCACGAGAGACAGGTCGAAGGCGCAGGCCCGACCCAGCTCGGCCGCCCGCTCGACCACCCCCGGGTAGCGGGCGAAACGGCGCAGCTGCTCGGCCCCGCGGCGCAGGTGGGCGCCGGCCCCGCCGGGCAACCAGCCGTCCATGTCGTCCAGGCTGCGGCGGGCCCGTACCGCGGCCAGCGCGGTGGCCAGCGGGCGTCGGGAGGGGTGGTGGTAGTGAACATTGTTGGTCGCCACCACCGCCGCCCCGGCCCGGTCGGCGATGGCCACCAGGGCGTCGTTGCGGGTGGAGTCCAGCGGGTCACCGTGGTCCCAGATCTCGACCACCACCCGGTCCCGGCCGAACAGCTGCTGCAACCTCTGCAACTCGGCGGCGGCCCGGCCCGGCCCGTGATCGAGCAGGGCGGCCGGCACCAGGCCCTTGCGGCAACCGGTGAGGATCATCCAGTGCCGGCACGTCGAATCGATCGGTGACGAGACCCCGGCGGCCAGATCGGCGAAGTCCGGTAACCCCCCGGCCCCGATGGCGGCCAGCGTGGTGAGGTCCACCACGGGGCGACCCTTGGCCCCACCCAGCAGGTGGGCCACCGAGATGGCCCGGGCCAGCCGGGTGTAGCCGACCGGGTCGGCGGCCAGGATCACCAGGTGCCGGCCCTCAGGGTCGGCCACCCCGTTCTGCGGCCGGGTCAGGCCGATCGACAGCTCGGCGCCGAACACGGTGGGCAGGCCCACCGCCCGGGCCGCCTCGGCGAAGCGGA
>DASZNC010000055.1:0-23892 GCA_035551615.1 Acidimicrobiales bacterium
CGTTAGCACTACCGTCGGACCCATGCTCTACGCGTGGGGTTTCGACCGGGTGGGCGTCGTGGCCGGCGACCTGTACTTCCTGGATCCGGTGCAGAAGGAAGGCCAGGAGGGTCCCGAGCACGGGGTCCGGCTGGAGGTACGGCTGCTCGAGCGGCCGCCACTGTCTGGCTCGGTGTACGCGGCCCAGCCGATCGTGATCGACCGGCCGGTGTGGCGGGCCGACCTGCTCGAGACCTATGACGGTGAGCCGGGCAGCCACGACCGCACCCACCACCACCCGACGTTCCGCGGCTGGGAGCCGGGCAACCGCAGGTACGACGAGGACCTGAGCGCCGACCCGATGGCCTGGCTCCACGCGCAGCTGGCCGACCTGCCCGGCCTGCTGTCCGGCGCCGATCTGCCGCCCGACTCGGCCGGGCCCGACGACGCCGCCCAGATGGCGGCCGCCGCCCCGCAGATCGTCGCCACCGTCCGCGACCTCCTGGCCCGGGTCCGGGCCGGGGAACTGGGCAACCCGCCGGCGGACACGCCCGGCGAGCCGGCGCTGGCCGGCGCCCGGGTCAGCTGGCTCTAGGCGCTATTCCCCGTTCGGCGATATCGGGTCGTCGGCCATCGGGTGCACGCGGATGTCGACCGAGACCGGTTCGCCGTGGACGTTGACGACATCTTCGGCCTTGGCCTCGTCGGCCCGGATCACGTGCATCACCGCGTTGACCAGTGCCAGATGGGTGAACGCCTGCGGGAAGTTCCCCAGGTGGCGCCCGCTGTGCGGATCGAGTTCCTCGGCGTAGAGCTCCAGCGGGCTGGCCAGCGACAGGAGCCGCTCACACAGCCGGCGGCCCCGGTCGACCTCGCCGATCTCCACCAGGGCGGACACCAACCAGAACGAGCAGATGGTGAACGTGCCCTCCTTGCCATGGAGGCCGTCCTCGGTCTCGTCGGTCCGGTACCGCAGCACCAGGCCGTCCTCGGTCAGTTCGTCGGCGATGGCCAGGACGGTGGCCCGGATACGCGGATCTTCGGGTGGCAGGAACCGGAGTAACGGCATCAGCAGGTTGGAGGCGTCGAGCCCCGTGGACCCGTAGCTCTGGGTGAACACGCCCCGCTCGTCGACGCCCCGGGTGCATATGTCGTCGTGGATCTGATCGGCCAGCGCCTGCCACTTGTCGGCGTACTCGGCCTTGTCGTACATGCGGGCCAGCCGGGCGCCGCGGTCTAGGGCGACCCAGCACATGAACTTGCTGCACACGAAGTGCTGGGGGTCGCCCCGGACCTCCCAGATGCCGCGGTCGGGCTCCTCCCAGTGGGCGGCCGCCATCTCGACCTGCGCCTTCAGGATGGGCCACATCGACTCCTGCAGGCGGCTGCGGGACCGGGCGTGCAGCAGCACCGAGTCGAGGACGGCGCCCCACACGTCATGCTGCTTCTGGTTGTAGGCGCCGTTGCCGATGCGCACCGGGCAGGCGCCCTCGTAGCCGGCCAGGTTGGTAAGCGTGCTCTCGGTGAGCTCCCGTTCACCGCCCACCCCGTACATGATCTGCAGGTCCTCGCCGTTGCGCACGGCGTCGCCGATGAAATAGAAGAAGTCGTCCGCCTCCCGGTCGAAGCCCAGGGTGTAGAGGCCCCACAGGGCGAACGTGGAGTCGCGCACCCAGGCGTAGCGGTAGTCCCAGTTGCGCTCCCCGTGGGGCGTCTCCGGCAGGCTGGTCGTGGCCGCCGCCAGGAGGGCACCGGTGGGTGCGTAGGTGAGGCCCTTCAGTGTCAGGGCGCTGCGCTGGAGGTAACTGCGCCAGCGGTGGTCGGGGAAGTCCCCTTCGGTTATCCACTGCCGCCAGTGCTCGGACGTGCGGTTCATCCGCTCATGGGCCTCGGCGAAGGTCATCGGCGCCGGCAGCGGCGACCACGACAGGGCGACGAAGTGCTCGTCGCCCTCCACCATGCGGGTGCGGGCCTTCAGGCTGCGCCGCTCGATGCCCGGCCGCAGGCTGGTCGTGACCCGCAGCCGGACGGCCTCGTCGGGGGCGGTGGCCACCAACTCGCCGTAGCCGTCGCCGGCGTACTCCCAGCACGACTCCTTGCGCCCGTAGTCGAAGACCGGGTCGCAGGTCATCGACAGCTCGACCGTCCCGGTGACGCACCTGATGGTGCGCACCAGGCAGTGTTCGGCGTCGAAATCGGTCGGCGACCGGCGGTGGGTCTTGGACCGCTCGGACAGGTTGTGCCAGGGGCCCATGCACAGCGCGTCACGGACGATCATCCAGCCGGTGCGGGTCTGCCAGGTGGTCTCGAGCATGAGACTGCCCGGGATGTACCGGCGGGCGGCCGGCACCATCTCGTCGTAGGGACCGACGCGGAAGGTGCCGGCGCTGCGATCGAGAATGGCCCCGAACAGGCTGGCCGAATCCGGGCGGGGCAGACACATCCATTCCACCGCCCCGGACGGGGCGATCAGGCAGTTGGTCTCGCAATCCGACAGGAACGCGTAGTCGGCGATGGGCGGGAACGAACTGCCGCCGGCCGGCATGATCGTGTTGTCGGTCTGAAAGGCACCGGTGGAGGCGTCGGGGCGCGACGGGCTGGGGCTCACGCCCCCTTTGTAGTCCGCCCCGCTCAGCTGCGGGCGGGAGCCATGCGCTTCAGCGCCAGGCCACCCTCGAACGGCCTCATCTGGAAAGCCAGTGGCGCCATGTAGCCGGTGTCGCCCAGCGGCTGGTGCACGTCCTCCACCCTGGGGCCGATCTCGGCCGCCACCGGGGCCAGGGCATCGAGATCGAAGCCGTACAGGCGGCCGGCGTTGCCGGCCAGGATCTGGCGGGTGTCCTCGACCGGCTGGTCGTGGAGAGCCCACTGGATGGCGATCTTGGAGTCGGGCGTCGTGCCCTCCTCGTGCGGGTAGTCGCTGCCCCACAGGATGTGGTCGGCGCCCAGCCAGCGGATCATGTCCTTCTCGTACGGGCCCAGTGCCGAAGCGCCGAAATACACGTTGCGCTGCACGTACTCGCTGGGCGACATGGTCAGCTCGTCCACGCTCGACCCGCCGAACACCCCGTAGGTCCGATTGTCGGCCGACGACTTCATGGTCGGGACCATGGCGTCGAGAGTCATCAGCTGGGCCCGCACCCAGTAGGTGCCCTGCTCGGTCGGCACGAAGCGCAGGTTGGGGTAGCGCTCGAACACGCCGGCCAGGATCAGGTGGGGCAGCGTGCGCTGGGCCCACGACGCCATCTCGGTGATGAGCACCGGGTTGGAGGCCGGCTGGTCCATCGGCATGATCGGGCTGCCGGCCCCGCTGTGCTGGACGATGGTCAGGTCCAGGTCGTGGCAGAGGGCCCACAGCGGCTCGTACCGGGTGTGGAACAGCGGGGCGACGACCTCGTCGCCGGGCGACACGGCCGGCACCAGCACAGCGCCGAAGCAACCCTGCTCGACGCCCCACTTGATCTCCTCGATGGCCTTCTCCACGTCGTTCGGGAAGACCTGGATGAGGCCGCGCCGGCGGTTGGGGGCCAGCGAGCAGAAGTCGATCTGCCAGCGGTTGTGGGCCTGGACGCCGGCCCACCGCTGCTCGAACTCCTCACGGGTGCGGGGAAGGCTGATGGTGATGTTGGGCGAGGTCGGGAAGAACGGCGGCACCGTGTTCGGGAACAGAAGCTCGGCGGCCACCCCGTCCGCGTCCATCTCGGAGACGCGGAACTCCGAGTCCCAGTTGCGCTTGGCGGTGGCGATGATCAGGTCGTCGAACGGGCTGATGTAGGACTTGGCCCACTCGTCGAATGCGTCGTGGAACTGCGAAGCCAGGTACGGCTTGTAATCGAGCAGGTCGGCGCCGGCGTGGGTATCCGCCGAAATGACTACGTAACGGTCGCCCTCATCCCATTTCTCGCTCATGTTCCCACACTACCCAGATATTTGACTTCTGTCAAGTATCTGCCGGCCGGTCGGCCACGGCGAACTGGGTGGCCCGGACCGTCTCGGCCACCTGGATCGAGTACTCGGCGTAGTAGTCGGAACGCCCCTTGCGCTGGGCGTCGAGGTGGTCGGTGTGCCGGCGCCAGCCATCCTGGGCCTCATGATCGGCAAAGGTCACGATCGTGACCCGCTCCCCGTCCGACGCAGTGAACGCCTTGACGTCGACCAGCCCGGGCATGGTCTCCGCCAGCGCTGCGATCTGAGCCGAGTGTTCGCGGTAGGCGTCCTGGTTGTCGGTGCGCAGCCGGCTGCGGAAGACGGTCACGATCTGGCCGGAACGGAACTCGGCCGGGCTCCGGATCGGGTCGCTCATCGCTCAGTCCTGGAACCGGGCCGGGTCCGGGTTCAGCCCACCGCCGGCAACGACGGCCTGCGAGAACGGGCGGGCCAGGGTGCGCAGGCGGTGGCAGCCGTCGTCGCCGAGGGCGGCGTACGGCCGCACCGACAGCTCGTCGGTGCGGTCCTCCAGCCGTTGGCGCAGGGTGCGCCCGGCTTCGGTGAGGGCGCAACCGCCACCCGGCTCGACCAGGCCCCGATCGACCAGGCGGCCCACCCCCGCCTCCCATTCCTCGGCCGGCCACGCCCGCGTCGCCCGCAGCACCACCTCCGGGACCTCGCCCGTCGCGGCGTGGCTGATCAGGGTCTCGACCGGGTCCAGGCCGGCCGTCACCAGCCCGGCGATGTGGCGCCGTCGCCCCGGTACTCGCGTAGGAGCGTCTGGGCGTGCCACAGCACCAGGTGGGCCGGCTGCGGCCAGGGCAGCGAGGCATGGGCGGCGAACAGCGGCCGGCCGGCCACATCGTCGGTCGCCGCCTCGGCCGCCGTCCGGGCCAGCCCGGCCGCCTCGGCCATCTCCGGCGACGCCAGCGCGTCGGCACCGAGCAGTCGCTCGAGGGCCCGGTCGACCACCTCCAGACGGGCGCCGAGCACATCGGCCGGCGTGGCCTGCTCCCATGCAGACGGGATGCACCGGCGGACCAGGCCGGGATGGAAGTTGTAAAAGGTCGAGATCACCACCTCGGCCGGCGCCGCGCCGAAGGCGGCCGATCGGGAGGCGAAGTAACCGGTGCGGTTGCCTTTGATACCGATCGCGGCATAACTGTCGTCGGCTTCGGGGGCGAAGTAGATCATGCCGTGGAGCGGTTCCACGGTCCTCCACGTCTTGCGGGCGGTCAGCGCGTCCATGGCCGGGATCGTAGATCGCCGCTCGGGCTCCGGCCCCGGTAGCGTGCACCCCCTATGGAGCCGGAACTGCTCGATCGGGCCCGGGCCACCCGGGACCTGGCGTTCGGGACGCGAATCACCTTCTCGCCGAAGGTATTCATCCCTTTGACCATGTTGTGCCGGGACCGGTGCGGATACTGCACCTTCGCCAAGGCGCCGGCCCGCATCGAATCCCCGTACATGACCCCGGACCAGGTGCTCGACGTAGCCCGGCGCGGTGCCGACCTGGGCTGCCATGAGGCGCTGTTCACACTGGGCGAACGACCCGAGGAGCGCTACCCGGTCGCCCGCGAGTGGTTGGCCGAGCACGGCTACGCCAGCACGGTCGACTACCTGGTGGCCATGTGCCGGCTGGTCGTCGAGGAGACCGGCCTGCTGCCCCACGCCAACGCCGGCGCCCTCTACGCCGAGGAACTGGCCGCCCTGCGGCCGGTGACGGCCAGCCAGGGGATGATGCTCGAGACCCTGCGCGAGGACATCGAAGCCCATCGCGGCTCGCCGGACAAGGTGGCGGCCCGCCGGCTGGCCACCCTGGAAGCCGCCGGGCGGCTGGCCATCCCGTTCACCACGGGCATCCTGGTCGGCATCGGCGAGGACCGGGCCGACCGTATCCAGGCCCTCGAGGCCATCGCCGCCAGCCATGAGAGGCACGGCCACATCCAGGAAGTCATCGTGCAGAACTTCCTGCCCAAGCCGGGCACCGCCATGCACCGGGCCGAGCCGTGCCCGACCGACGACTTCATCGACGCCATCGCCCTGGCCCGCACCATCCTCCCGGCCACGATCCACCTGCAGGCCCCGCCCAACCTGTCCGACGATTTTGCCGCACTGTTGGGCGCCGGCATCGACGACTGGGGTGGCGTTTCCCCCGTCACCGCCGACTTCGTCAACCCGGAACGCCCCTGGCCATCACTCGACCGGCTGCGGGAGGCGACGGAGGCAGCCGGGCACACGCTGGCCCCCAGGTTGACGATCTATCCCGAGTTCGCGTCCGATCCGGACCGCTGGCTGGACGCCGGCATGCGGTTCCCGGTGCTCGACCGGAGCGACGCCGAGAGCCTGGGGCGCGACGACCCGGGCGCCGTCTACCCGCAGCGGGTCGGCGAGTACCGCAACGTCGGCGACGGCGCCGAGGTCATCCTGGTCGGCCGCCGCTCGACCCAGTGGTACTCCGGCGCCGACCAGACGCCCATCCAGATCCTGGCCGGCCGGCCCTCCGCCGGCGGCCCGGTGGGTGAGGTGCTGGCCGGCGTGCAACTGGGCCAGGAGGTCGGCGAGGACCAGATCACCACCTTGTTCTCGGCCCGCGGCCCAGAGGTGCGGGCAGTGGCCGAGGTGGCCGACCAGCTGCGGTCCCAGGCGGTGGGCGACGCCGTCACCTGGGTGTCGAACCGCAACATCAACTACACCAACGTGTGCACGTTCAAGTGCCGGTTCTGCGGGTTCTCGAAGGGACCGCTGTCGCTCAACCTCCGAGGCACGCCCTACCTCCTGACCCTCGACGACATCGCCCAGCGCACCCGTGAAGCCTGGGACATGGGTGCCACCGAGGTCTGCCTGCAGGGCGGGATCCATCCCGACTTCGACGGCGACTACTACATCGACGTGACCCGGTCGGTCAAAGAAGCGGCCCCCGGCATCCACGTCCACGGCTTCACCGCACTCGAGGTGACAGAAGGGGCGCGCCGGCTGGGCGAACCGCTCAGCACCTACCTGGAACGGTTGATGGCGGCCGGGCTGCGCAGCCTGCCGGGGACAGCGGCCGAGATCCTCGATGACGACATCAGGGCGGTCCTCTGCCCGGACAAGATCGACACCCAGCAGTGGCTCGACGCCCACCGCACCGCCCATTCGGTCGGCCTGCGGTCCAACGTCACGATCATGTTCGGCGCCATCGAGGCGCCCCGGCACTGGGCCCGCCACATGGTCATCACCCGAGCGCTGCAGAAGGAGACGGGCGGCTTCACCGAGTTCGTCGGCCTCCCGTTCGTGCACATGGCGGCGCCGATCTACCTGCAGCGCCGGGCCCGGCGGGGCCCGACCTGGCGGGAGGTCGTGCTCATGCATGCCGTCGCCCGCATCGCCTACCACGGGGTCATCGATCACATCCAGGCGTCATGGGTGAAGCTGGGCGTCGACGGCGTCCGCCAACTGCTGCAGGCGGGGGTCGACGACCTGGGCGGGACCCTGGTCAACGAGAACATCTCCCGGGCGGCCGGCGCCTCCCACGGTCAGGGCCTGCACGAGGACGACTTCCGGGCCCTCGTCGAACCCATCGGCCGGCGCCTGGAACAACGCACGACCCTGTACGAAAGGCCGGTCGCCGCGTCATGAAAGCGATCGTGTGCACCCGCTTCGGCGGCCCCGAGCTGCTCGAGGTGGGCGAGGTCGACCAGCCGGTCGCCGGACCGGGGCAGGTCCTGGTCGACGTGAAGGCGTGCTCGGTCAACTTCCCGGATCTGCTCATGATCCAGGACCTGTACCAGTTCAAGCCCAAGCCCCCGTTCGTGCCCGGCAGCGAGGTGTCCGGCGTGGTGATGTCGGTGGGCGAAGGCGTCGACCGCTTCCAGGTCGGCGACCGGGTGCTCGGGTCCTCGCTCTTCATCGGCGGCCTGGCCGAGATCGCCGCCCTCTCCGCCGACACTACCGTGGCCCTCCCCGATGACGTCGACTACGCCGACGCCGCCGGCCTGCTCTACGCCTACGGCACGTCGCACCACGCCCTGAAGGACCGGGCCGATCTGCAACCGGGCCAGTCGTTGCTGGTTCTCGGGGCAGCCGGCGCGGTCGGGCTGGCCGCCGTCGAGATCGGCGCCCTCATGGGGGCGCGGGTCATCGCCGCCGCGTCGAGCGACGAGAAGCTGGACCTGTGCCGTAGGTACGGCGCCACCGAGACGGTCAACTACTCCACCCAGGATCTGAAGACGGTCGTCCGGGATCTCACCGGCGGCGACGGGGCCGACGTCGTCTACGACCCGGTGGGCGGGCCCTACTCGGAGCCGGCGCTGCGGGCCACCGCCTGGGACGGCAAGTTCCTGGTGGTCGGCTTCGCCGCCGGCGACATCCCCAAGATCCCGCTGAACCTGGCGCTGCTGAGGGGGTGCAGCATCGTGGGCGTGTTCTGGGGGTCGTTCGTGATGCGCGAGCCGGAACGGCACCGGGCCAACGTGACCGAGATGGTCGGCTGGTGGAGCGAGGGCAGGCTGCGGCCCCACACCTCGGCCAGCTACCCCCTCGACCAGGCCGCCCAGGCCTTCCGGGACATGGCCGAACGGCGGGCCATGGGCAAGGTCGTCGTCACCCTGTAGGCCGCCGGCCCCCGGATCGCCGGCCCCCGGGTCGGCGGCCCCCGGGCCGGGCCGGCGAGCCGCTGGCGGAGACGGCCGGCCATTGTGGCCGATAGAACGTCACTATGACGTTCTATCGACCACTTTCGAGGGTGAGCGGGGGGGTGCCGGACCGGGACTTCAGTCTGATTGTGAGCAATTCCCGCAACTATTGACGTTGAATTGCGCGCTTTCATGACGACCAACGCGGTTCGTGGCTCGGGGCCCTACGCCGACGGAGTCGGCCCCGCCGTCGGGACCGGCAACGGCCCGGGTGGTGCCCGGAACAACACCTCCTGGGTCAGCATCGCCCCCACCCGCCCGTCCCGATCCTGCATGGTGCCGGCGTACAGGCCCCGGCTGCCGCCCGCCTTCAATGGCCACATTTCGAGCAGCACCCACTCGTCGAGGCGCAGGCTCTCGTGGAACCAGAGCGAGTGGTCGATGCTCGGCCCGCCGCGCGGGAACCCTTCGACGGTCCCGTCGCCGAAGCCGGAGCCGAAGTCGGAGGCGTAGGTCAGCACGCAGGCGTGCAGCACCGGGTCGTCGGGCATGGGCGTCCACGTCTTGCACCAGAGCCGGCCCGGCACCGGCCATTGCCCGGGCTCGTGGGGCACGGTGGCGGGCAGGGCCCGGATCTGCAGCATCGACTGGTAGCCGGGGATCCCGGTGCGGTCCTCCAGGTTCTCTGGCACGTCGGCCGGCGTCCGCTGCGTGCTCCACTCGGGACCGGCCTTCGGGGTCTGGAACGACGCCGACATGCTGAAGATGACCTCGCCGTTCTGGACGGCGACGACGTGGCGGGCGGAGAACGAGCCGCCGTCCCGGTCGCGAGCCACCCGGAGGATCACGTGCCGGTCGGCCCGGCCCGGGCGCAGGAAGTAGCCGTGCAACGAGTTGGGCAGCCGGCCCTCGGGCACGGTGTGGGCGGCCGCCCGCAGGGCCTGGGCGGCGACCTGCCCCCCGTACAGGGCCGGCCGCAGCTGCGACGAGGGCTCGTTGGCGCCCCGGTACAGGTCGGTGTCCAACTCCTCCAGATCGAGGAGCGACATGAGGTCATCGGCGACGGGGAACATCGGCTGGCACGATACTGAGTCAATGCCCAGACTCCGCCAGGTACCGCGCGCCGAGGTCACCGACCCGGGCGTCCTCAACACCTACAACCTGCTGTTCGGCGACAAGGACCCGGTCGCCGAACCCGGGACCGCCACCGGCACGCCGGGCGACTGGTGGACGGTGTTCGCCAATGCCCCCGAGGTGCTGCGCCACGCCAACTTCGGCTTTCTGCTCTATCGCAGCGTGTCGCTCGACCCGCAGCTGCGCGAGATCGGGCAGACCCGGGCCGGTTGGATCATGGGCAGCCAGTTCGTCTACTCCCAGCACTGCAAATCGGCCCGGGCGCTCGGCATGAGCGAAGCCAAGATCGCCGCCATCTCGGCGTGGGCCGTGTCCGACCAGTTCTCCGAGCTGGAGCGGGCCGTGCTCGCCTACACCGACGCCCTGGCGCTGGACCGGGGACGGGTCCACGACCGGATCTTCGAGACCCTGCGGGCGCATCTGTCCGACCAGGAGATCGTCGAGCTCACCTACGTGGTGTCGCTCTACATAATGCACGCCATGATGGTCACCGCCCTGCGCCTCGAGTTCGACGACGTGCCGGAACGGATGAGCGAGGTGCCGGGCGACACCGATGCCTGGTCGGGCCTCCACACGCCGCCCGCAGGTGCTTAACATTCGCGGTATGACCGACGCCATCAGCCCGGAGCTCGCCCAGGAACTGCGCCAGGAGACCGACAGGCTGATGGATGACGTGGTCGCCATCCGCCGGCGCATCCACGCCGAACCGGAGCTGGGTCTCGAGCTGCCCCGGACCCAGGAGCTGGTCGCCGACGAGCTGGCCCGGATCGGCCTGACCAGCGTCAAGGGCCAGAGCTGCACGTCGCTCGTCGCCGTGCTCGAAGGTGACCGGGAGGGCCCGACCACCCTGCTGCGAGCCGACATGGACGCCCTGGCCATGCCGGAGGACACCGGCCTCGAGTTCGCCTCCAAGCAGCCCGGGAGGATGCACGCTTGCGGCCATGACACCCACACGGCCATGCTCCTCGGCGCCACCCGCATCCTGCACAACCGGCGCAAGGACCTGGCCGGCCGGGTCGTGCTGATGTTCCAGCCCGGCGAAGAGGGCTACGACGGCGCTCAGGAGATGATCAACGACGGTCTGCTCACCACCCACGAGCCGGACCGGGCGTTCGCCATCCACATCTCGTCGGTGCTGCCGTCCGGCTGGGTCAGTACCCGGCCCGGCACCCTCATGGCCTCGGCCGACGAGTTCCACATCACCGTCAGCGGCCGGGGTGGCCATGCGTCGATGCCGCACGACGCCACGGACCCGATCCCGGTGGCCTGCCAGCTGGTCACGTCGATCCAGTCGATGATCACCCGCACGGTGCCGGCGTTCGACCCGGCCGTCGTCACGGTCAGCATGATCCACGCCGGCACGGCAACCAACGTGATCCCCGAGCAGGTGAAGCTGGGCGGCACCATCCGGGCCGTGTCGGACCGGTCCCGGGACCTGGTCCTGGCCAACCTGGCCGACCTGGTCGAGCACGTGGCCGGGGCCCACGGCTGCACCGCCGTCGTCGAGTACGAGGGCCACAGCTATCCGGTGACGGTCAACGACAACGCCTTCGCCGAGCACACCCTCGCGGTCGGCCGGGCCCTGGTCGGCGATCAGGCCATGACCATGCCCACGCCGGTCATGGGGGCCGAGGACTGGAGCCAGGTGCTGCGCCAGGTCAAGGGCAGCATGGCCTTCCTCGGGGGTGCCCCGGCCGGCGTGGCCAAGCCGGCCCCGAACCACTCCAACCTGTTCATGATCGACGAGGCGGCCATGGCGACCGGCGTCGCCATGTACGCGGCCATGGCCTTCAGCTCCGAGCCCGCCTGACCCGGCCGGCGCCGCCCCCGCTCGCAGTCACTGCCCCGTAACGCCCGGCCCCGCCGATGGCCCGGCACCGGTCGGTGCGCCATTGCCCGTACTGTGCACAGATGAGCGAGACCGATCGACTTGTAGCCGCCGCCGCCGACTACCCCGTCCGTTTTGTCGGCCCCTACGCCGCTGCGCCCGGCCGGCCCCGGACCCGTGTCGCCATCGTCGCCTGCATGGACGCCCGCATCGACGTCTTCTCGTTGTTCGGCCTGGAACCCGGTGACGCCCACGTCATCCGCAACGCCGGCGGCCTGGTCACCGAGGACGCGCTGCGGTCCCTCGCCATCTCGCAACGGGCTCTCGGCACCGAGGAAGTGATCCTGGTACACCACACCCGCTGCGGCATGCAGGGTCTCGACGACGAGGCCCTGGCGCGCGACCTGGAGGCGGCCACCGGCCGGCGACCGTCGTGGTCGGCCGGCGGGTTCGCCGACCCGGCCGAGGATGTACGCCGGTCGAAGGCCATCATCGAGGCCGATCCTTTCATCCCCTCGAAGCAGGTGAGGGGCTTCGTCTTCGACGTGAACTCAGGCGTCCTCGAAGAGATCTAGGACGTCAGCTGGCCGCCCAGGCGGTCCATGACGGCGACGTACTCCTCGACCATCTCGAAGATGACGTCCTTGCACGGCTTCACCTCGTTCATCCGGCTGACGATCTGACCCACCGGCATGCCGGTCAGGTCCTTGTTGCCGGAGCGGGTGATGCGGCGCATGGCCTTCGAGTTGAGGATGAACTGCAGAGGCATCGGCAGGGTGCCCGGGGATTCGGGCGCCTCCCAGGCCTCGGTCCACGCCGTCCGCAGCTGGCGGGCCGGCTTGCCGGTCAGCGCCCGGGAGCGGACCGTGTCGGACGAGCGGGCCCGCAGGAGCTTCTCCATGGCGATCTCGCCGGTGTTGGACTCCGTCGTGGTCAGCCAGATCGACCCGGTCCAGACGCCCTGGGCGCCGAGGGCCATGGCCGCCGCCATCTGCCGGCCGGAGCCGATCCCGCCGGCCGCCAGCACCGGGACGGGCGAGATGGCATCGACCACGTCGGGCACCAGCACCATGGTGGCGACCTCGCCGGTGTGGCCGCCGGCCTCGTAGCCCTGGGCGATCACGATGTCGACGCCCTGCTGGACGTCGCGGATGGCCTGTTCGACCCGGCCGATGAGGGCGGCCACCTTGACCCCTTGGGCGTGGGCCCGGTCGATGGCGTCCTTCGGGGGCGGCCCGAGGGCGCTGGCCAGGAGGCTGATGTCGTGGCCCAGCGCCACGTCGATCAACGGGGTGCCGGACGCCTCGGTCCAGCCCAGCACCCCCTCGCCCACCAGACCCTCCCGCATCTCGCCACTGGCGTCGCCATCGTCCTCGGGCAGCGGGGGCACGCCGTGGTCGGCCAGGATCTTGTCGGCGTAGTCCCAGTGCTTCTGGTCGATCATCCCGTACAGCTGGCCGGCCAGCTCCTTGGTGTCGTGCAGGCCGGCGTCACGGTCGGCCGTCTTGACCGGCATGACCACGTCGACCCCGTACGGCTTGCCGCCGCAGTGCTCGTCGATCCAGGTCAGCTCGATCTCGAGCTGCTCCGGCGTGAACGCCAGCGCGCCGAGCACGCCCATGCCACCCGCCTTGCTGACGGCGGCGGCCACGTCCCGGCAGTGGGTGAAGGCGAAGATCGGGAACTCGATCCCGAACATCTCACACAGATCGGTCTTCATTGTTGGAAACCCCTCCCGGACCTCAGAACTAGAACCTGTTTCAGAATATATAGTTCCGGTAAAAGGGGGAAGTCCTGTGGCCTACACCGTGATCTTGATAGACGAACCGGCGGAGGGTGTCCGTCGTATCACCCTGAACCGTCCGGAGAAGCGGAACGCCCTGTTCCACACCCTGCGAGGTGAGATTCTCGAGGCCCTGCGCGAGGGCGACCAGGACGACTCCGTCAAGGTGATGATCGTGCGCGGGGCGGGCAAGTCGTTCTCGGCCGGCTACGACCTGGGTGGCGGCAACGAGGGCCTGGACCTGCCGTTCTTCACCTCGCACGGCGACGGCCAGTGGCCCCGCCACGTCACCGAGGGCTGGATGAGCATCTGGGACCTGGCCAAGCCGGTGATCGCCCAGGTCCACGGCTACTGCCTGGCCGGCGGGAGCGAGCTGGCGTCGGGTTGCGACCTGATCTACGTGGCCGAGGACGCCCAGATCGGTTACCCGGCGGTACGCTTCGGCGTCCCCGACATGCACTTCCACGCCTGGACCATGGGCATGCGCAAGGCCATGGAGGCCATGCTGACCGGCGATTCGATGTCGGGTGTCGAAGCGGTCCGGCTGGGCTGGGCCAACGAGGCCTTCCCTATCGACCAGCTCGACGACGCGGTCATCGCCGTGGCCAGCAAGATCGCCAAGCTGCCGCCCGACATCGTGCAGATCAACAAGCGGGTCGTGCACCGCCAGATGGAGGTCATGGGCCTGCGCACCGGCGTGCGCATCGGCACCGAACTGTGCGCCCTCGGTACCCGCCAGGAGTCGATGCGGGCCTTCATCGCCGAGATGCAGAACGGCCTCACCGACGCCCTCACCAAGCGCGACGCCCCGTTCGGCGACTACCGCACGGCCGAGAACCAGCCCTCCGCCGCCCCCAGCTAGGCACCTCCCGCCCCCAGTCTGGCAACCCTCCGTCCCCCAGCCCGGTACCCCCGCCCCCGCTAGGTGCAGACCCCGGAGGCGATCAGCTGATCGACCTCCTCGGGCGCCAGCCCCAGGACCTGGCCCAGCACCTCGACGGTGTCGGCGCCCAGGCACGGGGCGGAGGGGGCGACCCTCTGCTCGGTGACCGACATACGGATCGGGTTGCCGATGTGGCGCTCCGATCCGACCTCGGGGTGCTGGAGCTCGACGATGGCGCCGCGGGCCATCATGTGGTCGTCGGCCAGGTGGTCGAGCGGACCCATCACCGGCGCCGCCGAGATGCCTTTGGCCTGCAACCGGCCGGCCAGCTCCGCAGGGTCCTGGCCGGCGGTCCACGCCGCCAGCCGCTCGTTCACCGCCGCCCGGTTCTCCAGCCGGCCGTCGTTGGTGGCCGTCGCCGGGTCATCGGGCCAGCCGGCCAGGGCGACCAGTTCCGCCCACTGCTGATCGTCGGTCACCACGATCGCGACCCATCGGTCCTCGCCGGCGGCCGGGTACACCCCGTGCGGACTGACAGTATTGCTGTCATTACCGATGGCGACCGGGTCGGCGCCCAAACGCCACGCCTCCAGGTAGACCTCACCGCGCAGGTAGGCGGCGAACTCGGTCTGGGCCATGTCGATGAGCTGTCCCTCGCCGGCCAGGCGGCGGTGTTCGAGCGCGGCGATGATGGCGCCCCCCAGGAACTTGCCGGCGACATGGTCGGGATGGTTGAGCGACGTGCCGCACGGATAGGGCGAGTCGGGGTGGTTCCACAGGTGATGGAGGCCCACGAAACCCAGGTTGAGCGGACCGTAGGCCGCCATCTCCCCCAGCGGCCCGCCCCGCCCGTATCCCTGCGAGGAGGCGTAGACGACTGAAGGATTCGCTCCTTTGACCGCTTCGTAGCCGAGACCCATGTTTTCGAGCACACCGCCCCGGTAGTTCTCGATGACCACGTCGGCGGCCGCGCACAGGGCGAAGGCCAGCTCCCGACCCTTTTCGGTGTCGAGGTTGAGGGTGACACTGCGGCGGCCCCGGCACTCGACGTTGAATGCGAAGGCGCAGTTGATGCGATCGAACCCGGCCAGCCGGAGCACGTCGAGATGGGCGCTCGATTCGATCTTGATCACATCGGCACCCAGTTCGGAGAGCACCAGGCTGGCCTCGGGGCCGACGGCGGCCATGCCGAACTCGACGACGCGAGTCCCCGCCAGGAGCAGCCCGGACTCACCGCTGGACGCCTCGGTCGGCCGGTCCCCCCATGGCTCGGCCGGTTCCGGCGGCGCCATGTCGCGCCGACCGGGGGTGGCCGAAAAGCGCAGCGGTGGGCGCACCAACGGGCCGCCCTCCAGGCCGGGCAGGCGGCTCTCGGAGAACACCGCTCGGGTCCGCACCTGTTCGTGGGCCACGTACTCCGACGGCATGTGGATCACCCCCATTGTCGCCCCGAGGAGGCGGGCCTCCTCGAAGAGCTGGGTGCGGGTTCGGTCGCGCAGCGCATCGGACATCACCAGCCGGGCCACGTCGGCGTTCATCCGCCGGTACATCTGATCGAGCCACTCCGGCTCCATCAGGACCTCGGGGTCGCGACCCAGGTGCATCGCACCCATCCACTGTTTGTCATTGCCGATGACAAAACGGACCCACCCATCGGCCGCCGGCAGCACGAAGTAGAAACCGTCGGCGTTACGCTTGCCCTCGGCCGGGAGGAACGGGTTGATCTTCAGGTAGTCGTTCATGGCGACCGACCACGGATTGGTCCCGGCCAGTGTCGCCTCCTGGACGCTGACCTCGACGGTCTGGCCCCGGCCGTGACGCCGGCGGTCGGCCAGGGCGGCGATGGCACCGATGAACCCGTGGACGGCGGCCGTGTCGGGACCGAGGTAGCCGGGGAACCAGCACGGCGCCAGCTCCCGGAACCCGCTGGCGAACAGCGTCCCGCCGGCGGCTTGGGCGACCAACGGTTCGAGCCGCCACCCGGCCCGGGGACCGGTCAGGCCGAAGTCGGCCAGGACCACGTGGACCAGATGCGGGTGACGGGCCTCGGTGGCGGCCGGGTCCAGACCGAGCGCCGCCCTCTCCCCCGGCGCCAGGTTCTCCACCAGAACATCGGCCCGACTGATCAGCTCGTGCAGCTCCTCGGCCGTCTCCGGCATGGACCGGAACCGCTTGTTGGCGTTGCGGTAGGCGTGGGCGACCGGGTCGCGATCGGCAGCCGGGTCGGGCCGGTCCAGGCGGATGACGTCGGCGCCCAGGTCGGCCAGCATCCGGGCACACATGGCGCCGCGGATGTCGGTGAGATCGAGGATCCGCCGGGATTCGAGTAGTGCGACCACAGCGTCCGAGCATAAGAGGAGCCCCGAAGCCGTATCCTCACCGTCGTGGGGGAGAGATCAGGACCGCTGCAGGACGTCCGGGTGGTGGAGTTGGCCAGCTTGGCGCCGGCCCCGTTCGCCGCCTGCCTTCTGGCCGATATGGGTGCCGACGTCATCCGGGTCGACCGGATCGGACCGAGACCGCTGTTCTCGTCGGCCCTCCTGGACCGGGGCAAGCGGTCGATCGCCGTCGACCTGAAGAACCCGGCCGGCGTCGAGGTGGTCCTCGACCTGGTCGGCCAGGCAGACGTGCTCATCGAGGGCTTCCGGCCGGGCGTCACCGAACGTCTCGGGGTCGGGCCCGACGCCTGCCTGGCCCGCCGCCCGCAGTTGGTCTACGGCCGCATGACCGGCTTCGGCCAGTCCGGACCGCTCGCCGACCAGGCCGGTCACGACATCAACTACATCGCCGTCGGCGGGGTCCTCGGCCGCATCGGTCGGGCCGGCCAGCCGCCCACCCCGCCGCTCAACCTGGTGGGCGACTTCGGTGGCGGCAGCCTGTTCCTGGCGTTCGGCATCCTGGCCGCCCTCCACGAGGCCCGCCGCTCCGGTCAGGGCCAGGTCGTGGACGCCTCGATGGTGGAGGGCAGCGCCTACCTGACCCTGCCGTTCTTCGCCGGAGCACCGCCGGTGCCGAGCCCGCCCCGGGGTACCGGCCTGCTGGACTCGGGCGCCCCGTTCTACGACGCCTACGAGACCTCCGACGGCGGGTGGATGGCGGTGGGCGCCATGGAACCGCAGTTCTACGCCGCCCTGCTGGCCGGCTTGGGGCTCGCCGGCGCCGACCTGCCCGACCAGATGGACGCCGCCGGGTGGCCGACCCTGAAGGAGCGCTTCGCCTCCGAGTTCCGGTCCCGGACGCGCGCCGAGTGGGAGAAGGTGTTCGACGGCACCGATGCCTGCGTGACCCCGGTGCTGGAACCGCATGAGATGGCCGGCTATCCGCACCACCGCGAACGCGGGTACATGGAGACGCACTTCGATCTGGTCCAACCGGGACCAACACCGAAGCTGTCGCGCACCCCCGGAAAAGTGGCGTCCCCCCCGCCATCGGTGGGCGAGCACACCGACCGGATTCTGGGCGAATGGCTCGGCCGGGACAGCGACGAAGTAGGTGCCATGCACCGGGACGGCGTGGTGGCATGAGCGCTTCCGAAATGATAAAAACAGAACGCGTTTCAGCTGGTCCGGGAGGCAGGGAGCGCACGTCGAACTGCAGGTCGGCGATCTACGGGAGGAATACCAATGGAACTGAGTGACATCGATCTTCTCAACCGGGATCGCTTCACCGAGGGCATCCCTCACGACTGGTTCACCTACCTGCGCAGCAATGCGCCCATCTTCCACCACGAGGAGCCGGCGCCCGGCCCCGGTTTCTGGGTGTTCACCAAGCACGAGGACGTCGTGGCCATCGGCCGTGACGCCAAGCACTTCTCCTCCGATCAGCGGCGGGGCGGTGTGGTGGGCCTGGAGGACGTGGCGGAGATGCAGGACTTCGGCGAGGGCGGCCAGCTCATGCTGACCATGGACCCGCCGTCGCACACCCGCCATCGCCGGCTGGTCAACCGCGGCTTCACGCCCAAGATGATCGCCATGCTCGAGCCGCACATCCGCGAGATCACCGTGCAGATCATCGAGGAGGCCATCGCCAAGGGCGAGATCGACTTCGTCACCGAAGTGGCATCCGAACTGCCCTTGCAGGTGATCGCCGAGCTGATGGGCGTCCCCCAGGAGGACCGCCACAAGGTGTTCGACTGGTCGAATCGGATGATCGGCAGCGAGGACGAGGAGTACCGCGTCGACGACGAGCACGTCCAGCAGGCCCAGATCGAGATGTTCATGTACGCCCAGTCGCTGGCCGACAAACGGCGCACCGAGCCTCGCGAGGACATCATCTCCAAGCTGCTGTCGGCCGACATCGACGGCGACCAGCTGAGCGAGATGGACTTCAACCTGTTCTTCCTGCTCCTGGCCGTGGCCGGCAACGAGACGACCCGCAACTCCATCAGCCACGGGATGAACGCCTTCCTCGAGAACCCCGACCAGTACACGAAGCTGGTCGAGCAGCCGGAGCTGATGGACAGCGCCATCGAGGAGATCCTGCGCTGGGCGTCGCCGGTCATGTACTTCCGGCGCAACGTCACCGAGGACATCGACTACAAGGGCAACCAGCTGAAGGCCGGCGACAAGGTCAGCATCTGGTACGTGTCGGCCAACCGGGACGAGGACGTCTTCGACGACCCGTTCACCTTCGACATCACCCGCAGCCCGAACGAGCACATCGCGTTCGGCGGCGGTGGTCCCCACCACTGCCTGGGCGCCAACCTGGCCCGCATGGAGATGCGCCTGTTCTTCGAGGAACTGACCCGCCGGGTGCCGTCGGTCAAGTCGATTGGCGAGGTGTCGCGCCTGCGTTCCAACTTCATCGGTGGCATCAAGCATTTGCCCGTCCGCTTCACCGCGGGCCGGGCCATGTCCAACGCCTGAGTTGACGTCGGGACTGCCCCTCGAGGGCTTGCGGGTCGTCGACATGGCCGACGACAAAGCGGAGTTGTGCGGCCGGTTGCTGGCCGATCTGGGCGCAGACGTCGTCCGGCTGGAACCGCCGGACGGTGCCGCGTCACGACGGCTGCCTCCATTTACGGGGGGCAGCAGCGCGTTCTTCGAGGTGCGCAACTTCAACAAGCGCGGCGCCGTCGCCGACCTGTCCACTGCGACTGGTCGCGACCGCCTGCTCGACCTGCTGGGCCGGGCCGACGTGTGGATCGAGACCACCAAGCCGGGCCGGCTGGCGGAGGTGGGTCTCGACCCGGTCGAGGTGTCACAGCGGTTTCCGCACCTGATCGTCGCCTCGATCACCGACTTCGGACAGACCGGCCCGTACCGCGACTTCGAGGCCACCGACGACGTGATCACTGCCATCGGGGGTGAGATCTTCCGCAGCGGAGTGGTCGGCAAGCCGCCGCTGCTCGTGCCCGGCTCGTTCTCCTACGACGTGTCCGGCGTGATGGCCACGTTCGCCGTGCTGACCGCCCATTGGCAGCGCTTGCGCACCGGCGCCGGCCAGCACCTCGATTTCTCGATGGTCGAGGCGGTGGCCCAGGTGACCGACTGGTCGCTGGCCAACTACAGCGCCATCGCCGGCAGCGGCAATCCGTACATGGAGGTCCGAGCCGGCTCCGGCATCGTCTACCCGATGTACCCGTGCAAGGACGGTTACGTCCGCCTGGTGATCCTGAGCCCCCGCCAGTGGCACGCCATGCGCGAGTGGCTGGGCGATCCGGAGTTCCTGCAGGACCCGCACTGGGATTCGCTGCTCGGCCGGATGAGCATCCAGCAGGACATCCTCGACCCACTGTACGCCGAGCTGTTCATGACGATGGGCATGTCCGACCTGTCGGCCGAGGCCCAGCGCCGCGGCATCGTGATGACCCCGGTCATGCACCCACGGGCCGTGCTCGAGGCTGAGCACTACAAGGCCCGCGGCTCGTTCACGACACTGAAACTGCCCGACGGGTCGACCGGTCAGGTCGCCGCCGGTGTTCTCGAAGTGGATGGTCAAAGGGCCGGGCTTCGTTCGCCGGCGCCCTCCATCGGCGAGCACGACGATGAGATCGAGTCCTCCTGGCCCGACGCGAGGACCGGGCCGGCAACTGTGCCGCCGGGAGGCGGGCTGCCCTTGGCCGGTCTGCGGGTGGCCGACTTCGGACACGGCGGCGTCGGGGTCGAGGCCGGGCGTCTGTTCGCCGAGTACGGCGCCGACGTAATCAAGATCGAGAGCCGGGCCTACCCGGACTTCATCCGCCTGGTCGGCGGGTCCGAGATGTCACCGTCGTTTGCGTCATCCAGCCGCTCGAAGCGCAGCCTGGGCGTCAACATCAAGACCCCGGACGGCCTCGAGCTCATCAAGAAGCTGATCGCCGAAGTGGACGTGGTCATCGAGAACAACTCGACCGGCACCATGGCCGATCTGGGCCTCGATTGGGAAACCCTCCGCCAGGTGAACCCCAAGCTGGTGATGGTCAGCAGCCAGTTGATGGGCTCGCACGGACCGTGGGCCGGCTGGCTCGGCTACGGGCCCAGCACCCGGCCGGCCGGTGGCATGACGTGGCTGTGGAACTTCCCCGACGGCGAGATGCCCCCCGGGGCCGGTGTCATATTCCCCGACCATCTGGTCGGGCGGGTCGGTGCCGTCGCCGGCCTGGCCGGCCTGGCCGCCCGCCACATCACCGGCCACGGCGCCCACTTCGAGGCGGCCCAGGTCGAGACCGTTCTCACCTGCATGTCGCAGTACTTCCTCAAGGAGAGCGTCGAGCCCGGCTCCGTGCAGCCGCTCGGCAACCGCCGCGAGACCGGCGCACCGTGGGGCGTCTACCAGTGCGCCGGGGAGGAGCGCTGGTGTGTCATCACCTGCCGCTCGGACGAGGACTGGGCCGGGCTGCGCCGGGCGCTCGGCGAACCGGAGTGGGCCACCGACCCGGCGCTCGACTCGGTCGAGGGCCGCCGGGCCGCCCACGACGCCATCGACGACCACCTGACCGCATGGTGCTCCACCCGGGGCGACCGGGAGGCCATGGAAACGCTCCAGTCCTTCGGTGTTCCGGCCGGCATGATGAACTACGCCAGCGACGAACCCGACGACCCGCACCTGCAGTTCCGCGGCTACCTGGCCGAGGTCGATCAGCCCGGTGTCGGCAAGCTGATCCTGGAGGGCCCGGCGTTCTACGGCTCGGCCATGGACCGGCCGTTCATCGGCCCGGCGCCGGATCTGGGCGGGGACACCCGCGACATCGCCGTCACCCTGCTGGGCCTCTCCACGGAGCGGGCCGAGGAGCTGATCATGGCCGGCGTGCTCGAGGTCACCCCGCCGGCTGTCGGCCAGGCGGCATCGGCCAGCTTCTGAGGCCCCTCTCCGGGCTCACCTTCGACCCGGACCTGCCGCCCGCCACCCGCTGGCTGCTCTCCGGCCTGGGCGCCTCCTCCGCCGTCCCCGCCACCTCCACCGACCTGGGCGCCTCCCCGACGGCTCCCGCCACCTCCACCGACCTGGGCGTCTCTCCCGCCGGTGCCGCCCCTTCCGCCGACCTGGGCACCTCCCCCGCCGCGTCCGCCGACGTCGCAGTCTCCCCCACCGGTCCCGCCCCTACCGTCGACCGGGGCGTCTCTCCTGCCGGTCCCGCCCTTTCCGCCGGCTTGGGCGTGTCTCCCGCCGGTCCCGCCCCTTCCGCCGACCTGGTCGGTCGGTTGGTCGATCCGGTACCGCCCGACGCCTTTGGCGCCGGCCTGCCGGCGGGGACGGTCGGGTACGCGATCGGTGTGGCCCTGGCCCTGTCGGCCCTGGCCGGTTACCGGGCCGGCCGACCGGTGCCGGTATCTGGCGTGGGCGTGGCCGCCCAGCTCTGGCTGCCGGCCGTCCTCGGCATCGACATGGCGCCCGGGCCACCCCGCCCGGCTCCGGGTGGCGGTTGCTACCACGCCGACCTGGGCTCACCTGGCGATGCCGAGGACTTCGCCCGGCTGCTCGGCACCGTTCGAGACTCCGCCTCAGCCGCCGAGATCGCCGCCGCCGCCCAGGAATGGCGGCTACCGGTGATCGACTACCGCCCGGCTGTGACCGGTCCGGTCACCTTCCCACTGACCGTCGCCAGCGGTGTCCGTATGCATGAGTCACGGGGCTTCCGGGTCCTGGACCTGACCGGCATGTGGGCCGGCCCTCTTGCTACCCGGCTTCTACAGGACCTGGGCGCAACGGTCGTCAAGATCGAGCCGTCGTTCCGGCCCGACGGGTTCCGGGGCCACCCGCGACTGTGGTCGGCCCTCAACGCCGGCAAGTCGGTCATCGACCTCGACCTCCGCACCGACCGGGACCGGTTCCTGGCCCGGGCCGGGGAGAGCGATCTGGTCATCGACACGTTCTCGCCCCGGGTGATGCCGAACTTCGGGCTCGACGAACTGCCCGGCGGCGCCACCCGGGTGTCGATGCCGGCGTTCGGTCCCGGGCCGGACCGGGGCTGGGTCGCCTACGGCACCGGAGTCCACGCTGCATCCGGTCTGGGAGACCTGGGTGCCGGTCACTTCGCGCCCGGCGCCATCAGCTACGCCGACCCGGTCGCCGGCCTGACCCTGGCCCTGGCCGCCCTGGCCGCCATGATCGGACGGGAGCGGGGCATCCCGGTCGGGGCCATCGACACCTCGCTGGCCGCCGCCATCCAGCCGCTGCTGTCGATGGGCGCAGCCGGCCCCCGCCTGGTTGAGACACCGACGGTCTTTCCGCCGAACCAGAATGTGTTCTAGTTTTGATCGCCAGTATGAGCGACTTGGCTGTGGCGACCGCGGTCGACGGATCGCCCCTGACACCCAAGGCGATGGTGCGCCGCCAACGGATCGTCGAGGCGGCCATCGAGCTGGGCACCGAGGGCGGCTATGAGGCCGTCCACATGCGCGTCGTCGCCGAACGCGCCGGCGTGGCCCTGGCCACCGTGTACCGGTACTTCGAGTCGAAGGACCACCTGCTCTCAGCCGCCGTGTCGGAGTGGACTTCGCAGCTGCAGGCCCAGCTGGCCCGCTCCCCGGCCCGGGGCACCGAGGCGGTCGACCAGCTGGTCGACGTCCTGCGCCGGGCGTCGCGGGCCCTCGAGCGGCGGCCCCAGTTCGCCGCCGCCCTCATCCGGGCCCTCCACTCGCCCGACCAGGGCGTCGCCGGCGCCGCCGCCGACGTCCGCCACCAGATCCGGGCCATGGCCGCACCCATCCTGGCCGACCTGCCCGAGACCGACGTCGAAGGCATCGTGTCGGTCCTCGGCGCAGTGTGGAACTCGGCCATCATGAGCTGGGCCAACGGGCGGGCCCCCATCTCCAGCATCGGCGACGAGCTGGAGAACGCCGCCCGGCTGCTACTCGCCGGCCGCTAGCCGCTCTCCCCCACACACCGCTAGCCAGTCTGCCTCTCGCCCGCCGCTAGCCAGTCTGCGTCTCACCCGCCGCTAGCCAGTCTGCCTCTCGCCCACCGCTAGCCAGTCTGCGTCTCACCCGCCGCTAGCCGCCCGGCCCTCGTCGGCCGCCATCCGATACACCGTCGCCCAGCGGCTGGGCCACCCCTCGCCTGCATCTGACCCACCCGGCGGTGCTTCTTTGTTAAAAAAATCGACCTTTGTAGATTTCGGGGCCCTTTCCGGCCCAATTCCGACAACGTTGAAATTTTGTAACAACGTTCGCCCTTCGCACCCTTCCGCCCCACCTCGCACCGGCCGACCTCCAGCACCGCCCGACGCCTCGCCGCCGTCTCATGAGCCATCAAGGCGACAGCCCGCCCCAAACGGTGGGCCGCCGCATGGCGGCCCACCCCCCGACCTCGCAGAGGTCGG
>DASZNC010000056.1:0-42837 GCA_035551615.1 Acidimicrobiales bacterium
GTGACCCCCGACGCCAGGCTGACCTACCGGCAGCTCGATGAACAATCGCGTCAGCTGGCCGCCCGTCTGGTCCGGTCCGGGGTGGGCAAGGGGTCGCGGGTCGGGATCCTCTTCCCCAACTCGGCCGAGTGGGTGGTCACCTGGGCGGCCGCCGCCCGCATCGGTGCTGTCACCATTCCTGTCAATACCTTCTACAAGCCGACCGAGCTGAGGACCTTCCTCACCCACTCGGACGTGCAGTTCCTCGTGGGCGTCGACACGTTCATCCAGCACGACTACGCGGCCCGACTGGAGGCCATCGCCCCCGAGCTGGCCGACGCCAAGTGCGATGCCTTGTACCTGCCGTCGCTGCCCCAGTTGCGGAAGGTGCTGATCTGGGGCCCGACCGACCGGGCGTGGGCCGAGGGTGGCGTCGGCGCCGCCCTCGAGGAACCGGACGAGACCATGGCCGCCGTGCTGGCCGGCATGGAAGCCGGGGTGGCACCGGGCGACGACCTGCTCGTCACCTACACCTCGGGTTCGACCGGGGAGCCCAAGGGCGTGGTCCACAGCCACGGCGGGGTGATCCGCCACGCCCGGAATCTGGCCGCCCTGTCGGCGACCGATGAGACCTCGCGCCTTTGGACGCCGATGCCCCTGTGCTGGGTCGGGGGCTTCGCCTTCACCCTCCTGCGGGCGCTGAGCGTCGGCGGCTGCTTCCTGACGCAGGAGGTGTTCGAGCCGTCCGCCGCATTGAAGATGATGGCGGCCGAGGGCGTGACCAACGTGTCGGCCTGGCCGGGGATCGCCAAGACGCTCACCGAGCACCCGGATTACGCGACCACTGATCTGAGCGCGGTGAGGGCCGGTTCCTTTTACGGCGCCCTCCCGGAGGGCAGACGGCCGCCGGACCAGTCGCTGACCGTCACCTCGCTCGGCATGTCGGAGACCTGTGGGCCTCACACCTTCTGGCTGCCCGAGGAGGAGGTGGCCGGTTCGCCCGAGGAGTACCGGGGCAGTTTCGGCCACGAGGTCCCCGGCACGCAGCACCGCATCATCGACCCGGATACCGGTGAGGACGTGCCCGAAGGCCAGGAGGGGGAGGTCCTGGTCCGCGGCTACAGCCTGATGAAGGGCATGTACAAGAAGGAACCGGCCGAGGTCTTCGACCGTGACGGTTGGTACCGCACCGGCGACCGGGGCCTGTTCCGGGACGGCTGGTTCTTCTTCACCGGTCGCCAGACCGACCTGATCAAGACCCGCGGATCCAACGTGGCGCCGGCCGAGGTCGAGCGGGTGCTGCTGGGCATCGCCGGTGTCAAGCTGGCCTACGTGGTCGGCGTACCCCATCCCGATGACGGCGAGCAGGTCGTGGCCATGGTGGTGCCGTGGGCCGGTGCGGAGGTACCGGACGGGCCGGCCATCCAGGGGCGCCTGCGGGAGGATCTGTCCTCCTACAAGGTGCCCCGCCATGTGTTCGTGCTGGGCGACGCCGACGTGCCCTGGCTGGTGAGCCAGAAGGTCGATCGCCGGGCCCTGCTGGCCATGGCCGCCGAACTGGTCGCCCGATGACCGCGTCCCCGCCCGAGGGGGGCGCGCCGGCCCGGACCCGCGAGCTGCGCAAGCAGGGGCGTGAGACCCTCCGCCGGCTGTGCGAGGCCGCCATCGTCGTGTTCGACGAGCGCGGCTACAACGCGGCGCGCGTCGATGACATCGTCCGGCAGGCCAAGACGTCGCACGGGACCTTCTACCTGTACTTCTCCAACAAGGAGGACCTGTTCCAAACGCTGATCAGCGGGGTGACCGACGAGATGAGGGACCTGGCCATGGACCTCCCCGCCGTCCCGGCCACCAAGGCCGGCTACGACGAGCTGCGCAACTGGGTGGGCCGTTTCTACGACCTGTACGACCACTACCACCCGGTCATCCGGGCGTGGACCGAGCTCAACGCTTCGAACTCGGAGATGGCCCGCAACGGGGCGTTCGTGCTACGTCGCTTCATCGACCAGCTGGTGCGTCGGGTGAAGGAGATGGATCCGCATCCGGTGGCCGACCCGGAGACGGCGGCGCTGGCCATGGTGGCCATGGTCGAGCGGGCCACGTTCTACGCCATCGTCGGTCTGGTGCGCGTCGAGCGCGACGCCCTGGTCGACAACCTGGCCGCCATCCTCCATGCCGGCCTGTTCGGAGGGGCCCGGCGCCGGCGACTTCCATGACAGGCGTGTCAGGGACGTAACATCCAGCCATGATGGGGGACGCTGGTCAACTGATCATCTCGGTGGACGACCACCTGATCGAACCACGGGACATGTTCGAGGGGCGGTTGCCGGCGGCGTTGGCCGACCGGGCCCCGAAGATCGCCGAGTTCGAGAACGGCACCGAGGTCTGGATCTACGAGGACCAGATGTTCGCCAACATCGGCCTCAACGCAGTGATCGGCCGGCCCAAGGAGGAATGGTCGTCGGAGCCGGCCCGCTTCGACGAGATGCGGCCGGGGTGCTTCGACATCCACGAACGGGTCAAGGACATGGACGCCGGCGGTATCTGGTCGTCGGTCTGCTTCCCGTCGCTCATCGCCGGCTTCTGCGGGGCCGTGTTCGCCCGCAGCCAGGACCAGGAACTGGGGCTGGCGTGTGTGCGGGCCTGGAACGACTGGCATCTCGAATACTGGGCCGGGACCTACCCGGGGCGGATGATCCCGTTGCAGTTGCCGTGGCTGAAGGATGCTGAGATCGCCGCGGACGAGGTCCGGCGCAACGCGGCGCGGGGGTTCCGGGCCGTCTCGTTCGCCGAACTGCCGTCGAAGCTGGACCTGCCGTCACTGCATTCCGGTTACTGGGACCCGTTCCTCGCCGCTTGCGAGGAGACCGGGACGGTCCTGTGCCTGCACACCGGTTCCTCGGGGTGGGCACCGGTGCCGTCTCCCGATCCGCCCTTCGAGCTGTACCCGACGCTCTTCCCGGCCAGCAGCCTGATCGCCGCCACCGACTGGCTGTGGTCTGGTGTCTGCCACCGCTTCCCGGGCCTGCAGATAGCCATGTCCGAGGGCGGAATCGGGTGGGTGGTCATGCTCGCCGACCGGGCCGACTACGTCCTCGACCATTCCGCCTCCGGCGTCGATGCCCATGCCTGGAAGGGCGACCTGCGGCCGAGCGAGGTGCTGGCCCGCAACTTCTGGTTCTGCACGATCGATGATCCGAGCAGTGTCGATGCGGTCATCGCCCGCATGGGACCGGACCACATCATGGTCGAGAGCGACTACCCCCACGCCGACTCGACGTGGCCGGACACGGGCGCCCGGGTGAAGGCCAACTTCGGGCATCTGACGGAGGCCATCGTCCAGAAGGTCACCCTGACCAACGCCGCATCACTGTTCGACGTCCCGCTGCCGCCCGGGTTCCAGCCGGCCTGAACGACTTGAGGCGGGGCGCGCATCTCGGCCGGCTGGTCGAGGTGGCAGTTGCGGCCCGAGAAGTCATTCGATGCCCGTACATGGGCACGAAGTGACGGCTCGTTGCCGGCGGGCGGTCGTCGAGTTGGCAGTTGCGTCCCGAGTTGTCATTTGATGCCCGTATATGGGCACGAAGTGACGGCTCGGGGACCAAGTGACGACTCGTTGCCGGTGGGCGGTCGTCGAGTTGGCAGTTGCGTCCCGAGAAACCCAGTGGCGGCTCGTCACCCAACCAGCGTCAGGGGCCGCTCGAGTCCTTCGACCGCCTCCGGGCCTGGTCGTACAGCTCCCGGTCGATGGCCGTGCGCTCGTCGATACGCCGGCGGATGCGATCACTGATCTCGTCGCGACCCACCTTGGGTGACACGTTGAGCCGGTCGATCGACTCGAACGTCTGGCCGAAGTAGGCGGCGGCCTGCGCGGCCACCCGGTCCAGGTTCTCGGTGATGCCGACGATGTCGATGCTGTCCAGGTTGGCGCGGGCCGTGGCCAGGAGGGCGTTGTCGTCCAGGCCGATCGGCCCGGAATCGAACAGGGCGGCGAGCGGGTGTTCGACCATCGGGTCGCCGCCGGTCGAGATCACCACCTGCTCGGGTGAATAGGTGGTCCACGCCCCGGCCAGATCGATCTGGTGGGCCAGCTGGCGGGCCTGGTAGTTGCCGGACAACTCGTAGACCTCGTCGAACACGAACTGTTCGAGGCTCAGTCCCCGGTAGGCCGGGTAGGCGCTCCTCATGTGGGAGTAGTGCGACAGGGTCCGGCTGAACGGATCCCGCAGAACGGTCATGGTCCCGAAAGGAGGAGGTATCAGCGACAGGGCCGTGTAGGGGAGGTGGCCGGCGATGATGCGTAGGTTGCCCAGGATCGGCGTCGGGGTCAGCACGAAGTCGTCGGCGAAGGCGTGCAGCATGGCCCGGTCGCTCGGGACCCAGCGGCTGAACAGGTCGCAGAGGGAGGTACCCCCCACCTTCATGATGTGGATGAAGACCAGACGCGGGCCGGCGGTCTGGACCTCGTCGTCGAACTGCGATCTCAGATACGTACGCAGGGCGGGGGCGATGCCGTGCACGATGACCCGGGCGCCTTCGGACGTCGCCTTCAACTCGTGGCTCAGGTCCATCACCGAGGCGCCCGCCCGGGCCCGCCGGTGCAGTTCGGCCTGCTCGCCGACCGTGGCCGGGCGTCCGGTCAGCACACGGTAGAGAAGATCGGCCACCTGCGCCGACGGCCACGGTGCCGACAGCAGCCGATCGAAGGCGCGCTCATGCCACCCGGCTCGCCATTGACGGACCTTCGGCCCGAGCGGCGATCGGCTGAGCGCGTGGCGCCAGCGGGGAGCGGAACTAGGTGCGGTCAACAGGACTCAGGTTTACCCCATTTTCCTGAGAAAGTCCTGTGACCAGAACGGTCCTGGTGACTCAGGTGAGCGACGAACGATACGCCATCACGATCAACTCGATCGGCTGGCCGTCCGGATCCCGGATGAATATGGCAGGTCCGATGTCTGTACCCTCGATCACCGACCCGCCGAACTCGATGGCCAGCGCGCACGTCTCGGCCGGCTGATCCACGCAGAACGAGAGATGGGTGAGGCCGGGTTCGGTGAACGGGCGCACCCGGGACGGCGCATTCCCCGGTCGGTCGAAGCTGAGCAGCTCCAGAGTGGTGCCGTCCTTCTCCAGATAGACGGCGTTCAGCCCGACTGGCTTGTCCACCTGCAACAGCCGCGAGGTGGGGTCGTCGGGGACCGCCAAGCGCCGTTTCTCCTCGAACCCGAAGAGGGTGCAGTAGAAGCGGACCGATCGATCGAGATCGGTGACGCAGTGGCCGAAGTGGTTGAGGACGGCGCTCACTCGACTGATCCTAAGGCTCTCGCCTACGATCCCATCGATGGCTGAGACGGCGGCGGTACCGGTCACCTATGACAGCACCGGCATCGGCGACGAGGCTCCGATCATCACCCACACACTGACCCGGGCCGACCTGGTCCAGTACGCCGGCGCCTCCGGCGACTTCAACCCCATGCACACCGACGAGGTGGCGGCCCGGGAAGCCGGCCTGGACAGTGTGTTCGGCCACGGGATGTTCTCGGCCGGCCTGCTGGCCACCGCCGTGACCGGTTGGGTCGGCATCGGGAGCCTGCGCCGCTACAACGTGCGCTTCGTGAAGCAGACGTGGCCGGGCGAGGAGTTCACCACCCGGGTGACGGTGACGGGCAAGCGGGTCGACGGCGACGACCACCTGCTCGACCTCGAGTGCAGCCTGGCCAACCGGGAAGGTCAGATCAAGGTGGCGGGCGAGGCGACCGTCGCCGTCCCGGCCGTCTGACCACCCGCCCGCGCCGGACCCCGGCCGCCGCACCCGCCCACGACCGCCCGCGCCCGACCCCGGCCACCGCCGGCTACGCCGACGGTGAACGCCGCTTGTGGGCCCGGTGGATCAGGTTGAACCGGGTGGTCACCACCGGATCGCCGGGCTCACCGGTGGCGTAGTCGCGCCAGGTGGTCGTCGTCACGATGAAGGTCATCACCCGGTTGTCGGCCTCCTTCTCGTAGGCGTCCGACAGGACATCCTCGCCGTAGAGCACGTCGCCCACCACGACCGGACGGTGGTACTCGAACTCCTGCTCCCCGTGCAGGATGAGTCCGGCGCCCAGCTGGCCCATGATCTCCCACATCGGGTTGGAGCCGACCGGTTCGAGGTCCTGCTGCAGCTCGCGGAACGTGCCCCAGAAGCCCATGGCGAACGGGAAGGTGGGGGGCGCCGGGATGTCACGGAACCCGGCATCGACGGCCGCCTGGCGGTCGCGGTACACCCGGCTCTGATCCTTGACGGCCAGGGCGAACGCCGACACCGGGCCCCGTTCGATGACCACCACCTTCCGCCCGCTCACCTGCCCGATGAGACTCGTGTCGACCGCCATCCCCACCCCTCCCTCGGAACGCCTGACCATCGAGACGGTACTGTGACAACGGCGTCAGCCACCAAGCCGAGACCGTCAGGGGGACCGCCATGACCGGACCTAGTTACCTCATCCGCGGGGGGACCGTCATCGACGGGACGGGAGCGCCCGGGTACGAGGCCGACGTGGCCGTCGTCGACGGGCGCATAGCCGCCGTCGGCCCGGATGCGGCCCAGGCCACGACCGGCCGCACGACCACGCTGGATGCCTCCGGCCAGGTCGTGGCGCCCGGGTTCATCGACATCCACACCCACTACGACGCCCAGGTGTTCTGGGACCCGTGGCTGACCCCCTCCGCCTACCACGGCGTGACCACGGTGGTGGCCGGCAACTGCGGCTTCTCGATCGCGCCCACCAAGCGCGAGGGCGTGCCGTTGCTGGCCCGCACCCTCCAGCACGTCGAGGACATGAGCTTCGACACGCTGGCCGCAGGTGTCCCATGGGACGACTTCGAGACGTTCTCGCAGTACCTCGACATCGTCGAGCGCCGGGGCGTCGCCCTCAACTACGGGTGCTATGTCGGCCACACCGCCGTCCGGCTCTACGTGATGGGGGAGGAGGCCTACGTGCGGTCGCCGAAGGACAGCGAGCTGGATGCCATGCAGCGGGCTGTGGCCGAGGCCATGGACGCCGGGGCCATGGGCTTCGCGACGAGCGACTCGCCGACCCACAACGGCGACCAGGGCCGGCCCGTCCCGTCCCGTGTGGCCGAGATCGACGAGCTGCGCTTCCTGCTCGAGCCCCTGCGTCAGCGGGGCAAAGGGGTGGTGGCCCTCCTGCCCGGCGGCAAGAACGGCGGTAAGCAGACGCATCCCGATGTGTTCGCCCTCCAGAAGGAGGTGGGGCGGCCGTTCACCTGGACCGCCCTGCTCACCATCCAGGGTTACCCCTACCACGAGAAGGTCATCGAGGAGCACGAGGCGGCGTGGGCCGAGGGCGTAGAGGTCTGGCCCCAGGTTTCGTGCCGGCCGCTCGTGTTCCAGATGAACCTGGCCGAGCCGTTCACCTTGAACATGCGGCCGTCGTTCGCCGCCCTCATGGGCCAGTCACGCGAGGAGCGGGAGAGGGCCTACCGTGACCCGGCCTGGCGCCACCAGGCCTGGCGGGAGCTGAAAATGGGGTTCAACTGGCCCAGCCTGTCGGTCGCCGAGTCCGAATCCCGTCCCGACCTGGTCGGCCGCCACGTGGTCGACATGGCCGAAGCGGAGGACAAGACACCCCTCGACGTCATCCTCGACATCTCACTGGCCGACGACCTGCGCACCCGCTTCTGGTCGGTCCTGGCCAACAACGATCCCGAAGGTATCGCCTGGCTGCTGCCGCGCGACCACGTCCTGCTCGGCTTGGCCGACTCCGGTGCCCACGTCTCGCAGCTGTGCGACGCCTGCTTCGCCACCGACCTGTTGGGCAACTGGGTCCGGGACAAGGACGTCATGCCCCTGGAGCGGGCCATCCACAAGCTGACCGGTGAGCCGGCCCGGGTCTACGGGCTGACCGACCGGGGCACCGTCGCCGCCGGCCAGGCGGCCGACATCTGCGTGTTCGACCCGGCCACGGTGAGCCCCGGCCCCCTCCGCCGCATCCGGGACTTCCCGGCCGACGGCGAGCGGCTGACCGCCGACTCACCCTCCGGTGTGACCCACGTGCTGGTCAACGGCACCGCCATCCGCGTCGACGGCGCCAGCTCGGACGAGGGCCTCCGGGCCCACCCCGGCCAGGTGCTGCGCAGCTAGACCGCAGCCCGGACGCCGCCCCCGGCCGGAAACCGACTCCGAAGGGCCCCCGTCAGAACCCGATACCGAAGCGCGGGATCTTGGATCGGTGGCCGGCGAACAGTTCGTCCTGGCGTTCGATCAGTTCCCCCACCGTCCAGCGCGACTGGCGCGACAACGACGACAGGTCGGTGAAGCCTTCGAGCAGGTGCACCCGGCCGCCGGTCACGACGAACACCTGCCCGCTGACCTGGTGGGCGGCGTCCGACGCCAGCCAACCGACGACGGGGGCCACGTTGTCGGGGTGCCAGTCGTCGAAGCCGTCCCCGTCGGCCTCGCCCAGCGGGCTGCCCATCGACTCGGTCATCCGGGTCCGGGCCCGCGGCGCGATGGCGTTGACCGTGGCGCCCAGCCGCTGGTACTCCCGGGCCAGGGTCAGCGTCAGCGAGTAGATGGCCCCTTTGGCGGCCGCATAGTTCGCCTGCCCGGCGGTGCCCCAGAGGCCGGCCTCGGAGGTCGTGTTGATGATGCGTCCGTACACAGGCTGCTCCGCCTTGGCCCGCGACCGCCAGTAGGCGCCGGCGAACCTGGACACGGCGAAGTGACCCTTCACGTGGACCTTGATCACCAGGTCGAAGTCGGCCTCGTCCATGTTGAAGCTCATCCGGTCCCGCACCACGCCGGCGTTGTTGACGACGATGTTCAGGTCCCCGTACTCGGACACGGCCCGATCGATCAGGGCCTCGGCCCCTGACCAGGTCGAGATGTCGTCGGCGTTGGCCACCGCCCGTCCGCCGGCGGCGACGATCTCGTCGGCGACCATCTGGGCCACCGGTGTCTCGTCGCCGGCCCCGTCGAGGGTGGTGCCCAGATCGTTGACCACGACGGCGGCGCCCTCGGCCGCGAGGAGCAGGGCCTCACCCCGCCCGATGCCTCGACCGGCGCCGGTGACGACGGCGACCTTCCCCTCCAGATGTCCCATCCGGCGATGGTACAGATCCGGGCCCATATGTCTCATATCGACGGGGAGGGGGGCGGCCCGCCGATGCTTAATTCAGCGGTCAAAGGAAGGGCGAGCGGCCATGCTCGTCAGTCGTGGACGGAGCACCCGGGAAACGCAGCTTCTGGTCGGCCGTAGTCGCCGACGTCGGCCCGCTGCGTCGGTCGGTCGACTTCCGGTACCTCCTGTCCGGCCAGTTGGTATCGGGCGTCGGGTCCATGCTCACCGAGGTGGCCGTCCCCTACCAGGTGTACGAGATCACCCGGTCCTCACTGGACGTCGGGATCGTCAGCCTTCTCCAGCTGGCGTCGTACCTCGGGCTCGGTCTGTTCGGCGGGGCCCTGGCCGACGCCGTCGACCGGCGCCGGTTGGTCCGCTTCACCGAAGCCGGCCTGGCCGTCGGCGCCGGGGCCATGGTCGTCAACTCCTCCCTGTCCCGGCCGGCGCTGTGGCCGGTGCTGGCCATCACGTTCCTGATGGCGTCGTTCGACGCCCTCCAGCGACCGGCGCTGACCGCCCTGCTGCCCCGGATCGTGACCCCGGACGACATCCCGTCGGCCACCGCCCTCAACTCGGTCGGGACGACCACGTCCATGGTCGCCGGCCCGGCGCTGGCCGGGGTGCTCATCGCCGCCTCGGGGGTGCGCACGCTCTACGCCATCGACGTCGGCACCTTCGCCTTCTCGCTGGTGATGCTGTGGCGGATGAAGGCGGTGCCGCCCCCGGCGGACGCCGAGCGGGTGAGCGTGGCCCGGGTGGCCGAGGGCCTCCGTTACGCCCGGTCCCGCCCCGACCTGCTCGGTACCTATGCCATCGACATCGCGGCCATGTTCTTCGCCATGCCCGAATCGCTGTTCCCGCAGCTGGCGACCCATCTGGGCGGCCCGACTGCGCTGGGCCTCCTGTTCACCGCGCCGGCCGCCGGCGCCCTGGTCGTCAGCACCACGTCGGGATGGGTCCGCCACATGAGCCGCAAGGGGGTGGGCCTCATCTTTGCGGCCGGTGGCTGGGGGCTGGCTATCGTCGTCCTCGGCCTGGTCGACCGGCTGTGGCTGGCGGTGGCCGCGCTGTTCGTGGCCGGGGCCATGGACATGGTGAGCGGGCTGATGCGCCAGAGCATCTGGAACCAGACCATCCCCGACTCGTTGCGCGGCCGGCTGGCCGGCGTCGAGATGCTGAGCTACGTGACCGGCCCCCTACTCGGCAACTTCGAGGGGGGTGTGGCCGAGGCCGTCGTCGGCCTGCGCCCGGCCATCGCCGCCGGCGGCGTGGCCTGCGTGGTCGCCACCGTCGCCCTGGCCGCCGCCATCCCGGCCCTGTGGCGGCCGGTCGTCACGGTAGGCCCGGCGGAGCCGTAGCATTCGGCGGGTGCGCCGTAACGCCTCGGAGATCGACAAGATGCGCCGCGCCGGCCGGGTCGTGGCCGAGATGCACGAGGCGACCCGGGCGGCGGCCCGGCCGGGGGTGACCACGGCCGAGTTGGACCGCGTCGCCCGCCAGGTGCTCGACCAGCGCCACGCCCGCTCCAACTTCCTCCACTACCACGGCTTCCCGGCCGTCATCTGCGCGTCGCCCAACGACATGGTGGTGCACGGCATCCCCGGTTCGTACCGGTTGGAGGAGGGCGACATCATCTCCATCGACTGCGGGGCGATCATCGAGGGCTACCACGGCGATGCCGCCTTCACTATGGGCATCGGCGAGGTGACCGATTCCGCCAAGCGGCTCCTGGAGGTGACCGAGGCCAGCCTGTGGGCCGGCATCGCCGAGATGGAGAGCGGGCACCGGCTGAACGACATCGGCCGAGCGGTGGCGGCAGTTGCGGAGCGGGCCGGGTTCTCGATCGTGAGGGACTACACCGGCCACGGGATAGGTACGGCCATGCACGAGGACCCGAGCGTCCCCAACTACTACCCGGGGCACCCGGGCCCGGTCCTCAAGGAGGGGATGGCCCTGGCCATCGAGCCGATGGTCAATGCCGGCTGTCCCGACACCCGCACGCTCGAGGACGGCTGGAGCGTGGTTACTGCAGATGGCAGCCTTTCGGCCCATTTCGAGCACACCATCGTGGTGACCGACAACGGCCCCGAGGTGCTCACCGTCCCGTAGCCCCCGGATTTACGTGCCGGTGAAATCCGTGTAGCATGTCCCTCCGGCTTGGCGCGCCTTCGACGCGGCCCGGGCCCGATCTCGAAGTTCAGGTTTTCTCCCCGCCGGATGGAGCCACGGTGAAAGTACGTCCAAGCGTCAAAGCGATATGTGAACACTGCAAGGTGATCCGCCGGCACGGCCGCGTGATGGTCATCTGCACCAATCCGCGCCACAAGCAGCGGCAGGGTTAAGGAGTCCAAGTGGTCGGTACCCCAGAGTCCGTGCGACACGAGCAGCGGCAGGGCTAGAGATGGCTCGTATCGCCGGCGTCGACATCCCCCGCGAGAAGCGGCTGGGCACGTCTCTCACCTATATCTTCGGCGTCGGTGACACGACCGCCGTCCAGGTCTGCGAGGCCACGGGCATCGACCCGGCCACGCGCGTACGCGACCTGACCGATGAGGAGGTCACCCGCCTCCGCAACTGGATCGACGCCAACCTCAAGGTCGAAGGTGACCTGCGGCGTGACGTCTCCCAGGACATCAAGCGCAAGATGGAGATCGGCTCGTACCAGGGCATCCGGCACCGCCGGGGCCTGCCCGTCCACGGCCAGCGCACCCATACCAATGCCCGCACCCGCAAGGGCCCGAAGAAGACCGTCGCCGGTAAGAAGAAGGTCAGGAAGTAACTGATAGATGGCTAAGCCGAAGCCGGGCGGTCGCCGCCCCCGCCGCCGTGAGCGCAAGAACGTCACCTACGGGGTGGCCCACATCAAGAGCTCGTTCAACAACACGATCGTGTCGATCAGCGACCCCGAGGGCAATGTCCTGGCGTGGGCGTCGGCCGGCAACGTCGGCTTCAAGGGGTCCCGCAAGTCGACCCCTTTCGCCGCCCAGCTGGCCGCCGAGGCGTGCGCCCGGCGGGCCATGGAGCACGGCGTCCGAAAGGTCGAGGTCCTGGTGAAGGGCCCCGGGTCCGGCCGGGAGACGGCCATCCGCAGCCTGATGAACACCGGTATCGAGGTGGCCGGGATCAAGGATGTCACCCCGATCCCGCACAACGGCTGCCGGCCGAAGAAGCGTCGGAGGGTCTGAGTCATGGCTCGATACACCGGTCCGGTCTGCCGCCTGTGCCGCCGGGAGAAGATGAAGCTGTTCCTGAAGGGCCCGAAGTGCGACTCGATGAAGTGCCCGATCGAGCGCCGGCCCTATCCGCCGGGTGAGCACGGCCGGGACCGCATGCGCCAGGGGTCCGAGTACCTGACCCAGCTGCGGGAGAAGCAGAAGGCCCGCCGCATCTACGGCGTCCTCGAGAAGCAGTTCCACAATCTCTACGAGGAGGCCAACCGCCAGCAGGGGATCACCGGCGAGAACCTGCTGCGCATGCTCGAGCTGCGGCTCGACAACGTCTCGTTCCGGGCCGGTTGGGGGGCCAGCCGGGCCCAGGCCCGCCAGCTGGTGCGCCACGGCCACGTGCTGGTCAACGGCAAGCGGGTCACCATCCCCTCGTACCGGGTGCGCAAGGGCGACGTGGTCGCCCTGAAGGGCAAGTCGCGCGACATGATCATCATCCGGCACAACCTCGACACGCTCGAGCGGCAGATCCCGCCGTGGCTCGAGACCGGCGCCGAGGGCAACGAGGTCACCATCCTCGATCAGCCGCTCCGGGAGCACATCGATGTCCCCGTGCGCGAGTCGCTGATCGTCGAGCTCTACTCCAAGTAGGAATCCAATGCTGATCATCCAACGTCCGACCGTCGAGCCCATCGGCGAGGAGTCTGCCAACCGGCAGCGTTTCGCCATCGGCCCGCTGGAGCCCGGCTTCGGCCACACCCTCGGGGTGGCCCTGCGCCGCACGCTGCTGTCGTCGATCCCCGGCGCTGCGGTCACGCAGGTGCGCTTCGACGAGGCTCTCCACGAGTTCACCACGCTGCCCGGGGTCAAGGAGGATGTCACCGACATCATCCTCAACCTGAAGGACATCGTCCTGGCCGTCTACACCGACGAGTCGGTGACGTTGCGCCTCGACGTGCGGGGCCCGGCCACCGTCACCGCCGGTGACATCGTCACCACGAGCGACGTGCAGGTGCTCAACACCGACCTGGTCCTGGCCACCGTCAGCGGCAAGGGCCGCCTGGCCTGCGACATCACCGTCGAGCGAGGCCGCGGCTACGTGTCGGCCGACCGCAACAAGCGTTCGTCGACCATCGGCGTCATCCCGGTCGACTCGATCTTCTCGCCCATCCGGGTTGCCGCCTTCAGCGTGGAGCCCACCCGGGTCGAGCAGTCGACCAACTACGACCGGCTGGTCCTCGACATAACGACCGACGGTTCCATCTCGCCGAGCGAGGCGCTGGCCTCGGCCGGCGACACCCTGCGCTCGCTCGTCGGCCTGGTCGCCGACATGAGCGAGAGCCCGCAGGGCCTCGAGTTGGGCGATGTCGGCGCCGCGACGAGCGGCTCGCCCGACCTGGACCTGCCGATCGAGGATTTGGACCTGTCGGAGCGGCCCCGCAACTGCCTCAAGCGGGCCCAGGTCAACACCGTGGGCGAGTTGGTGCAGAAGACCGAGGACGACCTGCTGGCCATCACCAATTTCGGTCAGAAGTCGCTCGACGAGGTTCTGCAGAAGCTGGACGAGCGGGGCCTGTCGCTCCGCACGAAGGAGGGCTGACGTGGCCACGCTCCCCGGTCGACCCAAGAAGGGCCGCCGTTTCGGCGGGGATGCCGAGCACCAGAAGGCCATGGTCGGCAACCTGGTCGCGTCGCTGATCGCCGCGGAGGCCATCGTGACCACCGAGGCCAAGGCCAAGTTCCTCCGCCCGATCATCGAGAAGTGCGTGACCAAGGCCAAGAAGGCCCACGCCAACGAGGCCCAGGCGGTCCACCTGCAGCGCCAGGTCGTCGGCCTGATCCGGGACAAGGACATGGCCAACAAGCTGTTCGTGGAGATCGGGCCCCGCTACGCCGATCGGGCGGGCGGCTACACCCGGATCCTGAAGCTGGGCCCCCGCCACGGCGACAACGCGCCGATGGCGCGCATCGAGTTCGTCTGAGCCGTCCCACCCTCGGATCGAGGGGCGGCCGCCGTGACCCTGTTCTCTCCAGACGCCGTACCAGAGGCGGTGACGACGGCTCCGACCCGTCGCCTCCGCCTTCTGGTCGCTTATGACGGCAGCGGCTACCACGGCTTCGCCGTCCAACCGGGCGTGGCGACCGTCGGCGGTGCGCTGGTCCACGCCCTCGAGCGCTACCTGCGCCACACCGTCGAGTTGACCTGCGCCGGGCGCACCGACACCGGGGTCCACGCGTGGGGTCAGGTCGTGACCTTCGACGCCCGCCAGGACGCCGACCCGAAGGCCCTGCAGCGGGCCGTCAACCGCACCCTGCGGCCGGCCATCGTGGTGCGCCAGGCGACCGTCGCCGACGCCGGCTTCGATGCCCGGCGCTCGGCCACCGGCCGGCTGTACCGGTACACGGTGCGTAACGATCCGGTGCTCGATCCTTTTACCGCCGGAACCGCATGGCACGTACCGGCGCCGCTCGACCTGCCGGCCATGCGGCTGGCTTGCGACGCCCTCCACGGTGAGCACGACTTCGGATCGTTCTGCCGCCGACCGCCGGTCCCTGACGCCTCACTGGTGCGGATGGTGCGCCGGGCCGGGTGGGAGGACCTGGGCGGCGGGATGCTGCGCTTCGAGATCGAGGCGTCGTCGTTCTGCCACCAGATGGTGCGGTCGGTGGTCGGCACGCTGGTCGAGGTGGGACTGGGGAAGCGCCGGGCCGGGGAGATGTCCACCGTGTTGCGGGCCAGGAACCGCCAGGCGGCCGCTTCGCCGGCGCCGGCCCACGGGCTGTGCCTGTGGGAAGTCAGCTACTGATTACTTGACCCGGTCGACCTGATAGCCGGCCGCCTTCAGCGCCCGCACCACCTCGTCGTGGTGGGCCCGGTCACGGGTCTCGACTGTCACCTGCACCTCGACCTCGGACACGGCCAGGCGGCGCCCGCTGCGGTGGTGCTCCACGTCGAGCACGTTCAGGCGGAGCCGGGCCAGCTCGGAGGTGAGGGAGGCCAGCGCGCCCACCCGGTCGGCCATGACCACGCGGAGCGTGAGGTAGCGGCCGGCGGCGGTCAGGCCGTGCTCGATCATCTTCATGAGCAGCAGCGGATCGACGTTGCCGCCCGACAGGATGACCACCACCGGGCCGTCGCCGGGCACCCGCTCCGACAGGACGGCGGCCAGCGGCGCCGCGCCGGCCGGTTCCACGGCCGCCTTGGCCCGCTCGACGGCCAGCAGCATGGCCCGGCTGATCTCCTCCTCGTCGACGGTGACCACGGCCTGGGCGAAGGCCCGGGCGTGGGCCAGCGTGAGTTCACTGCAGCGGGCCACGGCGATGCCGTCGGCCATGGTGGCCACCCGTTCCAGGGTCACCGGATGGCCGGCGGCCAGCGCCGCCGAGAGCGTGGGCGCACCGAGCGCCTCCACCCCGATGACGGCCGGGCGATGGGTGCCGGGCGCCTGGGCGATGGCCGCGCCGACGCCGGCCAGCAGGCCGCCCCCGCCAGCCGGGACGACCACCGCCTCGGCCTCGGGGGCCTCCTCCAGGATCTCCAGCCCGACCGTTCCCTGACCGGCGATGACGGCCGGATCGTCAAAGGGGGGGACGTACACCGCTCCGGTCGCCGCCGCGAAGCGTTGGGCCGCTTCTATGCACTCGTCCACCACCTCGCCCTCGAGTCGGACCGACGCCCCGTAGGCCCGGGTCGCCTCGATCTTCGGGAGAGCCGCCCCGGTGGGCATGAAGATGGTCGCCGCCCGCCCGGTGAGGGTGGCGGCCAGGGCCACCCCCTGGGCGTGGTTGCCGGCCGAGGCGGCCACCACACTCTCGCCGGCCGGCAACTGGGCGATGCGATTGAACGCCCCCCGGATCTTGAACGAGCCGGTGCGCTGACGGTATTCGGGCTTGATGAGCACGGTCCGGCCGGCCAGGCGGGAGATGGATTCGGACCGCTCGACCGGGGTCGGCCGCAGCACCGAGCGGACCCGTTCGCGAGCTTCGAGGATGGTCTCGTAGCCGACCAGTTCGGTCACCTCACGACCCGGCCCGGGCGGCCGCGTCGCGCGACGCCCGCCACAGCGCCAGCTGGCGGGCGGCCGCCTCCTCGTTGGCCAGATCGTTGGACTTGACCCGCCGCTCCTCGGTCCGCAGCCACTGGGCGAAGACCCATATGGCGCCGCACAGGGCGACCGTTTCGCCGATCACCCAGATGACGGCGCCGCCCAGGTGGAGGCTGCCCATGCTGATGTGGGGGGCGATGGGATGCACCTGGCTCTCGAGGGTCATGCCCAAGATGGCGTACACCGGGAACATCAGCAGCAGGTAGAGGATGCGCGACCAGAAGCCCATCCGCCGGTGGATCGGATCGATGTCGGCCACCGGCCAGAAGTGCAGCCAGCCGAGCACCAGGAGGGCCAGGTAGATGCCCTGTCGGTCGGCACTGTCGGCGATGGTGGCCCGGACCAGGCTGGTGAAGAACAGGACGAACAGGGCGGCCGAGAAGGCCAGCCAGGTGAAGAACGGGTGGGTCACCATCCGGACCGGCAGGCGGTCGAGGACGGCCGCCCGCTCCGGATGATCCGACCCCTGCAGCACCAGCGAGACGGGCGCAGACAGGGCGATGAGCAGTGGGGCGACCAGGGTGAGCAGGGAGAACTCGATCCCGTAGGCGGTGAAGTTGGCCACCGCGAACGCGCTCAGGCCGGACAGGAGGGCCACGGCCACGGCGACCAGGGCGGCGGCGAAGCAGGCGGTGCGGTAGGCCGGCCACGCCTTGCCCTTGCCCCGGAGGCGGCGCACCCGCAGGCCGTACCCGACCCCGGCGAGGACCACCACGGCGATCGTCGCCGGCTCGAAACGGGCCTGGGCGAAAAAGTCAACCGGGGTCAGGCCCATCGTCCGCGAGGATACCGCTGATAGGCCGGGCAGCTGAGGGCGGGCACCGGTGGCCCCGGGTTTGGGTTTGGTCTTCCCGGTTGTGTAGAAATAAGGCCCAGTGACAGCTATATCCACGACCGGGGCGGTCTCTCCGCCGGCACCCGCCCTGCGGCAGGTGGACCCGTCGATGTACCGACCGAAGTTGCTCCAGGTCGGCGTCATCGTCTGGTTGGCGTCCGAGCTGATGTTCTTCTCGGGCCTGTTCGCCGCCTACTTCAGCCTGCGATCGGCCGCCATCCACAGCTGGCCGCCGCCGGGGGACACCCTCGAGGTGCCGCCGGTACTGATCGCCACCATCCTGCTGGTCCTGTCGTCGTTCACGATGCAGTACGGCGTCTACCGGGCCATCCGGGGCTCCAAGTGGGGTTTCATCGGCTGGACGGCGATGACCTTCGTGCTGGGCGCCCTGTTCGACGGCATGCAGGTGTCCGACTACATCGGCCGGCCGTTCGGCATCGACCGGGACGCCTACGGGTCGGCGTTCTACACGCTGACCGGGTTCCATTTCCTCCACGTGGCCGGCGGCCTCGTGGGCATGATCATCGTCGGCATCCGGGTGCTGCGGACGCCCCGGTTCGGCCATCGCACCATGCCGGCGATCGAGATGCTTTCCTACTACTGGCACTTCGTGGACGTGGTGTGGATCGCCATGTTCCTGGCCATCTTCGTGCTGAAATGAGCTCCCTCTTCCGAACCGTGCGCCGCCGTCGCTGGGCCAAGGGCCCGATCCTCCTCTTCGTCATCGCCCTGGCCGTCTTCTCGGTGCTGTTCCTCAACGAGTCACCGGCCCACAGCAGCCAGGCCCTGGTGAGCGACAGTCCCCAGGACGTGGCTGCCGGGCAGGTGCTGTACGAGCAGCACTGCCAGGCCTGCCACGGCTACCAGGGCTCCGGCGGTGTCGTCACCGGTGCGCCGGCCCTGGTCAACGTGGGTGCGGCCGCCGCCGACTTCTACCTCACGACCGGCCGCATGCCGCTCAACGCCCCCAACAACGAGGCGCTGCGCCACCACCAGACGGTGTTCACCGGCGACGAGATCCGCCAGCTGGACTCCTACATCGCCGCCCTGCCGACCATCACCGGGAAGGGCGGGGCCAGCCCGGGCATCCCCAACGTCGAGGGCCTGTGCGCCAACCAGAACCAGGCCCCGGCCGACCTGGCCAAGACCGACCCGGGTTGCGTGACCCTCTCCGAGGGCCAGGAGCTGTACGCCATCAACTGCGCCCAGTGCCACCAGGCGGCCGGCTCGGGCGGGATGCTCTCGGGCGGCAACGTGATCCCGGGGCTGCACAACAGCGATCTGACCCAGATCGCCGAGGCGCCCATGGTCGGCCCCAAGCCGATGCCCGTCTTCAGCAACCTGACCAACGCCCAGCTGTCGGCCATCGCCCAGTACGTGCACTACCTCCACAAGCCCCAGGATCCGGGCGGCTTCTCGATCTCGCACTTCGGTCCGGTGGCCGAGGGCTTCATCGGGATCGCCGTCGGCTTCGCCCTGCTGTGGTTCGCATCACGAATGATCGGTAACCGAGGATGACCACCACCGACGACGCTTCCAGAACCGGGCACGACGGCCACGACGATCACGTCGAGGAGCGCATCCCGTTCGGCCGCAATCCCCGTCACTTCGGGATCGACCCGGGCGACCCCTGGCCCGACGACGTCCCGATGGACCAGGACGACAGCCGCTGGCGCTACCAGGACAACCCGCGGGGGGCCAAGTGGGCGGAGCGGCGGGTGGCCGCCTGCTGGACGGTCACCGCCCTGGCCTCCATCGCCGTGTGCGTCGTCTACCAGACCGGCGCCAACAATCAGCTGGCCGGACTGTGCTGGGGCCTGGCCTTCGGTGGCCTGGGTGTCGGCATGATCCTGTGGGCGCGCGACCTGCTGCCCGGCCACGACGTGATCGCCAGCCGCGGCAACCATGCCATCAGCCACGAAGGCGATCGCATCGCCGTGGCGGAGTCGTTCGGCCGGGGCACCGACGCCATGGCCCGCCGGCCGTTCCTCGTCACCATGCTGGGCGGCATCGGTGGCATCCTCGGCCTGGGTGCCCTGTACGGCCCCATCTCCTCCCTGGGTCCCCGCCCCCACACCGACCTGTACCACACGAAGTGGGGACCGGGCGTCCGGGCGGTGACCGAACAGGGCGACCCCATCAAGCCGACCGATATTCCGGTCGACGGCATCATGACCGTGTTCCCGGAGGGCAACATCGACGATGCGTTGAGCCCGACGCTTCTCATCAACGTGGGTACGTCCGACTTCGACGTGCAGCCCCAGCGGGTCGGATGGAACCTCCCGACCCCGGGCGGCAACGTGGTCGCCTTCTCGAAGATCTGCACCCACGCCGGCTGCCCGGCCAGCCTGTACAACGTCGAGAAGAAGCAGCTGATCTGCCCGTGCCACCAGTCGACGTTCGACGTCCTGCTCGACTGCAAACCGGTGTTCGGCCCGGCGCCGCGTTCGCTGGCCCAGCTGGCGCTGGCCGTCGACCAGGACGGATACATCGTCTCCCAGAGCGATTACACCAGAGAAGGCGGGGGACCGGTGGGCCCCGGCTTCTGGAACAGAGGGTAGGTGAGCAATGACCACCCATAAGGAACGTCAGTCCCAGGACAAGCGCTACCAGATCACCAAGGGTGCCCTCGACGAAGTCGACGAGCGCTTCTCGTCGTCGAAGTGGCTGGTGAGCGCGCTCGACAAGATCTTCCCCGACCACTGGTCGTTCATGGTCGGCGAGATCGCCATGGACTCGCTGATCATCCTGATCGTGACCGGCATCTACCTGGCGTTGTACTACGTACCGTCGTCCACCGAGGTCGTCTACGCCCCGACCTCCGGCGTCGTGTACCACCCGCTGGTCGGGCACTCCATGTCCGAGGCCTACCAGTCGGTCATCAACCTGTCGTTCAACGTTCGTTTCGGCCTCATCATGCGCCAGGCCCACCACTGGGCCGCCCTGATCTTCCTCGCCGCCGTGTTCTTCCACATGGCCCGCATCTTCTTCACCGGCGCCTTCCGCAAACCGCGCGAGATCAACTGGATCATCGGCCTCCTGCTCTGGCAGATCGTGGCCCTGGAGGGCTTCACCGGCTACTCCCTACCTGACGACCTGCTGTCCGGCGACGGCCTGCGGGTGATCTATTCGATCATCCAGACCATTCCTTTCATCGGCACCTGGTTGTCTTATGCGTTGTGGGGCGGGCGTTTCCCGGGGACCGACCTGGTACCGCGCCTGTTCGTCGTCCACGAGTTCCTGTTCCCACTGGTGATCGTCGGGTTGCTGACCGCCCACCTGATGATCCTGTGGCACCAGAAACACACCGACTTCCCCGGCCCGGGCAAGACCGAGACCAACATCCGCGGCAGCCGGGTGTGGCCCCAGTACGCCATGAAGGCCGGCGGCCTCATGATGCTGGTCGCGTCGGTCACCTTCTTCATGGCCGGCTTCATCCAGATCAACCCGGTGTGGCTGTACGGCCCGTTCAACACGTACAACGTGTCGGCCGGTACCCAGCCCGACTGGTACCTGGGCTGGCAGGACGGCGCCCTCCGGCTCTGGCCCCACTGGGAGTTCCGCTCGTTCGGCCATGAGATACCGAACCAGTTCTTCCCCGGCCTGATCCTCCCGGGCATTTTGCTGACCCTGATGTTCGCCTGGCCGGCCATCGACCGGATCATCTACAAGGACCACGACCGGCACAACCTGCTCGACCGGCCCCGTGACAAGCCGTTCCGGACCGGCGTCGGGGCGGCCGCCGTGGTCTTCTTCATCGACCTGACCATGGCGTGCGGCACCGACCTGCTGGCCAACAACCTGCACATCGCCTTCGAGCGGCTGATCGAGATCCTGCAGTGGGGCGCCTTCGTCGGTCCCATCGTCGCCTTCTTCCTCGCCTACCGGACCTGCCTGGCCCTGCAACGGACCGGGACCCATCCGATCCAGCGGCCCATCGGCGGCATCATCTACCGGACGGCCGAAGGCGGTTACCACACGGTCGGTGACGTGCATGCGGCCCACGGCGACCACGCCGGCGACAACGGGCACGCGGGCGTGGCCCACGCCGGCATCGACAAGGCGTCGGCGGCCGAGCACGCGCCCGATCCGGTGGCCGGGGACTGAACCGCGTCCGAATTGATCCGCAGGGCACTGCGGGCACTGGGGGAGTGCCATGACCATTTCCGAACCGGACGCCGCGCCGGCCCCGACGTTCGACCCGGACGAGCTCCGGCGCCGCTACCGCGAGGAACGCGACAAGCGACTGCGGGCCGACGGCAACTCGCAATACATCGAGATCGCCGGGGAGTACCACCACTTCCTCGACGATCCGTATTGCGACCCGACCGAGCAAGAACCGCTCCGCGACGAGGTGACGGCGGTCATCATCGGCGGAGGGTTCGCCGGCCTGATCACCGGGGCCCGCCTCCGTCAGGCCGGCATCGACGACGTCCGGATCATCGAGAAGGGCGGCGGCTTCGGCGGTACGTGGTACTGGAACCGCTATCCGGGGGCGCAGTGCGACGTCGAGGCCTACGTCTACCTGCCCCTGCTCGAGGAGACCGGGTACGTCCCCACCGAGAAGTACGTGCACGCGCCCGAGATCCTCGAGCACTGCCGACGCATCGGTGACCACTTCGGGCTGAGCGAACGGGCCGTGTTCTCCACCGAGGTCAGCGGCCTCGAATGGGAGGCGGCCACCTCCCGCTGGGTGATCCGCACCAACCGGGGTGACGAGATGCGGGCCCGTTACGTCCTGATGGGCAACGGGCCGCTGCACCGCCCCAAGCTGCCCGGCATCGAGGGCATCGAGAGCTTCGCCGGCCATTCGTTCCACACCAGTCGCTGGGACTACGGCTACACCGGGGGCGACTCCACCGGCGGCCTGACGGGGCTGGCCGGCCGGCGGGTGGGCATCATCGGCACCGGGGCCACCGCCGTGCAGGTCGTTCCCCATGTGGCCGCTGCGGCCGGCGAGCTGTGGGTGTTCCAGCGCACCCCGTCGTCGATCGACGTGCGGGCCAACCGGCCCACCGACCCGGCGTGGGCGGCCTCCCTCGAGCCCGGGTGGCACAAGGCCCGGATGGAGAACTTCACCCTGCTCACCTCCGGCGGCTTCGCGTTGGAGGACCTGGTGATGGACGGCTGGACCGACATCATCGGCCGGCTCATGTTCCGCCTGACCCGGGAGCAGGGCGCCGACCTGTCCCCGGCCGGGCTGGCGTCGGCCATGGAGATGGCCGACTTCGAGAAGATGGAGCAGATCCGGTCCCGGGTGGACGAGATCGTCGGCGATGCGGAGACGGCCGCCGCGCTGAAGCCTTGGTACCGCCAGTTCTGCAAGCGGCCGTGCTTTCACGACGAGTACCTGCAGGCCTACAACCGCCCGACGGTCCACCTGGTCGACACCAACGGCCAGGGGGTGGAACGGGTCACCGCCGACGGCGTGGTCGTCGGCGGCCGGGAGTACCCCCTCGACTGCCTGATCTTCGCCACAGGGTTCGAGGTCGGCACCGACTACACCCGCCGGGCCGGCTACGACGTGGCCGGGCGCGACGGCCGGCTCCTGTCGGAGCACTGGAGCACGGGCATGCGATCCATGTTCGGGATGCATGTACACGGATTCCCGAACCTGTTGATCCTGGGCCACACCCAGGGTGGCTTCACCGCCAACTACCCGCACCTGCTCGACGAGGCGGCGACCCAGGCGGCCCACATCCTGGGCCACGCCGAGGCGACCGGCGTGACCGAGATCGAGGTCACCGCCGAGGCCGAGGACGAATGGCTGGACACCCTCCGGTCGACGGCCCGGGACATCCGGGCGTTCCAGGAGAGCTGCACCCCCGGCTACTACAACAACGAGGGGCAGCCGGCGACCGGCGGCTTCGTGCTGAACGGCTACGGCAAGGGACCCATGCCGTTCTTCCAGTTGCTCGCCGAGTGGCGGGCGGCCGGCGACTTCGCCGGCCTCCAGCTGCGCTGACCCGGCCGCCCTTTCGAGGGCGCCGCCGCGCTATCTCGGGCCACAGTTGCAGGGTGGGGCCCGTCTGGACCGTGAGATGGTCGTTTTACGTGTTCTGGCGGTCCAGTCGGTTCCTGCCCCGGATCGAGTGGACCGCGGGAACGCGCAATACAGCCATCGGGCGGTCCACCCGTCGAACGCCCCCGTAACTGTGGCCCGAAATATCGCGCGCCATCGCCCGGCCGGCGCCCGCCCTGCGCCCCACCATCACGCCGGAGGGTCCTCTCCTTTGACCTGTCAAAGGATCAGCTCCCGCCCGCCTCCGCCCGCCAACTCCTCACCCCGCTCCCCGGAACGAAAGATGCCCGCTCCGGGAGGGCGGGCATCCATTCTGAAGCCGTCCCGCGGCCCGCAGGGTCGTTCTAGTGGTGGTCGCCGCCGTGGTGGGGCAGGGTGACCATCGACGGCACCTCGTGGTGGTTGTCCAGCTCATGGGGATCGATGCCCGGCAGGACGTCCTCGGTGTAGTCGGACTCGGTGACCCAGCCGGCCACCGAACCGAAGAACAGGACCAGCGCGATGTACAGGTACCAGAGGCCCCAGACCAGGCCGGCGGCGGCCATGATCATGCTCAGGCCCATGCCGGCCGGCCAGATGCTGGCCGCCGGGAAGTAGTCGATCACGCCCGCCCCCTCCTCCTGGGTGGCGTCGAAGCGATCCTCGACCCGGGGGATGCCGTTGCGGCGCAGGTACTGGGCCAGCAGGTAGAAGCCGAGCATCCCGTAGGCGGAGAAGCTGAAGATGAGCATGGCCACGCCGCTGCGCTCGGCCGTGTGGCCGTGCAGGGCGATCAGGACCCAGTAGACGACGGCCAGTATGACGAGGAAGAAGAATGCCCCCAGAATGGTGCGGGATTCGACCTTCATCAGTGACCGACCTTGGTGAGCATGTCGGGGTGGTTGGCGTCCCAGACGGGGCGCTCCGACCGGATCGGGGGCAGCGCCTCGAAGTTGTGGTCGGGCGGCGGCGACGAGCAGGCCCATTCGAGGGTCTGGGCGTCCCACGGGTTGTCGCCGGCGATCTCACCGTGGCGCAGCGAATGGAACAGGTTCCAGACACTGGCCAGTACGCCCAGGCCGGTGATGTACGAGCCGATGGTGGACAGCTCGTTCAGCCAGTTCCAGCCCTCGCCCGCGTTGTAGGTCTCGATCCGGCGGGGCATGCCCCGGAGGCCGAGATCGTGCTGGGGGAAGAAGGTCAGGTTGAAGCCGACGAGCAGGAGCAGGAAACTGATCTTGCCCCACCCCTCGGACATCTTGCGGCCGGTGATCTTCGGGTACCAGTAGTAGATGCCGGCGAAGACGCCGAACACCAGGCCCATGATCACGTAGTGGAAGTGGGCGACCACGAAGTAGGTGTTGTGCAGCTGGAAGTCCAGGACCGGCTGGGCCAGGATCACGCCAGTGATCCCGCCGAAGAGGAACTGGATCAAGAAGCCGATAGAGAACAGCAAGGCCGTGTTCAACACGATGGTGCCCCGCCACATGGTGCCGATCCAGTTGAAGAACTTGATGCCGGTCGGCACCGCGATCAGCAGCGACATGGCCGCGAAGAACGGCAGCAGGACGGCGCCCGTGGTGTACATGTGGTGCGCCCACACGCCCATCGACAGCGCGCCGATGGAGAGGGTGGCGGCGATCATGCCCTTGTAACCGAACACCGGTTTTCGGCACATGGAGGCCAGTACCTCGGTGACGATGCCGAATGCGGGCAGGGCGATGATGTACTCCTCGGGGTGACCGAAGAACCAGAACATGTTCTGCCAGAGGATGGGCTGGCCGCCCTTGGCATTGTTGAAGAAGTTCGTGTTCAGGTGCCGGTCCAGCCACAGCAGGGCGAAGGCCGAGGTCAGGACCGGGAAGGCCAGCAGCACCAGGAACATCGTGACCAGGATGTTCCAGACGAAGATGGGCATCCGGAACATGACCATGCCGGGCGCCCGCAGGGTGAAGATGGTGGTGATGATGTTGACGGCCGAGAAGATGCCGGAGAAGCCGGTGAGGCCGATACCGACCAGCCACAGGTCACCCCCCGGTCCCGGGGACCGGATGGCTTCGGTGAGCGGTGCGTAACCGAACCAGCCGAACTGGGCGGCCCCGTTGTTGGTGAGGAATCCGGCCATGAGCATGCCGAAGCCGCCCAGGTACAGCCAGTAGGACAGGTTGTTGAACCGGGGGAAGGCCATGTCCGGCGCCCCGATCATCAGCGGCACCAGGTAGTTGCCGAAGCCGGCGAAGCTGAGCGGTCCGATGAAGACGAACAGCATGAGCGTGCCGTGGATCGTGAACAGCTCGTTGTAGACGTTCTGGGTCACGAAGTGGTTGTCCGGGACGATCAGCTGCGTCCGCATGAGCAGGGCCATGGCGCCGGCCACCAGGAAGGCGACGAGCCCGGTGACGATGTAGTTGATACCGATCTGCTTGTGATCGGTGCTGGTTATGTACTTGACCAGGCCGGCCGGGCGGGGACCGGGCACGATCTCCATCAGGGAGACCTCGTGTCCTTCCGGCTGGTGGGGACGTTCCTCGAGGATGGTCATGAGAGGGGGTTCGTTCCGTTCACAGGCTTATTCGGGCAGCTGGCGCCGGCGGGCGGCGATGTGGGCGGACCGGACACGCCGGCCGTGGTGGTCGAACAGTAGGGCTGGTTCTGGTACCAGGTGTCGTATTGAGCCGGGGGCAGGACCTCGACCTGGAAGCGCATGTAGGCGTGGTACTCGCCACAGATGTTGTTGCACTGGCCCTCGTAGAGGCCCGGCTGCTGGACGGTCAGGTCGAAGATGTTGTTGACCCCGGGGATGAGGTCCCGGTTGAACAGGAACTCCTTCACGTAGAAGGTGTGAACCACGTCGAGGGACACGACCTGCAGCTGCACCGTCTCGCCGGCCGGGAGGTAGAGGACGGGGAGGTTGTTGTTGTCGTTGATGTTGTTGTAGTCAGCGGTACCGACCTCGACGTGGTAGTTCGGGTACACGAACCGCCAGCCCCACTGGAAGCCCTGGACCTGGATCGACAGCTGCGGCTTCTTGGCCACCGCGTCGGCCTTGTTCTCGGCGTTGAACATCAACCCGAAGATGATGACCACGATCACCAGCGGGATGATGGTGTAGGCCGCCTCGATGGGGATGTGGTACTGGAACTGGGCCGGGATCCGGTCGCTGCCGGGCCGGTGCCGGTAGCGGATCAGGGCGTAGGTGATGAGGCCGATCACGAGCAGTCCGATCGGCAGCGCGAACCAGCCGCTCCACTCCCAGAGGAGCCGAACCCAATGGTCCTGCGTGGTTACGCCGTTCGGGGATCCCCAGAGAGTCGACGCCGTCAGGCGGGTCAGTTGGTGCATAGCTGGAAAACACAATAAGCAGACCCGCCACACCGCACAAAACCTTCCGGGCCGGCGACCCGATTGCCACCGCCGGGGGGGAGCCTCTATGCTGGTCGACCGGCCCGGCGCGCCCAGACGCGCCCCCACCAACTACCGAGGACTACTGCAGTGCGCACCTTCACGCCTAAACCAGCGGACATCCAGCGCGTCTGGTACGAGGCCGACGCCGACGGCGCCATTCTCGGCCGCCTGGCCACCGAGGTCGCCCGCGTGCTGCGGGGCAAGCACAAGCCCATCTTCGCCCCCCACGTCGACACCGGCGACCATGTGATCGTCATCAATGCGGCCAAGCTGCAGATGACCTCCGGCAAGGCGGAGAAGAAGATGCACTACCGCCACTCCGGCTATCCGGGCGGTCTCACCGCCCGTTCCTATGCGGATCTGCTCCGCAACGACCCGGAGGACACGTTCCGCCGGGCCGTGAAGGGCATGCTTCCGAAGGGCCCCCTCGGCCGCCAGATGCTGCGCAAGCTGAAGGTGTACGCCGGCCCCACCCACCCGCACTCGGCGCAGATGCCCAAGCCGCTGCCCGTCGACCCGCGCGTGCACCGCGCCTCCTGAGGAGCTTCTTCTCCGTGCCCAAGCCGCTCGTCCAGTCCACCGGCCGTCGCAAGGCCGCGGTCGCCCGTGTCCGGATCCGTCCCGGTACCGGCGTCGTGACCGTCAATAAGCGGCCGCTCGACGAATACTTCCCGTCGGCCACCCACCGCATGATCATCACCGAGCCCCTGCGACTGGCCGAAAAGGACGAGGCCTACGATGTCGACACCACCCTCGACGGTGGCGGGATCTCGGGCCAGGCCGGTGCTCTGCGCCTGGGCATCGCCCGGGCGTTGGCCGAACTGGACCCCGAGATCCGGGTCCCACTGAAGCGGGCCGGCTTCCTGACCCGGGACGCCCGGGAGAAGGAATCCAAGAAGTACGGTCTCAAGAAGGCCCGCAAGGCGCCTCAGTACTCGAAGCGCTAGCCGCCCGAGCCGCGCCGGCGTGACGCTGCGCTTCGGCACCGACGGCATCCGCGGGGAAGCGGGCGCCGACCTGACCCCTGAGTTGGTCCTGGCCCTGGGCCGGGCCGCGGCCGCCGTGATCGGCGCGCCCGGGGTGCCGTTCGTGGTCGGCCGCGACACCAGGTGGTCAGGCCCCATGCTCCACGCCGCACTGGCGGCCGGTCTGACCGCCTCCGGCTTCGATGTCGTCGATCTGGGCGTCGTGCCCACGCCGGCGGTGGCCGCCGCCGCGCTGGCCCTCGGCGCCCCCGCCGCCGTCATCTCCGCCTCGCACAACCCCTACGCCGACAACGGGATCAAGCTCCTGTCGGCCGGCGGCCGGAAGCTGACCGACGAGCAGGAGGATGCCGTCGAGGCCGTCCTGGCCGGTCATCAGGTCGGCCCCACGGCCTCAGGTGACCACATCGGCCGGCTGCGCACCGACCCCGGCCTCGAGGGCCGCTACATAGGCGCCGTCGTCGCCGCGCTGGCCGGGCGCCGGCTGGACGGCATCCGGGTGGTGATCGACTGCGCCAACGGGGCCGCCACCCACACGGCGCCGGCCATCCTGGACGCCGCCGGGGCCGATGTCGTCGAAGTGCTCGCCGATCAGCCCGACGGCCGCAACATCAACGCCGGATGCGGGTCCACCGACCCCTCCGGGGTGTCCGCCGCCGTGATCCGGCACCGGGCCGACGCCGGCCTGGCCTTCGACGGCGACGCCGACCGGGTCATCGCCGTCGACGAGAACGGTGATGTCGTGGACGGGGACCGCCTGCTGGCCCTGTTCGCGGGGGACCTGGCTGAGCGGGGCCTGGCCGACGGCGGCGGTGTCGCCGTCACGGTCATGACCAACCTGGGCTTCCACCGGGCCATGGCGGCGGCCGGCGTGCCCGTCACCACCACCCCCGTCGGTGACCGCCACGTGCTGGCGGCCATGGAGGAACGGTCCTGGCCGGTCGGGGGCGAGCAGTCCGGCCACATCATCTTCCGCGGCCTGTTCGCCGACCTGGCTCCGACCGGCGACGGCGTGCTCACCGGTCTGCTGCTGCTCGACCTGGTCCGCCGCCGGCAGCAGCGCCTGTCGGTCCTGGCCGGTGAGGCGATGGTCCGGCTGCCGCAGGTCCTCCTGAACGTGCGCGTGGCCGACCACTCGGCCCTCGGGGCGGCCCAGGCCGTGTGGCAGGAGGTGGCGGCGGTCGAGGGGGCGCTGGGCGACCAGGGCCGGGTCCTGCTCCGGCCGAGCGGCACCGAGCCGCTCGTCCGGGTCATGGTCGAGGCGCCGACCGAGGCCGATGCCCGCCGGGCCGCCGACCGCCTGGCCGGGGCCGTGGTGGCGGCGCTGGGCCGGCCCGCCTGATTCCTGTCAGTTGACCGCGTGGGTCACTGCCTTATGCCACCAAACCCCCCGGCCCGCCGGGGTCCACCCGGCGGGCGGAGGCCCATGCCACGGATCAGCCGGCCAGGGCCTCGGCCGTCACGCCCGGCCCACCGGAGCGCAGTTTCACTTCCTTCAACAGGAACGACAGGAAGAAGGCCACTACGGCGACCGGCAGGGCGTAGAGGAAGGACTGGTCCATGCCGTAGACGAAGGCATGGTGGGCGGCGGACACCTGTGAGCCGTACTTCTGGGTGTAGGACGGCAGGACGTCGCGCTGCTTCAGGATCAGCACGGCGCCGAGCACGGCCGAGCCCACGGCCCCACCGAGGGTCCGGAAGAACGTCACCGAGGCGGTGCCCACGCCCATGTACTCCATGGGCACGGCGTTCTGGACACACAGGATCAGTATCTGCATGAACAGGCCCAGCCCCAGGCCGATGATGAACAGCATCCCGGCCAGCGCCCACGAGCCGGTCGACACGGTGATCAGGCTCATGACGCCGACGCCCAGGGCCAGCACGCCGGTGCCGACGACGACGAACGCCTTGTACCGCCCGATCCGGGAGACCAGCCGGCCCGACGAGATCGAGGTCAACAGCACCCCGGCCAGCATCGGCAGCATCCGCAGACCTGACACCGTCGGGCTGACGCCCCGGACCGACTGCAGGTAGAGGGGCAGGAACAGGAGGGCCCCGAACATCACCGTGCCGGTGATGAAGCCGAGCGTGTTGGACACGGCGAAGACCCGGTTGCGGAACAGGTGCAGAGGGATGATCGGCTCGGCTGCCCGCCGCTCCCACCACACGAAGGCCACGAGCAGGACGATGCCGGGTATCAGGAATCCCCAGGCGCCGGTGGTGATCCGGGCGGCGTTGCCGGCCTGCTGCACGCCGACCAGGACGAGCGAGACACCGCCGACGATCAGGACCGAACCGGCCACGTCGATCTTGGTCTTGCGGGCCTTGTGGTCCATCTTCAGCACCCGGTTGATGAGGATGAGGCCGACGGCGCCGATGGGCAGGTTGACGTAGAAGACCCAGCGCCAGGAGGCCTGGTCGACGAGGAACCCGCCGACCAACGGCCCGATCACCGAGCTGATGCCGAACACGGCGCCGAAGTAGCCCTGGTAGCGGCCCCGCTCCCGGGGGGCGATCACGTCGCCGATGATGGCGAACGCCAGCGTCATCAGGCCGCCGGCGCCCACGCCCTGCAGCGCCCGGAAGGCGATCAGCTCGTACATGCTCTGCGACAGCCCGGACAGCGCGCTGCCGACCAGGAAGACGATGATCGACGCCTGGAAAATCCGCTTCCGCCCGAACTGGTCGCTGATCTTGCCGTACAGGGGCGTGCTGGCGGTGGAGGTGAGCAGGTAGGCCGTCACCACCCAGCTGTACAGATCGACCCGGTGGAAGTGCTCGGAGATGGTCGTCAGGGCGGTCGACACGATGGTCTGGTCGAGCGACGCCAGCAGCAGCCCGACGCCGAGGCCGGACATGATCAGCAGGATCTGCCGATGGGTGTAGGTGGGGATGGCGACCGCTTCCGGTGCCGGGATAGTGGTCTCCTCGGTGGTGGTCACCGGGTCCGCCTTTCTTCAACAAGTGGTGTCAGTACATCTGCCAGCTGGGCGAAGGCCTCATCGACCAGGTCGGCGAAGGGCCGCCGGTCGTGCCCGTCCGCCCACTTCTGCTGGGCCACCCGACAGGCGCCCGAGGCGGCCGCCACCACGACACCGGGCCGCAGGTCGGTTTCGGGGTCCAGCCCCAGCCGCTGGGCCACGGCGGACACGAGGGCCCGCTCGACTTCGTCGTAGACGGCGGCCACGGCCGACATCAGGTGGGCTTCCCGGCGGATCAGCTGCTGGCGGCGCACCGCCATCTCGGAATCAACGAGCCGCTCGCCGATCATCTCCTCGAGCACGCAGCGCAGCGAGATGACGACGTCCTCGTCGGCCGGGCGTTCGAGCAGGGCGGTGTGCAGGGCGGCCGGCCACTCCGGGTCCCGGTCGATGACGGCCTCCTCCTTGGAGGCGAAATAGGACCAGAAGGTGCGGGGAGCGACGCCGGCCTGCTCGCTGATGGCTTCGATGGTGGTGCCGGTGAGCCCGTGGCGGTCGACCAGGTCGAACGCGGCATCGTGGATGGCCCGCCGGGTGGCCAGCTTCTTGCGCTCACGCAGCATCACGGAAAGCATCGTACCGGAGATTTATGCACACTGTGCAAAATCGCAGAATATGCAATTCCAGTGAAAGGGACGCCCCTTCGCCGCCGCCCCGCCCCCCTCGGTAGTCTCGCCCCCTGGTCTCGAATTCGAGGGGGAAGCGTGCCGGCTGCTGATCATGAATGTGACGTTCTCGTCGTGGGCTCGGGGGCGGGCGCCCTCGCCGGGGCTCTGATGGCGGTCACCGCCGGCCTGCGGACGGTCGTCATCGAGAAGTCCGATCTGTTCGGTGGGACCACCGCTTTTTCGGGCGGCGGGCTGTGGATACCGCTGTCGGCGCCCAACGAGCGGGCGTCGGTCGACGACTCCCGGGCCCGAGTCGACGAGTACCTGGACGCCACCGTCGGGCCCGAGCACCGCGACCTGCGCGACGCCTACCTGGACAACGGTCCCCGGATCATCGACGAGCTCGAGAAGAACCCGTGGTTGGAGTTCGAGTGGCGGCCGTTCCCGGACTACTACTGCGAGGTGGCCGGCGCCCACCCGGTCGGCCGCTCGATCTACGCCCTCTACTTCGACGCCACCGGGCACGAGGACACGGTGGCCGACCTACGCCCGCCGCTCGCCGCCGACAAGGGCGGCTGGAAGGAGCCGTTCCCGTTGATCATCGGCGGCCGCTCGTTCCTGGCCCGCCTGATGGTGGCCCTCCGCGAGACCGACGCCGTCCTGCTGAAGGAGCACGAGCTGGTTTCACTGGTCGTCGAGTCCGACCGGGTCGTCGGTGCCACGGCCGACACGCCCGACGGGCCGGTCACGTTCCGGGTCGACCGCGGCGTCCTGCTGGCCGCCGGCGGCTTCGAGCAGAACGACGAGATGAGGCACCGGTACCAGGCCCCGCTCGGCAACGACTGGACCTTCGGCGCCCCCGGCAACACCGGTTCCGCCCTGCGCGCCGCGGAGGAGGCCGGGGCCGCCACCCGTCTGCTCGAGGAGTGCTGGTGGGGGCCGGGCCTGATGCTGCCCGACAACACGCCTGCGTTCCGGCTGTTCGAGCGGGGCAAGCCCGGTTCCATCATGGTCAACGGGGCGGGCCAGCGCTTCGCCAACGAGACCTGGCCGTACGACCGCCTGGGTCGGGCCATGGTGGAGGGTCACCGGGCCGGTCCGTCGCACATCCCGTGCTGGTTCATCGCCGACCAGAACCACGTCGACAAGTACGGCTTCGGCGCCTCCCGTCCGGGCAAAGCGGTCAAGCCGGAATGGTTGGAGAGCGGGGTCATCGTCACCGCGCCGACCCTGGCCGAGCTGGCCGCCGCCATCGACCTCCCGGCCGACGCCCTGGCTGCCACCGTCGAGGAGTGGAACGCCACCGCCGTCGACGGCAAGGACCCCCGCTTCGGACGGGGCGAGCTGGCCTTCGACCGGTTCTTCGGAGATCCCGAGGTCGAACCCAACCCGTGTGTCGGGCCCCTGACCGACGGCCCCCACTGGGCCTGGAAAGTGGTCCCTGCGGACCTCGGCACCAAGGGCGGCGTCGTATGCGACCCGTCCGGCCGGGCCCTGCGGGCCGACGGTTCGGTCCTGCCCGGCCTGTACGCGGCCGGCAACACCATGGCCTCCTGGACCAACCACTGCTATCCGGGCCCGGGCTCGCCCATCGGCTCCTGCGTGGTGTTCGCCGGCCTGGCCGTGGAGGACATGGCCGGCTGATCCGTCCGGCCGGGCCGGCCCGTTCGGGGCCGGCACCGGAGCCGGCCGTGCTGGCACCGGTGGCAGGCCCGGCCGGCCCGGGCGGCGCTAACTGCCGCAGCCCGGCCGGTACCCTGGCCGGCCATGTGCGGCATCGTTGCTGTTCTCGCCCGCCCCTCGAGCCGCGCCGCCGCCGAGCCCGGCGATGTGCTCGGGGCCATCTCCGAGGTGACCGCCGAACTGGCCCGTTTGGCGCCGGAGGGGTTGGCCGCAGGAGGGCCTGCTCCTTTGACCGCGGCGGCTGAGAGATTGCGGCGGATAGACGCCGACCTGCGGGGACCGGCCGGCCTGCGCACCCTCCTCGGCCAGGCGTCGGTCCTCGACGGGCTGGACGCCGCCCTGTCGTCGACCGGGGCGGCCATCTCGGCCATCGAGGGGGCCCTCGACTCGGTGGCCGTCTCCGTCGCGCCGGCCGGTCAGGAGGAGTTCAACTCGGCGCTCGTCAGGCTGAAGGACGCCTGGTGGGCGGTGGCCCGGGACCGCATGGGAATGGGTCGCCGGGTGGCCGCCCTGCGGGCCGGCCGACCGCTGCCGCCGACCGCCAACCTGGATGGCTGGTGGGCCATCGGCGTTGCCCTGGCGTCGCTCGACCGGCTGGAGGTCCGGGGCCGGGACTCGGCCGGCGTGCACATCCTGGTCGCCGGTTCCCGGGCGTGGGCCGACGACGAGGAGATCGAGCGGCGGTCGCAGGACGAGCTGTTCCCCTCCGGCTCGGTGCGCACGAGCGACGGGGCCGTGGGGTTCGTGTACAAAGCGGCGGCCGAGATCGGCGAGCTGGGCGACAACGTCCGCAGCCTGTCGGCCGCCATCGCCGCCGACGGCCTGCTGGCCCGGGTCATCGAGGATCAGGATGCCCGGGTCTCGGTGGTGGGCCACACCCGCTGGGCCAGCGTCGGCATCATCTCCGAGGCCAACGCCCACCCGGTCAACTCCGAGGAGCTCGACGGACGGCCCGCCCCCTACGTCGTCGCCGCTCTCAACGGTGACGTCGACAACCACCTCGACCTGCGTCAAGAGGAGCTCCTGTCGCTGCCCACCGAGGTCACCACCGACGCCAAGGTGATCCCGGCCATCGTCGGGCGGCGGATGTCGGAGGAGATGGACCCCACCGAGGCGTTCCTGGCGACGGTCACCCGGTTCGAGGGTTCGGTGGCCATCGCTAGCTCGGCGGCCGCCGCCCCCGACCAGATTCACCTGGCCCTGTACGGCTCCGGCCAGTCGCTGTACATCGGTCTGGCCGACGGCGCCTTCGTCGTGGCCAGCGAGCCCTACGGGTTGGTCGAGGAGACCGACCGCTACGTGCGCATGGACGGTGAGTCGACCCAGGGCGAGATGGTGGTGCTCGAGCGGGCCTCGGCCGGCGAGGTCGGTGGCCTGGAACGCCGGCGCTACAGCGGCCTGACCTCGGAGGTCACAGAAGCCGACGTGGTCACCGCCGAGATCACGACCCGTGACGTGGACCGGCGCGGCTACGACCACTTCCTGTTGAAGGAGATCACCGAGGCGCCGGACTCGTTCCGCAAGACCCTCCGGGGCCGGATCGCGTCCGACGCCGACGGCCGGCTGGCCGTCCGGTTGGGCGCCGAGACGCTGCCGGAGGGGCTCACGGACGCGGTCGCCGACGGCTCGGTTCGGCGGGTCATCGTGATCGGCCAGGGGACGGCCGCGGTCGCCGGCCAGGCGGTCGCCTCGGCGGTGCGCCACTGCCTGACCGGGTTCTCCGTACACGCCATGCCGGCCACCGAGCTCTCCGGGTTCGGGCTGACCGACGACATGAGCGACACCCTCGTGATCGCCATCAGCCAATCTGGCACAACCACTGACACCAACCGGACGGTCGACCTGGCCCGGACCAGAGGGGCCCACATCGTGGCTGTCGTCAACCGTCGCAACAGCGACCTGGCGGCCAAGGCCCACGGCGTCCTGCACACCTCGGACGGGCGTGACGTGGAGATGAGCGTGGCGTCGACCAAGGCGTTCTACGCCCAGGTGGCGGCCGGCTGGCTGCTGGCCGCCGGGCTGGCCGTGCGGGCCGGTGAGCGGTCAGCCCTCGACGCCGAGCGGATGGACCACATCCTGCAGTCGTTGCGGGCCCTGCCGGCGGCCATGGAGCAGATCCTGGGCCAGCGGGAGGAGATCGGTCGCATCGCCGCCTCGGTCGCCCCGCCCCGCCGTTATTGGGCGGTGGTCGGCAGCGGCCCCGACCGGATCGCCGCATCCGAGGTCCGGATCAAGCTCTCGGAGTTGTGCTATCGGTCGATCTCGGCCGACACGACCGAGGACAAGAAGCACATCGACCTGTCGTGCGAGCCGCTCATCCTGGTGTGCGCGGCCGGCCTGCGGGGGCCCAATGCCGACGACGTGGCCAAGGAAGTGGCCATCTACAAAGCCCACAAGGCGGCCCCGATCGTCATCGCCTCGGCCGGGGAGGAGGACCGCTTCCGGGTCTCGGCCCGCGACGTCGTGACCGTGCCGGAGGTCGAGCCCAACGTGGCGTTCGTGCTCTCGGCCATGGTCGGCCATCTGTTCGGGTACGAGGCGGCGCTGTCCATCGACGCCCAGGCCCGGACGCTGCGGGCCGTCCGGGCCGTGCTCGAGCGGGCGACCGGCCACGATCCCGACCGGGTGCTCGACCGCCTGCGCCCGGCTCTCATCAACGCCGCCACCCCGTTCCTCAACGGTCTGCGGGCCGGTACCTACAACGGGAATCTGGAGGCGGCCACCGCCGTCTGCCTGGCTGGCCTGCTCAACTACGCGACCGGCGCCCTGCCGCTCGAGAACTACGAATCCGAGACGGGCAAGATCGGCACCCCCAACGCCCTCCTGACCGATCTGCTCGACGCGCTGAGCGCGGCCATCGACGAGCTGACCCGCCCGATCGACGCCATCAAGCACCAGGCCAAAACCGTCACCGTCGGGATCTCCCGCAGCGAGGATGCTCTCTTCGGCATCCCCCTGGTCAAGGCCACGTTGGCCGCCGGCGCCGCGCCCGACACCCTCGGTTACCGGGCCCTGCGTACCCTCGGCGCTCTCGACCGGGCCGTCGACCACGTGCTCGGCTACACCCGCTACCGGGTCGACTGGGCGCCGGCCGCGCCCACCGCAGTGGTCATCGACCAGGGCGGGGCAGCCGTCGGGCTGCGGTCCCGGACCGAGCGCGACCCCCGCCTCCTCGGCAGCAAGCACCGGGCCGCCGACGAACGGGAGGTGACCGTGGTGCGCGGCGCCAGCGACGGTCGCACCGTGATCCTGGTTCCAGAGGTCAAAGGACAACAGGTCACCGGTCTCACCCTTCTCCACGTCGCTTTCCACGACCGGCTGCCGGCCGAGGATGCGGCTGCGGTGCTGTCCGGTTACCGGACCCGGTTCAACGCCCTGTCCGACGCCGTCACCGAGACCGAGCCGACGTTCGACGTGGCCCGCCTCGGCGACGAGCCCATCACCGACCTGTTGACGGAGCCGGTGTACGCCCTGGCCCGCCGGTGGCGTTCGGCGTAGGCGGCCGGTGGTGGCTCGGCGGTCGGCCGGCGGTGGCGGTCCGCGGGCTGCCGGTGGTGGCTCGGCGGTCGGCCGGCGGTGGCGGTCCGCGGGCGGCTGGTGGTGGCGTTCAGCGGAGAGGCCGGTCCGGTCGCGGTCCGCGGGGCGGCTGGTGGTGGCCTTCAGCGGAGAGGCCGGTCCGGGCGTCACGGGTGCTGGTGGCCCTTGGCGGGACGGGCCGTGGGTACGCTGGCGGACTGTGACCGAGGTGCAGAAGTCCCGTTGGTAGCCGGCCGCATCGTCGGTCTCGGGATCGATCTGGTCGACATCGACCGGTTCCGCGCCGTGCTCGAACGGCGGCCCGCCATGAGGGCCCGGCTGTTCACCCCCGACGAGCTGGCCTATGCCGACACCCACAAGAACCCGGCCCCGTCTCTGGCCGCCCGCTTCGCCGTCAAGGAAGCGGTCATGAAGGCTCTGAGCGTCGGTATCGGGGCCATCGACTGGACCGACGTCTCCATCCGCCGTGAGTCGAGCGGGGCGCCGGCGGTCGAGCTGCGGGGCCGGGCGGCCGAGCTGGCTGGCCAGATGGGCATCACCGACTGGCAGGTGTCGATCACCCACACCGACACGGCGGCGATGGCCACTGTCATCGCCAGCACATGATCCCCGTCGTCACCCCGGCCGAGATGGCCGAGGTCGACCGCGATGCGCCGGAGCCGGTCGACATCCTGGTCGAGCGGGCCGGCTACGCCGTTGCCGGCGTGGCCCGGGGGCTGATGGCCGGCACCTATGGGCGGCGGGTCGTCGTCGTCGCCGGCCGGGGCAACAACGGGGCCGACGGCTGCGTCGCCGGTCGCCACCTGACCCGATGGGGGTCCCGGGTCGAGGTGCTCGACCCGGCGGACCTGTCGCCGGGGCATCGCCTGCCGGCCGCCGATCTGATCATCGATGCCGCCTTCGGCACCGGACTGAGCCGCCCGTACCAGCCGCCGGATCCGGGTGACACCCCGGTCCTGGCCGTTGACATCCCGTCGGGCCTGTCCGGGGTGACGGGCACGGGTGAAGCGATGGACGCGGTGGCGACGGTGACCTTCGCCGCCTACAAGCCGGGCCTGCTCCTGGGGCGCGGGCGGGAGAAGGCGGGGCGGGTCCATCTGGCCGGGATCGGCCTGGACGGCCGGGCCGCCGAGCGGGCTGCGATGTGGTTGGTCACCGACGCCGACCTGGGCACGCTGCCCCGCCGGCCGCTGGACGGGCACAAGTGGCAGACGGCGGTGATGGTCGTCGGCGGATCGCCGGAGATGCCCGGCGCCCCGCTGATGGTGGCCCACGGTGCCATGCGGGCCGGTGCCGGCTACGCCCTCGTCGGCGTGCCCGGGGCGGGTGGGGCCGGGCTGCCCCCCGGAGAGCAGGTCGCGGTCAGCCTGCCGGACGGCGACTGGGTGGAGGCTGCGGTCAAGCCGGCCGAGCGGGCCAGGGCACTGGCCATCGGGCCCGGCCTGGGTTCGGCCGGCCACGCGACAGGCGCGAACGGCCCGGTCGGGCGGTTCCTGACCGCCACTACGACGCCGGCGGTGGTCGACGCCGGCGCCATCACCGCCCTCGGCAGTATCGACGCCGTGCGGGCTGTCGCCGACGGCCGGGACGGGCCGATCGTGCTGACCCCGCACGAGGGTGAGTACGCCCAGCTGACCGGCCACCGTCCCGAAGACGACCGGATCACCGATGTCCGGAGCGTCGCCCGCCAGACTGGTGCGGTGGTGCTGTTGAAAGGGGCGACGACGATCGTGGCCGATCCCGGCGGTCGGGTGCTGATCGCCGCCGCCGGCACGCCCAACCTGGCCACCGCCGGCTCGGGCGACACCCTCACCGGCATGATCGCCGCGTTCATGGCCCGCGGCCTCGAGCCGCTCGAAGCGGCCGGCCTGGCCGCCCACGCTCACGGTCGGGCCGCGGCGCGGGGCCGGCCGGAGGGCCTGGTGGCGTCCGACCTGCCCGACCTGGTCTCCGACCTTCTGTCGGAGCTGCTGTCGTGACCGAGCAGGGCCACCTTCTGTCGGAGTTGCGGTCGTGACGAGCCCGCCAACTCTGTGTCTGAGCTGCTGTCGTGACCGAGCCCGCCAACTCTGTGTCTGAGCTGCGGTCGTGACCGAGCCCGCCAACTCTGTGTCGGAGCTCCGGTCGTGACCGGGCCCGCCAACCCTGTGCCGGAGTTGCGGTCGTGACCGAGCACGCCTACGGCCTGCGCCCGGCGTGGGCCGAGGTCGACCTGTCCGCCATCCGCCACAACGCCCGGGCACTCGCCGACTGGGCGGCGCCGGCCCGCCTGTGCGCAGTGGTGAAGGCGGGCGGTTACGGTCACGGCGCCGTGGAGGTGTCGCGGGCCGCCCTGCAGGGAGGGGCTTCCGGCCTGGCCGTGGCCCTGGTCGAGGAGGGTCGGGAACTGCGATCGGCGCGCATCGAGGCGCCGGTTCTGATCCTGTCCGAGCCGCCGCCCGACGCCATGGAGGAGATAGTGGCAGCTCGACTGACACCATCTCTGTACACGCATGACGGCCTGCTGGCGCTACGCAAAGCGGTGGCCGCGGCCCGTCCGGGACGACCGTTCCCTGTCCACGTGAAGGTCGATACCGGCATGCACCGGGTCGGGGCCACCGAAGACATGGCCGTGGCCCTGGCCACCGAGGTGGCGGCCGATCCGGGCCTCGAGCTCGAGGGCTTCTGGACCCACCTGGCCGTGTCCGAGGAGGTCGACCACCCGTACAACCCGGTGCAGTTCGAGCGCTACGAGGCGGCGCTGCAACGGCTGGGCGGGGCCGGGGTGCGACCGGCGCTGCGCCACGCCGCCAACTCGGGCGGCGCCCTGTGGCACGATCGGGGCCGCTACGACATGGTCCGCTGCGGCATCGCTCTGTACGGCCTGCTGCCGGCGGCGGCCGGGCCGGATGCCCCCGAGTTGTGGCCGGCAATGTCGCTCAAAGCCCGTGTGTCTTACGCCAAACGGGTGGCCGCCGGCGAACGGCTGTCATACGGCCTGCGCTACCGGGTCGACCGGGAGTCCGTCATCGCCACCGTGCCCCTCGGCTACGCCGACGGGGTGACCCGCAGCCTGGCCGCCAACGGGGGACAGGTCCTGATCGGCGGCCGCCGCCACCCCATCGCCGGAACGGTGACCATGGACCAGTTCCTGGTCGACTGCGGGCCCGACGCGGACGTGAGCGCAGGGGATGAGGTGGTCCTGATCGGCCGCCAGGGCGACGCCCTCATCGGCGCCTGGGAGTGGGCCACCGCCACCGGGACCATCGCCTACGAAGTCGTCTGCGGCGTGAGCGGCCGGGTGCCGCGACTGTACGTAGACGGCCGCAAATGACCCGGCGCCTCAGCCGTTAGTGGCCCGCCGCCTGAGCATCGCCGGCCTGGCCGGCGCCGGGGTGGTGAGCGGCCTGGCCACCTGGACGGCCGTCAACCGGGCGGTGGTCCACCGTCTGGCCCGCCGGCCGGACCCCGTCGATGCGGCTGATCTGCTCCTCCCCGAAGACCTGGTCGAGCACACCCTCGCGATGTCCGACGGGTGGGTCATCCGGGTCGTCGAGCGAGGACCGAAGGACGGCCCGCCGGTGCTGCTCCTGCACGGGATCACGCTGGGGGCGGCGGTGTGGCCCTACCAGTTGACGGAGCTGCCCGAGGCCGGCTTGAGGGTGGTCGCCGTTGACATGCGCGGTCACGGCCATTCAGGCGGTGTCGCCACCGACGATGACAAGGAGCCGGCCCAGGCGACGATGACCCTCGACCGGATGGCGGCCGACGTCGAGGAGATCATGGAGATGCTCGATCTGGACGGCGTCACCATCGTCGGCCATTCGATGGGTGGGATGGTCACGCTGCGGCTCCTGGCCGGTTCCCCGAAACTGGCCTCCGGCACCGGGCGGGTGGGCGCGTTGGTTCTGGCCGGTACGACCGCCAACGCGACCAGCCGCCGGGGCCTGCCCGGCCTCACCGACCTGGTCGCCGTAGCCCGTCCGCTGGTGTCGAGCGCGTCGGGGCTGGCCGCCCGCCTGCCCGGGCCGACGCTGCCGGCCAATGACCTGGCCTACATGCTGGCTCGCGTCACCTTCGGCGACCGGTCGTCGCACCGCCAGGTGGCCTTCACCGGGCACCTGACGTCGGAGGTCCCCGTCCGCATCTCGGCCGAGCTGATCCTCGAGATCGTCCGTTTCAACTCCGAGGACGTGCTCTCCTCCATCGACCTGCCGACAACGGTCGTCGTCGGCGACCACGACGTGATGACCCCTCTGTCGCAGTCCGAGTACCTGGCCCGCCACATCGCCGGCGCCCGCTTGGTGGTGCTGCCCGGGTGCGGGCACATGTTGATGCTCGAGCGTCCCGAGGAACTCAACCGGACCATCGCAGCGCGGTGCGGCCGTGATATCTGAGATACCCGGGGTTCGGGTCGGCCACTGGGACGACCAGGGCGCCCGTACCGGGTGCACCGTCGTCCTCCTCCCGGCCGGCACGGTGGCTTCCGGCGAGGTGCGCGGCGGGGCCCCCGGCACTCGGGAGTGGGCCCTCCTCGACCCTCGTCGCTCGGTGAACGCCATCAACGCCGTCGTGATGAGCGGCGGATCGGCGTTCGGGCTGGCCGCCGCCGACGGCGTCGTGCGCTGGTGCGAGGAGCGGGGGATCGGTTGGCCGACGGCGGGCGGACCGGTACCGATCGTCGTCGGCATGGTGGTCTACGACCTGACCGTCGGCGACGGGTCGGTGCGGCCCGGCCCCGACGCCGGCTACGCGGCGTGCGTCGCCGCCCGCCCGGGTACCGATGCCACCGGAATAGGAGCGATCGGCGCCGGGGCCGGGGCCACCATCGGGAAATGGCGGGGACCGGACGGCGCCCGGCCGGCCGGCATCGGATCGGCCATCGCCCGCCACGACGGTGTCACCGTCGCCGCGTTGGCGGTGGTGAATGCAGTGGGCGAGCCGGTCGGGCCGGCCGGCGAGCCGCCCCGGGTCATGGCCGTCCCCCCGCCGGTCGCCACCGGCGAGAACACCACGATCGGCGTGGTGGTGACCGATGCCCGTCTGGACAAGAGCCAGTGCCGGCTGGTGGCCGAATCGGCGCACGACGGCCTGGCCCGGGCCCTCGACCCGGTGCACACCGGAGCCGATGGCGATGCGTTCGTGGCCGCCGCCACCGCGACGGTGGACGCCCCGCTGCACGTGGTCCGCTCGCTGGCTACGTGGGTCGTCCACCGGGCCGTGCTCGACGCCTGCTGATCGGCCAACCTCCCGCCCGGCTCGACGCCTGCTGACGCCCACCGCTCTCTGCCCGGCGCGACGCCTGCTGACGCCCACCGCTCTCTGCCCGGCTCGCCGCCTCCTTTTCCCTCGGTCCACTGTGCTCAGGCACCAGCGAAACATCGCTGGCCGGGGGCGCTCGAGGCTCTGCCGGCGCCGGCTCCGGCTCGGGGCGCGTGAATTCGGTCCGCAGTTGCAGCCCCACCGACGAGTGGACGGCTAGAGCGTCGAAATACGCGCGATTGCGGGCCATCCGATTTCTGCCCACATTCGAGTGGACCGCCAGATCGCGCAAATTGGGCTATTTCCCGGGCCAGTCGACTGAGGGTCCGACAACTGTGGACCGATTCATCGCGGCCCCGGTCGTCGCCGAGCCACATCCGACGGTTACTCGGTGCGAACGACGACCGTGCCGGCAACGATGTCGTGCAGGGTCCGGTTGCTGCGGTCCCACAGCGGCCAGAGGATGTCGATCAGGAAGGGCACGATCAGGCCGAACACGGCCGCCGGTGCCAAGGAGGCGAGTAGCGCCGGCGACGCCAGCACGAACTGGACGGCCCAGCGGAGGAACGAACGGGGGAGCGGGATGGGCCCCCCGCCGGCCATGCGCACCCGGGCGCCGACGGCCATGTCTCCGACGGTCTGGCCGTTGCGGGCCAGCATGATCGTGACGTAGGCGGCAAAGGCGACGGTGGTGAAGACCAGGCCGGCGGTACGGCCGCCCAGCTCATCAACGACGAAGTTCGGTACCAGCCACACGGCGCCGTCGAGCAGGGTGGCCCCCAACCGCTGGACCCAGCCGATGGCCGGTCCCATCTCGGTGAACCCCTTCTGACCGGATGCCGGTCGCGGCCGGGACCGCTTCCTGGACGGGACGACCGGCTCGTCGTTGTCGTCCGGCGGAGGCGGCGGAGGCGGCGTGAAGTCGCTCACCGCCGCACCCGGCCGGTGGCTGCGTCGTTCCCGCCGGGTTCGCTCCGAACGTCGCTCACGGACGCGCTCTTCGCCCGTCCGTGGTTCCGGCCAGGTTCGCTCCGAACGTCGCTCACGGACGCGCTCTTCGCCCGTCCGTGGTTCCGGCCGGGTTCGCTCCGAACGTCGCTCACGGACGCGCTCTTCGTCCGTCCGTGGTTCCGGCCAGGTTCGCTCCGAACGTCGCCCACTGACTGAAAGTAGCCCTCCCGGTAGGATC
>DASZNC010000057.1:0-7654 GCA_035551615.1 Acidimicrobiales bacterium
ACCCAACGGCGTTGTTCGCCCCTTGGGACTCCGGCAATCCGGTCTATACCGGGCGAGGGCAAGACGTGAGCATCTGGACGAAGGGGCTATACCGCTCTCGTCGCACGGGGCCTGCCGGGCGAACCACACGGCGGAAAATCAGGTCGGATCCGGAGGTGGGAGGACGAACCTGCCGCTTACTCGCTGACAAATAAGGTGTCAGTGATGCTGCTGAATTAGAGAGCGTTAGGACGCGCCGGCGAACCACTCCACGGTGCGGGCCAGTCCCTCGTCGAACGGTACCCCGGCCCGCCAGCCCAGGTCCGCCTCGGCTGCCGCCGCATCGGCGCGGCTGTGGCGCACGTCGCCGGGCCGCGGCTCGACATGACGCGGCGGCACCGACACCTCGAGCAGGCGCTCCAGGACGGCGAGCAGATCGAGCAGGCTGTGCTCACGGCCGGCGGCGACGTTGTACACCTTCCCGGCGCACCGCTCCTTCGGCGCCGAGCCGGCGGCCAGGAAGGCGGCGACCGCGTCGTCCACGAACGTGAAGTCCCGGCTCTGCAGCCCGTCGCCGTGCACCTCCGGCGGCTCCCGGCGGGCGAGCGCCTGGATGAAGAGCGGTATCACCGCCGCATACATGCTCTCGGGTCGCTGGCGCGGGCCGAACACGTTGAACGGCCGGATCGACACCGTCTCCAGCCCGTGCAGCTCCCAGTAGACGCGGGCGTAGTGCTCGCCCGCCAGCTTCGAAACGGCGTAGGGCGAGCGGGGCGCAAGCGGGGCCGACTCCGGGGTTGGCCGCACCGCCGAGCCTCCGTACACCGAGGACGAGGAGGTGCACACGACCCGCTGCACGCCGGCCGCCCGGGCCGCCTCGAGCATGTTCAACGTCCCCCCCGTATTGACTCGATCCGTCTCCAACGGCTTCTCGACCGAGCGCAGTACGGCCCGGGACGCGGCCACGTGGTACACCACCTCGACACCGGTCATCGCCTGCTCGGCCGCCGTCGGGTCGGCCACGTCTCCGATGATGAGAGTCGCCTTGGGGTGGACGTTCTCCGGGTACCCCGTGGTCAGGTCGTCCAGCACCACCACGTCCTCGTCCCGGCTCACCAGTGCGTCCACGAGGTTGGATCCGATGAACCCGGCCCCGCCGGTGACCAGTACGCGCCTCACTGGAGAAACCGTAGACCGTCCGCCCGTGGTTTCGTGTTTCTCTGTCCGTCACCGCGAGAGAATCATCGACTACTCTCCGTAACAATCAGCTGAGGCCAGACACGGAACTGGCGGCGGAAAGAGGGGCAGAGCAGTGCAACCGCAGCGCGGGTCAGGTAATTACGTGCCAAAGCACCCGAAGGGACCGGGTGGGTATCTGCCCCGACACCGGAAACGGATAGTTCCCGGCAACGGCCGGCCCCGCGGTCGGCGCTTCGGCGCCGGTGCAGTGGGCGTCGCGCTGCTGGGCGCCGCGCCAGGCGGCTTCCTCCTCGCCCTGCCGGCACCGGCCCACGCCGCAACCCCGGCTGCGACGGCGGTAACGGCCGTCCCTAGACCTCTGCAAGTGTCTGCATCGGCGGCCACCGCCCCGGCAAATCAGGGCTACGACCTCGTCGGGTCGGACGGCGGCGTGTTCAACTTCCGGGCCTCGTATTTCGGGTCCGAGGCCGGACGCAAGCTGGTCGCGCCCATAGCCGGAGCTGCCACCACGCCCGACGGTCGGGGCTACTGGCTCGCCTCGCAGGACGGCGGGGTCTTCACGTTCGGCGATGCCCGGTTCCACGGCTCAATGTCCGGCCGCCGCTTGGACCAGCCGATCGTCGCCATGGCCGCGACCCCGGACGGATCCGGCTACTTGTTGCTCGGCGCGGACGGCGGCGTGTTCGCCTTCGGTCACGCCCGGTACTGGGGCAACGCGGTCGGACTAACGCGGGCGCCGGCCGTCGGCATCGCCCTCACCCCAGACGGCGGCGGTTACTGGATCCTGGACAGCGATGGCACGGTCTGGAGCTTCGGTGACGCCCCGGTCATGAAGTCCACCTACTCGCGGACCTCAGGCCGCACCAGCGTCGCCACCTTCTCGCTCTTGCGTCCCGCCAGCGGCATCGCCTCCACGCCTGACGGCGAGGGCTACTGGATCGTCGGCCGCGACGGTGGTGTGTTCGCCTATGGCGACGCCCCGTTCTACGGATCCAAGGGCCGGACCGGAGTGGCGCCCAGCTCGGTAGTGGGTCTGCTCCCCACCCCCACCGGGCACGGCTACTGGCTCGCCGGCTCGGACGGCAACGTCTACCCCTTCGGCGACGCTGTCTCCCTGGGCAACTTGCGCGGCCAGAACCTGGCCGGGGCCATCGTCGCCATCACCGGCCCGCTGTTCGGACCCGCCCTCTCCGGCATCCTGCCCGCCGGCGTGGTCAACGAGACGTACACCGCCCAACTGCATGCCAGCGGCGGCGCGCCCCCGTACACATTCGCAGCCACGGGCCTACCACCCGGCCTGTCGCTCAACCCCAGCACCGGCCAGATCACCGGGGTTCCGACCGAGGTCGGCCATTTCTCCATCCCCGCCACGGTTACCGACGCCGGCGGCCGCCACGCCACCACAGTGTTGTCGCTCGCCATCGAGTACCCACTGATATCGGTGTCCTATCCCAATCCGATGTACGTCGGGGTGACCACCGACACGACTCAGGGCGGCCAGGGCGGAGACGACACACCGTCGGTCAGCGGCGGCGACGGCGGTCCCTACACCGCGTCCCTCCTCTCCGGCAACACGTTGCCCCCGGGCATCGACCTGGAGTCGGATGGGACCCTGCGCGGCGACGCCGCCGCTCCGGGTCGCTTCGACCTGAGGTTTACAGACCCCTACGGCGACTCGGTCGCCGTCCCCTTCTCCATCGGGTTCGCCCCGACCGGTGACATCGCCACCGTCGCGGGAGGCCCGAACACCAACGGCAACTACGGACAGACCACGCTGCCGGCCGCAGACGCCACCACGGTTGTGCCGGCGAGCGCCTTTCCGAGCGGCAACGGCGGCAACGGCGACACCGGCCCCTCCACCGGCGCGCAGATCGACTCACCGATGGGCGTGGCCGTGGAGGCGGACGGGACTACCTTCGTCACCGAGCCGAACAACCCGGGCAGCAACCCGGGCGGGGACGTGAGGATGATCACCCCCGGCGGGGTCATCACCACCTTCGCCGGGGCGGGGACAGCCGCCTCTCCGGACGGAGTGCCGGCGACCGACGCCAGCTTCGTCGAGCCCGAGTACGTGGGCGCGGACGCCGCCGGCGACGTGTTCATCGGTGACGTTTCGAGCCCCGCCATCATCTACGAAGTACCGAAGACCACCGGCCTCTACCACGGCAACACCACACCCTGGACGGCGGGCGACATCTACCCTGTCGTGGGCGGGCCGGGGGAGAACAACATCGGAAGCCTGGGCGGCATGGCCGTCGCCCCCGACGGGACCGTCTACTGGTCGGACTCCTCCGCCAACGCCATCTACTCGGTGGCGCCCAACGCCAACGTCGGGAACGTCGTCATCGACTCCAGCACCCCTGCCGCCGACGGATCGGCGTCGCTCGGCACGCCCGGCGTGCTGGCCTTGGATCCGGCTAACGGCGTGCTGTACCTCGCCAACCACTGCGGAACCTGCGCCACGGCCCCCAACAGCTCCGGGGGCACGATCGACTTCTCGGTCGTCGAAGAGTTCGACCCGGCGGCCCCGGGCGGACTTCTCACCGACATCGCTACCGGTTACAGCTTCGACGTGTCGGGTCTCACCGTCGACAGCCTGCACAACGTGTACATCTCCGATATCCACGGCCTCAACGGGGTCGGCGCCAAGACCGACGACGACGAGGTCCTGCGGGTCGCGCCCGGATCGGAAGTTCCGGTGGTGGTCGCCGGTGCCCCGCCGAACGTATCCGGCTTCACCGTTACTGGTGCGGGGTATTCGAATGGGGTGGCGGCCACGTCCACCGGCATCGACTCGCCCGACGGCATCGCCTACGACCCGGCGACGGGGAACCTCACCATCGCCCAGAACCCGGGAACGGAGATCTCCAGCGGTGCCGAAGGCCTGCGTATCGTGAGCAACGTGGAGCAGGAGCCAGGGACCGCCTACACGCCCGGCCCCGCTGCCCCGTCAGCTGGCATCCCGCTCTTCTAGCCGATGGCGGGAGAGGTCCCTAGCGCCGGGGATCCGGCCATCGACGCCCTGGCCGAGGAGGTACGGGACCGGTTGCAGCTGAGCCAGGCCCAGCGTCTGGCCATCCGGAAGGCGGTAGCCGAGAAGCAGGCGACGGTTGGCGAGGACACCGTCTACAGCTGGGAGAGTCAAGCAAACCAGTACCCCCTGATGGGCCCGCCCGGTGCGACGGCCTTTCAGCTGCCGCCAGCTCGGGATCGCCAAGTGAACTGCGTCCTCTTCCGCGGCGAGGGCGGCGACCTCCTGGGGATCCTCAACCACTACCCCGTCGACCTTCCGCCGTTGGAGCAGAAGTACACCCTCAACGTTTGGGTCCACCCCGACCGGCGAGGGGAGGGCATCGCCACGAGGCTGGTGCTGGCCGCCATGCAGCAGGGCTGGCCCATAAGCGTCGAGGACGTCCGGGCCACCGGGCCCGGGCTGGCTCTCACCCGCTCGGTCGCCCGCCGCCTGCGCAAAGACGTGGCCACAGCCCCCCTGGTCCGGGTGAGCCCGGTCGAGAGCGACGGAACATTGGTCGAAGATGGCGGTCGGGACGCGTTGGCGGTGAGGGTAAGGGCCGGCCTGCAAATGTCCGATGAAGAGGTAGACGCAGCCCGACGCGAACTGGCGTCCAAGACGGTCAGCGTCTCCGAGGACCGGATGCTCACCTGGGAGAGCCAGGCCCGCCAATACCCGGAGCTCGGACCCCAGGGCGTCAGCAGCCACGTGGCCGAGCTCCCGACCGGGGCCAAGGTCAACTGCTTACTCCTACGCCGTCCCGACGGTCGGCTGGTCGGGATACTGAACCATTATGCCGAAGCCATCGGGCCGCTCCAAAAGGCCAACACGATGAACATCTGGGTCCATCCCGATCACCGCCGGCAGGGGATCGGCAGCGAGCTCGTCCTCTCCGCCCTGCAGCGGGACTGGCCGGTGGACCTGGAGGAGGTGGCCTTCACCGGCGCCGGCGAGGCCATGGCCCGGTCGCTGATCCAGCGGGTGGATCCCCGCCCTGACCGGGCGGGGCGCGACTAAGTTCGGACTGGTCGAGGGCAGAGGAGGGCTCGAGATGGCGGCAGATCACATGCGGACAGCCGGGACGGGAACGCACAAGCCCACGCCGACTCAGCGAAGGCCTACGTCAGTCGTGTCCGCCGCCTCGGGCTCGATCATGGATCTGCAGCGGCTGGCCGGTAACCGGGCCGTGACCCACCTCCTCTCCGCCAGTAATACCAATCGCGCGCCGCTGCCCGTGCAGCGAGTCAAGGACGCCTTCGACGTCAAGCTCAATCTGGAATCGCTGAAACTTGCTTCCGCCTTCGAGACGAAGCACGTGGCCGACGACGACACTGCAGCCGTCGCCGCCACTCACACCCGCTTCACGTCCGGCAAGATGCCGGTCGCCATGCAGAACGGCACCATGGCCAATACGGTCGCCCCGTCGGCCAGTTGGCTGAACGCCCTCCACGCCAGCGAGACCAAGGTCGACACCGAGGACCAGCAGTGGACCAACGACGTGGTGCTCGAGGTGGACAGCCCCTGGAACGTCCGCTGGAATTCGAGGAAGAACGACTACGACGTTTCCAAGCCGGCCAGCCGGTCCCTGAAGGCCGGGGGCTACGCCGAGGTTAAGTACGCGGCGGGCGGCCGGAGGAAGAAGGCCAAGCAGGTCACGGACGGAAGCTTCATCGTCGACCACATCGGCAACGGCTGACGCCCCTACTCTGCGGTCACCCCGCAGAACCTCTGCAGCCATTTGAGGCTGGGCTCGTCGGGCGCCATGAAGTCCCCCTGCTTGATCTTGGCCTTGACGAGATCAGCCAGCTCGGCATCGGTCTTGAGGTTGCCGGCCTTGTAGAACTGGACGACCTCGGTCTTCGTGAACTTGTTGGGGGTCTCCACGTTGGTCTTGAGCCGACCGGCCAGAGTCGTGAAGAGAACGGCCTCATCGTCTTTGAAGTACAGGTTGTACGCGGTGGCGGCGCCGAACTCGCTGACGAAGCTCTTGGCCCACTTCGTCGGAGTCGGGTAAGCGGGGAAGATCGCCGACTTGTACTTCTCGGCCAGCTGCTCGGCGAAGTAGTTGGTGAAACCCTCGTTGAGGTTGGTCTTGGTCGCCGCCAGCTTTGTGGCGCCGCCCTCGCCGGAGATCACGTGGATCAGTTCGTGGTAGAGCGCGCTGCTGTTGTTGGCCGACGCCAGCATGTAGACCGTGCCGTCCAGGGCGGTGAAGCCACCGCCACCGTTGTCCACCTGACTCTTCGCCGACGTCGTGTGCGCCTCGTCCACGGTCGAGCTGCCGGCCCGGGCGGCCAGATCCTTGGCCAGATCCTCGGTCAGCTTCTCCTTGGTGTCGCAGATGGTGACCATCTCTGGGAGCTTGGCTACTTCGTCGACCTGGGTCTTGATGTAGGCGAGGAGGTCCGTTTCGGCCGGATGGGTGTATCCCTTGACCTTGGTGCGCCGGTCCTTGAGGTCCTTGGCGATGCCTTCCAGCACTCCCGCCGAGTGCCGTTGCACCACCACCGCGCCGGGCGCGCCCTTCCGCGACAGGGCCTGCGCCACGGCGCGGTTACCGGCCGAACGCTGAAGGGCGATCAGCCCCGGCCCGCGTCGGGCTTCAGTGCGCCGGGCGCCGACGGCGTCCGGCGTCGCCCTGAGCGACTTGCGCGGTGTGTGCCCGGTCTTCGCCATCCGGTCGACCCCTTTCTGAAGTGGACGGTACCACGGGCTCGGTCAGCCAATGGGCGGCGCGCTGGGGTTTGCTCGTCGACGGCGAAGAGCAACAGATCGGCGTCGACGAGCATCAACGCGCCCGCGGACCCTCGAGCAGGTCGAGCGTCTCGGCCACGTTGCGGACGTCGATCCCGAGCCCGAGTCGAAGCCCCCGCTGACGGAATTTGGTCCGCGCCGGCATCGACCCCAGGCGGGCACGCACCAGTTCGTCGATCGCCTGACTGACCCCGATCGAGCGGTCGTGAAGAAGCCGGTCCACCGCCGCCGCCACATCGTCGTCCAGGGTCACCGTCGTACGCATGCTCAACGCATAGCATCAAAAATTCTGACGTCGGCGCATTAATGAGAGTTGAAAGGCGCCGCGCCGAGAGGGCAGGGATGGAGCGGTGCACGTCCGAGACCGAACCACGGGCCGGGGCCGGCAATCGGTACTACCTTTTTCCATATGAAGCCTCTGGGTGTGCACCACGTTTCGATCAACGTCGCCGATGTCGACGCCGCCCTCGCCTTCTACACCGATGTGTTGGGGCTCCAGGCCCGGCCCGACCGCCCCGACTTCGGGTTCGGCGGGGCGTGGCTCGACGCCGGCAGGCAGCAGGTCCACCTCATCGAGGCCCCCGTCCCGCCCGACCAGGGGCAGCACTTCGCCCTGGCCGTGGGTGACCTGCCGGCCGTGGTGGACGAGCTGCGGGGGCGCGGCCTCACCGTCAGCGATCCGGTCAAGGTCGGCGCCGGCCTGCAGTC
>DASZNC010000058.1:0-8838 GCA_035551615.1 Acidimicrobiales bacterium
CCGGCCAGGTTCGCTCCGAACGTCGCTCACTGACTGAAAGTAGCCCTCCCGGTAGGATCGTCCGCCATGTCGAAGCTGGCCGAGGTCGAGAAAGTAGCCCTCGGCTGCACGCTCTGCCCCCTGGCCGCCGGCCGTACGAACGTGGTGTTCGGTGAGGGTGATCCGGCCGCCGGGTTGATGGTCGTGGGCGAGGGGCCGGGTCGCGACGAGGACCTGCAGGGCCGGCCGTTCGTGGGTCGCTCCGGTCAGCTCCTGGACCGGCTGCTGCTCGAAGAGGCCGGCCTGGAACGGCGTCAGGTCTACATCGCCAACGTGGTCAAATGCCGCCCGCCCAACAACCGGGACCCCAATCCCGACGAGATCGCCGCGTGCCGGCCGTATTTGGACGAGCAGGTGTCGTTGATCGGCCCGGCCGTCGTGCTCACCCTGGGCAACTTCGCGTCGAAAACCCTCCTCGCCACCACGGAGGGGATCACCCGGCTCAGGGGCCGGACCTACCCGTTCCCGGGCGCCGCCGGCACGGTGGTCGTCCCGACGTTCCACCCGGCGGCCGCCCTGCGCGGCGGCGGTGAGGTGCTGGCCAAGATGCGGGCCGACTTCGTCCGGGCCCGCCAGACCCTCGATGCGGCCCGCTCGTGACGGCCTGGGTCGCCGGCCCGGATACGGTCCGCTCGTGACCATCCGCGTCGCCTGTCCCGATGCGGCCGCCACCCAGGCACTGGCCGGCCGCCTGGCCCCCCAGCTGGAGCCGGGCGACTTGATCCTGCTGGAAGGTGACCTGGGAGCGGGCAAGACCACGTTCACCCAGGGACTGGCGTCGGCCTTGGGAGTGGGGGAGGCGGTGACCAGCCCGACTTTTGTCCTCATGAACATCTACCGGACCGAGCGGTTCGACCTGGCCCATGTCGACGTGTACCGCCTGGACCGGTTGTCGGAGGTGGTCGACCTGGCCCTGCCGGAGATGATCGATGACGGCACCGTGGTGGTCGTCGAGTGGGGTGAAAGGGCGGCTGCCGCCCTCCCCGCCGACTACGTGCACATCCGGCTGGAGGTCGACGACGACGGGGCCGGGCGGACGGCCACGCTGGACGCGGTCGGGGACAGGTGGCGGCGCCGGCTCGAGGCATGGGAGGCGGCCGCGTGACGGTGACCCTGGCCATCGTCACCTCCACCCCACAAGTGGCAGTTGCACTGGCGAATGAAGACGGGCTGATGGCCACGTTCGCCCTCCGGGCCGGTCGCCGCCACGGCGAGACGCTGGCCCCGGCCATCCGGTCGATCACCGGCCTGGCCGGCATCGAGTTGCGGGACGTCGAGCGGATAGCGGTGGATACCGGGCCCGGTCTGTTCACCGGTCTGCGGGTCGGCGTGTCGACGGCCAAGGCGCTCGGCTCGGCCCTGGACCGCCCCATCGTCGGCGTCTCCTCGCTCGACATCCTGGCCCACCCGCTGCGGCTCCTCGGTCGGCCGGTGGCGTCGGTGGTCGACGCCCGGCGCGGTGAGGTCTTCTGGGCCCTGTACGAGCCGGTTGCCGACGCCATGGTGGCCGTGCGCGAGCCGACCGTCGCGGCGCCCGATGAACTGGCCGGCCTCGGTCCGGACGTGCTCCTCACCGGCGACGGGGCCCGCCGTTACGCCGACATGTGGTCGTCTCCCGTGGCGCCGCCCGAGTTCGACCATCCCAGCGCCTCCGTCCTGGCCGGACTGTCGTTCGACCGGCCGGCGTGGTCACCCGAGAAGGTGACGCCGACCTACCTGCGGGGCGCTGATGTGCGGATCGGTTGGGAGCAGCGGTGATGACCGAAGCCGAGACGCAGAGCGTCCACCTGGTGCCGATGCGCCGGCGCCATCTGCGCTCGGTCCTGCGCATCGAGACCCAGGTGTACCCCCGTCCGTGGACGCTCTCGCTGTTTTTGGGGGAGCTCGGCATCCGGGCCAGCCGGCACTATGTCGTCGCCCGCATCGACGGCCAGGTCGTCGGCTACGCCGGTCTCATGCTCAGCCTGGACGAGGCCCACGTGACGACCATCGCTGTCGACCCGGAGTGGCAGCGGCACCGTATCGGGAGCCGGTTGATGGTCAACCTGACCCGGGCCGCCTTCGCCCGCGGCGCTCGGCACATGACCCTGGAGGTGCGGGTGTCCAACGGCGCCGCCCAGCACATGTACCGGAAGTTCGGCTTCGAGACCGAAGGGGTGCGCAAGAACTACTACGCCGAGAGCAAGGAGGACGCCCTGATCATGTGGGTGCACGACATCCACCTCGATGAGCAGCGGGCCCGGCTGGCGGCCATTGCCGAGCAGCTCGACGCCACGACCATCGACGAGACCAGGGCGGAGGCGCCGTGACGACCATCTCCGGTAACCGGCCCGCCACCAGACCGGGGGCGCCGTGACGACCATCCTGGCCATCGAGACGTCCTGCGACGAGACGGCCGCCGCCGTGGTCGTCGACGGCCGCCGGGTCCTCAGCTCGGTCGTGTCCAGCCAGGTCGACATCCACGCCGCCTTCGGTGGGGTCGTCCCCGAAGTGGCCGGCCGGGCCCACGTCGATCTGCTGACCCCCGTGGTGACAGAAGCGCTGCAACGGGCCGCCGTGCGAGGGAGCGACCTGGACGCCGTGGCCGCCACTATCGGGCCCGGGCTGATCGGCTCGCTGCTCGTGGGTGTCAGTGCGGCCAAGGCCTACGCCATGGCCTGGGGCATCCCGTTCGTCGGCGTGAACCACATGGAGGGCCATCTGCACGCGGCGTTCCTCGAGGACCCGGAGATGGCCCTGCCGGCCGTGGTCCTGCTGGTGTCGGGCGGCCACACGATGCTCATCCACATGAGTGCGGAGGGCCGATACCGGCTGCTCGGCCAGACGATCGACGACGCCGCCGGCGAGGCCTTCGACAAGGTGGCCCGCTTCCTGGGCCTGGGCTACCCGGGCGGCCCGGTGATCGACCGGCTGGCGACGACCGGGCGGCCCGATATCGCCTTCCCCCAGGGGCTCAAGGGCCAGGGGTTCGACTTCTCCTTCAGCGGCCTCAAGACCTCGGTCATCAACTATGTGCGCAAGCACCCGGACGTCGCCGTCGAGGACGTGGCCGCCAGCTTCCAGAAGGCGGTGGTCGAGGTGCTGGTCGACAAGATGCGGGCCGCCGCCGCCTCGGTCGACGCCCGGTCCATGTGCATCGGCGGCGGGGTGGCGGCCAACTCCGCCCTGCGCCAGGCCGTCCAGGACGCAGCCGCCGCCGACGGGCGGGCCGCGTTCATCCCCAGCCGGGCCATGTGCACCGACAACGCGGCCATGGTCGGGGCCACCGCGTGGTACCGGTTGGGCACCGACGGGCCCACCGCATGGGACGCTGCGGCCGACCCCAATCTGCGGTTGCAGTTCCTCGACAACAACCTCGTTTGAACTAACTCCCGAAGGCCGCTATCTTTAGCACTCGCAACATGAGAGTGCTAACAGCCAACGGAGGCGCACTGATATGAGTCTGCAGCCGCTCGACGATCGCATCGTCGTCCGCCCGAGCGAGGCCGAGGAGCGTACTGCTTCCGGTCTGGTCATCCCGGACACTGCCAAGGAGAAGCCCCAGCAGGGCGAAGTCCTGGCTGTGGGACCGGGCCGGCGGGCCGAGAACACCGGGGAGCTCATCCCCTTGGACATCGCCGTCGGTGACAAGGTCGTCTACTCGAAGTACGGCGGGACCGAGATCACCATTGACGGTGAGGACCTCCTCATCCTGACCAGCCGCGACGTTCTGGCGAAGGTGAAGTAGTGCCCAAGCAGCTCAAGTTCGACGACAAGGCTCGTCGCGGGCTGGAAGCCGGGGTCAATCAGCTGGCCGACACGGTCAAGGTCACCCTCGGTCCCAAGGGCCGCAACGTGGTCATCGACAAGAAGTTCGGTGCGCCGACCATCACCAACGACGGCGTCACCATCGCCCGCGAAGTGGAACTCGAGGATCCCTTCGAGAACATGGGCGCCCAGCTGGTCAAGGAGGTCGCCACCAAGACCAACGACGTGGCCGGCGACGGCACCACCACCGCCACCGTCCTGGCCCAGGCGCTCATCCGTGAGGGCCTGCGCAACGTGACCGCCGGGGCCAACCCGATGTCGCTCAAGCGGGGCATCGAGAAGGCCGTGGCCGCCGCCGTCGAGTCGATCAAGGGTCAGGCCAAGGACATCGACGACAAGAGCGAGATCGCTCAGGTCGCTTCGATCTCGGCCGCCGACCCGTCGATCGGCGAGGTTCTGGCCGACGCCATCGACAAGGTGGGCAAGGACGGTGTGGTCACCGTCGAGGAGTCCAACACCTTCGGCCTGGAGCTCGACTTCACCGAGGGCATGCAGTTCGACAAGGGCTACCTGTCCCCGTACTTCGTGACCGACCAGGAGCGTCAGGAAGCGGTCCTCGAGGACCCGTACATCCTGATCGCCAACTCGAAGATCAGCGCCGTTCACGACCTGGTGCCGGTGCTCGAGAAGGTCATGCAGGGCGGCAAGCCGCTGCTGATCATCGCCGAGGACATCGACGGTGAGGCGCTGGCCACCCTGGTGGTCAACAAGATCCGGGGCACGTTCACCTCGGTCGCCGTCAAGGCGCCCGGCTTCGGTGACCGGCGCAAGGCCATGCTCGGCGACATCGCCACCCTCACCGGCGGCCAGGTCGTCTCCGAGGAGGTCGGCCTCAAGCTGGAGAACACCACGCTGGACCTGCTCGGCCGGGCCCGTAAGGTCGTCGTCGACAAGGACAACACGACCATCGTCGAAGGGGCCGGCTCCGAGTCCGATGTGAAGGGCCGCATCGCCCAGATCAAGCGGGAGATCGACGAGACCGATTCCGACTGGGACCGCGAGAAGCTGCAGGAGCGGCTGGCCAAGCTGTCCGGCGGAGTCGCCGTGGTCAAGGTCGGCGCTGCCACCGAGGTGGAGCTCAAGGAGAAGAAGCACCGCATCGAGGACGCCCTCTCGGCGACCCGGGCGGCCATCGAGGAGGGCATCGTCGCCGGTGGCGGCACCGCTCTGCTGCGCAGCCGGGCCGCTGTGGTGGAGGCGGTGGCCAAGCTGGAAGGTGACGAGGCCACCGGCGGCGCCATCGTGGTGCGGGCGCTCGAGGAGCCCCTCAAGTGGATCGCCATCAACGCCGGCCTCGAGGGCTCGGTCATCGTGCAGCAGGTCGAACGGGAGACCGGCAACATCGGCCTCAACGCCTCGACCGGGGAGTTCGTCGACCTGGTCAAGGCCGGCGTCATCGACCCGGCCAAGGTGACCCGCTCGGCCCTGCAGAACGCGGCGTCGATCGCCGCCCTGCTGCTCACCACCGAGGCGATAGTCGCCGACAAGCCGGAGAAGAATCCTCCGGCGGCGGCTGCTCCGCCCGGCGGCATGGGTGGTATGGGAGGGATGGGCTTCTAGCCCAAGGAATCACGAAAACGGCCGGCTCCGCTTGACATTTGGTCAAAGGAGCCGGCCGTTTTGCGTTCCGGCCCTTCTACAAGAGCGCTGGGTGGCGTTCGAGTGGGTTTACCAGGAGATGATCAGGACGTGGGTCTGGCGGTCGAGGCCTTTGACGGGGCGGAGGCCGCCGTCTCGGATCTGGAAGCGGTCGTCCATCTGGTCGGCCACCGCTTCGGTCACCAGGATCTCGTTGGGCTCGGCCGCGCTGGTGACCCGGGCGGCGATGTTGACGGTGGTGCCGAGCACGTCGCCCTGTTCCTCCATGGCGTCACCCGAGTTGATCCCGATGCGCACGGCCGGCGCGAACCCGTACTCGTTGCGTTGGGCCTGGATCCGGCGCTGGATGTCGACGGCGCACTGCACTGCGTCGCCCGGCCGGCTGAAGCGGGCCAGAAACCCGTCGCCCTGGGCGCTCACCTCCTGGCCGCCGAATCCGGCGTAGGCCTCGGTGAGCAGCTGGCGGTAGCGGGACCGGACCCTGGTCCAGTCCTCGTCGCCGATCACCATGGTCAGCCGGGTGGAGTCGACCATGTCGGTGAACATGACGACCACCCGGGCCGGCTTGGCTTCTCCGACCGCGGGTGGGCCGGACGCCGGGCGGTCGGTGCGGTCCGGGCCCCGACCGGGCCGGACGGTCGGAGCCTCGTCCCACGGGGGCGTGAGCTCCCGGGCCGCCCGGCTGGTGGCCAGCTCGCCCCGGCCGCGCTTCTCGAGGCGTTTGATCTGCTTCTCGTACTGGGCCCGCTGGGCGCCCCGGGCGACCACGGCGTGGGCGCCCAGCCCGATGCCCCACCCGGCGATCGGGAAGAAGGGCCAGAAGAGGTGGTTGGAGTCGGTGATCCCCCAGATCCCGATGAGCATGGCGTTGACCAGCCCGTAGGTCGTGCCGTGCAGTCGGAACGCCAGGCTGCGCAGGGCGCTCACCTTCGGAGGCGCCACATCCGGCGGAGAGGCCGAGGTGGCATCGGGCAGATCCCAGACGAGCAGGGCCAGTTCCGCCTTGGTCGGCGCCTTGACGGCGGCGTCCATGCGCCGCTCGGCCTCGTCCAGGCCCAGGCGCGAACTGGCCGTGCGCAGCAGGTTGAGGACGCGCACGCGGTCCTCGTCGGTCGGCGCCAGCTCCGAGATTCTGGTCAGTTCGGCATCGGACATTCCGGCCTCATTATGGCTTGCCGTAAATTGCAGGTATGGAAAGACTCGCACCGGACCCGACCAAGCTGCTCGAAGCCTGGATGGAATGGGAGCGAGGAGAGACGCCCCCGGGCCGCGTCATCTCGAATCTCAAGACGGCGGGCATGCGGGAACTGCTCGAGGATCTGTCCGCCGCGGTGGCGAAGGAAAGCGTGGCTGGGCCAACTGAATCGCCGTCCGCGGAGGCTTGGACACCGGTTGTCTGAAGCGGCCGACATCCGCCCGGAACGGGGTGGCCCGCAGGTCATTCCCCGCCCGCAGGAGTGGCGCCCGGGGCCGGGCGCCGACTGGGCCGCGTCGGATCGTCGACCAGGCCGGATCCGGGTGGACGATGTCCGGGCTGCGCTCGAAGCGCGAGGCGAGCCACCGGATCGGGTGGTCAGCCGCCAGGTTCCCGTGGTCGCCCTACCCGGGCCCGGCCGCCGTCCCGCGGCCGTCCTGTGCGTCCTGTTCGCCGAGGCGGTCAACGGCGTCGACCAGGCCCACGTCGTGCTCACCCGGCGGTCGTCGCGTCTGCGGTCGCACACCCACCAGGTCTCGTTCCCGGGTGGTCGCCTCGACGACGGTGAGACGCCCGAGCAGGCGGCCCGGCGGGAGGCGCGCGAGGAGGTCGGTATCGACCCGGCGACCGTCGAGATCATCGGCCGGCTGCCGTCGCTGACCACAGTGATCAACCCGGCCCCGATCACCCCTTTCATCGGCGTGGTCCCGGGCCGCCCGGTGCTGATCGCCAACCCGGCCGAGGTGGAACGGGCGTTCACCGTGCCGCTCGTCGAACTGATGGACCCCGAGGTCTATCGGCAGGAACTGTGGACCTTCCCCGACGGGTCCGAGGTGGCCATGGAGTTCTTCGAGTTGATCGGCGACACCGTCTGGGGGGCCACCGCCCGCATGCTGTACGAACTGCTCGAGCTGGTCGTACCGGTCGCCCTCGGGTAGGCGACCGTCGTCTCCGGGCTCGCACGCGACCGGCCGGTCGCGTCCACCCTCCCGGTGACCGTGGCTCAGGTCGGGCTCAGCCGGCTTGGGCCAGGGCGCGCAGGCGGGCCACCTGATCGGCGTCGCCTATGACGATCAGCACCTCGCCGGCCACGATCTCGGCCGCGGGCGAGGGGTTGGTCCGGAAGGCGGAGCCGGGCTCCCGCATGGCCAGCACCAGCGTTCCGGTCAGATCGTGGATACGGGCCGACCGCAACGTCTGGCCGGCGAGCGCCGAGCCCACGGAAATCTCCACCTCCTCCAGCCGGAAGTCGAGCCGACCCTCGTGCATGACCACGTCGAGGAACTCGGCGACATGGGGCTGGAGGGCCAGGGCCGCCATGCGGGCGCCCCCGATGTCCTGCGGATCCACCACCCGGTCGGCGCCGGCCTGGCGCAGTTTGGCCACCGCCGGCTTACTGGCCGCCCTCGACACGATGAACAGGTCAGGCCGCATCGACCGCCCGGTCAACGTGACGTAGAGATTGTCGGCGTCGGCGTTCAGGGCGGTGATGAGGACCTTGGCCCGGTCGATCCCGGCGGCCCGGAGCACGTCCTCGTCGGTGGCATCGCCGAGCACGTAGGGGCCGTCGACCGTCTCCAGCCTCGGACCGTTCGTGTCCACGACGACGACCTCGGCCGAGTCGGCCCGCAGAAAGCGGGCGATGGCGGTTCCCACCCGACCCCAGCCGCACACGATCACGTGGTCGGACATGTCCCTGATCTCTTGTTCCATCCTGCGCCTCCGGAACGCTCCCCCGAGATAACCCTCAACGAAGAACTCGATGAGGACACCGGCTGAATAGGCCGCCGTGCTGACCCCGACCAGCACCAGGACCATCGTGAACACCTTCTCGCCCGGGCTGAACGGGTGCACCTCGCCGAAGCCCACCGTGGTGACGGTGGTCACCGTCTGGAAGGCGGCGTCGAGCACGCCGTAGCCGAAGGCGATGTAGCCGATCGTCCCCCCGACGACCACCAGGATGAGCAAACCGACGCTGACCCACAGCCGCCGAAGGGCGGCCAGCCGACCGAACCCGGCTGGGCTGGGCGCAGGCAGGCTCATCGCGGCGAATCCTAAGCCTCGATGCACCGATCGGCTTGTGTGAATGGGGTGGTCGGCGACTCGTGGTGTAGATCGCATCCTTGGCTGGTGGTGATGGTGTGGGCGGCCGCGTTGAGTCAGAGGTTCTGGCCGATGCGGGTTGGCAGCGCCGTGAT
>DASZNC010000059.1:0-77098 GCA_035551615.1 Acidimicrobiales bacterium
TCACCGTCGCCGGGTCGGCGCCGGTGGCCTGGTAGCACTCGCCGCCGACACCGGCCTGCCCGGTCGGCGCCACGGCCGGGAGAACGGTGGTCAGCGGGCAGTCCTCGATCGGTGTGAACGTCGGGCACTGGCTCGACGACGAGCAGGATCCGAGCACGACGATGTCGTCGCCGGGGCTGCTGACATTGTTGCGGACCGCGCTCTCGGCCGCCTGGTACTGGATGACCTGGGCCAGCTCGTAGGTGGCCCCGTTGATCTGAACGTACGGGTCCGACGCAGTGGCCGTAGTCCCGTCGATGAACTCGGCGGCGTCGAGGGCGACCGCATCGGCCAGGGCCTGGGTGCTGCGGTTGGTGTCGACTTCCCGGCCGACGTCGAAGGCCAAGGCGCTGGCCGCCAGCAGCAACGGCAGGGCGAGGGCCGAGATGACCACGATGGCGCCCCGTTCGTCGGACCGCCGCCCGGTGATCCAGGTGATGAAACGTCTCATTGGACACCCGTGGTCGGGCCGATGAGCACGGTCGACGTGGCCGTGATGGTCGACGGTGCCGGCAGGAACGGCATGGTCGGGATGACCGGCCGCTGCGAGTAGTTGTAGGTGATGTTGACCTGCAGGCACTGGTAGGCGGACGGTGCGTTGGGGCAGGTCGCGAGGATGGATGCGGTGCAGGTGAGCGCCGAGTTGCCGCAGTTCACCGGAACCAGGCCGGCGCCGTCGTTATCGAGGTCCGTGCCCACTGCGTTCTGGGCAATGGTCTGGGCTTGGGCCTGGCCGGCTGCGACCGCGGCACGGGCGGCATCGGAAGCCGCTTCGGTCATCTGATTGCGGACCAGGAAGATGGTGCCGTACTGCACGATTCCGAACAGGAGCAGCAGGAAAATGGGCAGTACCAAGGCGAACTCGACGGCGGCGGCCCCGCGCTGATCCCGACATCGGCTTACACTATTCGTCCGTTTTCTGGGTAATCGCACTCTAAGAACCGCCTCTCCCCTTGCTGATCTGTTGAAGCGTCCTGCCTCGAAGATTGGGACAAAGCGGTGGTGGGGTCAACGGGCCAAAAGAACTATTCCAATGGTGGGCGGTCCGGGGTGAAGATGCGATCTGACAGGGGGAATCCTGTTCCGCACGCTGAGGCGTCGGGGAGATCGAGAGAAGGAGGGCAAGGTGTCGAAACGATCGACCTTGCTGATTGTCATAGGAGTCGCCGTCTTCGTCGTCGGTACCGGGCTGGTGCTCGTGTCACTGAAAGGCCACCCGGCCAAATCGACCACGGCGGCGCAGTTCACCTCCGCCAACGGGATGCCCCTCCAGGTCGTCGTGGCCAACAGCGCCATCCCGGCCGGGACGACGGGAGAGAGCCTGATCCAGTCCAAGCAGGTCAGCCTCAAGACGGTTCCGTCCAAGGACTACAGCTCTGACGACCTGACCTCCTTCAGCTCGCTGGCCAACGACTCGCTGGTCCACCCGATCACCGCCGGCACCCCGATCCAGTCGTCCGATCTCCAGCAGGCCACCGGCGCCATCCCCGCTCCCAGCGGGGACGAAACGATGGCCCTCACCCTGAACACCTCGGCCGCCGCCCTCGCCGGCTACCTGGTGCCGGGTGACAACGTGGATGTCTTCGCCAATGTCACCAAGACCACACAGGGTCCCGGTACCGCCTCGCTGCCGACGCCGTGCGTGACCCTCGTCGCCCCCCACGTCGAGGTGCTCGACGTCTCCGACGTGGTCCCCGCCTACCGCGGCACCCAGCAGGCCAACGGCCGGGTCGCCCCCGGTTCGGAGACCATCCTGGTGGCCATCAGCCCGGCCCAGGCCAAGACCCTGGTCTTCTACACCTCGTTCGAGCAGCTCTACCTGGTCGGCAGCCAGACCACGCAGAGTGCCACCGATTCGACCTGCTACGGACTCACGAACAGCCCGGCGCTGGTCCCGGTCCCGTGATCGCCCGCAAGGTTCTCGTGGTCTCCCGGGCCACTGCGCTGGCCAAGGAGGTGCAGGCGGCCGCCGGCTCCGGGTGCATCGTCACGCACTACCCGTACGTGGGTGACATCGAGGAGTACGTCGACCTGAAAGGTCCGTTCGACATGCTCGTCGCCGGTCCCCTCTTCGACACCAAGGCCGGCATGGAGAGGCTGCGGCGGCTGCGGGAGGCCAACAACGAGCTCCCCGTCCTGCTCGCCCTCGAGTCCCCGGTCCGCTCCGCGTTGCCGGAGGTCATCCGGGTGGGCGCGTCCGACCTGGTCGAACTCCCGGCTGATCGCCGCCGGCTGGCGGCGGCGGTCAAGCGCACCCTGGAGTCCAAGCGGTCGGCCGAAGCGGAGCCGGAGACGGATGAGGAATGGGAGACGCCGCTGGCCGAGGTCATCAGCATCGCCTCGCCGAGCGGCGGCTGCGGCAAGACGTTCTACTCCACCAACCTGTGCCACTTCCTCGCCCGCACCACCGGTAAGCGGGTCTGCCTGGTCGACCTGGACCTCCAGTTCGGCGAGGTCATGACCGCCCTCCGCCTCAAGCCCCGCTACACGATGGTCGACGCCGTCGTGCGCAGTGACGACGAAGCCTCCGCCCTAGACACCTACATCGAGGAATACCTGGTCCACCACGAGAGCGGCTTCGCTGTGCTGCCGGCCCCCCGCCACCCGGCGGAGGCCGACCGCATCTCGATGCCCGACATCACCCGGATCGTGACCGCCCTCCGGCGCCACTTCGACTACGTGATCGTCGATACGTCGGCGCAGCTCTCGGAGGTCACCTTGACCGCCCTGGAGCAGTCCACCGCCCTCATCGCCATGGCGACCGTCGACCTCCCCAGCATCCGCAACATGCGGGTGTTCCTGGACACCCTCGAGCGGCTGAACATCCCGACCGACAACATCACGGTCATCCTCAACAAGGTGGAGCCGGACATGGGCATCCAGCTCGAGGAGGTCAACGAGGCGCTGCACAACAAGGTTGTGTCGGTGCTCCCCTACGCCCGCGAGGTCAGCCGGTCGATCAACCAGGGCCAGCCGGTCCTGGTCACCGACCCCCGATCCGACATCAGCCGCCGGTTGGCCGCCGGGATGCAGATGCGGGTCGGCGGTGCGCCCGACGGTCTGGCCGGCGCCCCGGGTGCCGAGACCGACAGCAAATGGCGCCGGACCCGGTCTCAGACCGTCCCCCCGACCGTTCAATCCGACGAGGGGCCGGCCCGGGCCAGCCGTCTGCTGCTGAAGGTCCTGAAGCGTAAGGAGGAGGGCAAGTGAAGCTCTCGGAGAAGCTGGCCTCGACGGGCACTGTCACCGAAACGGCCACGACCAAGGTGGCCGAGTCCGGCAGTGCGCCCCGGCCGCGGGTCCGGACCCGCACCAGCACCCCGGACCAGCGTTGGAACTCGTCGAAGAAGGCCGTCCACCAGAGGTTGCTGACCGAGCTGGCTTCTTCGTCGGGCCAGCTCGGGGCGCCCGCCCTGAAGGCCAAGGTCCGGGCCGCACTGGACGATCTACTCGAGACCGAGGACATCGGTGTTTCCCGACTCGAGCGCCAACGGTTCGTCCAGGAGCTCATGGGCGACATGCTCGGCTACGGCCCCCTCGACGAGTTGCTCGGCGAGGACGACATCACCGAGATCATGTGCAACGACTTCGACGAGATCTGGATCGAGCGTGAGGGCACCATCTCCCGGACCGATCTGGCGTTCGGTGACATGGACCACTACCGCCGCATCATCGAGAAGATCGTGGTCGGCGTCGGCCGCCGGGTCGACGAGGCCTCGCCCATGGTGGACGCCCGCTTGCCAGACGGCTCGCGCGTCAATGTGATCCTGCCGCCCCTGGCGGTGAAGGCCCCGGTGCTCACCATCCGGAAGTTCCCGTCCTCGCCCCTGTCGATCGGCGACCTGATCCGCTACGGGTCGATCTCGACCGACGCCTCCAGCTTCCTCGAGGCCTGCGTGCGGGCCAAGATCAACGTCCTGGTCAGCGGCGGTACCGGCACCGGCAAGACGACCATGCTCAACGTGCTGTCGGCCTTCATCCCGGAGAACGAGCGGATCATCACCATCGAGGAGGCAGCCGAACTGCAGCCCCACCAGCCGCACACCGTGAGCCTCGAAGCCCGGCCGCCGAACGCCGAAGGCGCGGGTGAGGTCCGGATACGCGACCTGGTGAAGAACTCCCTGCGGATGCGCCCTGACCGGATCATCGTCGGCGAGTGCCGGGGCGCCGAGACCCTCGACATGCTCCAGGCCATGAACACCGGCCACGAGGGGTCGATGACCACGGTGCACGCCAACAGCGCCCGTGAAGCCATGTCCCGCCTGGAGGTCATGGTTCTGATGTCCGGATTCGATCTGCCCATCCGTGCCATCCGGGAGCAGATCGCCAACTCGATCAACATCGTCGTCCATCTCGAACGGACACCGAGCGGCTCCCGTACGGTGTCGTCGATCGCCGAGATTCAGGGCCTCGAGTCCGACGTCATCGTCATGCAGGACCTGTTCCACCGGACGGGCCGCACCGAGCGGGGACCCAGCCCGCTCGAACCGACCGGCCTGCGGCCCAAGCTGCTGGATCTGCTCAAGGACCGTGGGGTGATGGTGGATGCCGCCACCTTCCGCCCCGACGCCATGGATCTCGACCGCCACGACCGCTACCGCCAGCGCCCGACCCGGTTCCGAGCCGACGCCGTTTCCATGAAACCCAGGGGCCGATGACAATGGGACTGTCAGCCACTCAGGTCTTCTCCGCCCTGCTGGTCGGACTGGGCCTGGCCGCCGCCGTCGTCGGCGTTCTGGTGCGGGCGCAGCGCCGCAGCGAGAGCCTGGCCGACCTGCTCGACCTGGTGGGCGGTGAATACGACGTTCCGGTCGAAGCGGTCACCGAGTCGCCGGCCGCGCCGTCGGTCAGCAAGGTCACGGCCCGCCTCGGGGACCTGCTCGGCCGCCTCGACTCCCGCGGCGCCCTCGAGCGCAGCCTGGCCCAGGCCGGTCTGCCCCTCCGTCCGGGGGAGTTCCTGTTCCTGGCCGGGGTAGCTGCGACCATCGCCGGCCTGTTGTCAGGTCTTTTGACCGGTTCCCCGTTCGTCGCCGTCCCCGTCTTTCTGGCTGTCGCGTGGGGTGGGCGGCTGTACCTGTTCCGCCGGGGCCACAAACGCCGCGAACAGCTGCGGACCCAGCTTCCCGACGCCTTCTCGCTCATCGCGTCAGCGGTGGCCTCCGGCCACACCTTCCTCCGGGCCATTCAGCTCCTACGCGAACAGATCGCCGAACCGCTGGCCGGGGAACTCGAACGAGTGGTGGCCGAGGTCATGCTCGGCAGCAACCTGATCGACGGGTTGGAGCGGATGGCGCTGAGATCCCAGATCGACGAGCTGCGTTGGGCTGTCCAGGCGGTCCGCATCCAGCAGACGACCGGCGGTCAGCTATCGGAGCTTCTGCACACGCTGGCCGATTTCATGCGAACCCGGGAGGAAGTCCACCGCGAAGTTATGGTGCTTTCCGCCGAAGGGCGAATCTCTGCCTGGGTTTTGCTTTCACTGCCATTTGTTGTGGCAATCTTGATGGAAGCCCAGGCGCCGAACTATCTGCGCCCGTTTTTCCGGGGATGGGGCTTTGCCTGGATGGGTATTTGTGCCTTTTTGTTGGGGGTTGGATTCTTGGTCATTCGTCGCATGATCGAAATCGAGGTCTGAAGCGGACATGAATACCGTCGGACTCATCACAGGTTTGGGGCTGGTCGTCCTGGGCATGGTCGCCCTTCTCGTCGTGGGCCTGAGCCACCGGGAGGCCAACGGGGTGCTGGCCTACCTGAGCGACACCGATGTCGGCGCCGGAGCCGGACCCGACGTCGCCGGCGCGCCCTCGATCGGCGAGCGGGTGTTGAGCCCGGTGGCCCGCAAGGTCATCGGCTGGGTGCGCGAGCTCTACCCGAGCCGCCACCTGGACCGTCTGCACCAGCAGCTCCTCTATGCCGGCCTGAGCACGTCGATACGGGCCGAGGAGTTCGCCACCGTGCAGGTCGTCGTGGCCGGCGTGGCTCTGCTCGGAGCCATCGTGCTTAGCGCGGCCAGCGACATCTCGGTGCGGCCGCGGATCGTCCTGGCCCTGCTCATGATCTTCTGCGCCGTGATGGCCCCGCAGGCCTGGCTGGCCCGCCGGGTCCGGGAGCGGACCACCGCCCTGGAGCGGGAGCTGCCCGATGTCCTCGACCTGCTGACCATCGCCGTCGAGTCCGGGCTGGGCCTCGAGCAGGCGATGGAAGCCGCTTGTTCCAACTTCGACTCGGCCATGGCCGAGGAGATGTCCCGGACCCTGCAGGAGATGAGCCTGGGCCTGTCCCGTCAGGACGCCTTCAACAACCTGAAGGAGCGCTCCGAGTCGACCGACCTGGCCAGCTTCGTCGTGGTACTGACCCAGGCCGATGTCCTCGGCATGCCCATCGGACGGGTGCTACGCACCCAGGCCGACGAGATGCGGGAGCGGCGCCGGGCCCGGGCCCGTGAGAAGGCGGCCAAGCTGCCGGTGAAGATCCTGGCCCCGCTGATGCTCTGCATCTTCCCCCCGCTCATCATCATCGTCATCGGTCCGGCGGCCGCGAGCATCGCCAAAGCCTTCGGCCTGTGATCATCCTGCCGTCGGCGACGGGCCGCTTCCGAAAATCGGCCCTGCCGCCGATACACATCCGCTCATCCCGCGCTGACGAAGAACTGGATGTGAGCCCGATCGGCGATGGCCGGTCGGGCTTGCCCGTGGCTCTGCGGTGGTTGTGCTTCGCGGCCAGTTCCGTGCTGGTCGCCCGTTCGACGTCGTCGTCCGGTCCCCTGCTCTGGGGCCTGCCCATCGCCGCCTTCGCCTTCCTGCACACGGCCGAGGGCTACATCCGCCAGCCCATATCCAAGTGGGTACACCTGGCCGGCCTGTTCGGCGAGCTGGCCGCTGTCGCCATCGTCGTGGGCCAGACCGGCGGCTGGCATTCCGGGTGGGTCGTCTCCCTGGTCGGGGTGTCGGCCCTGACCGCTCACGGGATGCCGGCCCGGTGGTCCGGGATCGTGGCGTCAGGGGCGGTGATCGTCTTCTTCATCGCCCTCCTGCTCGGGCGCGAGACCCTGACCGCTGCGCAGAGATCGTCGGTCTTCCTCGACGTCCTGCTGCTCGTGTCGGCGCTGTCGGTGTCCTACGCCACGTGGCTGGCCCGCTACGGCGACCGCGACCGGTCCCAGCTGGCCCGCACGAACGAACGCCTGATGGCGACCAACGACCTGCTGGTCCTGCTCGAGAAGAGCGTTCTCCACGGCGACGACGCCGCCGATCCCGAACAGGCGGCCCGGGCCGTGGCCCGGCTGTCGAGGGAGTTGCTGCAACCCGAGGTCATCGTCGTCGCCAGCGTGGCCACGGTCGGCGACACATGGAGGATCCTCCTAACCGATGGTGCCTTGATCGTCGGCGCCGTCGACGACATGGAGATACTCGCCGTCGTATCGGCCGAGGCGGCCAGCGGGATCACCAAACCGATCCGGGTCGAATCGGGGCCGGCCCTGCTCTCCCCCGAGGCCAAGGTCGGCGCCTGCATCCCGTTGACCGTGCGGGGCCGGCTGATCGGCGCCGTCATCCTGGAGACCTCGGATCCGGACCAGTGGCAGGAACGCCACTACGACATGATGGCCGAGCTCAGCCCGTGGGCTGCGCTCCTAGTGGACAACGCCTGCCGGTTCAACGCCCTTTGGATCGTCGGATCGGCCGAGGAGCGGGCCCGGGTCGCCCGCAACCTGCACGACCACCTCGGACAGAGCATGGCCGCTCTCGGGCTCGAGCTCGACGGTCTGGCCCGGGCGTCGAATGAGCCGGCCCTGACCGAGCAGATACGGGAACTTCGGCGCGGGGTGACCGGCATGGTCGCGGAGTTGCGGTACACGATGCACGATCTCAATTGCGACGTGTCCCGCACCCGGAGTCTGGGGGCGGCGCTGGACCAGATGGTGCGGGTCATGCACAACCGGACAACGACAGAAATCTCACTGGAGGTAAACGCCGAGGAGAGACTTCCTCTGGCGCAGGAACATCAGATACTGCAGATGGCACGATCGCTAATGGGGGCTGGAGTGGAGGCTAGGGCCGAATCGGTCAAGGTCATGTGGAACACCGACGGGACGACAGGGTGCCTGGAGGTCGGATACGAAGGATTTCCCGAGCAGGGGGCCTGGGACCCGGAACCGCCGATCCTGGCCGCCGTGGCCGAGGTGCGCGAACGCTGCTGGGCGGTGGGGGCCACGATGGAATACGTACTTCCGACAACTGACAGCGCAGCTGTCGTCCGCTGCCGGGTGGCCTCATGAGCCAGGCCCGGATACTGATCGCGGACGACCACCCGGTGATGCGCGACGGCCTGCGCCGGACAATGGAGTCCTACGACATCGACGTGCTCGAAACTGTCGCCGACGGGCGGGCGGCGGTGGCCGCCGTCGAGCGCCTCCACCCCGATGCCGTTCTCATGGACATCTCCATGCCGGCCATGGACGGCATCGCCGCCACTGAGATCATCCGGTCCCGGCACGCCGACGTGGTCGTGATCTGCCTCACGTTCCACGGTGACGACGCCGTGCACCAGAAGGCTCTGGAGGCGGGGGCCTCGATCGTCCTGACCAAAGACGTGCCGGCCGAGGACGTCGTCTCGGTCCTGCTCGAGGTGCTGGCCGGCGAACCGGTCGTCGAGCGCCGTTCCGATCGGAGCCGCCACGGCGGGGAACTGTCCCTCACCGCCCGTGAGATCGAGATACTGGCCCTGATCACCAAGGGGGCGTCGACCACGCGCATCGGCTCCGAACTGTTCATCAGCGTGAAGACGGTCAAGAACCATCTGGCCTCGATCTACGAGAAGCTGGACGTAACCGACCGCACCCAGGCCGTGCTCAGCGCCCTTCGGCTGGGCCTCGTCTCCCTCGACTCCTGACGGCTGAATGAATCGAAAGGCCTATTGGTCGGATGCACCTGTCGGCTGAGAATAAGAGACAAGAAGCCAGTCCGGTCTTCTAGTCAATAAGCGACATGGGGAGGACCCAATAGCCATGAATAGTGTCACCGCTGCCGTCGTCAACTGCCTCATCGCCACTCGGACCTGGATGGTCGACAAGACCGGGTCGGAGCGAGGCGCCGCCGCCGTCGAGTACGGACTGCTGGTCGGCCTCATCGCAGTAGCCATCATCGGAGCCCTCGTCGGCCTCGGCGGTGGGTTGAATGATCTGTTCGGCAAGGCCACTTCGGCCATCAACGAGTACGCCTGACCCCCCGGGCCTCCTCGGCCGCTGACCGCCGGGTCCCATGCACAAAGAAGTGCAAACGGGACCCGGCGGAACCGCGTCCGGGGCCGTATAGGTCGCGCGACCCATAGCGGTCGCCGGCACCGTGATTCATGCTCTAACCAAGTCCAACGCACGAGTTGGGGGACCTTCGCAATGCTCGCCACCCAGGGCAACCAGAACATCCGCCGGCCGATCGGCCGGGCCACGGCCAAGACGGTGGACATCGTCGTCCCCGTGTACAACGAGGCCCATGTGCTCGAGCGCAGTGTGCGCCGCCTCCGTTCCTACCTCGACGGCGAGTTCCCCTATCCCGCCACCGTCGTCATCGCCGACAATGGCAGTACCGATGACACCTGGTTGGTGGCGTCGGCCCTGGCCGATGACCTGCCCGGCGTGAAGGCGGTCCGGATCGACGGGAAGGGACGAGGGCGGGCGCTCAAGACGCTCTGGTCGGCCAGCACGGCCGGGGTGCTCGCCTACATGGACGTTGACCTGTCGACCGATCTGGCCGCCCTCCTCCCCCTCGTAGCTCCGCTCATCTCCGGGCACAGCGACCTGGCCATCGGTTCCCGTCTGGCGCACGGCGCCCAGGTCGGGCGGGGACTGCGCCGGGAGGGAATCTCCCGGGCCTACAACTCACTCATCCACCTGGCCGCCGGCCGCTCCTTCTCGGATGCCCAGTGCGGGTTCAAGGCCATCACCGCCGATGCGGCGCGCCATCTCCTGCCCACGGTGGTCGACGGGGAGTGGTTCTTCGACACCGAGCTGCTCCTGGCCGCCTCCTCCTCGGGGATGCGCATCCATGAGGTGCCGGTCGACTGGACCGACGATCCCGACTCGCGGGTGCACGTGGCGTCCACCGCGTGGGCCGACATCAAGGGTCTGGCCCGGGTCTCCGGCCACCGGGCCGTCCGGCGGCTGGGCGTGGCCGTGCTGGTAGCCGCTCTGGCCGCCACCTGGTTCCTGGGCCTGATGGGCCTGGTCGCGCCTCTGCCGGCGGCCGCCCTCGCGTTCGGCGCCACACTGGCGCTCATCAGGGTCGGGGCCCTCGTCGTGGACGCCCGGCGGCGGTCCCGAGCTCTGGCCGAATCCCGACCGACGGCCCCCGTCGAGCTGCGGCTGGTCAAGCCGGCGCAGCCCGTCGGAGTGGCCTGAATGACGCTCACCGATACCGGGGCCGCCCATCTGAGCTACGAGGTCGTAGAAGCGCCGTCCCGATCCGCCGGTCCGTGGCGGGGACGGCCCGACGACCCGGCCTGGGTCCGACCGGCCCTGCTGTGCCTGCTGGCCGGCAGCTCCGTGCTGTACCTGGCCGGCCTGTCGGCATCGAAATGGGGCAACGGCTACTACGCGGCCGCCGTCCAGGCCGCGACCCGGAGTTGGAAGGCGGCGCTGTTCGGGTCGCTCGACTCGTCCAATTTCATCACCGTCGACAAGCCGCCAGCCGCCCTGTGGTTCAGCGATCTGGCCGCTCGTCTGTTCGGCCTGAACCACTGGACGGTGCTGGCACCCGAGGCCCTCGAAGGGGTGGCGTGCGTCGCCCTGCTGTACCTGGCCGTCCGCCGCACGTTTTCCCCCGCCGCCGGCCTGCTGGCCGGCCTCTTCCTGGCCGTCACACCGGTGGCCGCCCTGATGTTCCGGTTCAACAACCCCGACGCCCTACTGCTCCTCGTGATCCTGGCCGCCACCTATGCGGTGATCCGGGCCGTCGAGGACGGGCGCCGGAGATGGCTGGTCCTGGCCGGAGGCGTGATCGGGTTCGGTTTCCTGGCCAAGGAGCTGCAGGCGTTGGTTGTGGTCCCGGTGCTCGGCGGCACGTACCTCTTCGCCGGGCCCAAGCGGCTCGGGGCGCGCGTGGCCGACGTGGTCGCCGGCGTCGTCGCCATGGTGGTATCGGCTGGTTGGTGGCTGGCCATCGTCGTCATCGTGCCGGCATCGTCGCGGCCCTACATCGGCAGTTCCCCCGACAACAACATCGTGAGCCTGATCTTCGGCTACAACGGGCTGGGCCGGCTCACCGGCTCGGAGACGGGCGCCGTCGGTTTCGAGTCGTCGGCGTCCGCCGGCTCCGGCTCCGCCGGCCTGCTGCGCATGTTCGATGCCCAGTTCCGCACGCAGGCCGGTTGGTTGCTGCCGGCCGCCCTGGCCGTCGGGATCGCCGGTCTCTACCTGACGCGGCACCACGACCGCCGGGACCCGGTGCGGGCGTCCCTGCTCCTATGGCTCGGAACCCTGGTGGTGACCGGTATCACGCTGAGTTTCGGCCGGGGCGTGATCCATCCCTACTACTCGGTCGCCCTGGCCCCCTCGATCGCCGCCCTCGCCGGTATCGGTGCCGCCGTCGCCTGGCGGGACCGCCGGACCGCACCGGGCCGCAACCGGATCGGCGCAGCCCTGGCCGCCACCCTCATCTGGTCGATATGGATCATCTCGTCGAAGGCGCCGTGGACCTCGGTAGGACGGGCGTTCGCCGATTTGATCTTCGTCCTGATCGCGCTCATCATCGCCCGCCGCCTGGCCGCCCCCCGGGCCACCAAGTTGGCCGTCGTCACGTTGATACTGGTCCTCGCCGGGCCGCTCGTCTGGACCATGGCGACGGTCGCCACTCCCCACGAGACGGCGGTACCGATTGCCGGCGCGACCAACAATCCGGCGGCCGATGCCCGCAACCGGGCCGGCGCCCTGGCCCTCCTGTCGCAGCCGTCGGGCGCCCTGACGGAGCGGTTGGAGTCAGCCTCCCCCCACGCCCGTTGGATGGCCGCCACCGTCGGCGCCGAGCAGGCGGCCGGGTATCAGTTGGCCACCGGACGGCCAGTGATGGCCATCGGCGGGTTCAACGGTACGGATCCGACGCCGACGCTCGCCGCTTTCCAGCGGTTCGTCGCCACCGGGCAACTGCACTGGTACATCTTCGGCCGGATACCCGGCCAGGGGAGCCGCCAAGATCTCACCGGCACGGCCCGGGCCATCGACGTGTGGGTCCAGGCCCACTACCGGGCCCAGGTCGTGGATGGCATCTCCGTCTACGACCTGACTGCCGGGATCCCGGCGACGGCCTCGGCCGCCTCCCGCAGGTCGATGGCGCCGAGGGCATTCACCTCGGCGGCGATACGGATGCGGCGGGCCTCGTCGAGCAGACGCTCGGCCTCGGTCCGGGCCGCCTCGGTGGCCAGCTTGTTCATCTCGTCCTGACGGCGGTTGGCCTCGGACTGGGCCAGGTTCTCGTCGATCAGGGCGAGGGCCTCGCGCAGCAGGCGGGCGGCCTCGGAGCGGGCCAGCGTCACCACCTGGGCCGCCTCGGCGACCGCTTCGTTGTGGAGGGCCTCGGCCTGGTCGCAAAGGCTCTCGGCCCGGGCCAGAGCGTCACGCTCGGCCCAGGAGATGGACTTGGTGGCGGAACCGTTTTGGCGAGCGAACTGCATTGGTCTTCTCCAGTTGGTGTGTGGGGGGTGCGAATCAGGAGTGAGGGAGAAGATACAGATGGGCGCTTCGACGCACCAGGGCCGAGTCCTGCATCTTTAGGTCTTTTCGCCACTGTCCCGGTTAGGAGGCCTATGTCCGTTTCTCCCGATGACGCCGCCTTCCGCTAGTGCTTGTTCGACGGAAAAGCGGGCGGCGCCGGATCTTGCTTAAGTTGGCCCTCCGGTGACCGCTGCAGACGAAATTCCGCTGTCCGGGGGGACCCAGAACACCGTGGTCCGCTGCGGTGACACCGTTCGCCGCCGGCCCGGACCGTGGACCCCCGCCGTCCACGATCTGCTGCGCCACGTGCGGCGAGCCGGCTTCGACCTGGCCCCCGAGCCGCTCGACTTCGACGAGCAGGGCAGGGAGGTGCTGCGGTACATCGAAGGCGACACGGTCGGTTGGGCCCTCCCCTGGCCGGACTGGTTGCGCACCGATCAACTGCTCGACGATGTCGGGCGGGCGCTGGCCCGCTACCACAACGCAGCAGCCGGCTTCGCCGCCACCGGTGCCCGGTGGCAGAGCGGGCCACCGGCGACGATGAGCGGCACCCCGCTGATCGCCCACAACGACGTGGCCCCGTACAACATCGTGGCCGCCGGCGGACGGCTGGCCGGCCTCATCGACTGGGATCTGGCCGGACCGGGAACAGCCCGGGCCGACCTGGCGTTCGCCGCCTGGCAGTGGGTGCCGCTGCACGGCCCGTTCGTGACGTCGCTCATGGGGTGGGACGGGTCGGACAGGCGGGAGCGGCTGCATCTGCTGCTCGAGACCTACGGGGCCGAAGCGGACGTCGACTGGGGCACGGCCGACCATTTCATCGACGCGGTCGTCGAACGGGTCGGCTACAACCGGTCGGTCATGCTCGAGCGGGCGGCCGCCGGGGACCCGGCCTATCAGGCGCTGGTGGACCAGGGTCACATCGGCGGCATGGACGAGGCGCTCGGCTTCCTCGCCGGCGAGGGCCGCTCGCTCTAACCCTCGTTCTGTGGTCGATTTTGCGGACTACACACGGAAAATCGACCACAGAACAACGGATCGACCACAGAACGGTCCGGCCCGCCTGCCCGCCTCGGGCCGCCGGCCGGCCGGGGGGCTCAGGGCCGCGACACCGCCCGCCACAGCGACACCGGCAGCACCAGGGCGAAGAACACGGGCACCACCCACCACGCCGAGGTCCCGCTGCGGTGCACCAGCCAGGTGAGCGTCATGGCCAGCACCACGGCCACGGCGACGCGCCAGTCGTCACCGATGACGAAGTCGTACCAGAAGGCCAGGAACCGGCGGACGGCATTGATCATGTCGGCACCTCGACCGGGGCCACGCCCGTCCGGTCGTCCGCGTTGCGGCGCGTCCGCAGCACGGCGACGCACAGCAGGGCGTAGGCGGCCACGCCCGGCACGACCACCAACAGGGCGACGTCGTTGCCGGGCCACGTGGCGCCGGCCCCCTCGGCCCCCCAGAACATGCCGAACGATGTCAACATCACGCCCACCACGAACTTCATCGTGTTCTCCGGGACCCGGGCCAGCGGCGCCCGCACGGCAAACCCGGCGGCGGTCACCACCAGGACGGCCGACACGGCGGCCACTGCGGCCAGAGGGATGTCCTTCTGGTTGCTGCCGAAGGTGAGCGTGATGAAGACCACCTCGAGGCCCTCCAGCACCACCCCCTTGAACGACAGGGTGAACGCATACCAGTCGTCGACCACGCCCCGCTGCTGCCGGGCGGCCGTCTCCGCCGCCGCCACCTGCTTCAGGTAGATGGCCGCCTCGTCGTGCAGGGCCTTGTGGCCGCTGGCCCGCAGGATGGCCTTGCGCAGCCACTGGACCCCGAACACCAGCAACAGGCCACCCACGATCAGCCGCAACCAGTGCAGGGGGATGGCCGAGACGCCCGGACCCAGGGCAGCCACGATCACGGCCAGCACCACCAACCCGGCGCCCACGCCGGCCAGGGCCGACCGCCACGATCTGGTGGTCCCGGCGGCCAGCACGATGGTCGTGGCCTCCACCGCCTCGACGGCGCAGGCCAGGAACACAGCGGCGAACAGTGCGCCCGCTCCTCCAGTCACGCCGGCCAGCCTAGTGACGGCCCCCGGCATTCCTGAATCGGCCGCTGAGCCGGCGGCCCGGCCTCAGCGGCCGAGGATGTCGACGACCGCATCAGCCGCCGCCGACGGTCGTCCCAACTCGGCCATCCGGCCCCCTCCCGCTCCGGCCAGCGCCCGGCAGGCATCCAGGGATTCGGCCTCCGGCGCCAACGCCAGGACGTGCAGAGGTACACCCATGGCCGCGGCGGCCGCGGCGATGGGCAAAGGGTCCCCGCCTTCATTGGCCATCCCGTCGCTCAGGAGTACGACGTCGCGGCGGGCGACCGACGCTTCGGCCATCTGGGCCAGGGCGGCCCGCAGTCCGCCCTCCAGGTCGGTGGTGTCACCACCACGGAGGGCGAGGACCCGATCGACGGCGGTCGACACCGGCCCGACGTCGCGGATGTGACGCAGGACCACCGCCTTGGACCAGAACGCCACCACGGCCAGCTGGTCGCCCGGTCCGGTGCGGGCGGCCAACGCGGCGGCGGTGATCACGGCCGTGGCGAGGGGCGGGCCGGTGACCGATCCCGATGCGTCGACCACGAGCACCACGGCCCGGCCGGGCCGGCGCCAGCCCCTCCACCGCAGGTCCTCGGCCCGCAGTTCGGGGTGCTCGCCCAGGCGTTCAACGGTTGCGTCGATGTCGAGGTCCACGCCCCCGTCGCGGACCGGCCCCAAGCGGGCCGATCCACCGGGGCGGGACGGGCCGGCCCGCCGGGCGGCCGGGATCACGAGGGCGGCGGCCAGATCCCGGGCCTGGGCCCGCAACCGGGGATCGGTGGCCCGGGTCAGGTCGGCCAGGAGGGCCACGCCCTCGTCGAGGTCGTCGTCGAGGGCGCCGGCCAGGGCGGCGGCATCCAGGGCACCGACCTCGGGCGAGACGTCCTCGAGTTGGGGGTGGGATCGCCGGATCTCGTCGCGCGAAAGGGTGCGCCGATTCTGCTGGCGGAGGAGTTCCTCGACCTCGCCGGGGTCGGTTACGGGCGATCCGGGCCGGTGCTGGTCCGGGCCGTCTCCGCCGGCGGGCGGGGGGCCGGACCGCTCACTTTTCCCGGCGGGTCCGGAGCCGCCGCTGCCCAGATCTCCTCGATCACCGCCTCTGCGCTACGGGTGACGCCCTCACGGACGGTGACCCGCCCCGACAGGGCGGTCAGAGCCGCATCGATCCCGACGAGATCACGCTCGGCCCGCAGGGCGGCCAGCTCCGAGGCGACAGCCACCACGTCGATGGCCCCCCGCACCGACGAGCCGACCCGCAGGTCGGGATGGGTCCGGGTGAGCCGCACCGCCCGCACCGCCCGGGCCACCAGACCGGGCGGGCCCGGGGCGACGCGCGAGACGATGGCCGTCTCCTCCGCCTCCTCCTGGTAGCCGACCGCCACCCGGCAGGTGCGGTCGTAGAGGGCGGGTGTGATCCGGCCCGTCCCGATGGCGTCGAAGGGGTTCATGGCGGCGACCAGCCGGAAGGTGGGGGCGGCCACTACCTCGCCATAGCGGGGAACCTGCATGCGGCGCTCGGAGAGCACCCCGAGGAGCACGTTGAGCGTCTCTTCCGGGACCCGGTTCAGTTCCTCGACGTACAGGAGCGAGCCGGTCGTCATGGCCTGCATCAGAGGGCCGGGCATGAAGGTGTCGTTGCGGTAACCGTCGCTCAGCACCCGGGACGGATCGTGGTGCCCGATGAGGCGGGCCGGCGACAGCTCGGCGTTGCCCTCGACGAGGAACAGGTCGACCCCGGCGCCGGTGGCCAGCGCCCGCAGGAGGGTCGTCTTCCCCGTTCCGGGCGGCCCTTCGAGCAGGACACTCCGCCCGGCGGCCAGCGCCGCGGCGACCACTTCGATGTCGCGCTGGCGCCCGACCAGGACGTCCCGGGCGGCGGCCACCATGGCCGCCGCCGGCAGGACGCTCAATCGAAGAGGACGACGCCGCGGATGTTCTTTCCGGCGTGCATGTCCTCGTACCCCTGCGCAACCTGATCGAGGCGGTAGGTGTTGGTCACCAACTCGTCCAGCTTCAGCTTGCCGTCCCGGTACATCTGCGCCTGGCGCAGAATGTCGGAGCTCGGGTTGGATGCGCCGAACAGCGAGCCCTGGATCCGCTTCTGGAACAGTGTCAGCTCGCCCAGCGAGATGGGCAGGCCCACCTCCATCAGGTTGCCCAGGCCCGTGACCACCACCGTGCCCGCCTTACGGGTGGCGGCGAAAGCCTGGGCCACGTGATCTCCTTTGACCACACCTATCGTCACGATGACGGCGTCCGCCCCCTGACCGTTGGTGAAGCTCTTGGCCAGCTCGTCGGCCTCGGCGATGTCGGCGAAGGCGTGGGTGGCGCCCAGTTGCAGCGCCTTCTCCCGCTTCAGCTCGACCGGATCGACGGCGATGACGTTGGTGGCGCCGGCCGCCGCCGCCCCCTGCACGGCATTGATGCCGATGCCACCTATGCCCATCACGATGACGGTGTCGCCAGGGCGCACGTCGGCCGAGTTGACCGCCGATCCCCAACCGGTGCCCACGCCGCAACCGAGCAGGCACACCTTGTCGAGCGGGAGGTCCTTGTCGACCTTGACCGCTGACGCCAGGCTCACCACGGTGTGCTCGGCGAAGGTCGAGATACCGCACATCTGGCCGACCGGCTCACCGTCGACGGTGTGCATGCGGTAGCTGGTCGGGTCCTCCGGCCGGCCGCCGGACAGGAGACCGGCCCCCAGATCGCAGAGGTTCTGCATGCCGGCCGCACACCACCGGCAGCGACCGCACCCGGGCAGGAAGGAGAACACGACGTGGTCGCCGACCTCGAAGCCGCCGGTGTTCGGGCCGATCTTCTCGACCACGCCGGCGCCCTCGTGACCACCGCAGAACGGATAAACCGCGACCGGGATGTCCCCCGTGGCGATGTGGTCGTCGGAGTGGCACAGCCCGGAGGCGGCCATCCGGATGAGCAACTCGCCCTGGCGGGGCTCGTCCAGTTCGATGTCTATGGTCTCGTAGCTGCCGGGCGCCGAGGCGATGACAGATCCGCGGGTACGCATGGTGACTCCCCCTTGTCGGTTGGCGGTCTCCGGTCGACTCTAGGCCCGTGTTATATCGCCTGCGCCAGACGGTCCGCCTCCAATACGGTGATCGGCCGTGTTGTCGGCCCGAGGAGTGACCATTCAAAGGGGCACCCAGGTGGTGCTCGATTCGGTCTCCCTGTCGGTCGACCGGGGCTCGCGCCTGGGCGTGGTCGGTCCCAACGGCGTGGGCAAGAGCACCCTGCTGCGGGTTCTCGCCGGCCAGCAGGTCCCCGACCAGGGTGTCATCGAGAAGGCGCCGGCGTCGCTGCGGATCGCCTTCCTGGCCCAGGAAACCGATGCCCTTCCGGGCGAGTACCTGCTCAATTACCTGGGCCGCCGGACCGGCGTGGCCGAGGCGTCGGCCGAACTGGACCGGCAGACCGAGCTGCTGGCCACCGACCCTTCTGCGGTTGACGCCTACTCGGACGCGCTCGATACGTTCATCGCCGCCGGTGGCGGGGATTTCGAGACCCGGGTGGGGACGGTGGCGGCCGAGGTGGGACTGCCCCCGGACCGGCTCCAGGTCCCGGTGATCGATTACTCCGGAGGCCAGTCGGCCCGGGCCCGGCTGGCCGCCGTCCTGCTCACCCGCGCCGATGTGCTGCTGCTCGACGAACCGACCAACGACCTCGACTTCGCCGGGCTGGACCTGCTCGAGTCGGCGGTCGGCCGCTTCGACGGGGCGGTGGTGATGGTGTCCCACGACCGGGCCTTCCTCGACCGGGCGGCCACGCGCGTGCTCGAGATCGAGGAGCACACCCACCGGTCCACCGAATACGCCGGGGCGTGGTCGGAATACGTCGAGCGGCGGGCCCTGGCCCGCTCGCAGGCCTCCGCTGCGTTCGCCGACTGGAAGGCGGAACGGGACCGGCTGCGGGCCCGTGTGCGCACCCAGCGCTCGTGGTCGGAGGAGGGCGTGCGCAAGGCGACCCGCAAGCCGAAGGACAACGACAAGGCGCAACGTGACTTCCGGATCAACCGCACCGAGAAGCAGGCCTCCAAGGTGCGCACCTCGGAACGGGTGCTCGACAAACTGGGCACGGTGGACAAGCCCTGGGAGGGCTGGGACCTGCACCTGGACCTGGCCCACGACGGGCGCAGCGGCGACCGCGTGGCCCGCCTGTCCGACGCCGTCGTCCGCCGGGGCGCCTGGCAACTGGGACCGGTGGACCTGGAGATCGGGTGGGCCGAACGCATCGTGGTCACCGGGCCGAACGGCGGTGGCAAGTCGACCCTGCTCGCCGCCCTGCTCGGCACCATCGCGCCGTCCTCCGGGGACCGGTGGGTGGGGCCGTCGGTCCGATTCGGCGAACTGGATCAGCGGCGCAGCCGGGTCGACCCGGGAGTGTCGCTCGCTGATGCGTTCACAACCTCCACCGGGGTCACGACCGAAGAAGCCCGGTCGACGCTGGCCAAGTTCGGGCTCGGCGCCTCCCACGTCGGCCGCTCGGTCGGCCGCCTGTCGCCGGGCGAGCGGACCCGGGCCCAGCTGGCCGAACTGATGCTGCTCGGTACCAACTGCCTGGTGCTCGACGAGCCGACCAACCATCTCGACCTGCCGGCCATCGAACAGCTCGAGGAGGCCATGGAGTCCTTCGCCGGCACGCTGCTGGTCATCACCCACGACCGCTGGCTGCTCGACGGGCTGCGGGTGGACCGGGCCATCGAGGTGGCCGACGGGACGGTGCGCGGCTAGCCGGTCGGCGGCCGACATACGGCCCGGCGGCGGGCCAGCAGGCGGCGGCCCCGTGCGGGACTAACCGGCCGGTGGGCGGACCGGCACTGTGAAATCGTCGAACACGGCCGGTGTGATGGCCGTCGGAGCAACGCCGGGCGGGACCGACACCTGCACTGCCTGGACGTGTATGTCCTGGGCCGAGACCCGGATACGGGTGTAGCCGTAGTGGCCGCTGTCCACTGCTTGGATCGTCACGCCGGCCAGGCCGGGGAACGTGGCCGGCAGTTTCAGCGCGACGACGTCGGCGGCGATGGCGTGCAGGTTGTGGTAGCCGCCGTTGCCGGCGACGAGGTAGGTGAGTGAACCGGAGCCATCAACCAGGGACGCGTCGCGGGAGTGGCGCTGGTAGTCGTGCACATGCCCGGCGCAGATCAGGTCGGGGAGCCGCTTGGTCGCCTTCATGGCGTCGTCCAGCACCCCGATCATGTAGGCGCTGGAGCTGTGATAGGCGTCGGCCGAGATGGGCGGGTGGTGCATGGTCACGATGAGCGCCTTGCCGGCCGGTGCGGCGGTCAGTTCGGAATGCAGCCAGGCCACCTGGGTGGCGTCCATCTCGCCGTACTCGGGGACGTTGGTGTACAACCCGATGATCGTCGCCAATGGCGTATCCAGCGTCCAGTAGACGTTGGGCTGGGTCATGGTCGTCCGACCGGTGTCGCCGGCCGCCGGGTTGGTCGCCGGGGCGGTGGTGCAGAAGTTCTGGATGAAGCCGTCGAGCGTTGTCTGGCCGGCATTCAGTGGGTCGCCGTCGTGGTTGCCGGGCACTGCGAATATCGGCGCCGTGTAGTGGACATACGGGTCGTAGAACTGGGGGTAGTACTGCGACTCCTGGCCGTTGAAGTAGACGCAGTCGCCCAGCACGTACAGGAAGCTGGGCACCCATCCGGCCGCCGGGGCGGTGATGTCGCGTTCCATGGCCTCGGCCACGTTCTGCTGCGGGAGCGGGTTGGCGATCCCCCCGGTGTCGCCGACCATGTGGAACGTCATGGCACCGGCCTTCGTGATGGCGGCGACGGCGGCGTCGCCCAGGACCGACGCCAGATCCAGGTGAAAGGGCGACGGACCGACGGGAGGCGGCAGGGGCTGGAAGGCCTGACCGCTGGCCGGCGTGGACTGGGGCCCGTCGGCCGCCAGCAGCCGCCGGCGCCCGAACCGGTGACCGGTCGGTGACTGCGGATGGGGGGTATCGGAGCCGAGGGGCGTGTCGGGGCCGGGAGGGGTTGCGGGGCCGGGAGGGGTGTCGGGGCCAGGAGGGGTCACCGCCCGACCCTATGCCTCGGCCCGGCTACTGCTGGACGAGAGTGAGCGGGTTGCCTTCGGGGTCCTCGACGAACGCCATGGTCGGTCCGCCGGGCAGGTCGAACGGGTCGGATGTGACCTTCCCGCCCAGGTCGGCGGCCAGGGTCAGGCTGGCCCGGATGTCACGGACCTGCACGTACAGGACCACCCCGGAGGTCGATCCCTCGCGGATGTGACCGGCCGGTCCCGGCTCGGGCCCCCCGAGTCCCGGGGTGATGAACCTGATGTCGCCGTCGGTGACGGTCCAGTTGAACAGCCGGCCATAGAAGGCAGCCTGGCGCTCGGCGTCGCGGGCGACGATCTCCCAGTGGACCACCGGACGGGCCCAGTCGTCGGCCATTTCAGTCCAGCTCCTCGAAGCGGGCGCTGCGTACGGTGGCCGCATCGACGAACGCCATGAACTCCTGAGCCACGGGATCGGTCTTCCACTTCTCGTCACAGGCGTCGGCTGCGTCCGCCGACTCCCACAGGTCGAGCACCAGCCACGATCCGCGCTCCGAACGGCCGGTGGTGCGCCGCAGCAGCCCCGGTTGCTGGTAGGCGAAGTCGGTCTGGACCCGCTTGTCGGCGGCGATGAACCGGTCGACGTCGGCTCCTTCGATCAGGTCGAAGACGAGCATCTCGATCACGGCTGGAGGGTAGCGCCGGCCTCGACCTGCCGGGCGAGAAATGGCAGGGCGGCCAGTGACCGCATGGTGTCGTTGAGATGGGTGCAGGTGCTCGGTCCGACGAACTCCCGCCGCACCCGGTCCCGCAGATCGGCCGGGTGGGTGCCGGCCAGGCGGCCGGCGCTGGCCACGGCGCCCGGGCACTCGACCCAGGGCAGGACACCGATCTCTGCGTGAATGGACCGGAAGACGCCGGTCCGGCGGTCGATCATCGCTCTCACCAGGTACTCGTGCACCACCCACTCGTCACCCTCGGCGTCGATGTGAGAATCCCGGAAGAAGGCTTCGACCTCGAGGGACTCTTCGGCGGCGGCGGGCCACACATCGATGCGCCGGAGCCGCCGCATGGAGTGCGGTCCGGCCCCCGCAATCGGGTGCCACCCGTCGGGATCGGCCGACAGCACCGCGGGTGCGGGCGGGCCGGTCACCTCGGGCGGATAGCCCAGCTCCTCACCCTCCACCAGGATCGTCGCGCCGGTGGCCCAGCCGGCACAGACGTCCGCCTTGTCCCGGACGTGGAACTGGCCCTTCGGCGGGTGGATGCCCGCCGCCGCAATCGGGAACCCGGCCAACAGCCCGACCGTGCCGAAGTCGTCGAGCAGCTGATACCGGAGGGAGCGGGCCCGATCCTCAGCGTCCCGATCCTCACCGTCCCGATCCTCGTCGTGCTGGTCGTCGGCGCCGGCCAGGTCGGCCAGGCTGCGCCGGAAGCCGGATGAGACCGACCGGCCGACCAGACCGGCGAAGCGGTCGTCGCCCGGGGTCACGGTCAGCGACCTGAGGACACTGCCCTCTATCAGGCTGAACTCGGCCTCGACGGACGCCTCGGCGATCATTCGGGTGGCGCCGGCTGCGGACGTCCACAAATCCCGGCCGGCACTGAGCACGTGCACCGGACCGAGCACCCCTTCGGGCCGCCGGGCGACCTGGCTGGTCGTACGCCGTACCGATGCCGGGCGCCGATCCGGCGTGCCGGCGTGCGGTTGATGAGGCCCCCGCTTGGGATGGAGGATGCGCTCGCCCACGACGGCCACCGTAGTGTCACCTGGTGCCAGCTTTCCCCGGCGCCGACCGGTTCCACCTGGCCCGACCCGGTCAGGATGGTCGCAGTCGCGGGTTCGGCGGGTCGGGCCGGCGGCCCGACCCGGCTCCAACGGGAGACAACACGTAATCGCGAATATCGCCCGGACCGACCGTTTCAGTACCCCGCCGGCGGGCGCCGGCGGGGCCCGCCGACACAGGGCGTCCGGAGTCCCTACGCTGCCGCAATGGCCCACGCCCGCAAGTTCCGATTCGGTATCCAACTGGTAACCGCGCCTGACGGCCCGTCATGGGCGGAGACCGCCCGCAAGGTGGAGGACCTCGGGTTCTCGAGCCTGTTCCTCCCCGACCATTTCGGGGACCAACTGTCGCCGGTGCCGGCGCTGATGGCGGCCGCTGATGCCACCACCACGCTGCGGGTCGGCGCCCTGGTGTGGGACAACGACTACAAGCATCCGGTCGTGCTGGCCAAGGAGGCCGCCACCATCGACGTCCTGTCGGGCGGCCGCCTCGAGTTCGGCATCGGCGCCGGCTGGATGAACACCGACTACGAGCAGGCCGGGATCCCCAAGGAACGGGACGGGGTCCGAATCGCCAAGCTGGCCGAGGCCATCGAGATCTACAGAGGCCTCTGGGGCCCGGACGAGTTCAGTTTCTCAGGCGAGCACTACCAGATCGCCGGTCTCAACGGATTCCCCAAACCGGCTCAGCAGCCCCACCCGCCGCTCCTCATCGGTGGCGGCGGCCCGAAGATGCTGGCGTTGGCCGCCCGCCACGCCGACATCGTCGGGATCAACCCGGCCATCCCCAAGGGGTACATCGACGCGTCGGCCTCCGCCGAGGTCCGTCCCGACCGGCTGGACACCAAAGTGGGCTGGCTCCGCGACGCCGTCGGGGACCGCCTCGACGATCTCGAGCTGAACATCCTGGTTTTCGCCACTTCCATCGGTCCCGAGGCCGCCGCCCAGCGGGCCGGCATGGCCCAGATGTTCGGGGTCAGCGAGGACGACTTCGCCGCCTCGCCGTATGTGTGGTTCGGCGACGCCAAGGAAGTAGCCGACTCGTTGCGGGCGGCGCGCGAACGCTGGGGCACCAGCTACTTCGTGGTCCAGCCCGGCGCCCTCGATCAGGTGGCGCCCGTGATCGCCGAGCTGGCCGGGACGTAAACGCTGCGGGGCCGTCCCGAGCGGGCGGCCGCCACGACGGTCTAGAAGGTCTGTTCCTCGGCGGTCGGTTCGGTGGAAACGGCGCCGCCGCCGTGCTCGGCCTCGATAGAGGTGATCTCGGCGACGAGCTTGTCGGCCACGGCCGGGTCGGCCCCCGGCTTGCCGGTCCGCTCGGCGTAGACAGCCGCGCCCAGGTCCCGGAACAGGGCGTCCACCTTGCGCTTGGCCTGGGCGTCTTCGATCTTCGCCTGCCCGGCCTTGCCGGCCTCCTGGGCCTTTTGCGCCGCCTGGCTGGCCGATTCTTTGACCTTGTCGAGCAAACCCATGGCTGTCCCCTTCCGATCCGCGGTGTCGGCGGCGACGCTAATCCCGGTCGCTCCGGCCGCGTCGCCGAATTGGCCGGCCGATCAGGCAGCCGACTCCCCTGCTATCTCGATGGCCCGGCGGATGGCCGCCACCAGCTCGTCCTCGCTCACGGCTGCCGGCTAACGGCCACCGACCAGCCGGGCCAGGTTCTCCAGGCTGGCCTCCATGTCGGGCCGCCACCGTTCGCCGCCCCGGAGTACCTTCTGCAGGTCCGCAGGGGAGCGGGAGCAGTCGAAGCACTCGGTGACGCGCGTACCTGCGCCGGCGATCGGCTCCAGCCGCCATCCCCATTGATGGCGGCCCGGATTACCGATGTCCCCTTTGAAGTCGTCCTTCTCGATCGCCTTCATCACCGGCTCCCAGGTGATGCGCCGGTCCGGTTCGAACTCGACCACGTGGTTCTCCATCACGTAGTCGCCCATGTCGTCGTTGAACATGTTCATCACGAACACGTCGCCGACCTGAGAGATGACCTGGTCGGATTCGGTCGTCCGCAGCATGCCGGTGCCGTCGACCGACGGGTGGTCGGCCGGTCGGCACAGCAGGGCGAATATGGCCGACGCCGGGGCATCGATGTCGCGGCACACCGAGACGGCGAACTCAGGCACCGACGTTCCTCAGTTTGAACTGGGCGCCGCACGGGTCGGCGGCACACGCCAACCGGCCGTAGGGCGTGGACTCCGGTCCGTGCACCAGGGATCCACCGAGCTTGTCGATCAACGCCAGCGTCTCGTCGACGTCGTCGACGGCCCAGTACACCGACCACTCGCCGCCCACACCGGGCGGCAGCCAGCCGCTCGCGTCCATGATGCCGATCAGGTCCTCGTCGCTACCGGCCGGACGCACCGTGGTGTAGCGGAACTCGTCGGTGTCGCCCACGGTGGTGGTCTCGTACCCGAACAGGCCCTGGTAGAACGACCGGGCCTGAGAATGGTCGGTGGTGTGCAGTTCGACCCAACTGGGCGAGCCGTGCTCACCGAGGACGGTGAAGCCGGGGAACGTGACCGGCTGCCAGAAGCCGATCACCGCGCCGGCCGGATCCGAGACGACGGCCTGGATCCCGAGGTCGTCCACCGCCATGGCTTCGCCCATGACCTTGGCGCCGGCCGCCTGCGCGGCCTGCAGGGTGGCGGCCATGTCCGGCGTGGCCAGGTAGGGCTTCCACCTGTTGTCGGCCTTCATGTCGCGGCCCACGTCCCCCATCCCGCCGGCCACGGGCACGCCGTCGCGGGTGAACATGAAGTAGCCGCCATGGCCGTCGTCGGGTGCCTGCGCCTCCCACCCGAACACCTCGCCGTAGAACTCGCCGGCGCCGGCCACATCGCTCGTCCACAGATCGGTCCAGCACGGGGCTCCCACCGGTGGTGTGCTCCTGGTCGTCATGATCGAACTCCCTCTGTCGTCATCACCGGTGCAGACGAACCGCGAGGGCGCCATTCATCGGTGACCGATGAGTTCCAGCCGATATTCCCGTCCAACCGATTGTGGGTCGCTGGTGCCGCATAACGATCGTGTTGGAGGGACCGGATGCGCCCGACCTGTCGGCCGTCGACGAGCTGGCCCGGTGGCGCCTGCTGGCCGGCCGCCTGGGCGGCCACGTCGTCATCGATCAATTGTCACCTGAGATGACGGAACTTTTGGAGTTGACCGGCCTAGGCGTCGAGATGCATCGGCAGCCCGAATGCCGGGAACAACCGCTCGGGATCCAGGAAGTCGAGGAAGAAGGCCATCTCGGCGATCTTTCCCCCTGAGATCTCGAGCACCTGGATGGCCCAGGGCGCCCAGCCCCCGGCCGGATCCGGCTTGTACTGACCGAAGGCCGGGCACCCGTTCGCCGTCGTCGCCAACAGCCGCGATCCCCGGCAGGCACTCGGCCCGGGCAGGACCATCCAGTCGACGATGTTCTGCGAGCCCTCCAGCCACAGCGCGAACGGCGGCATCGACTGTATGGCGTCGTCGTGTAGCAGCCCCACCAGAGCGTCGATGTCGTAGCGCTCGAAGGCATCCACGTAGCGCTCGAGCAACTCGGTGTGGTCGGCGTCGAGTGGGCGCGGCCTGGTGTGCGACGGCAGGCTGGCAAGGGTGGAGCGCGCCCTCTGGAGGGCGCTGTTGACCGCCGGCACCGAAGTGGCCAATAGCTCGGCCGCGTCCACGACCGGCCAGCGCAGTACCTCGCACAGGACGAGGGCGGCCCGTTGCTTGGCCGGCAGGTGCGGGAGGGCGGTCACGAAGGCCAGCCGGATGGAGTCCCGCTGTTCGGCCACTTCGGCCGGGTCGCCCAGGTCCGAGATCACCGCGCCGTCGGCGATCGGCGTCACCCACAGGGCCTCCGGGTGCAGCGGGCCGAGCAGCGACTCGTCGGGCGGCGAGGACGGACCCATCTCCATCGGGCGGGCCCGCCTCTGGACCTGCCGGCCCATGTCGATGCAGACGTTGGTGGCGATCCGGTACAGCCAGGACCGGACGCTCGACCGGCCCTCGAACGAATCAGCCGCCCTCAGTGCCTTGATCATGGTCTCCTGCACCGCATCTTCGGCTTCGAAACCGGAACCCAGCATGCGGTAGCAGTAGCCGGTGAGCTCGCGCCGGTAGGGTTCGAGGTCCGCCGACACAAGTGGGGTCGTCACAGCCACGACTTCGAGAGTACTCACGGACAAAGGGACGGGCCGGACCGACGGAATTCATCGCTCACGCCCGCCCGCTGCGATGAGAACCGGTGCCCGCCGCCGTCAGCCTCGACCCCCTATCCGGGCGGGGCGGCCTATTGCGGAGCGGTTACCGGCTGCGGGTCCGCCTCGAGCAGGTCATCAGCCTCGGCCAGCCACCGGTCGAGTGCCTCCCGGCTCGACCGCAACCCGGGGCGCCGGCTGGATTCCGTGTTCTGTGTGGTCATGCGGAGACCCTCCTTCGCCTGGTCCCGTGGTCAACATACCCACGGGCCGTCGCCCAACTGGGGGATTTATACCCCCGCCCCGAGCGCGGGCTCCGCTCAGTGCATGCGGGCGCTCGACCCGAGGCTCAACTCCATGACCGTCCCGGTCATGATCCCGGGGTCGGTCACCAGGTAGAGAACGGCCCGGCTGACGTCTTCGGACTGGATCATGGCCTGCGGGATCGGGTTGGCCCGGGCGAAGCGGCGGATCAGCTCATCGGGAACTTCGGCGTCCGGGTCGGGCTGCACCATCGGCGTCTGGACCGTCGTCGGGCACACCACGTTGATGGTGATGCCGTCGCGGGCGACCTCGAGCGCGACCGACTTGGCCAGGCCGATGACCCCCCACTTGGTGGCGTTGTAGGCGCCCAGCTCGGGGATCCCCATCCGGCCCCCCATCGACGCAGTGACCACGATCCTCCCGTACTTCTGTTCCCGCATCACCGGGAGCGCGGCCCGCAAGGTGTGGAAGGCGCCGGTCAGGTTGGTGGCCACGAGGGTGTCCCAGACCTCGTCGGTCACGTCGGTGATGGGGCCGGTCGACACCACCCCGGCATTGGCCACCACGATGTCGAGCCGCCCGAACTGGTCGACGGTCCGGGCGACGGCGCCCTCCACGGCGGCGGCGTCGCGGACATCCACCGCTAGGCCTAGCGCTCGGCGGCCGGTCGCTTCGACCTGCTTCACCGACAGCTCCAGATCACTGCGCCCGGCGAGGGGATAGGTGAGGACCGGCATCGCCGCCGGGACATCGCAGAGCACCACGTCGGCGCCCTCGGCGGCGAGGGCCAGACCGTGGGACCGGCCCTGGCCCCGTGCTCCCCCGGTGATCAGCGCGACCCGTCCGTCCAGTGCTCCCATGCGGTCGAAGATACGGCAACGGCCGGGCCGGGGACGTTACGATCCGCCGAGGGGGAGTTACCATCCGAGTAACAGCGGTCCATCAGGCAAGGAGCCACGGCGAGTGAGTACAGAAGGCAGGGGCGGAGGGTCCGACGGCGAGGAGGCCGAGCAGCCGCCGGCGTGGCCACTGCCTGACCCGCCCCTCTACTCACCGACCAACCCGGGCCAGGCCTACTCGTCGCCCAACCCGGCGCAGAGCTACTCGTCCGCCGACCCTGCCCACCGGTACTCGTCGGCCCACCCTGGTCAGAACTACTCGTCGCACCCGGGCCCGACCTATTCGTCCCACCCGGGCGGCCAGGACTACTCGTCGCATCCGGGTCAGGCGTACTCCTCCAATCCCAACCCGTCGAGCACCTACAGCCCCTCCGGTGGGGCCAGCCCCTCTTCGCCCTCGGAATGACCACGATGACCAGGGCACTGGTGCTGGCCGGCGGCGGGGTGGCCGGCATCGCCTGGGAGACCGGCGTGCTGAGGGGCATCGAAGAAGCCGATCCGCAGCTGGCCGCCTCGCTGCTCGCCGCCGACGTGATCATCGGCACCTCGGCCGGCGCGGCGGTGGCCGCCCAGGTCACGAGTGGCCGGTCGCTCGCCGATCTCTACGACGATCAGGTCAACGGGCCGTCGCCCGAGATCGATGTGCAGATGGAGATGGACGAACTGATCGGCCGGTTCATCCAGGCCGTCCAGGGCGCTGATTCACGGACCGATGTGCTGAGGAGAATCGGCCGGATGGCCGCCGCCACCGAGACGGTGACCGAGGCCGAACGCCGGGCGGTGATCGAACGACGCCTGCCCAGTCACGATTGGCCCGACGGCGATGTGCGCATCGTCGCCGTCGAGATCGACGCCGGTGAACCGGTCGTGTTCGACCGCACGACCGGCGTGGCGCTGGTGGACGCGGTCGCCGCCAGCTGCGCGGTGCCGGGTATCTGGCCGCCGGTGACCATCGGCGACCGGCGCTACATGGATGGTGGCGTGCGATCGACGTCGAACGTCGACCTGGCCGCTGGGTGCGACCGGATCGTCGTGTTGTCGCCGGCGGCCGCCGACCAGCCCGGGCTGGCCGGCCGGACGCTGGCCGAGGAGGTCGCGTCCTTTGACCAGATACCGGTCACCATCATCGATGCATCACCGGAGGCGGTCGCCGCCTTCGGGACCAATCCGCTGTCGGCCACGACCCGGAGGCCGGCCGCCACCGCCGGGCGCCGTCAGGGGCTCGAGTGGGCTGGAAAGCTGGGCCCGACCTGGGCCGGTTAGGGCGGGCGGCTCAGGAAGGCGTCGTGAAGATCGTGCCCAGGCCGACGCCGGTGTGGTCGTAGGCGCCCTCCGGGTTGGCCCGCACGCTGGCATCGAGCTGATGGGCGTCGTCGCCGACCAGAATCCGCCACTGGCCGGCCCGGACCCCCTCCAGGATGATGCGAGCGGCGCCCGCAGCATCGAGCGGTGCGGTGGTCCGGAAGCCCTCCTCGAGCATCTTGACCATCTCCCGCAGTTGGTCCGACGACAGGTCGTCGGCCGGGAAGCCCCGCTTCTGGACCTGCTCCCGGGTCGACGCCAGGTCCTCCTCGGTCAGGGCGTCGGGTTCGGGCCGACCGAAGTAGCGGCGGGAGTTGGCGACGATGTCGGTCCCGATGTGACCGGGCATGACGACCGAGACGCCGACGTGCGGGGCGTTGACCCGGAGATCCTCGATCATGGCCTCGGAGAAGCCCTTCACCGCGAATTTGGCCGCGCTGTAGGCGGTGTGGGGGATGCCCGGGCCCAGTGAGGCCCAGAACCCGTTGACGCTGCTGGTATTGACCAGCCGGGCTGACTCGGCGGCGATCAGGCGGGGCAGGAAGGCGCGGGTGCAGTAGTACACGCCCCACCAGTCGACCCCGAAGGTCCGTTCCCAGTCCTCCCGGGAGTCGGCGATGAAGCTGCCGCCGCCGCCGATGCCGGCGTTGTTGAACAGGTACTCGATCACGTCGCCGTGGGCGGCCACGACCTCGTCACGGAAATCCGTCACCTGGGCTTCGTTGGACACATCGCAGATATGGGTGGAGATCTTCGTCCCGGCCGGGGCGCCGGCTTCGGCCCGGGCCAGGGTCTCGGCCAGACCGACCGGGCTGACGTCGCACGTGGCCACGTGGCATCCCTCGGCCGTCAGCTGGATGACCAGCTCGCGACCCATACCCGAGCCACCGCCGGTGACCACCGCCCGCTTGCCTGAGAACGTGTCCACAATCCCCCCTTGATCTGTCTCCCCAGACGGTACCTCCCGGGGCGGTGGCACGTCCGCCGGCGGCGGCGCTCAGGCGCCGATTCGGCTGGTGGCCGAACCCTCGTAGGGGGCGTTCCCGTAGTTGAACGCCCCGCCGTCGGCGGCGACCAACCAGTAGCCGCCATAGCTGCTGTCGGCGGCCAACCCGACCACCGGCGCGGCCAGCGTCGACCCACCCGCCGAGCCCAGGAACGGGGCGTGGAAACCGAAGACCCCGCCGTCGGCCGCCACCAGCCAGTAGCCACCGGTCGCCCGGTCGGCGGTGATCCCGACGACGGCGGCGCTGAGCGGAGCCGACCCGGCCGACCCATAGAAGGGGGCACCGCCGTAGGCGAACACCCCGCCGTCGGCGGCGGCCAGCCAGTAACCGTGCCCGCCCGGCGCGGCGGCGATGCCGACCACCGGTGCGGCGAGCGGATGGCCGGCAGCCGAACCCTCGAAGCGGGCGTCCCCATAGGTGAACACCCCGCCGTCGGCGGCGACCAGGTAGTAGCCGCGCCCATCGGACGAGGCGGCAATACCGACCAGCGGTTGGGCCAGCCTGCGGCCGCCGGTCGACCCGTAGAACCGGGCCCCGTCGTAGCTGTACACCCCGCCGTCGGCGGTCACCATCCAGAACCCGCCGTTCGGATCGGAGGCCACCCCGACGAACGGGACATCGGATCCGTCACCCGCCTCGGTGACGGTGTTCGGCTCGGCGTAGACGACCCCGCTGGCCGTCGCTATCCGGAAGCCGCCCTGGGCGCCGGCCGGCGAACCCGACGACGGCCGGGCCGCCGGGCGGGCGGAAGAATCGCCGGTGACGCCGACGGCCGGGTCGGGCCGCAGCGCTTTGGCCGGCTGCACGACCGAATAGGTGCCCGGGCCCTGAGAGCAGGGCCGGCTGATACCGAGGGGGTACACCGCGCCTTGGCCGTCGCCGCTGATCCGGAGGAAAACCGACTGGGCGATGTCGGTGCAGTAGGCGGACCAGGCGACGGCGATGACCGGCGGGGCCATCTCATGGCCGGCGAACAGAAGGTCGACCGTCGCGTCCCCGCCGTCGGTTGCGATCCCGGCCGGGACGGCGCCGGCCGCATCGGTGATCTCGTCCGACAGCACCGGGGCGGTCGTGCAGCTCTGGCCCGGCCGGGCCGGTATCAACTGGATGGTCAGGACCTGGGTCCCGGCCGCGCCCTCGGTCGACTCCTGGCCGAAGGTGAAGTCGCACGGAGCCGGATGCGCCGGCAGCCGGGCTGCGGCCGGCGCGCCGCCGGCGATCGACCCGACGGCGATCAACAGTCCGGCCGCCGCGACCTTGGCTGCTGTCAGATGGAGTGACCTCATTGCGACCTCCCCCGGAGCACCACTGCTCTTCCCGGATGATAGAAGGTGGCGGCCCCCGATCGACGGGGAAAAGCCGGGCCCTCCTCAGGCGGCGGCGATCGGGCGGCTCAGTTCGATGACGCCCCATGCCACGCCGGTCGTGCGGAAACCGTGGTGGTGGAGCAGGCGGCTGGCCACGACGTTCTCGTAGTCGGTGGTGGCGACCAGGTCGTGATAGCCCAGGCCGACCGCCTGCTCGATCAGGCGGTCGATCAGCACCGATCCGACGCCCCGGCCCTGCCAGCGGTCGTCGACGACCAGGGCCAGTTCGGCGCCGCCCACCGTCGGTTCGATCCGCCCGATGGCGACGATCGTCCCCTCCTCCGGCGACCACACCGCCAGCGCCTCCCGACCGTCGTGGCCGACGTCGAGGAAGTGGGCGATCTCGGCTTCGGTCAGCGGTCCTCTCCGGCCTCCGAACCGCAGTTCCCGGGTCCGGGGCGACAGCCGCCCAACGGCGCATTCATAGGCGCGGCGGTCGGCCGGCCGCAGGGGCCTTATCTCCAGATCGGCTCCGTCGATCGAGCGGACCGGATCCACCAGAGTCAGTTCTGTCATAGAACTAACTGTAAGACAGTCAGTTCTGTGATGCGACCCTCTACAATGGCGGCCATGCAGCGGAGCACCTTCGCGGACATGGCCTGTTCCGTGGCCCAGTGCCTGGAGATCGTCGGCGAGTGGTGGACGCTGCTGATCGTCCGTGACGCGTTCATGGGTGTCCGCCGCTTCGATGACTTCCAAACCCGCCTCGGCGTCTCCCGCAACGTGCTCAACCAGCGACTGGTGCGACTGGTCGAACAGGGCGTATTCGAGAAGGTGCCGTACTCCGACCACCCTCCCCGATTCGAATACCGGCTGACCGACAAGGGCAAGGACCTGTGGGGCGTCATCACCACCATGCGCCAGTGGGGTGACCGGTGGGCCGCACCCGCCGGCCCCCCGATCGAACTCGTCCACAAGGATTGCGGACGGGCCGGCGGCATCGATCTGACCTGTTCGGAATGCGGCGAAACCGTCGGCTACCGCGACATGAGGGCGACACCGGGCCCTGGCTACCGGGACGGACTGATCCCCGAGCGGCGGGCCGCGGACCAGCGGGCCTGACCAGCCCTCCGCGAGGCGGCCGGCCCCGGTTGTCGTCGACGCAGCGCCGCGCCCGGCCTGCGGTTCGCGTCCTGGCCGATGCGGTCAAAGGAGTGGGCCTGCCCGCCCTCGCCCGGACGCCACTTGCGAGCCTCCGACCAGCTCGGCGGCCGACCTTGCCGAACTCTCTGACCTGAGCCAGAAGTCAGCCTGAAAACTATCGAAACAACTTCATTATTATCCAAGTGTATGCAAAGTTGCTGATATAGTCCGCAACTTTGCACACATCCGCATGGAATCCCCTCCCGGGAGGGCCAGACCAGCCGGCCCCACCTGGGCCGAGATGCCAGCCCCGCCGGGCCGAGCCGGGCCGGGAGCCGTCGGGTGGGCATCCATCTGCTTCTTGATCCGGGCACCCTGGCCGATCGACGAAGGGCGCGGGCCGTGCGCTCAAGTCGCCACGATCCGGACGCCGATCCTTTCTGTAGCGGAGGCCGGCGGAGATCTCCGGCCTACGGAAAGTTCGACTGATGACCCTACGACCCCGCACCCCCACCGCCGCCGCCGCCGCCGTCGCCGTACTGGCCGCCGCCGGTGCCGCCGGCCTGGGCACCCACCCGGCCGTCGCCCAGGAGGTCCACAGCACGACCACCCCGGCGCACGTGGCGGCCAGCACCTCGCAGGCCTACAGCCTGCTCACGCGCGACGGCCGCCTGGTGGGCTTCGGTGGCGCCTTCTCCGGGACGGTAGCTGCGCCCAGTTCCCCGGTGGTGGGCGTGGCGTCCACCCCCGATGGCCACGGCGCTTACGCAGCCGAGGCCGACGGGGCGGTGATCGCCCTGGGCGACGCCGTCTACCGCGGCTCCATGGCCGGCACCCGCCTGGCCCAACCGATCGTCGGCATCGCCATCGACCCGGCCACGGGTGGGTACTGGCTGGTGGCGTCCGACGGCGGCATCTTCTCCTTCGGCGACGCCCCCTTCTACGGCTCCACCGGCGGCATCCACCTGTCCGAACCGGTGGTCGGCATCTCGGCCATGCCCGACGGGGGCGGCTACCGCATGGTCGCCACCGACGGCGGCGTCTTCTCCTTCGGCGACGCCCGCTTCTACGGTTCGACCGGGGGCGTGCACCTCAGCCAGCCGGTGGTCGGCATGGCCACCACGTCGTCCGGCAACGGCTACTGGCTGGTCGCATCCGATGGTGGCCTGTTCAACTACGGCGACGCCCATTTCTACGGTTCCACCGGCAACGTCCACCTGGTGAAGCCGGTCATCGCCATCAGCCCGACGACCAACGGGCACGGTTACTGGATGGTTGCGTCCGACGGTGGCATCTTCACCTTCGGCAACGCCGCCTACTACGGCTCCGGTTCCGGCCTCGGCACGGAGGTGGTCGGGATGGCGACCGGCGCCACCGGCAACTACGACGATCCCCTCCGGGCCGTCGCCGGCCTCACGCCGGAGCGGGTCGACGAGGGCGTGGACTATGCCGGCTCCGGGCCCATATATGCGCTGGGCGACGGGGTGGTCACGTCGACGGCCGGCTCGTGGCCGGACGGCAACTACATCTCCTACCGGCTGACCGACGGCCCGGCCGCCGGGAAGATGGTCTACGTCGCCGAGAATGTCACCCCGACGGTCACCGTCGGCCAGGTGGTCAACGTCAACACGGTGGTCGGGATCCTCCATGACTCGTACCCGGACATGGAGATCGGTTGGTCCGCCGACTCCTACGGCGACACCATGGCGGCTGTCTCCGGCCAGTGGACGTCGGCCAACGACAGCGATTCCGACCCGACGGCCTACGGTGCCAACTTCGATCAGCTGTTGATGTCGCTCGGCGCGCCGTCGGGGATCATGGAGCACCCGACGCCGCACGGCACGCTGGCCGCCGGCTGGCCCACCTGGTAGCCGGTCACCCCCAGGGGGCGAGCGACCAGTGCGCCGGTCGTTCCCCCCGCCCGGCGAGCCAGGCCAGAACCGCGGCCTGTTCGGCCGCGCCGGTTCGGGCCGCAGCCGTGGCCAGGAGGAGGGGCAGGTCCCGCGCCACGTAGGCGGCCGGCCAATCCGACGGCTCATAGCCCAGACCCATGTCGACGTGGTGCATCTCGACCTCCCGCAGCCGCCGCCACGGGCTCTCGGTGATGGTCCAGTGGTCGTTACCGAGGAGCTCACGATGGGGCCAGCCGGCGTCCTGATGGCGCCGCCAGACGTCTTCCAACCGCTGCTGGGCCGTCGTCAGATCGGCGGCCATCTCGGCCGCCGGCCGCCCGGCGCCCGACTCGATGTCGCGGTTGCGTTCCTCGTCGCCGCCGGGATAGCGGGCCAGATCCCGGCCCTCGAGCGCCCCCTCCAGCCGGCGGACGTGGCCGTCGGCGTTGCGGGCCAGGTGGGTGACGACGTGGCCGACCGTCCACCCGGGCAACCGGCTCGGCCGGCGGGCAGTGGCATCGTCGATCCGGTCGACGGCGCCCGCCAGCCGGGCGTGGGCGGCGACGGCCAGTTCGACGCCGGCGCCCGCACCATCCTGTTCGTCGGTCATCTGCGGCAACGGCTCGGTCGTCACGTCACCCTCCTCGAGTGCGGCCGGAGCTTACCCGTGACCGTAGGCCGCGGCGATGGTACGGTTCGACCGGAATGATCCGTTTTGGGGCGGGTTCATGAAGCGTCGGGTGCTGTTCGGAATAGTTGCGGTGACAGGAGCACTGTCGGCTCTCGCGCTGGCCCCGGCGGCCCACGCCACGTCGGTCCCGCCCGCCTGCGTGGTCGTCCACGGGCCGAACGGGTTGTCGCTGCAGGTCGGCTACTCCCCTACCGGGCCGTCCGGTTGTGGTCAGGTCCCCTGACCTTTCTCGAACATACGTTCGCTCACCCGCGGTAGTCTGGCGGTGTGAGGGCCACGATCCTGCACGCCGATCTGGATGCGTTCTACGCGTCGGTCGAGCAGATGCTGGACCCGGCCCTGCGGGACCGGCCGATCGCCGTCGGCGGTGGTGTCGTCCTGGCCGCGTCGTACGAGGCCCGGCAGTTCGGTGTGCAGGCCGGGATGCCTGCCTGGCGGGCCCGGAGCCTGTGCCCGGACATCCGGTTCGTGGGGGGCCACTACCGCCAGTACCAGCGGCTGGGCGACCAGGTGGTCGACGTCTTCTTCGACTTCACCCCGACCGTGGAGCGGATCTCGATCGATGAGGCCTTTCTCGATGTCTCCGGGGCGGCCCGGTTGTTCGGAACGCCGACCGAGATAGCCACCGCCGTCCGGCAGCGGGTACTGGCCGAGATCGGCCTGCCCCTGTCGGTCGGGGTGGCCCGCACCAAGCACCTGGCCAAAGTGGCCTCGCAGGTGGCCAAACCGAATGGTCTGGTGGTGGTCGAGCCGGAACGGGAACGGGAGTTCCTCGACCCGCTGCCGGTCGGGCTGATCTGGGGGGTGGGCCCGGCCACCGAGGCCCGATTGCACCAATCCGGGATCCGCACCATCGGCCAGCTGGCCGCCACCGACAGCCCGATGCTGACCCACCTGCTGGGCTCGGTCAACGGGGCCAAGCTGGCCGCGCTGTCGGCCAACGTCGATCCGCGACCGGTCGAGGCCCCTCGGCGGGCCAGGTCGATGGGCGCCCAGGCCGCCCTCGGCCGGGAACGGGTGACCCGTCCGCTGATCCGCCGGACCCTCGGCTACCTGGCCGACCGGGTCGCCGGCCGGCTGCGCCACGCCGGAGTGGCCGGCCGGACCGTCACGGTCCGGGTCCGCTTCCTACGCCTCCGGTCGGTCACCAGGTCGGTCACGCTCGAGGTCCCGTTGTCGGCCACCCTGACCCTGACCGAGATCGCCGTGGAGCTGGCCGAGCAGGCCTGCGCCGACCATCCGGCGGAGCAGGAGATCACGCTTCTGGCCGTGAGTGTGTCGAACCTGCGGGCGCAGCACTCGGTGCAACTGTCGCTCGCCGGCCGCGACCTGCACGCGTCGAGGTGGGGGGTGGACCGGTCGGTGGACGCCGTCCGGGACAAGTTCGGGCGGACCGCGGTGGGCTACGCCGGAGTGGTGCTGTCCGGCGCCGACCGGGTCCCCGAGGAGTTCCGCGAGCTGGCCGAGCACTGACCAGACTCCACCCGGCGGTACCGGGTGGCGATTCGCATCCTGCTCGGAGGACGTGGTCAAAGGACCACGCTCTCGCTCGCCGCCCGCCACGCGGACGCCTGCAACCTGTTCGGCGATGCTGTGACCATCCGGACGAAGGTGGCGGCGCTGCCCTCACACTGCGAGCGGCACGGTCGTGAACCGGCCGCCGTCGAGGTGACCCATCTGTCCACGGCCGTCGCCGCCGCCACCCGGCGGGAACCGGCCGCCGACGTGGCCCGGTTGTCGGGCGATCCGGTTGTCGGGCGGGCCGGTGCCGCCTGAGCAGGCGGCCGAACGACTCAGCGCCGGAACCGTGGACGATCACATCGGCCGGTATCTGGCGCTGGCCGACGCCGGAGTGGAGACGGCCATCGTGGCCCTGCCGGATGGCTGGACGCCGGGCGCTCTCGAGACCTTCGCCCGGGTGATCGCCGCCTTCGACTGACGCCACGGCGTCAGAACCGCTGGAGCTCGGCCGCTCTCCGGGCGACGGCCGCATATCCGCATTCCTCGCTGATGCTGAGCGCCCGGGCCAGGTGCTTCTCGGCCAGCACCATGTCGTCGGGCCCACCGCGCTTCAGGAGCATGGCCGACCATTCCACCAGCGTGCGGGCTTCGAAGAACCGGGCTCCGATGCGCTGGCACTGTTCCTCCGATTCGGCGAAGCGCCGGTCGGACTCGGCGACGTCGCCGAGCAGCGCCCCGAGAGACGCGATGTAGTGCAGCAGCGGCCCGGTGCAGGTGTTGCCGTCGAGGCCGATCTGCCCGGCCCACGGCCGCACCATGTCGTACAGCGGTTCGGCCGCCCGGCGATCGCCCAGCCGGATGGCCGTCTCGGCGAAGCACAGGACCCCGGTGAGGAATCCGGGGTCGGGTTTCAACAGGGTGAAGCGGGTGGCCGTCCCCTCGTCGAGGTAGCGGGCGGCCCGGTCGACGTCACCGGAGTCCGAGGCCAGCATGGCCACCCCGCCCTTGAGGGCGGGCACGCCGGGCAGTCCGTCGGCCATGGCCTCGGCCAGAGCCAGATCGAACTGGCGGCCCGACTGCCAGAACACGTTCATCATGCTCAGTTGGAAGAAGTTGAGCGCTTCCGGCTGCGAGCTCTCCTCACCGAACTTGAACGCCTCGACCGATATGGCCTCGGCCTCCATGTAGTTGCCGGCGAGGAAATGGCGGGTGGCGTTCGAGAAACCGGCGACCCACCGGTGCAACGGCTGCGCCAGGCGCTCGGCCAGCTCCAACTCGTTGTGCAGGCACCGGTCGGCGTCGTCGATCAGGCCGGCCTGGAGGAGGTTGATGTGGTGGCGGTGCTCGGCCCAGAACCGGGTACCGAGGTCCCCCACCTGCTGGGCCAGCTCTATGGACTCGGCCGACATGGCCAGGCGCTCGTGCAGGGTGTCGGGGTTCCAGAGGGCGTGGAAGACCAGGTTGTGCACCCGGTAGAGCAGTGCCGGATCACCGACAGCCCGGGCCAGCGACAGCGATTCGTCGACCATGGCCCGACGCCGCGGGTAGTCGCCGTCGTAAGCCAGCTCGTTGGCCAGCACGGCCAGGAGCTCGCTGCGGGTGCGCCGGTCGGCCGGATCCACCAGCCGGAGGGCGCCCTCGAGCAACTCCACCTTCTCGTCGTCGACCAGGCCGAAGGCGGTGAACATGCCCCGGTTGCTGGCCATCACCGCCTGCGCCGAACCGACCGCATCGCCGACCTGGCGGGCCAGGCGGGCGGCCTGGAGCAGCGTCTCCCGGTACTGGCTGGATCCGGCCTGGGCCTGGGCCACCCCCAGCTTGGTCAGGAGGGTCACACGGGTCGAGGAGTCGTCGCCGGCGATGATGCCGTGCAGCTCGAGCGCCTTCTCGTACCAGCGGGCCGCCTCGTCAGGCGCCAGCGCCTGGGCCGCTTTGGCCGCCGCCCGCTCGGCGTAGTCCCGGGCCCGCCCGGCATTCACCGTGTACACCGCCCGGCTCCAGTGGTGGGCCAGCTCGGCCTGGCGCGAGCCCGCGTCCGGTGCCTGCTCCAGAGCCATGGCGACCTGCTGGTGCAACCGGGCCCGCCGGGTGGCGCCCGCACCCTGCAGCAGCGTGTGGGCGACCAGGGCGTGGGAGAAGGCGTAGGTCCCCAGGCGATCGGGTACCTCGCGCAGCAACGAGGCGGCCCGCGCCCGTTCCAGCACCTGCAGCACCTCGTTCGGGGCCTGGCGCGACGCCGACTCGAGCGTCTCCAGCTCGAACTGGTTGCCGATCACAGCGGCGACGGTCAGCACATCGGAGGCGCCCGGCCCCAGGCGGTTGATGCGGGCGCCGATCACCTCGCGGATGCTTTCGGGCAGCTCCAATGAGCCGTCCGCGGCCGACAGGCTGGGCGCCGGGCCCACCAACGGGACCAGGCGGCCGGTCTCGGCCAGATGGTCGAGGAGCTCGCACAGGTAGAACGGGTTGCCGGCGGTCTCGTCGGCCAGCTGGCGGGCGACGGCGTCGCTCTGGACTCCGTCCAGGTTGCCCCCGGCCCGTTCCGACACCAGCTCCCGCACGTCTCCGGTGGCCAGACCGGTGAGCGGTAGTCGGGTGACGCCCTCCAGCCGGCGCAGAGCGGCCAGTGTCTCGTGGAGCGGGTGGCCGGGCGAGACCTCCGAGTCGCGGAACGTGACCAGCACCACCATACGGGCGCCGACGGCATTGGCCGCCAGGTGGCGCAGGAAGGTCAACGTGCCGGCGTCAGCCCAGTGCAGATCCTCGAGCAGCAGCACGACCGGGCTGTCCTCACCGAGGCTGGCCAGTAGGTCGGCGGCGGCGGCGAAACCCAGGTACCTCTCGGTCTCCGGCTCGGCGCCGTGGGCCGGACCGGGCACGTCGACCCGCCCGGTCAGGGCCGGCACCAGATGGGCGGCGGCGGCGCCGTGGCGGGCCACGTGGGCGGCCAGGACGTGAGCCGGGGCATGACGGACCAGATGGTCGAGCGCCCCCGACACCGGTGCGTACGGCATCGTCAGTTCCTCGTCGCAGTAACCGACCCCGACGCTCGCCCCCCCGGCGTGCCAGTTGCGGACGGCCTGCACCGAGATCGAGGTCTTGCCCATGCCCGGCTCGGCGTGGATCAGCACCACCCGGCGACCGCCACCGTTGGCCACCTCCCGGTAGACACCGTCGAGGAGCGACAGTTCCTCCTGGCGGCCGACAAAAATGCGCGACGACGCCAGGCGCGGGGGCAGGGGCGTCCGCGACTCGTCGGGCGGCTCCCAGGCGACCTCGACCACCTCGACCGGGTCGGGCATCCCCTTCAGGGTGATGTCACCGGCCGTCCGGAAGGGCCGACCGGCCAGCCCGCGCGACGTGACCCGGACGATGTCGGCGGCCAGGGTCTGGCCGCCGGAGGCAGCCGCACACAGCCGGGACGCCTCCGCCACCGGGGCGCCGAAGCAATCGCCGTCCTCGAAGCTCACATCCCCGCCCGAGATACCGACCCGGACCGACAGGGGACCCATGGCCAGTCGCTGGTTCTGGCGGTGCACCGCCTGCTGGATGGCGATGGACGCGGTCACCGCGTCCGAGGCCGAGTCGAACGTGGCCATGAAGCCGTCACCCAGTCGCTTGACGACGGTGCCCCGGTGGACGCCGATGACGTCGCTCAAGAGGCTGTCGTGCTGCTTACGGAGCACCTCGGCTTCGGCCGGGCCCAGTCGCGCGGCCGTCTCTACCGATCCCACCAGATCGGTGAAGAGCACCGTCGCTGTTCTGGTCGGCAATCCCCGCACTCGTCCTTCCGGCTATTTCGTCCAGTTTCTCACAATGGTTTTGGGCGGGCGACGTTCGCTGGCAGTCTAAGTGCCTGCACGGGCGGCGGTAACCGGCAGGCGACCGGGACCGACGTAGGTTGATGCATGAGCAAGCTTCAGATCATCGTCGGCAGCACGCGGGAGACCCGGGCCGCCGACCGGGTCCTGCCGTGGGTGACCCGTCGGGCCGAGGCGCACCCCGATTTCGATGTCGAGGTGCTCGACCTGCGGGACTGGCCTCTCCCGATGTTCGCCGAGCATCTCGGCACCATCGGTGACAGAAACGATCCCACCTACTCCGATCCGATCGTGAAGCGGTGGAATCAGAAGATCAAGGAGGGCGACGCCTTCCTGGTCATCACCCCGGAGTACAACCACAGCGTTCCGGGCGTGTTGAAGAACGCCATCGACAACGTGTTCGTGTCCTTCGCGCTGCGCAACAAGCCCATCGCCGCCGTCGGCTACAGCGGGGGGTTGGCGGCCGCCATCCGGGCCATCGAGCATCTGGCCCACATCGCCATCGAGGCCGACATGCACCCCCTGCGCAGCAGTGTGCTCATCCCGTTCGTCCAGACCGCCTTCGACGACGACGGCAGCCCCAAGGACCCGATGACCGAAACGGCCATGCAGATCGTCCTGGACGACCTGGCGTGGTGGTCGAAGCTGCTCGAGTCGGGACGGGCCGCCGGCGAGCTGCCGCCGGCCGTGTTCCGGCTCCGGGCCGGATCGCCTAAGACCTGACCGGCGGACCGGAGACGGCGACGCCCTCCGGTCGTGACCGGCGGACGGGAGACGGAGCCGGGTGGACGGCTGACCGGCGGTCAGAACGCCGGTGGACGGCTCTTCGGGGCCGGCGGCCGGGGCAGTTGGACACCGTCGAGCACGATGTCGGTCCGCTCGTTGTAGAACGCGACCAGGCCGGCGATCGGCGCCAGTGCGGCGGTGGGCAGGTCGTAGCTCCAGGCCAGGTCCCGGTGCTCGACCCGCCCGACCCGGACCGACCAGTACGAGCCGGTCCGGCCCTTGTACGGACACTCGGTGACGGTGTCGGTCGGCACCATCCGGGAGAAGTCGATATCGGTGCGGTTCAGGTAGTAGCGGGTCGGGAGGCCGGTTTCGAAGACGAGGACCGGTGACGTGGTCTCGGCCACGACGGCTCCCCCCAGTTTGATCACGACCGAGCGGGTGGACCGGACGGCATCGACCCGGGAGTACGGGTTGCGCGGATGCACGTAGACGCGCTCGTCCTCCTCGAACCAGGCGTCGAACGCCGACCACCGGAAACGCACCGTCTCCTCCAGTCGCGGATCGGTGGCCTGTCGGACCACGTGGGCGGCGCCGGAGCGCAGCTCGGAACCGCAACGCAGCCCATGTAGGTGGGCCCACCCGAACGGGCCCGGCCGGCGCCCGTCCTCGGGGACCAGGGCCCGGCGCTCGACGTCGGAACGGGGGATGTAGAACTGCGGATAGCCGGCCCACTCCCAGACGTAGAAGGCGTTGACGGAATCGACGACGGCGCGCCGACCGATGAACGCCCGGATGCGCCGGGGCACCGGTTGGACGCGGTCCGGCGGCATCAGCGCCGCTGGGTACCGGATCGGTGAGTCCATCGCATCGAGTATGGCGGACGTAGCCTGCGCCGATGCCTTTCGTGCCCGACGACTTCGACGTACCGACGGCGGCCGGCACCGACCGGTTCGTCCTGGAACCGCTCGACGTCATGCACAACGAGGCCGACCTGGCGGCGTGGTCGTCGAGCATCGACCACATCCGCGCCACCCCCGGATTCCCCGACGGGGACTGGCCGCCGCTCGCCGGCATGTCGAGCGATCGGAACCGGTCGGACCTGGCCCGCCACGCCGACGACTTCGCCCAGCGCAGGGGTTTCACCTACACCGTTCTCGACCCGGCCGACGGGCGGGTGATCGGCTGCCTGTACATCTATCCGTCGAAGAAGGACGGCCACGAGGCCGAGGTCTCATCGTGGGTCAGCGCCGAACGGGCCGAGCTGGACGGGCCGCTTTACCGTTTCGTGTCCGACTGGCTCGACCGCGGCTGGCCGTTCACGAGCGTGGACTACGGGCCGCGACCAGCCGGCACATGAGACCGCCGGCCGGTCCCCGGCTGGTACGCTGATGGGTCCCCCCGAATCGGGCCCTGCGGCCCGCGGATACGGAGCCTTCCTTGTCTTCCCCCTCGTTCGCAGAGCTCGGCGTTGCCGCCGATGCCGTCCGCTATCTCCGCGCCCGCGGCATCGATAGTGCTTTCCCCATCCAGGCCCTGGCCATCCCGCCGGCCCTGGCCGGTCGCGACATATGCGGCCGGGCCCCGACCGGATCGGGGAAGACCATCGCCTTCGGCCTGCCGGTCGCCGCTCGCGTCCCCCGGGGTGGGCCCCGCCGGCCCACCGCCCTGATCCTGGCTCCCACCCGGGAGCTGGCCGCCCAGATCGAGAAGGAGATGGCCCTGCTGCTGGGTCGCGACGGCCATCGCCGAGTGGCCGCCTTCTACGGCGGAGTCGGATTCGGCCCCCAGCTGAAGGCTCTGAGTCGCGGCATCGATGTCGCTGTGGCCTGCCCGGGGCGGCTGAAGGACCTGATCGACCGAGGCGACATCTCCCTCGGCGACGTGCAGATCGTCGTCCTCGACGAGGCCGACCGGATGGCGGACATGGGCTTCCTGCCCGAGGTGCGCCGTCTGTTGAACCAGGTGCGTGACGACCGCCAGACCATGCTCTTCTCGGCCACGCTGGACGGCGACGTCGACACCCTGATCCGCAATTACCAGCGCGACCCGGTCCACGTGGCCGTCGAGGCGGAGGCATCGGCCGGGGCGACGACCACGCACAACTGGGTCGACGTGCCCCGCGAGGAGCGGGTGGCGTTGACCGCCGGCTACATCGCCGACCACGGCTCCACCGTCGTCTTCTGCCGGACCAAGCACGGCGCCGACCGGCTGGCCCGACAGCTGTCGAACGCCGGCGTGTCGGCCGTGCCGATCCACGGCGACCGGTCCCAGGGCCAACGGGAGAAGGCGCTGGCCGCCTTCGCCGCCGGCCGGGCCCAGGCCCTGGTCGCCACGGACGTGGCCGCCCGGGGTATCCACGTGGACGACGTCCGCTGCGTGGTCCACTTCGATCTGCCGGCGACCGACAAGGACTACATGCACCGGTCGGGACGGACCGGTCGGGCCGGTGCCGACGGCACGGTGATCGCCTACGTCACGCCCAACACGCTGGACCTGGCCCGTGATCTGCGGCGCGCTCTGGTCGGTGTGGTCCCGGCCAAGAGCTCGGCCAGCCGCGACGTGGCCCGCCCGGCCGGCACCCCGGCGCCGACCACCCCGGCGACGCCCGCGGGCTCCGACCCGGCCCCGCCGCGTACCAATGGATCGGACCCGTCGGGGCCGATTCCGATCGCTCGCGGCCAGGGTCGCCACCCGGGCCGGCGCGGCCAGGGTGGCCCCAAGCCGGCTGGCCAGAACGGCTCCCAGTCGCGAGGCCAGGGCGGCCAGAACGGCAGCCCGGCCCGGCCCAAGAACGGGGCCAAGGCCGGCGTCGGCCGCACCGGGGAACGCTGGACCGGCTCGAAGCCGGCGGCCAAGGGTGGAACCGCATCCGGGCCCGGCCCCCGCCGCGCCGCCCGTCCCCGCCGCCGGCCGGCCTGAACCGCCCCACTGCCCCCTATCGCCGACCCGCGGCTCCTTTGACCTGATCCGGCGCGGGGCCTTGACATGTGACTATTTAGTCACGTATTCTGATCCAGTGGACGAGGTGTTCAGGGCGCTGGCCGATCCGACCCGGAGGGGGCTGCTCGACGAGCTGTTCCGCCGGGACGGCCAGACCCTCACTGAGCTCGAGGAGCGGGTGCAGATGACCCGCTTCGGGGTGATGAAGCACCTGAAGCAACTGGAGGAGGCCGGCTTGGTCGTCTCCCGCCGGCGGGGGCGGGAGAAACTGCATTTCCTCAACCCGGTGCCCATCCGGCTGGTCCACGACAGATGGGTGAGCAAGTACGCCGAGCCCTGGGTCGCCGGGCTGGCCGAGATCAAGGAGAGGTTGGAACGAACCATGGAGAAGATCTACGAGATCTACATTCGGACCACGCCCGAGTTGCTGTGGGAGGCCATCACCGACCCGGAGATACGGGCCAAGTACCACTTCGGCACGGCCGCCTTCACCGACTGGAAGCCGGGGTCGGCCATCGAGGTCAAGAACCCGAAGGCCGGGTCGCTGCTCGGTGAGGGCGAGGTGCTCGAGGTCGATCCCCCCCATCGCCTGGTGCACACCATGACCGCCCTGTGGGGAGATGACGTGAGAGCCGAGGGGGCGTCGCGGGTCACATGGGAGATCGTCCCGGTGGGCGACTCTTGCCAGCTGACGGTCACCCACGACCAGATGCGGGAGGGGGCCAACAACCAGCTGTACGGCGGCTGGCCGATGATCCTCTCCGGCCTGAAGACGTGGCTGGAGACGGGCGAGCTGCTGACCACGCCGGGATCGTTGATGTACACCTGAACGGGCCGACGGTCAGGAGGTGCTCGAGGCCCTCGACGTCCGATCGCCACCGGCGCGCACATGATGAGGACCTGAGACCGGCCCACGTCATAACCTCCCCGCCCATGACCCTGCCCCTCACCCTCGAGCAGAAGGCTGCCCTCCTGTCCGGCCAGGACTTCTGGTCGACACATCCGGTCGAGGAGATGGGCGTGCCGTCGGTCGTCATGACCGACGGTCCTCATGGGATCCGCCGCCAGGCCGGCTCGTTCGACCACATCGGACTGAACGCCAGCCTGCCGGCCACCTGCTTCCCGCCGGCGGTGGCGGTCGGTTGCAGTTGGGACCGGGAAGTGGCCCGCCGGGTGGGCGGTGCGGTGGGCGCCGAGGCCCGCGCCCTGGGCGTGCACATCGCGCTGGGCCCGGGGATCAACATCAAGCGGTCGCCGCTGTGTGGGCGGAACTTCGAGTACTACTCGGAGGATCCGTTGCTGGCCGGGGAGCTGGCCGCCGCCCACGTATCCGGCCAGCAGGAGGTGGGGGTCGGGGCCTCGCTCAAGCACTTCGCCGCCAACAACCAGGAAACCGACCGCATGCAGGTGAGCGCCGACATCGACGAGCGCACCCTCAGGGAGATCTATCTGACCGCCTTCGAGCGGGTGGTCACGACGGCGCGGCCGGCGACGGTGATGTGCTCTTACAACCGGATCAACGGGGTGTACTCGTCCGAGAACCGCTGGCTGCTCACCGATCTGTTGCGGGGCGAGTGGGGTTTCTCCGGGCTGGTCGTGTCGGACTGGGGGGCGGTCCACGACCCGGTGGCCGCGGTGGCCGCCGGTCTCGACCTGGAGATGCCGGGCACGGGCGGGGCGAGCGCCCAGATGATCGTCGATGCCGTCCGGGCCGGACGCCTCGACGAGGCCGAGGTCGATGCCGCCGCCGAGCGGGTGCTGGCGCTGGCCGGGCTGGTGCAGGAACCGTCCCCCGGGTTCGATGTCGAGGGCCATCACCAACTGGCCCGCGATCTGGCGGCCGACTGCGCCGTCCTGCTCAAGAACGACCACGACGTGCTGCCGATATCCGGGGTCGGCGTGATCGCCGTGATCGGCGAGCTGGCCGACCACCTGCGTTTCCAGGGGGGCGGCAGCTCCCACATCAACGCCACCCGGGTAGACACACCCATAGACGCCATCCGGGCCGCCGCCGCCGGCCGCGGCATCGAGGTGCGCCACCACGGGGGCTACGAGATCGACCGGGTCCGGTCGGCGGCGACCGGCGCCGGCGTGGCCGTCGTGTTCGCCGGGCTGCGCGACCGTGAGGAGTCGGAGGGCTTCGACCGGACGTCGCTCTCGATCGCCGACGAGCAGATCGCCGCCATCCGGGACGCCGCCGATGCCGCCGGGCGCACGGTCGTCGTGCTGGCCAACGGCAGCGTGGTCTCGCTGGAGGGCTGGCACGACGACGCCGACGCCATCCTGGAGGGGTTCCTCCTGGGCCAGGCCGGCGGCGGCGCCATCGCCGACCTGTTGTTCGGCGATGCCAATCCGTCGGGGCGCCTGGCCGAAACCATCCCGCTCCGTCTCGAGGACACCCCGGCGTTCGTCAACTTCCCCGGCGAAGCGGGTCACGTTCGCTACGGCGAGGGGGTCATGGTCGGCTACCGCTGGTACGAGACGGTGGGTCGCGAGGTGCGCTACCCGTTCGGTTACGGGCTCAGCTACACGACTTTCGCCACGTCGGCGCTGACCGTCGAGGTCATCGGCGACGACACCGCCCGGGCCCGGGTGACGGTGACCAACACCGGCCGGCGGGCGGGCAAGCACGTGGTGCAGCTGTACGTGGCCACCTCGTGCGGCCCGGTGCGACGGCCGCAGCGCGAGTTGCGGGCCTTCACCAAAGTGGCGCTCGAACCGGGTCAGTCCGAGGAGGTGACGTTCGAGCTGGACCGCCGGGCGTTCGCCTATTACGACCTGCCGCACCGCGAGTGGGTGGTCGGGCCCGGCGACTACACCATCCAGATCGCCGACGACGCCTCGACGGTGCGGGCCGAGACGACGATCCGCCTGGCCGGCCAGATCGTCATACCGATCCTCACCATCCACTCCAGCCTGGGCGAGTGGCTCGGCCACCCGACCGCCGGGCCGCTGCTGAGCAAGGCGGTCGGTAGCTTCCTCGGCGACGACACCGAATCGGAGATGTTCCGCATGGCCGCCCAGATCCCGATCGCCACCCTGCTCAACATGTTCGCCGGCGCCCTGCCGACCGACCTGGTCGACGAGATCAGGAGGGTCGCGCAGTAGACCTGGCCCGGTCCCAAACCATCCCGTCCGACGCCGGCTCCCGGTCGAGGAGGACCTGGGCCGGGCTCTGCTTGTCGATGTGGCCGATCAGGCTGTTGTACACGCCGTAGCCGACCATATCCCTGAGCCGGGCCGGCATCCGGGCCACCATCTCGACGGGCACACCCAGCTGCTGGTTCTCCTGCTGGCGGATGTAGCCGGCGCAGTAGTTCATGGCCACCCCGACCCGGCGCTCGCCGGTCGTGTTGGTGCCGCCGCCGTGCCACAGGCTGCCATGCCACACGAGCACGCTCCCCCGCCGCATGACGGCCGGCTCCGAGTCGTAGTGCCGGCCGTAGTCCGGGGACGAGTCGGCCAGGTGGGTGCCGCTGATGATCCGGGTGGCACCGTTGGCCTCGGTGAAGTCGGTCAGCGCCCACATGGTGTTGCAGACGGTCGGCGGGTGCGGCTTGGGAATGGGGATCAGCTGATCGTCGGCGTGGATGGGCTGGGCGCTCTCACCCGGCCGGATGTCGATCGACGACAGGGAGGACACCAGGCAGCCCCGGTCGAGCACGCCTTCGACGACGGGCAGCACGGCCGGGTGCAACGGGACCTGCCACCACAGCTCGCCGCGGGCCAGCAGGTTGTAGACCCGGTAGGTGCTGCGCCCTTCGAAAGAGTTGTCGGCCGGCTGCACCTCCAACTCGGCGACCAGCCGGTCCACGTCGGCGAGCAGCCCGTCGGCCCCCGCCGGGTCGATGGCGTCCTCGACCACGGTCCAACCCTGTTCGGCGATGCAGTCGATGTGGTCCTGGGCGGTCAGGGTCACTCCGTGTGGTCACCTTCCACGAAGCCACCGTTCAGGGCGGCCGGCGCGCTCCCGTGGCCGTTGGCCAGCGGGGCGGCCTGACCCAGGCTGTGGCGCAGGGTCTCGAAGATGGTGAGGCCCTGGGCGGCCAGGCCGACGGCGACCTCACCGACGCCCTGGGAACCGTTGAGCACGGTCAGGTTCGACCCGGATATGCCGCCGGCCGCAGCCTGCACCAGTGCGGGCAGCATCTCGACCAGCTTGTTGGCCGCGATCAGCGGCTGGTTGTCACCCGACAGGGCGGCCGCCCGGGCGTTGATGGCGTCAGCCTCGGCGGCGGCGGTGGTCCGCTGGGCGAACGCCTCGGCGTCGGCTTCGGCCTTACGGGCATCGGCCGCACCCTGGGCCGACGCCCGCTGGGCATCGGCGTCGGCCTCGGCCAGCTGACGTTTCCGTGACGCCTCCGCCTCGGTCGTGAGCAGGGTGGTGTCGCGGTTGGCTTCGGCCATGGCCCGCTGGCGGAAGGCTTCGCCCTCGGTGTTGTGCTTCACGGCATCGCGGGCGGCCTCGGCCATCGTCCGCTGCTTGTACGCCTCGGCGTCGGCCGGCCGGCGCACGTCGGACTCGAGCCGCTTGTCGGTCAGCGCCGCCTGGCGCTCGGCCAGCATCGTCTGCTCGGAGATCACGTCCTGCTGCGCCTTGGCGTCGGCCAGCGGGCCGGCCTGGGCCGCCCTGGCCTCGGCGTCGTGGACCTCGGCCTGGATGGAGGCCTGCAGGATGGCCGTCTGCTGGGCGAACTGGGCCTTGGCCCGGGCCGCCGCCTGCTCCTTCTCGGACGCCTCCTGATCACGCTCGGCGGCGGCGATCCGGGCCTGCGACGCCACCGCTGCGGCGTGGGGCGCAGCCAGGTTGGCGATGTATCCGGTCGGGTCCTCTATCTCCTGGATCTGCAGGCCGTCGACGACGATGCCCAGTTTTTCCATCTCCGGATGGGAACCGTCCTTCACCTCCTGGGCGACCTTGTCGCGCTCCCGCACGATCTCCTCGACGGTCAGGCTGCCGACGATCGACCGGAGGTGGCCGGCGAAGATGCGCCCGCAGAGCTCCTCCATCCGGTTCTGCTCGGCCAGGAAGCGGCGGGCGGCGTTGGCGATCGACGCCGGATCGTCGCCCACCTTGAACACGGCAACGGCCCGCACCCGCAGCGGGATGCCCTGGGTGGTCACGCATTCCTCGAGCAGCTCGGCCTCTCTGAGGGCGAGGGAGAGGAGCCGGGCCTTCTGCTTCACCGGCAGGACGAAGGCGCCGTGGCCGGTCACTATCCGGAACTGCTGATTCCCGTCCTTGTGCTTGGACCCCGAGATGAGCAGCGCTTCGTCAGGAGCCGGGACATGCCAGAACAGCATCGTTACCTCACAGACCGTCGGCCTCAGGGAACGGGGTTACGTCCACTGTGCGGGCCGACCTTTCGTCGACGATGACCACGGGAGAATGCTTGGCGACCGGGACGTCGCAGTAGGCGGCATAGCGCTCGGTGCCCCCGCGTATGGACACGACGATCTCACCCGGCCGGCCGGCCGGGATGGGCACGGTGACCCGGCCCATCCGGCCCTTCAGCGCTTCGGGTTCGTCCTCGCCATCGTCCATCGAGATGGATAGTAGGCACGCCCGTCGGGAAACCGACCAGGGCGTCCTCCGCATTTCGCCATTGCGCCATCGGGCGGCATTGGGCCATTGCGCCATCGGGCGGCCGGTCAGCCGCCGCCGAAGCAGACGAAGCCGGCCGAGCTGGGCGAGGCGTAGGGTCCGCCCATCTGGCGGCGGGCCATGGCCAGCGCCGACGACGGCGGTACCCGGTCGGCCAGGGCCCGGTGGAGAGCGGTCATCAGCCCGACGGCCGAGCTGTCGGCGACCGGGCTGACGCTGGCCAGGGCGGTACCGACGCCGGTCTGGGTCAGCACCTGGCCCAGACCGAGGCCGCTGCTGGTGTCGGCCATACCGGTGTCGCAGCACGACAGGACGACGACCGCCGCCCGCTTCTCGGCGGTGGCCAGCTCGTAACCGGTCAGATGCCCGTCACTCAACCTGATCCCCGACAGCATCGGGTTGTCGCCGCGGTGGGTGCCGTGGGCGGCGACGTGGACCAGGTCGCTGTCGGTCAACTCGGCCAGCACCCGCTCTACGGTCGCCTCCCTACCCCGCAGCACGGTCACATCCGGCCACAGCCGGCTGATCCGGTCGACCTCCTCGTCGGCATGCTGCAGGTCGGGCCCCGCCACCAGGAGCACCCGGGGACGGGCCGGCGGCCGCTGGCACTCGCGGTGGGCGTCCATCCAGGCCGTGGCCGACGAGGCGACGGTCACATCGGCGTCGACCAGGCCGGGCAGGAGAGCCCACGGCACCGAAGCCAGGGCCCCCTCCGGCACGATCACGTACCCGGACGCCGGCGGACGGTCGAACGCCGGCAACAGCAGGGCCCCGGCCGCCCGGGCCGCTGACCGCAGGGACCGGTCACCGGTACCGGACGAGATGGCCGCGCCGAGGGCCAGACGCAGGCCGGCCACCGCCCGGCGGGCCGCCGAGCGGTCGGCCATGTCGATGATTCGCCGGTCGTCACCGTCGGCCACGATGGCGAGCAGGCGGTCGCCGGTGACGGCGAAACTGACCAGTACCCGCCCGGCGAACGTCTCGGCGAAGGCGGCCCGGTCCATGGGCCGCACCGCCAACCCCGTGTCGCCCGAATGGTGCCGGCTGTAGCGACGCACTATCTCCTCCACGGCGGCCTGCCGTTGGCGGAGCCGGGTGACCTGGGCCACGGTGCTGTCCTCCCGGTTGATCTCCTCGGTCACCCCCCTGAGCCGGTTCAGCAGCCGGGCGATCTCCGGGTCATCGGCCGGACGCATCTGGGCTCGGGTCGTCTGGCGGACCGCTTCGGTCCATCTGAGCGCGTCGTCGGGCCGGCCGGCGCGGGCGGCGATGCGCAGGCCGATCGACATCAGTTCATCGGCCCGACCGCCGCCCCGGCTGCGCAGTTCCAACGAACCGAGGGTCGCCAGGAAGGCGCGCAGGGCGGCCAGGCCGTCGATGAGCGCCCGACGGGCGCCGGCCAGATCACCCTCGGCCGACGACAGCTGGGCCTCGACCAGGTAGATCTGGAGGCGGCTCAGGGGCGTCTGCTCGCCGGCCGTCGCGGTCAGACGGTGGACCAGGTCATGGGCCCGGTCGTGCGCCGGCGATTCGATGAGCACGGCCGCCGCCCGGGTCTCGGCCTCGATGGCCGGGGCGAACCAACCGGCCCGTCTCAGATCGCCGGCCAGCTCTATGAGGGCGTCCGGCCGGTCGGCCGCCGTCACCCTCAACTCGGCCAGGCGGGCCAGCAGGCTCCAGCGGGGCCGGTGCTGCTGCTCGAACCACTCCCCGGCCCGGGCCGCCCACCGGGCCGCCGCCCCCATGTCCCCGTCGAGCTCGCAGGACCGGGCCGCCAACAGAGCCGCCTCCGGCACGTCGGCGTCGAAGCCACCCTTCTGCAGCAGCTCGACCGCGGATTCCGACAGGGCCCGACCCTCGGCCACCAGACCGGCGTCGAGGGTCACCTGGACACGGTCGACGAGGGCCTGGGGGCGGAGCACACCCAAACGGCCGGCCCGGGCCTGGGCGGCGTCGAAGCGGGCCAGCGCCGTCGGCACGTCGCCGCGGAGGGCAGCTACGAAGCCCAGGTTGTGCTCCGCCTCCATGGCCCGGATGTCCTGACCCTCAGCGGCGAACACCTCCGCCGCCGCTTGCAGGTCGACCTCCGCCTGTTCGAAGTCGCCCCGGTAGGCCTGCACGATGCCGCGGTTCTGGCGGGCCACGCCGGCCTCGACGATCATCCCGGCCGCGGTGCAGGCGTCGGCCGCGGTGTTCCAGCAGTCGAGGGCGTCGATCTCGCGGCCGGATCGCTGGAGGGCCAGCCCTTTCTGTATGAGGGCGCGGGCCCGTTCCCGTTGGTTCAACCAGGGACCGGCCCGCTCGATGAGCGCGATCGCCTCGTCGAACTGGCCGGCATCGATCCGCTCGAGGGCCAAGGCGACCGACGCCTCGGAGGCGCCGCGGGTGTCACCGGCCGATTCGAGCAGATCGACGGCGGCCCGCAGATCGGGCCCGGCTTCGCCCAGCCGGCCCAGCTGGCGGGCGGCCCGGCCCCGGGCCCAGGCCATCCGGCCGGCCAACCGGTCCTGGCCGGACCCCGGTTCGACCGTCGCCACCAGGTCGAGCGCCCGGCGGGGGTCGGATTCGGCCAGCCGGAGGGCTTCTTCGACCCGTGCCTCCTGGTCTCCGGTGACGCCGGAGCTGGTGTCCACCAACCCGGCTCTCGGATCAGCCCGGGCCGGAGATGCCGACCGGATCGGTCACACCGTCACCCACTCGGTCTGGAACCCGGGGACCTCCGGATCGGAGGGCACGGCCCGGATGCTGACGGCACCACGCGGCAGCTCCTCGAAGTAGAACTGCCCGAGTGCGTCGATCGGCCGGGTGACGTCGGCCCGTCCGGGGTGACGGAGGAGTACCGCCCCAGCGATCACCGGATCGAACCGGCCGGCGAGCCGGCGGCCGGCGTCGATGACGGTCAGCTCGGCGGTGCCGCTCGGCGCCCGGAAACGCAGCCGTCGCTCGGCCACGCCGGCGCGCACCCGGGCCAGATCGTCGTCGTCGACGGCCGAGTCGAACTCCAGGTCGGCGACGGCGGCCACCACACTCCGCCAGCCGAAAGCCGTCCGAGCCGCCGACGTGACGGCGGCCGGCACCGGCTCGGCCCGGCGCAGGACGGCGACCGCCTCGGCCAGCAGGCTCTCCTCACCCGACCAGAAACTGTCGGTCATTGCATCCTTTCGGTAACGGTGTCCTGCTGTTGTCCTTCTCGGAGCAGCCGTTCGAGTCTTTGGAGACAGCGTGATCGGGTGGGTCCGATGCTTCCCATCGGCACTCCCAGGTTCGAACTGAGGTCGGTGTACGACGCCGGCGGATCGGCGGACAGCGCGATGAGCATGCGCCGGCAGCGATCGGGCAGAAGCGCTACCGCCATCTGGACGGCCAACTCCCGCTCGGTGGCGAGCACGGCCAGTTCCGGATCGTCCACCGCGTCGTCGGGCCGGTCGAGCCATTGCCAGGGATCGACGGGCACATGGCGCACCCCGAGTCGCGAGACCCGAATCGCCTCTCGCCGGGCGGTGGTGGCCAGCCAGGCCCCCACCCTCGAGGTGTCGTTCAACTGGTCGAGATGCTCGGCCAGGCGCATCCAGGTCGTCTGGCTGACGTCGGCGGCGTCGGCGTCGTCGAGGCCCACGGAGCGGGCCACCGACCACACCAGACCGGAGAACCGGTCGACCAGGAGTGACCACGCATGTTCGTCGTCGGCCGCCGCCCGGGTGACCAGCTCATCTACTTGGTCCACGCCCAGGAGATCCTAACCAGTCGGCTTCGGCAACGTCCGATCCGCGGCTATCGGGGGGCCCGGTCAGGCCGGCGGCATCAGCCACCACCCCATACCGGCATCAGCCACCACCCCAGATGGGAGCACCGCCGGCCACCCATACCGCGGCCAGGCTGGCCAGGACCATGCCGGCGTGGACCGCCCGGTTCATCATCACTCGACGCATCAGCGTCCTCCTCTCGGGGGCCGGGACGAGTTCCCTGCCCTCCGTCCAAAGAGAGTCCGATGCCTCCCGAATTGATACACCTGAAATTTTTCCTTTGACATGTATCAAACGGGGATCCGGGCGCCTCTTATGTGAGCGAGTCACAGAAGTATGTGAGGAGTGCCAATGCTCATATTGCTCGTCGCGGTCGCAGCCGGTGTCCTGATCGGACTGGCTACCGGCGGCCGCCTGAGCGGCCTTGGTGACTTCCGCCTGCGCATGTGGCCCCTCCTCCTCGGAGCGGTGGCCGTGGAGTTGGTCGTCGGGGACCTACCGTCGGGTCCCCGCTGGGTTCTGGGGCTCGCCGCCTGCGTCGTCGCCGGAATCTGGTGCATGGTCAACCGACCCGTCGGGCGGCGGGTGGCGGGCCCCGAGCTCATCGGCGTCGGTGCCGCCCTCAATGCGGTCGTCATGGCCGCCGACTCGGGCATGCCGGTATCCCGATCGGCACTGGTTCAGGCCCATCTGGGTGGCATCCCGGATGTGACACGGGGCCACCTCTACAAGCACGTGGCCATGACCGGTCACACCGCCCTGCGGCCGCTGGGTGACGTCATCCCGGTGAGCCCGCTGCGCACGGTCGTCTCTGTGGGCGATGTCCTGATGCTCGCCGGCATCGTCGTCACCGTGGCCGTGGCCACCAGAACCCACCGGTCGGAGCCGAACGCCCCGGCCGGCACCGAGCCCGCCGATCGCCAACTCCTGCCCCGGCAGGAGCTCGCCAAAGGAACATGACCAGAAGATGGAATCCGGGCGCCCCGACGCCAACCCCTCACTCGAAGAGGTTCGCCGAGACCTGGACGCGCTGGCCGAGCGCCGTCTCAACGGACCCTGGACGGAACGGGAGCTCCAACGATGGCACGAGTTGATCGCCATCGAAGAGGAACTGCTCGGACCGGACGAGCACCGGCGCCCTTGAGCCGTCCGCTCGAGGGCCGGTAGGGACGACTGAGAGAGTCGATGGAGACTGGGGAATCTGGACCGAGACGATCAGCGGCGCCGGTGGCCGTGCTGGGTGAGGTCACCGACCCGCTGCAGGTGCTGCGCCGGATCGTGGACCAGGCCATGGTGCTGGTCTCCGGCGCCGAGGGCGCCGTCGTCGAGGTGCTGATCGACGACCAGCTGGATTATGTGTGCACCGCCGGCACCCTGGCGCCCTATGCCGGGCTGCGCCTGGCCGTGACCGGCAGCCTGTCCGGGATGGCGCTCAACACCGGGGAGATCCTCCGCTGCGACGACTGCGAGTCCGACGGGCGCGTCGACCGGATCGCCTGCCGGGAGGTCGGCGCCGTGTCGATGCTGTGCGTGCCGCTGCGCAAGCCGCCGCACGACGTCGGCGTCCTGAAGGTCACCTCGACGCAGAAGTCGGCGTTCACCGAGCGGGACATGCGGGTCCTCAGCCAGCTCTCCGAGTTCATAACCAGTGCTGTCGCGGTGGCCGCCGATGCCTCACGGGTGCTCGGCGGCGACCACGAGTCGGACTCCCTCTCCGCCTTCGTCGCCAACGTCATAGAGCCCGGCCGCCACATCGAGCACAACAGCCGGCGCCGGATCGAACAGGTCCTGGCCGATCGTCGCTACGAGAGCCTGTACCAACCGATCATCGACCTGACCACCAACCGGCTGTTCGGGGTCGAGGCCCTGACCCGCTTCGCCGACGTGCCCTACCGATCACCCGACCTCTGGTTCGCCGAGGCCGAAGCGGCCGGCCTCGGACTGGTGCTGGAGCTGGCTGCGGTGGAATCGGCCGTCCGTCTCCTACCGGCGCTGCCGGCCGGCATCCGCCTCAGCGTCAACGTCGGCCCCCGGACCATCGTCTCGGCCGAACTGGAGGCCATGATCGAAGAGGCCGGACCGGACCGCATCGTCGTGGAGTTGACCGAGCACCTGCGGGTCGAGGACTACCCCGGGCTGAACCGGAACCTGCAGTCGTTACGGGAGCGCCAGACCCTCCTGGCCATCGACGACACCGGCGCCGGGATCTCGAGCCTGACGCACATCCTGAAGCTGGCTCCCGACATCATCAAGCTGGACCGCGAGATCACGAGCGGCATCGACATCGACCCGGTGCGCCGGGCGCTGGCCGCCGCCCTCGGCACGTTCGCAGCCGAGTCGGGCAGCATCGTCGTCGCCGAGGGCATCGAGTCCGAGGCGGAACTGGCCGTCCTGCAGGACATGGGCGTCAGGTACGGGCAGGGCTTCCATCTGGGACGCCCGACCCGGGCGGCGGACGTCCTGACCCGGGCTCGGCGTTGACCTCGGCCACCAGGTCGATCAACCGGGCCAGACTGTCGAGCCGGCGCGCCGAACGACCCTCCAGGCCGGCGCGCAGGGTGTGTATGCCGGCCGCCCGGTAGGCGCGCAACCGATCCTTCACCATCTGGTCGGTGCCGATCAGGTTGGTGCCGAGACCGATGGCCAGCGGCACCCGCCGGCGGGCTGCGTCGCGGTCCCCGGCCCGCCAGAGGCGCTCGACCTCGCCCACGTCGTCCCCGAAGCCCTGGCGGGTGAAGGCGTCCTTGTAGAAGTTCCGGGTCGGCGATCCCATCGCCCCGAAAGTGAAGGCGTACCCGTCGGCATGGCGCCGGGCGGCCCGCTCGACGTCGTCGGTGAACTCGACGCCGACGGCGACGGTCAGCTCGATCCGGTCCGGGTCCCGCCCGGCTGCCAGGGCGCCCTGGCGAATCGGGTCGGTGAAGACCGACGCCGTCTCGGGGAGGAACGAATTGCCGATCCAACCGTCACCCAGCTCCCCGGTGAGCCGGAGGTTGGCCGGCCCGAGGGAGGCGACGAACACCGGGACCGGCATCGGCGGGACCGGGCTGCGGATGGCCCGGCCTTCCCCGCCCGGGCGGGGCAGCTGGTAGATACGGCCCCGGTGCTCCAGCCGTTCGCCGGCCGTGATCTGCCGGACGATCTCGATCGTCTCGCGGGTCCGGGCCAGCGGATGGTCGAAATCGATACCGTGCCACCCTTCCATGACCTGGGGCCCGCTGGTGCCGATGCCCAGCACGAACCGGCCCCCGGACAGCACCTGCATGGACTGGGCGGACATGGCCAGCAGGGCCGGGGTGCGGGCGCCGAGCTGGGCGATGGCCGTGGCCAGCCGGATCGTCGAGGTGGTGGCAGCCAGGTAGGCGAGCGGCGTCAGCGCGTCGAACGCCCAGAACTCGGGAACCCATACCGAGTCGGCACCCAACCGCTCCGCTTCCTGCACGAACGACGCCCCGTCGGGGCCGTCGAGGGTGGCGGTGATCCCGACCCTGAGGGTCACCGGCGGGACTCGACCCGGTCCCGGATGCCCGCCAGCGTCCTGGTCATGCTCGCCTCGTGCTGGCGGAGGCGCACGAAGACGATCTTCTGCTCCTTGTCGGGCATGGCCTCGATGGCAATGCTCAGACCGGACCAGCCGGGGCCGACCTGCACCCACTGGGTGAGCCGGGTGCCACCGGCGTCGGGGGTGAGGGTGAAGCGCCACACCGCGGCCGGTTCGGACGGGTCGCCCACCGCCCAGGCGAAGCGGCGCCCCGCTTCGCACTCGACGATGGTCGAGACGGTGGTCCACTCCCCCATCGGCTCGTTGGCGTTGTGTCCCTCGAAGCGGCGGCCCACTGCGGCCGATTCGGCGCCGTCCAGCCAGACGACCGATTGGAGCTCGTCACTCCACTCGGGCATGGCCAGCGGGTCGGAGACCACCGGCCACACCTCGTCCGGCGGCGCGGCGATGACCGTGCCGACCTCCACGGTCGGGCGGTCGGCGTAACGGGCCCCGGTCCATTCCACCGGCCCGGCCTTACGCCGGCCGGCGGGTGGCGAGGAAAAGTCCGTTGTCGCGCATCACCAACCGGCTCTCGTCCTCCGGGTAGTTGAAGTTGCGCAGGTCCTTGATGTAGGAGGACGGGTCGGCCAAACCCTCGGCGTGGGGGTAATCGGAGCCCATGATGATGTGCTCGGCGCCCAGCAGCTCGCGGAGACGGCCCAACTCGTCCTCGTAGAACGGCGAGATCCACACGTGCCGCTTGAACGTCTCGCGCGGGTCCTCCTGGTAGGCGTGGGGCGTCTGGCCGAAGGACTTGGTGAGCTTCTCGAACAGATGGAACACCCAGTCCGACCCGGTCTCGATGGAGGCCACCCGGAGGTTCGGGAAGCGGTGGAACAGGCCGTGGGCGAGCAGGTTGGCGATCGTGTCCTGGATGGCGTTGTACGAGGTCAGGCTCCCGAACGGGTTCTGGCGGAACGATTCGGTGCCGCCCCTCTCGCCCCAGTCGACCAGGTAGTGCGAGTAGCGACTGTCGCCACCGTGGTAGCAGACGGTGACGCCGGACTCGTTGGCCAGCGCCCAGAACCGGTCGTACTGCGGATCGGCCGGCGAGTGGCCGACCCCGTTGACGACGATCGGACCACCGACCATCACGATGAAGCGGGCATCGTGATCGAGCGCCCACTGCAACTCGGTGACGGCCTGGTCGGGATCGATCAGCGTCATGTACGGCGCGGCGAAGATGCGGTCCTGGTAGGCGAAGCCCCAGTCCTCCTCCATCCAGCGGTTGAACGCCCGGAAGGCGGCCAGCAGGGCGGGCGGGTCGCCGAGCAGGGCCTGCTCCATGCCGACCCCGAGGGTCGGGAGGAAGATGGCCCCTTCCATGCCCTGGCTGTCCATCAGGGCCAGGCGGGCGTCACGGTTCTGGTACTCGGGCCGGTCGGCCAGCCGGTCGAGCTCGCCGAACAGCTCGGGGGTGTCGGCGCCCCGAGGGTTGCGGCCCCGGAAGTACTCGTCCAAGGCGCCCGGCTTGGAGACCGGGTCCCAGGTCGGGTTGGGGATGAACCGGTTGAGCTTGCCGCCCACGAGCAGCCGCTCCCTGCCGTCCATCTGGACCCACTGCATGCCCCGCTTGCGGAACGCCGGGTCGAGGTGGCGCGTGAAGGCGTCCTTGGCCTCGTAGAAGTGGTTGTCGCAGTCGAAGTAACGGAAATCGAGATCGGCCATGACACATTCTACGATCGGGCGCCGGCCCGGGGCGGTTCGGGGAGGGGCGCTACCGGTCGGCGCTGTGCAGGGCGATGTCGACCGGGTGCTCCGAGTCGACCCGGGCGAACTCCGGCGGGCGACGCTCGGCAAAGGCGGCGAACGCCTCCAGATTGGCCGGACGGCCGAGCAGCCGGGCGAAGGCCCGGTCCTCGCGTCGGCGAGCCTCGACGATGGCGGCCCGGTGGCCGGCCGCGACGGTGCGCTTGACCTCGATCAGGGAGGCCAACGGTTTGGTGGCCAGATGGGCGGCCACGGATGTCGCCTCTTCCATCAGGTCGTCAGGAGAGCACAGACGCCAGGCCAGGCCCATGTCGTGGCACTCCTCGGCCGAGAACCACTCCGAGCTCATCAGGAACCACATGGCGTTCTGACGGCCGAGCAGCAGGGGCATGAGGTAGCTGCTCGCCGCCTCCGGGGCCACCGCCAGGTCGGTGAATGGGCAGCGCAGCCGGGCGGCCGTCGACATGAGGACCAGATCGGCGTAGCCGAGGAGGGTGGCGCCGATGCCGAGCGCCAATCCGTTGACCGCGCATATGAGCGGCTTCGGGAACGCGGTCAATTGGTCGATCAGCCCGGGGAAGCCGTGCCGCCCCGGTGCGAAGTCCTTCGACGTGGTCCGCTCCGCCATCTCGACCACGTCGGTGCCGGCCGAGAAGGCGCGCCCACCGCCGGTCATCAGCACGACGGCCACATCAGGGTCGGCGGCGGCATCGATGAGAGCATCGGTGGTGGCGTCGTAGAGAGCCTCGTTGAATGCGTTGAGGGCGTCCGGACGGTTCAGCGTGAGGGTGCGGACCCGGGCGACGTCGGCGGTCAGGATCAGGGGTTCGGCCACGCTCAGAGATGGTAGGGGCCGAGGAGCGGGCCGTCGCAGTGGTCGACGGGCGCGGGGCGGACCGGCTCCGAGCCGGGTCCGGAGCCATACGGTCGTAACCGAAGAGTATCTGCTTGTTCACAATAGGGACTTGACCTTTGACAAAACCCTTTCGTATAATCACGACGTGGCTACGGAGACTCCCAAGCGGCGGCTGGACCGGGGTGCGGTCCTGTCTGCGGCCGAGGCGTTTCTGGACGAGCGGGGCGCAGAGGCGCTGAGCATGACGGCCCTGGCCGGCGTGCTCGGGGTCAAGGTGTCGTCGCTCTACAACCACGTACCCAGCCTGGAAGCACTCAAAGGCGAGCTGCAGAACCGCGCCATGCACGATCTCGGCGTCCTGCTGCGCAACCAGGCCATGGGCAAGACTGGGGAGCGGGGACTACGGGACCTGGCTCACACCCTTAGGGACTTCGCCCGCACCCATCCAGGCCGTTACAGCCTGGCCATGAGCGAACCCCACGATCAAGCGTCGTTCCTGGTAGCCAGCACCGACGCCACGGCGGCGTTCGGTGCGATCATCGCTTCGTACGGGATCGACGATGTGAGCCTGGACTTCCAGGTGAGCGCATTTGCCGCACTACACGGCGTCGTCGTGCTCGACAACGCCGGATTCTTGAACGCGCCACTCGACGGTGACCGAGTTTTCGCCACCGTTCTGGACGTCGTGGTCGGGCTGCTGCGTGACGCCGCTCCCGGCCCCGAAGTCCTGGCCGGCTGACGTTTCATCTTTCCCCCCACTCCCTATTCAGGAGGCAGACCCTGTCATGAAGCGACTCGGTGGTACCGACGCGCTGTTCCTCTCGCTCGAAACGCCGAGCTGGCATCAGCACGTCGGCGGCCTGAGCATCATCGACCCCGAGGGTCGTGACATCTCGTATGACGATTTTGTCATCAAGGTGGGCGACCGCCTGCCCTACGCCCCGAAGTTCCGGTGGCGGTTGAAGGAGACACCGTTCGGGCTGGACCGCCCCATGTGGATCGACGACGCCGACTTCGACGTGCGCCGTCACGTCCGGCGCATCGGTGTCCCCTCGCCGGGCGGGGCCAAGGAGCTGGGCGAGGTGGTCGGCACCCTGATGAGCTCGCAGCTCGACCGGCGCCGCCCCCTGTGGGAGATGTGGTTCATCGAGGGCCTGGCCGGGGGCCGCATCGCCGTGTTCCTGAAGTACCACCACTGCCTGCTCGACGGCATGGCCGGCGCCAGCCTGGCCACTGTCCTGCTCGACCTGTCACCCGACGCAACGGCGCCCTTGGCCCCGCTGCCGTCGGCCGAGGAGCAGTCGGCCGGCTCCGAGCCGTCGGACCTCGAGGTCCTCGGGCGCCTGGCCCTCAACGCCCCCCGCCGGCCCCTCAACACCCTCCGCTACATGTCGGGGATCGTGGCCAAGGGGGCGGCCGCCGTGCAGAGCCTACGCGACCACGAGAACCGAGCCATCCTGCGGGCCCCGGTCACCCCGTTCAACGACGCCATCGGCCCACGCCGCGAGTTGGCGTTCGCATCGGTCTCGATGGCGGACGTGCACGGCCTCAAGGTGAAGCACGACGTGAAGGTCAACGACGTCGTGCTGGCCCTGACCGCCGGCGCCCTGCGCAAGTACCTCGAGAAGCACGACGCCCTGCCCGACACCGCCCTCGTGACTGCCGTCCCGGTATCGACCCGCCCCGAGGGCGACCGGTCCCACACCAACCAGATCAGCAACATGTTCGTGTCCCTGGCCACCGACATCGACGACCCGGTGGAGCGGTTGGAGGCCATCAAGCGGTCGACCCAGAGCGCCAAGGCCATGCGCAACGCCATCGGGGCCAGGGAGATCCAGTCCCTCGGCGAGGTCGCATCCCCGCTCATCCTGAGCGGGGCGATCAAGACGATCTACCGGACGTCCCTGATGTCACGCATCCCGCTGCGCATCAACACCGTCGTCTCCAACGTGCCCGGGCCCAACATCCCCCTGTACATGTGCGGCGGCAAGGTCGTCGCCGTCTTCCCGAGCTCGGTGATCCTCGAGGGCATGGGTCTCAACGTCACCGTCTTCAGCTACCTCGACCGGGTCGACTTCGGCATCCACGTCGATCCCGATCTGGTGCCCGACGTGTGGGTGCTGGCCGATCAGGTGCCGGCTGCCCTGGCCGAGCTCATGGACGCCTCCGGGCTGGGCCGGCCCACACCGGTGGAGGCACCCCTCGAGGGTGAGGCCACCGTCACCAGCTCCTCGCCGGGCGGCCAGGCGGTCCGGGCCCGGCGGACGCCGGCCGGTCGGAGGGCCCGGGCGTAACGCCGCCGGCGGCGGGTCGCCGTCCGGCGTGGCGCAGCTGACGCCGGGTCGCCGTCCGGCGTGGCGCAGCTGGCGCCGGCGGGCCGCTGCCCGGCGTGGCGCCGCAATCTGTGTCCCAACCGGCTTTCTGTGGTCGAAATTGTTGGTTAGACCCACAAAATCGACCACAGAAAGGCGCCGGCCACCCCGGCCGGCGCCTTAGATGGCCAAGCCCTCAGGGTCGCCGGCCGGGAGTAGCGTCAGGCGGGTGCAGCATCCGTCCGATCCATCGGCGTCGCTCCACCAGGCCCTGTTCGACCGGCGCATAGTGATGGTGAGCGGAGCCGTCGATGGCGACAAGGCCGGGCAGGTCGCCTCGGCGCTCATCTCCCTGGACGCGATGGGCGACGACCCGATCGAGCTGCGGCTGTCGGCCGAATCGGACTCGCTCGACGTGGCCTTCTCCCTCATGGACATCATCAGGACGCTGGACGCCCCGGTCAACGCGACCGTCGCCGGCTCCGTCGGGGGCACCATGGTCGGCGTGCTCGCCGTCTGCCGGCGGCGGCGGATCGGGGGGTTCGGGCAGCTCCACCTGCGGGAGCCTCGGGCCGAGCTGACCGGCGTCGCCGCCGAGCTGGAACGGCAGGCCACCGACATGACCAACCGGGTCGAGCTGTTCGCCCGCCGGATGGCGGAGGCGACCGGCCGGCCGTTCGAGCACGTCGAGGCGGATCTGCGCACCGGTCGCCACCTGGATGCGGCCGCCGCCCTGGCCTACGGCATCGTGGACGAGGTCCAGTGACCTCGGCTCTGCTGTTCGACGTGTTCGGCACGGTGGTCGACTGGCGGTCCTCGGTCATCGCCGCCGGTTCGGCGGTGGCCGCCGATGTGGACTGGCCCGGCTGCGCCGATCAGTGGCGCCGGCAGGGCTACCTGGAGCCGATCGGCCGGATGGTGAGGGGCGAGGAGCCATGGGCCCCCATCGACGGGGTGATGCGGGCCCAGCTGGACGTGCTGGCCGACAGGTTCGGTTTTGCGTCGGTCGGCGCCGATGCTCTCGACGATCTGGCGCTCGTATGGGAGCGGCTCGACCCCTGGCCGGATGTGCAGCCCGGGCTGGCCCGGTTGAAGTCCCGCTACCCGATCGGCCCCCTGTCGAACGGCAGCTTCGGGGGCCTGACCCGGATGGGCCGCTACGGCGGGCTGGGCTGGGACTTCATCATCTCCACCGAGCTGTTCCAGTCGTACAAACCGGATCCGAAGACCTACCTGGGGGCGGCCGCCCTCCTCGGCCTGGAACCGTCCGAGGTGATGCTGGTCGCCGCCCACCCGCTCGACCTCCAGGCCGCGGCCGGTTGCGGGCTGGGCACCGCGTATGTGCCCCGCCCGCAGGAATGGGGTCCCGGTGGCCAGGTGGCCCCGGGCAGGTTCGACGTGGTCGCCTCCGACTTCATCGACCTGGCCGCCCGCCTGGGGATCACAGAATCCTCATAAGTTGACCGCCGGTGGTTCACATCGGCGGGCCAGGCTGAAGGAATGAGATCGCTCACCAGGAAGACAGCGTTCGGCGCCGTCGGCGTGCTGGCCGCCATCGGCGTCACCGGCACGGCGTGGGCGGAGACCGGTTCCGGCTCCTCCCCGACCTCCACCCCGGCGGCGAGCACGAACCCGACCGCCACCCCCTCGGCGACCAAGCCGGCCAAGCACCGGGCCCGGGGCCTGCTCGAGCGGGCCGACCACGCCAATGCCGAGATCAAGGTCAAGGGTCAATGGGTCACCTACACCCTCGACCGGGGCACGGTGACCGCCGTCAGCCCGTCGTCCATCACGCTGTCGCGCCCCGACGGCCAGAGTGTCACCGATTCCATCAGCGCCCAGACCAAGTTCAAGGGGGTGGCCTCGGCATCGGCCGTCAGAGTGGGGCAGCCGGCCCAGATCGTCTCGGACAACGGCGCCGCCCTGCGGGTCCGGCAGAAGGCGGCCTGATAATCGGGTGTCACCGGACCCCGTGTAGGCAATAATCGAGGTCTCGATGGAGGAGATCCTCGAGGAACAGCAGGCGTACTACCGGGCCCGCGCACCTGAGTACGACGCTTGGTGGCAGCGAACCGGCCGGTACGACCGGGGCGAGCAGGAAGCCGAAGAGTGGCAACGGTCCGTGGCCGCCGCCGAGGACGCCCTGCGCGGGTTCAGCCCGACCGGCGACGTACTCGAACTGGCCGGCGGCACCGGTTGGTGGACAGCCCGCCTGGCCACCACCGCCGAGCGGCTCACCGTGGTCGATTCTTCAGCAGAAGTGCTGGACCTCAACCGGGCCCGCGTCGGCCGGCCCGACATCGACTACCGGCAGTCCGACATCTTCTCCTGGACGCCACCCAGGCGCTACGACACGGTGTTCTTCTCCTTCTGGCTCTCGCACGTGCCCGAAAACCGGTTCGCCGAGTTCTGGGACCTGGTCGGGCGCTGTCTGGCTCCCGGTGGCCGGGCGTTCCTCATTGACAGCCACGATGCCAAGATCGCCGATGACGTCGACGTGCGCCAGCTGAGCGACGGCTCCCGGTTCCGGGTGGTCAAGATCATGTACTCGCCAGCCGAGCTCGAATCGGCGTTGAGCGGGCTCGGTTGGACGGCCCGGATACGGGCGGACGGGCTGATCCTCTACGGGTCGGCGGTGCCCGGTTAGAGCCGGCGGACCCGCACGGCCGTGCCGTAGGCGCAGATCTCGGTCCAGTTGCCACCCATCTCCGAGGTGTCGAAGCGCATGGCCAGGATGGCATCGGCGCCCTTGATCTCAGCCTCCTCGACCATCCGCTGGGTGACTTCCTGGCGGCTGGCCACCAGGTTCTTGGTCATCCCCTTCAGCTCGCCTCCGGCGAGGGACTTGAACGAGGCACCTATCTGCGAGCCGATGTTCCGGCTGCGCACGGTCAGCCCGAACACCTCGCCCAGCACCTCGGTGATTTCGTACCCCGGTAGGTCGTTCATCGTCGAGATCAGCATGAGCTCAACCTAACGCCGCGGCGCCGATGCGGTCGCCCTACAGCTCCTTCTCGAACGCCAGTGCCTCCTCGTAGTGGCCGTAGTAGGCGACGCGGGCGTAACCGGTCCGCTCGTACAGCGCCGCCGCCTCCGGCTGGCGGGGCCCGGTCTCGAGGATCACCTTGCCGTACCCGGCCCGAGCCGCGTCCTCCTCCAGCGCAGCCAGCACCACGGCGGCCAGACCGCGCCGGCGGTAGCGGCCGTCGGTCCACATCCGTTTGACCTCGCACACCCCTTCGGTGTGGTGGCGGTAACCGCCGCCGGCCACCACTCGGCCGGCTTCCACGACGACCATGAACGCGCCCGCCGGCGGATCGAATTCCTCGGCCGACGCCCGGGACATCTCCTCGTTGGCGCCGTACCGCTCGTCGTACTCGGCCGTCAGTCCGTCGATCAGAGGGCCGACCACCTCGTCGCTGAAGCGCACCTTCCGCACATCCACGGCGGAGCAGGCTAGAGAGACGGGAGGAGCACCGCTCCTTCTTTCTCGTCGCCGACCGACGACCACCGGCCGTCGAGGGCGAACAGCCCGGTCAATGCGCACAACGCGGCATCGACCCGGTCCTGGTTGGGCAACCCGTCGCTGATGCCGGCCAGCTGCAGCACCGATCGGCGGAACACCCCCTTACTCTCGTCCGCCCGGCGGGCCCGGCCGGCGATCAACCGGGCGCTCGCCTCGGGGAACACCTCGGCCGCCTTGCCGGCCGGCTCGAAGCCGCCGAAGAGCGGGTACGACGGGGCGATGGCATCGAACAGGGACATGCCGGCCCGGGCCCACCGGTAGAACGGGTGGTCCCCCGGATCGGCGCCTGTCGGGAAGGTCGATATGCCCATAGCGGCCAGTTCCCGCTCGCCGCTCCGCCGCCGGCCGTCGACCGCCCAGCCGGACGGGGAGTCGATGCAGACGATGGTCGGCCGGACCAACTCGACGATGAGCTCCACCGCCTCCATCACCGAAAGGCCGCCGAGGGACAGCGACACCCGACGGCTCCCGTCGAGAGCCACCAGGTCCAGACCCTTGCGCTCCTCGGCCACATCCACGCCGACCGCCAATACCACCGACTCCTAGTTTAGGGAGTTGCAGCTTGTCAGGGAATCCTTGACAAGGCGCGACCCTGTCAGGTACAACTTGACAGGTGGCCCCCGACCCCAACCGACTCCGAGAGGCTTTCGACCGGGTGATGGACATCGACGATCCGTTGACCGCCCTGCAGGCGGGGCGGGAGACCAGAGAGCTGATGCCGGCGTGGGAGAGCCATCTGGCCCGCCAGGCTCTGGCCAACGGGGCCACATGGGAAGCCATCGGCGCCGCCCTCGGCATCAGCCGTCAGGCGGCGTGGGAGCGTCTCCGGCCGGCGATCGCCAAGGAGATCCAGGCCGACCGGACCCGGATCGAATCAGAGAAGACCAGGTTGAGACAGGAGAGAGCGAAGCGATGGCCGACGAAGAAGAGCTGAGCCGAAGCGAGGCGTTGGCCAAGCGGGCCATGGAGTTGGCCGCCCGGGCCGAGGACCTGGCCCGCCACGCCCACGAAGTGGCGGGCGTCGACGAGCAGCTGGCCAGCCTCGAAGCCGAGCTCGACGCCCTGGCCGCCGAAGAGGACGCTCTGGCCGCCGAGGAGGACGGGCTCGCCGAGGGCGCCCGTACCGGGCCCGGACCAGCGCCCGACGATGAGCCCTCCGGGTTCGGCGGCCATGACGATTGGGTCAACTGGGCCGAGACCTTCAGTGACCGACTCGAAGCGCTCGGAGCCCGGATCGGCGATCTGGTCGCCGGGTCCGTCGATTCCGCGCTGGCCGGCGCCCAGACCGGCACCGGCGAGCCGGGCGCAGTGCGGTTCACCCGGGAGGGCGAAGCGGAATGGCCGGCGCCCGGTCCGGTCCCGGTGCAGATCCGAAGTCATGGCGGCAGCGTCGAGGTTCGCGGCAGCGACCAGGACGGCATCCGGGTGACCTGGAGGGCCCGCAGCTGGGGCGGCCGCTATGCCGACCAGCAACCGGTGACGATCAGCGAGCGGGGCGGGACGGTCGTGATCGAGTACCAGGGCCGGCGGGGTTGGCGGGCGGCCGGCGTGTCGGTCGAGGTGGAGCTGCCCCGCCACTCCCCGATCGAGGTGACGACCGGCGGGGGCTCCATCCAGATCGAAGGCACCGATGCTGCGGTCAGCTGCCGCACCGGCGGCGGGTCCATCACCGTGACGGAGGTCGACGGCGAGGTGCGGGCCAGCACCGGCGGCGGAGGCATCCGGGTCGAAGGCCGCATCTCGGGTGACTCCCAGATCCAGACCGGGGGTGGGTCGATCGATGTCATCGTCGAAGCCGGCACCCAGGTGGACGTGGACGTCAGCGGCACGAAGGCGTCGGTCGACGTACCCAGCCTGAAGGTCGAGGGCTACCACGTGGTCGGCCCCATCGACGGAGGCGGCGGGGGCCGCCTCCGGGTCCGCACCGGCGGCGGCTCGGCGCGTATCCGCCAGCGCTGAGCCGACCCCGGCGCCTCTCCCCCATTACGGTGGCAGGCGTACATGGTGGAAGCCGACCAGGGGGAATGACCAGTGCGTTTCGGGATCTTCTTCGAGATGTCGACGCCGCGCCCGTTCTCCAGCGAGACCGATCACCTCGTGTACCACAACTCGCTGGAGCAGGCCCGGCTGGCCGACGAGCTCGGCTTCGACTGGGTGTGGTGCGTCGAGCACCACTTTCTCGAGGAGTACTCCCACTCCTCGGCCCCCGAGGTGACGCTGGCCGCAGTGGCGGCGCAGACCGAACGCATCCGGGTGGGCCACGGTGCCGTCGTCTGCGTGCCCGAGATGAACCATCCCATCCGGGTGGCCGAGCGGGCCGCCGTTCTCGACATCATCTCCAACGGCCGCCTCGAATTCGGCACCGCCCGGTCGTCGACGTGGACCGAGCTCGGCGGGTTCAATGTCGACCCGGATGACACCAAGAAGACGTGGGACGAGTTCGTGCGGGTGCTGCCCCGGATGTGGGCGGACGGGCCGGTCGCCCACGACGGCCGCTGCTTCTCGATGCCGGAGCGCAACGTGCTGCCCAAGCCGATCCAGAAACCGCACCCGCCCATGTGGGTCACGGTCACCTCTCCCGGTACCGAGCTCGACGCCGCCGATCGGGGCCTGGGCTGCCTCGGGGTGGCATCGACGACCTACCAGGAGCAGGAGCGGCGCACCCAGGAGTACCACCGGCGCATCCGCAACTGCGACCCGGTCAGCAGCGTGGTCAACGATCAGGTCACGACCCTCAACTTCCTCTACTGCCACGAAGACGCCGATGTGGCGGCGGCCGGCGGCATGCGCATGGTGGGCCTGTTCGGGTTGAACAACGCCCATCTCCTCTGGACCCGGGAGGCCTACCCGACCCGGGCCTACCAGTCGTTGGGCAACCTGGCCCCCGGCGGCGGCGCCGACCGGTCGTCGCCCGGTGATCCGCGAGGCATCCCCGAAGGGATCGGTGTCGGCGATCCGGACCGGTTGATCCGGGTCATCCAGCGATGGGAGGACATCGGCGTGACCGGTATCAACTTCCTCCTGAACGCCTCCGAGACGATCCCTCAGGCCGACGTGCTGGCCAGCATGCGGTTGTTCGCATCCGAGGTTATGCCCAAGTTCATGGACAAAGGAGCGGCCTCCACGGCGGCCGGCGCCCCATGCTGAGCGGCGCTGCGTCGTTGGACGAGCTGGCCCAGGCGGCGCCGACCATGCCTTCGCTCGACACCGGGGCGGTGACCCTGGTCCAGGCCGAGGTCCTGCAGGCGTCGTTCGAGATGGCCTACGCCAGCCGGGAGATCACGCTCCCGCCCGGGCTGCACCCGACCACCCCGCCGCTCATGGTCGTGCTGGCCTGGTCGATGGCCGACAGCCCCTGGGGATCGTTCGCCATGGCCCAGACCCGGGTCTCATGCCGCAGCGGCGTGCGGCCCCGGGGTTTCGTCACCGGCTGTGTCACCACAACGGAGGCCGCCGCCACCGCCCTATCGGAGCGGTGGGGCCTGCCCGCTCGCGTCGGCCGGGTCAGCCTGGTCCGCCGCTTCGACGCCGTCGAACTGTCGGTGGGCGACAGCCTGGCGCTGACCGGGCTGGACCCCGACCCGCTCGGTGCCGGCGACGTGCAGTACACGGTGACGGCGACGCTGGCCCACACCCCCAAGGGTCTGCGGCTGGTGCAGGTCGAGCCGGATTACGAACTTCGACGGGTGGAGAGGGTCAGACCCCGCCTGGACCGATTCGATGCCGGGGCATGGGGCAGCCCCGACCTAACCCCGCGCCATCCGGTGACGGCGACCATCGCCGTCGGTGACATCACCGTGCCGGCGCTGAGGTTCTTGTCCCGACCCGATGTGATGGCCTTCGAAGGAACGGAGACGGTGTGATGGATCGATTGAACGGCAAGGTCGCCCTGGTGACCGGAGGGGCATCGGGGATCGGCCTGGCCTGCAGCCAGCGGTTCGCCTCGGAAGGGGCCACGGTCACCGCCCTCGACCTCGAGGGCGGTGACTACAAGGTCGACGTGCGCGACGAGCAGGCCGTGGCTGCGGCGGTGGATGCGGTGGTCGCCGCCCACGGGCGCATCGACATTCTCGTCAACTCAGCCGGCATCGCCGGCGGTGGGCCGGTGCACATGGTCGATGCCGCCGACTGGCAGAAGGTGATCGATGTCAACCTGACGGGCACGTTCCTGGTCTCCAAGCACGCACTGCGTCATATGGTCACGCAACGATCGGGCAGCATCGTCAACATCTCCAGCATCGAGGGCATCCAGGGCACCGAGGGAGGCAGTTCCTACAACGCGTCGAAGGGGGGCGTAGTGATGCTCACCAAGAACATGGCCATCGACTACGGGCGGGCCGGCATCCGGGTCAACTGCATCTGCCCCGGGTTCATCGACACCCCCCTGCTGAACGCGGTGATGGGCCAGGAAGCCATGTCCAAGGTGCGCGACCACTACGAGGATCTGCACGTCCTGGGTCGGTTCGGCCGGCCCGAGGAGATCGCCTCGGCCGCCGCCTTCCTGGCGTCCGACGATGCGTCGTTCGTCACCGGCCACCCCTTGGTCGTCGATGGCGGGTTCACCGCCGGCACCCGATCCTTCCTGAGCGACTTCATGGGCATCTGATCGTCTGGACCGATGCCCGCCACTCAGGCCGGCACGTGGGCCAGGAGCCACTCCCGGGTCTGCTCGGTGGCGGACGCAATCAGTTCGGGCGAGTCCTTCCACGGGTCGATCAGATCGGCGTGGGGGGCCAGCCGGGCCACCTCGCGACCGGCGTCGCCGGGGTGGAAATCGTCGATGCCGGGCAGCACCAGCATCGGTACCGGGCAACCGGCGATGGCGTCCCGGTCGACGCTGACCACGAAGTCGTCGCGCCACATGGCGGCCAGGAAGGCGTCCACATCCGGACGGGTCAGGTCGTCGCGGGCGGCGACCAGCTCATCGGCCCATGACGTCTGCAGCCCCTTGAACAGGTGGGCGTTGTCCCCGGTCACACCGATCGGCTGCTCCAGAACGGCGGCCACCACGCGCTCGGGCGCCCGCTCGGCCAGCTTCAGGATGAACGAACCGCCGATGCAGCAACCGAGGACCAGGAAACGGTCGATGCCCAGGTGGTCGAGCAGGGCCAACTGGTCGTCGGCGTAGGCCCCCCATGGGTCGCCGGCGTCGAGCGGACCACGGGACGACCCGGCGTTGCGCTGATCCATGGCCACCATCCGGAAGGCGGCCTCGTACGACACCCACGGGTTCAGCGCTGCGTGTTGCCAGAACTCGACGGTCGAGCGCATGCCACCGGGTGCGAGAAGCAGGAGGGGGAATCCATCACCCCGTTCCTCGTAGTAGATGATGGTGGTGTCGTCGCGCACGAAGGTCGGCATCGGCTGGAACCTACCTGACCGCGGCCATCACGGCCCTGATCGCTACGGCACGCAGCAGTACGTTCGTAGCGGTGAGGATCTTCCGCTTCGACCACGAGGTGTCCCGCCCGGTGACGGCGTTCGGATCCGACTTCCGGATCGGACCGCTCGTCGACGCCGATCAAGCCTGTATCAGGGTCATCCACCTCGGGCCGGGCGGCCGCATCGGCCGTCACCCGGCCGCGACCAGGCAGCTGCTAGCCCTGCTGGCCGGCGAGGGCTGGGTCGCCGGGCCGGACGGGACCAGGCGGACAGTGATGGCCGGCCACGCCGCCGAATGGCCGGCCGGCGAGGAGCACGAAGCCGGTTCGGACACCGGGTTCACGGCGGTCTGTGTGGAGGGGCAGTTCACGACCACGTCCATGGCGGTGACCCGGGAGATCGTGGTGAGCGACTACGACCCGGCGTGGCCGGAATGGTTCGAAACGGTGCGGGCCCAGGTCTGGCCGGCGGTGGCCGAACTGGCCATCCGCATCGACCACGTGGGCTCCACTTCGGTGCCCGGGCTGGCCGCCAAGCCGATCATCGACATGGACATCGTCGTCGCCGACCGGAGCCGGGTCCGGCCGGTGATCGAGGCCCTGGCCGGGCTCGGCTACGAGTGGCGCGGTGATCTCGGGGTGGTCGGGCGCGAGGCCTTCCTGCCGCCCACCGGCGCCCATCTACCCGCCCACCACCTGTATCTGGTGGTCGAGGACTCGAAGCCGCACCTGGAGCACTGGCTCCTGCGCGATCTGCTGCGCGCCGACGGAGCGTCCCGGCAGGCCTACGCCGACCTGAAGCGCCACAACGCCGAAGCGTCGGCCGGCGACATCGACTACTACGTCGCGGCCAAGGCGGCGTTGGTCGCCGATCTGCTCACCCGGGCCCGGGCCGAGCGGGGTCTGCCGGCGGCCCTCTACTGGGATCCGGAGCTGCCCCGCGGATAGGCGGACCGCGGCCTCAGCCGGGCCGAGCGGGTCTGCGGGCGGCCGTCTACCGGGATACGGAACTGTCCCGCAGATAGGCGGCTCCGCTCCGGCCCGGCCTGGTACGCGTGCGCCGGGGTAGCGTTCGGGCATGGCCGACCAGCTACTGACCGAGCGCAACGGCGCGGTGACCGTCATCACGCTCAACCGACCGGACCGGATGAACACCATCAGCGGGACGATGCTCAGCGAACTGAGCACCGCCCTCCTCGAAGCCGACCGCAACCCCGAGGTGCGGGCCGTCGTCCTGACCGGAGCCGGCCGGGCCTTCTGCGCCGGGCTCGATCTGGAGGAGCAATCGAGCGGTTCCGGCCTCGACATCGGCGGCCGATCGGGCGAGTTCGACCTGCGCGATGCGCCGCCCATCGTGCTGCACGAGATCGACGTGCCCACCATCTGCGCTCTCAACGGCGGGGCCGCCGGCTACGGCATGGACCTGGCCCTGGGCTGCGACATCCGCATCGCCGCCGAGAACGCCAAGATGGCGCCGGCTTTCACTAAGCGCGGCGTACTGCCCGAATCGGGCGGCACCTGGCTCCTGCCCCGCCTGGTCGGGGCATCCGTCGCCGCCGAGATCTTCTTCACCGGCGAGACGCTCGGGTCGGACCGGCTGCTGGAGCTCGGTCTGGTCAGCCGGGTGGTCCCGGCCGGCGACCTGATGGGAGCGGCCATGGACGTGGCCAACCGGGTCGCGGCCAACGCCCCGCTCGCCGTGCGGGCGGCCAAGCGGATGCTCCGCTACGGCGCCGAGGAGGGCTTCTCGGCGCACGTGCAGCGGGTGTACCTCACCCTGCTGCCACTGTTCCGGACCAAGGACTTCCGGGAGGGCATGATGTCCTTCCTCGAGAAGCGACCGGCCGACTTCCAGGGCCAGTAAGGGAATTTCGGCGTGGCGCAGCTGGGGGCGACCATGCCGGCGGCGGTGTACAAGGGCCGCCGCACGGTGCAGGTCGAAGAGGTGCCGGTCCCGAACGTCGGCCCCGGCCAGGTACTGATGGAGGTCAGTCACTGCGGCATCTGCGGCAGCGACCTCCACATGATCATGGAGGACTGGGGCACCCCGGGATCGATCAGTGGGCACGAGTATTCGGGCGTACTGGTCGAGATCGGCGAGGGCACCTCAGGGTGGTCAGCCGGCGACCGGGCCATCGGCGGCCCCAGCCGGGGCTGCGGCCGCTGCGAGTGGTGCCGGTCGGGGCGGACCAACCTGTGTGCCAACAAACCGAAATTCGGGATCGACCCGTTCGTCGGCGCCTTCGCCAGGTACAAGCTGATCGACGCCGACTGCCTCTACCGGGTCCCCGACGGCCTGGAACTCCGGTCAGCGGCGCTGACAGAACCGCTGGCGGTGGCGCTCAGAGGCGTCCGCCGGGCCGGTCCGTCGGCCGGGCGTCCGGTGCTGGTCACCGGGGGTGGCCCGATCGGCCAGCTCACCGTCGCCGTGCTGATCGCCGACGGCGTCACCGACATCACGGTGAGCGAGCCGTCCGAGGTGCGCCAGGACCTGGTGCGGAGGATCGGCGCATCGCGCGTGATCCGGCCCGACGAGCTGCACAGCCCGCCACTGCCCATGGACGTGGCCGACGGTGCCTACGCCGCCGCCTTCGAGTGTTCGGGTCGGCCGGAGGCCATGGAGGTGGCCCTCGACAACCTGGACCGGGCCGGGATGCTGGTGCTGTCCGGCACCGGGATGAAGCGGCCCCGATTCGACTCGAACCGGATCATCCTCAACGAACTCGTGATCACCGGCACGGTCGAGTACACCCCGGCCGATTACGACGCAGCCATAGATTTGCTGGCGTCGGGACGGCTGCCGGTCGACGCCCTGGTGGAGGCCGAGGACCAGCCCCTCGACCGGGTCCAGTGGGCGATGGAGCAACTGAGCCGGGGCGACCTGGCCGGAAAGGTGATGGTGGCCCCGTAATGCCCAAGCCCGGCACGCCCCGGTTCAACCACGTGGCCATGAGCGTCCCCGCCGATCTCCTGGATGAGGGGGGGCGGCGTGAGATCGTCTCCTTTTACCGCGAGGTCTTCGGATGGCAGGAACTCCCGACCGAGACGGTCAACCGCGAGAAGCTGATCCTCAGCGCCTACTCCTACGACCAGTTCGTGTTCCTCATCGCCGAGGAGAAGCCGATGATGGCGCCCCGGCTGGACCATTTCGGGATGGGCGTCGCCAGCATCGAGGAGCTCGACGACTTCTACGGGCGGGCCCTCGCCTACCGGGACAAGGACGACCGGGTCGACATCATCGACAAGCAGGTCGAGCACCATCCGGGCCTGGACCTGACCAGCTTCTACGTCGGGTACCTCCTGCCGTTGATGGTGGAGGTCCAACATTTCGCCTTCCAAATCCCGTCCGAATAGAATAATATTCGGGTGACGGCGCGATTCCGTCCTGAGCGGTAACAGCCCGCAGATCCCGCCGCCGGCGGGATGGTCCGGTGCGAGCCCGGAGCCAACGGTGACAGTCCGAGCAGACCAACTGGTTGGCGCCCGCCCGGCGCCTCGGATGTGAACGTCGGAGAATCGCATGTACAACGGAAGAATCACTGAAATCGGCATCATCACTGCCACTACTGTAGGCCGGCGGCGATCGATCGTCGTCGCCGCGAACAAGACCGCCGGCCTGGTCGCCCCCGGAGGTTCGGTGGCCGTTAACGGCACCTGCCTGTCGGTGACCGGCGTGGGCGACGACTGGTTCGAAGCCGACTTATCGGAGGAGACGGCGGCCCGCACCACGCTCGACGAATGGCCGGCCGGCCACGCCGTCAACCTGGAGGTCCCGCTCCGGGTCGGCGATCCGCTCGACGGGCACCTGGTGCAGGGCCACGTGGATGGCGTCGGCAAGGTGACCCATGTCGAGGTGGACGAGCTGGGTGGGCGGCGGGTGTGGATCCGTCCGCCCAAACGGTTGATGGACGATGTCGTCGGCAAGGGGTCGGTGGCGGTCGACGGCGTCAGCCTGACCGTCGCCGAGCGGCTGGCCGACAGATTCTCGGTGGCCCTCATCCCGGTCACCCAACGGGAGACGACGCTCGGCTCGGTCGCCGACGGCCAAAGGGTCAACCTGGAATCCGACCTGTTCGCCAAGTCGGCCGGCGAGTTGCACGCCGCCGCCCGCCTGGTCGCGGCTCGGACGCTGGCCGCGCTGCCGTGGGCCGGCGAGCTGCGGGGCCGGGCCGGCGTCGACAAATGCGCCGCCCATCTGGCCACCGGTGGCGGGGTGCTGATCTACGACCCCGACCGCGAGGCGGAGGCCGACATCGTCTTCGCCGGCGCCGGGTTCCGGCCGGAGTCGATGGCGTTCCTCCTGACCCACGCCTGCGGGCACACGACCGTCCCGTGCGACCGGGCCCGCCTGGACCGGCTCGAGATCGAGGCCCTGCCCGGGCCCGGGGACCGCCACGGGACGGCACCGCACGTTCCGGTCGACCTGGCGGCTGGTACCGGTACCGGCGTGTCAGCCTTCGACCGGGCGGCCACCATCCGCCGGCTGGCCCACCCCGACGCCGTCCCATCCGACTTCCTGCGGCCCGGGCACGTCTTCCCCCTGGGCGCTCGACCCGGCGGGTTAGCCGAGCGGCGGGGTCACACCGAAGCGTCGCTGGCTCTCTGCCAGGTCGCCGGCCGGCCGACGGTAGCGGTCATATGCGAGGTGATGGGGCCGGACGGCCGGATGTTGAACGGCTCCGCCGTGGAGCGGTTCGCCCTGCGCTGGTCCCTGCCCATGATCAGCGTGGACGACCTGGCTGGCGTCGCCTGACGGCGTGGCCGGCGTCGCCTGACGGGGTGGCCGGCGGCGGCGCCGGTCGCGGGGGCGCCGGTCGGGGCCGGCCGCGTCGCCTGACGGCGTGGGCAGCCGGCTGCTCGTCGCCTGGCGCCGGCCGATCTCGGAATCTTGTCGCTATTGGCCGGCGGCGAGAAGGGCGGCCTGCTCACGGGCGGCCGAGTAACCGACTCTGCCCTCCTCCAGGCTGGGCGGGTCGCCCTCCGTCTCGAGCCACCGCCAGGTGGACTCGACCGTGTCGGCGATCGGCCGGCAGACCATGCCCGCCTTGTGCACCTTGTTGGTATTGCCGGCATGCAGGCCGGCCGCCTCCCCTTCGGGCGGCAGCCAGATCGGCAGCTCGGTCCAGGGGGATATGCCCTGGGCCTCGACCAGATCGGGTGTCACCCAGACCAGTTCGGCCCGCCCGCCGGTCACCCGGTTGGCGGTCTCGAGCAGTGCACCCATCGTCGTGTGGCCGGCCCGGCTGACCGTGTCGAACACGCCACCCCGACCGGCGGCCGCCATATCCAACATCCATGAGGCCAGATCCCGGCCGTCGATGTACTGCAGCGCCCGCCCGGGCGGACCTGGGCACAGCACCGGCCCACCGCGTTCTAGCCGGCGCAGCCACCACGGCAACCGCCCTATCAACTCATACGGCCCCAATATCAAACCAGCCCGCGCCACCAGGGCCCGGTCACCGAAGGCCTCCAGGGCGGCCAGCTCCCCGCCCCGCTTGGCCGAGGCGTAATCCCCGGATTCGGTCGACGACGGGTCGCCGGCCACCACCGGTCCGGTCTCGTCCAGCCCGGCAGCGATCGGCCACTCGTACACCGAGCGACTCGACACGTATCCGAAGTGCCGGGCCCGGCCGGCCAGCAGCTGGGCCGCGTCACGAACCGGGGCCGGGGCGGCGCTCCAGGTGTCGACCACTGCGTCCCACTTCCCGTCGCCCAGGACCTCCTCGAGCTGCCCGGGAGCCAGCCGATCTGCGATCAGCAGTTCGGTGCCTGGCGTCCGATGGCCACTCGTCCCGCGGTTGACCATCGTCACCAGCCACCCCCGTGCCACCGCCTCCTCGACGATGCACCGGCCGACATGATGGGTCCCGCCCAGCACCAGTAGGTCCATAGCGCGTAACTATATGCAACTGTCTGGTTGCAGATCGGGTTCGTGCTCCCCGATGAGCCCGTCGATCTACTCGGCGGTCAAAGGACCAGTCCGATCCGGGCCACCGCCCCTCGGCCGAGATCGAGCGCCCGGCGCGCCCGGCGGGGGTGGGCGACGGCCGGGCCCCGAACGGGAGCTCTACGCGTCAGCGCGCGCGTGGCCGCCAGCTGGGTTGACGCGCAGATAGCCCGAATTGGAGTTCT
>DASZNC010000060.1:0-21483 GCA_035551615.1 Acidimicrobiales bacterium
TCCCCGCCCCAGCACCGATCACATTCCCAGCCCCAGCACCGATCACATTCCCCGCCCCAGCACCGATCACATTCCCCGCCCCAGCACCGATCACCGGGGAGGCGGTGAAGAACGACTGGATGCCTTTGGCCGCGTCGGCCGCTGCGCTACCGCTCGCGTCCAACACGTACTGGCCGGCGTTGGCGACGGCATCTTTGGCCTGACCGGCCAGGCTGGCGACCGTGTCACCGACGGCGTGCACGCCGGCGGCCGCCGCCGTCGAGATCGCCGTACCGGCCGAGACGACCGCCTGCCCCGCCGCGCTCAACGCTCCCCCCACCGCGTTCACTGCGCCGCTCAGGCAGCTGAGCGGGTCGGCCCAGGAACACAGACCGCTCGGGTCGGTCAGATCCGTGGGCTGGTCGAGGGCGTAGGTGTACGGGTCGAAGGACAGGGCCAGACCCGGGTTCGGAGCGGCGTCGTCCCGGCTGAGGAACCGGCCGAGCGACGGGCTGTACACACGGGAGTGCATGTAGTCCAGGGCGCCCCCGGCCATGGTCGGCGCGCCGGAGACCCCGGAGTTGGAGGCGCCGGCCATCGGGTTGCCGAACGGGTCGAAGGTCGAGGACTGGACGATCGTCCCGGTGGGGCCGGTCCGCAGGGCGATGTCGGCCAGGCCGTCGGTCTGGTCGTAGGTGGTCTTGGACGACTTCTCGACCACCGGGTCGAGGCCGTAGACGGTGGCCGTCGTCGCCCCGTTCGACGTAGAAGCCAGGCGCGACGGGCTGGCTCCGGCCGAGTCGACCAGGTAGTTGGTCGTGGTGCCGCTCTCGGTCTGCGTCAGCAACTGGCCGTTCCCGTCGTACACGTACGACCCGGTGGTGGCCCCGGACACGGCGGTCAACTGGTCCAGCGAGTTGTACGTATAGCTCCGCGCCCCGTCAGAGACGAGCCGGCCGGCCCGATCGTAGGTGATCGGGGTGGTACCGGCGGCGGTCATCTGGTCGTCGGCGTCGTAGGTGTAGGTGGTCGTGGTGGCGCCGACCGTCTGCTTGGTCCGGTTGCCGGCCAGGTCGTAGCTGTAGCTGTAGCTCGTAGTGGTCCCGCCGGTGGTGATCGCCGCCTTGGTCAGGCGGCCGGCCGAGTCGTAGGTGTTGGTCGACTTGGATCCGGGGGTCGCTTCCTTGACCCGGTCGCCGGCGGCGTCGAGTGTGTAGGAGTACGTGGCCAGCAGCTTGCCGGCCTGGGAGTGGACGGCGATGTCGGTCAGGCGACCGTCGTAGTCATAGGTGTAGCCGGACGTGTCGCCGTTGGCGTAGGCCGCGGAGGAGATCCGGCCCATGACGTCGTAGCCGTAGGCGACGACCTGCGCCCCCTTGTCGGCCACGGTGGCGATCCGGTTGTTATTTTCATAGGTGTAGGCGACGGTGGCGGTCGGCTGGGTCAGGCCGGTCAGGCGGCCGTCGGTGTCGTAGGTGTACGACACCGTCCCGTGGGGTTCCACCGCCTTGCTCAGCCGGCCGTCGATGTCGTAGGAGTACTGGGTGGACCCCGAGTTGTCGATCACGGCGGTGCGCTCGCCGGCCGCGTCGTAGTTGTACTCGACGGTGCTGCCGTCGGCCGCGTACTCCGACATCTGACCCAGGTAGTTGTAGCCGTAGGTGACGGTCTGGCCGACGCCGTTGGTACGCGACGCCAGATTGCCGGCCGCGTCGTAGGTCATCGTGGTCCGGTTGTGGAGGGCGTCGGTCACCGTCACCGGGTGGCCGTCGGCGTCGTAGGCGGTCTGGGTCACGTGGCCCAACAGGTCCGTGACGGCCGTCCGGTGGCCGTCGAGGTCGTAGGAGTAGTGGACGGCCGCCTTGGTCGAGAGGGGATCCACCACCGACAGCAGTTCGTGGTCGGCGTCATAGCTGTAGTGGGTCGTGGCGTAGTGAAACGGGGCGGTGGTGCCCTGCGGATCGGTTTCCGAAATCTGATCGCCGGCCGGGTCGTAGGCGTACGTGGTTTGGTAACCCCGGCTCTGCCCGAGGTAGGACTGCGTGGCCAGCAGGCGCCCATCCGGGTCGTAGGTGCGGTGGGCGGAGGTGCCGTCCCCGTATCCGATTCCGGTCTGGTGACCCATGTTGTCGTAGGCGTAGGCGTAGGTCTGTGTCCCGTTGCCGTCCCACTGCCCGGTCATCAGGTCGGCCGCGTTGTAGCTGGACGACGTGGTGTTGCCGGCCGGGGCCGTTTCGGTGAGCTGATTGCCGTCCTGGTCGTAGGTGTAGGTGGTGGTGGCCGACTGGTTGTCGGTCTTGGTCAACTCGTGGCCGAGGGCGTCGTAGCTGTAGCTGAGCTTGCGACCTAGCGGGTCCACCACCAGGGTCACCCGCCCGGCCGGGTCGTAGCTCGAGGTCGAGACGTTCCCGAGCGGGTCGGTGACCGACGTCCGGTTGCCGTTCTGGTCATAGGCGTAGGTGGTGGTGTTGTCGAGGGCGTCGGTGGTCCGGTGGAGGAGCCCGTCGGCCAGGTAGGTGTTCTGCACCGTGACATGCCCCAACGGGTCGGTGACGCTCACCAGTTGACCGCTGGGGTCGTAGGAGTAGGTGGTGGTGTGGCCCAGGGGGTCGGTCTTCGACATCAGGTTGTGACCGGTGTAGGTCATCGTCGTCGTGCGGCCCAGGGCGTCGGTGATCGACGTGTTGTTCCCGGAGCTGTCATAGGTGTAGCTGGTGGTGTCGCCGTCGGCGTTGGTCTGGGTGGACAGCAGTCCGGACGAGTTGTAGCCGATGTAGCTGGCCGCGCCCAGGGGGTCGATGGTGCCGAGCAGCCGGTATTCGGCGTCGAAGTAGTACGCCCACTTGTTGCCGTCGGCGTCCTGATAGATGGTGCGGCCGGGGAAGTAGGTGTAAAAGGAGGTGCCCGCCGCCGCATTCGTCACCTGCGCGACCCGGCCGAGGCCGTCATAGCTGAGCTGCGCCGTCTGGTTGCCACGAGCGTCGGTGACCGACGTCATCCGGTGGTTGGCGTCGTACGCGTAGTGGGTGGTGTTGCCGTCGGCGTCGGTCACCCCCGTCAGGTTCCCGGCCTGGTCGTAGCTGTAGGCGACCGTCCGGCCGGCGGCGTCGGCCACTCTCGCGATGTGATTGGTGTTCGGCACGTAGTTCAGTGACCAGTTGCGCCCGGTGGCGTCGTTCATCCCGACCCACTGCCCGTTGGAGTTGTAGGTCATGACATCGGTGTTGCCATAAGGATCCACCACTTTGACCAACTGACCCACGGCGTCGAAGGTGTACTTGATCTGCGACTCGAGCGTCAGCGTGTAGGTGCCGTCGCTGTTCTTGACCAGCTGGTCCTCCACCCCCGGCGGCCGCGCGTAGGAACCGCTCTTCAGCAGGGTGTACACATCCACGCGGCCGTCGCCGCGGGTGATGCTGATCGAGTTGTGGCCGGTGGCCAGCGTCAGGTCGAAGGCCAGGTGCCACCCGTAGCCCAGGGGACCGTTGGCCGGCCGGGCCGAGTCGTAGCTGCGCTCGATCCGCAACGGCACGCCGACTCCGGGGATGCTCAGATCGGTGACGTCCATCGTGTAGTTGCCGAAAATCTGGTCGACGCCGTCGGGGCTCTGCGCCGCCGACTTGGCCGGCTGCTGGTTGGGGTTGGCGGCCGTCGGCGTGTCGCCCGCCAGTTCGGCGGCCGGCGCCGGCTGACCGCCGGTCTGGACCTGGTAGATCACCATGCCCGGGCCGTCGGTGTTCGTCACCTGGATGTCCAGCGTGTTGGTCCCGCCCGCCGCGGCCAGGGTGAGCGGCCGGGTGTTGACACAGGTGAACTCACATGTGTCATTGCTGCCGACACTTTTCCCGTTAAGGGTGACGGTGCTCGAGTTGTCGGCGCTCCAGAGGATGCTGCCGCTGGTCGAGCCGGCCGGCGTGGCGAATGTGGTCTGGAACGTGTAGGTCGTGGCCGACCCGTCGGCATCACCCCACAGGTACTGGGCGCCTGGGATGCCCACCCAGCAGGAGCACGGGCCTGCGACCGGGATGGCGCCGGCGCCGGTCTCGGCGACGGTCGTGTTGGCGGCCACGCCGGAGATGAGATCAGCCCCGGGCGGGTTGATGGTCAGGTCGACCTGGCTGGCGTCACCGAGGTTGTTGCCCTGGGTGCCCGGATCGATGAGCAGGTACAGGTAGGTGCCGACGGCAACGTTGGCCTGGACGTTGCCGAACGAGGTGGTTGCGCCCGGACCGCTGTTCGTCCCGCTGGCCAGGGTGGTCGTGCCCTCGTCGATGCTCCAGTCCAACCCGTCCTGCGAGAAGGCGGCGGTGAGCGCCCCGGTGATGTCCACCGTCCCGCTGATGGGACTCTTCCAGGCGATCACGGCCATGCCGTTGCTGGGCGGCAGCACGGTCACCGAGTTGGGCGGGGCGTCGTGCAGGCAGCCCTGGATGTCCTGCTGGTCGGTGGCGCCGGCGTTGGCCGCCACGAGCGGTAGCTCCGAGTCGGGGGGCGTCTGGCTGGAGCAATCGGACGCGTCCGCCGCCGACCAGGACCGCACCCCGCTCAACCCGTCGAAGGGTTGGGCATAGGTGGGCAGCAGGGCGTAGTTGCCGTCGTGGGCGAGTGAAGTGCTCCTCCGGATGCTCCAGGGGCTGGTCGCGCCGTCGACGTGGAACGGGTTGGCGTTGCCGCCCTCGGCGAAGGCGTTGACCAGGTTCCAGCCGTTGGAGGTATCCGGCGCGGAACTGATCGCCGCCGGCGGCATGGCGATGATGGTCAGGTCGATGCTGGTGGTGTCGTAGTCGGTGTTACCGGCCGGGCCGGCGTTGATGTGGAAGTAGATGACCTGCCCGGCAGCGACGGTGAGGTTGCTGACCGCAGCGATCGAGGCCGACCCGCCGGCGGCGACGGTCCCGTTGCCGATCTGGGTGGTACCGGTGAAGAGGTACCAGGCGACGCCATCCCCTCCGCCGGGGTCGATGGAGGTGACGCTCCCCGAGACGTTCACGGTGGTCGTGTACGGCGCCGTCCACGCCACCACCGCATCGGCGTCGGGGTACGGATGGGCCGCCACCTCGGATTGGCCGTTGCACGGGATGTACTCGACGAGCGGGGCCCAGGCCTGATCGGCCGGCTGCCACTCGCCGATCTGGTTGGAGGTCCCGTCGTTGCACCCCACCGGGGTGTAGTAGCTGAGAGGTTGGTTGGCCCCCGGGCTGCTGCTCGATGCCGGCTGGCCCGACTGGTACGCCCACGTGCCCTGATCGCCATACGAATCAGGCGCCGGGTTCTGATCGGGATGGGCCTGCACGTCGTGCACCAGATCCCAGACGTACGAACTGGCACCGGTGGTCGCCGATGCCGAACTCCCGGCCGACATGAGCGCCGTCGGTATGCACAGGAGCACGGCGGCACATGCCCCCACCACCGCTACCACCCGACGAAGTACGCCCATCGATCCGTGCATCGCTACCCCTGACTTCTGATCCGCCCGGGCCTGCGCCGTTTGGCGAACGCCCCGTCCGAGTCTCTGCGACGGAGTGTCTCAGAACCGTCTCAACTTCCCGCTCGGCGGACCGCCGGACCCGATCCGATCGGGCAAGGTCGGTCAAACCGGGCGGAGGCGGGGCTGGAATCAGCACCCCCGGGAAGGCGCGGGGCGCTGATCAGCCGGCGAGGGCCTGCCAGACGTCGCGGGCGATGACCTCCACGCCCCGCTTGCGCAGCCGGTAGTAAGTGGCCCGGGACACCGATAGGCGCCGGGCGGCGGCCTCCTGGTTGGGGGCCGGTTCCAGGTAGCCCCGGATCACGGCCTCGAGGGCCAGCCGCTCATCATCCTGGCGCTCCCCGGCCGATCGGAGGATCCCAGAGATCAGGTCCCGCACCGCCGCCCCGGGCCGCTTCGCCGCCTCGCCCCCCTGCCGCCACGCCACCCACGCCGCCAGCGGGCTGCGGTCGAGCGCCGCCGGGTTACGCCAGTCCCGCAGGACGGTCTCGATCTGCCGTTCCAAGGCCGGTCCGCGGAAGGTGCGGGGCGGCGGGACGGCGGCGACCAGTGACTCCAAGAGGGCGACCACACCGAGGGAGTCGAGGTCGACGTGGTAACCGACCAGCGGGGCCACACCGCTGTCGTCGACATCGGCTTGCCATATGGGATGGAAGCCGAACACCTGAGCGACCTCGTGGTAGACGGGGCTGCGCGTGAGCACGAGGTATTCACCCCCTTGGGCCAGCGCAATGTCGATGCAGGCCCGTATCAGGGCCGGTTCGGTGACCGCCGCCGGCTCGTTCCTCGTGGCGATGGTGGACAGGTACCACGCCGACGCCGTGGCCCGCTGATATTCGACCTTCGCGCCGGTCAGGTCGCGCCAGACGTCGATCAGCGTGCGGACCGGTCCGGGAGGCAGGGCGTCGACGGTCTGGCGGACGATCGGCATCAAGAAGCCGGCGCTCAACGGCTCGCCCGTCGCGGCGCGGGCCAGCTGGACGGAGCCGCCGCCCAGGTCGACCATCCGGGCCCACAGCGCCGGATCCAGCTCCTCGGGGGGTGGAGGGGTGTCGCTGCTCGCCATCTGCGACAACCACCCGTCGAGCACCTCGGCCACCGACATGCCGTCGGGATCGGACCTCTGGATCCAGGTCCCTTCCGGCTCGTCTTCGAGGAAGATGCGATCCCGTAGTTGCCCGATGTCGGACAGGAACAGCTGGTCGACGAGCATGCGGCCGGCCGATCGGCCGGGACCCCGACCGGCCCGGGCCTGGTAATAGATCCGGGCCCGTTCCCTGTAGCGGTCGTAGCGTTCCGGGTCGCGCCATTTGAGATCCTCGCCGATGAGCCGGCGGACCTCCTCGTGCAGGCTGAGCCCGCGCTCTCCCGCCCGCACCACCGACAGCTGGCAGAGCTTCATGAAGCCGGAGGCGGCGTCGTCGGCGCCGCCCACCGCAGCCAGCGCTTCCTCGTCGAACTGGCGCAGCATGGATGCCGCCTCGAGCAGTCTCCGCAGACCGGGGTCGGCCACGTCGGCCAGCAGGTCCTCGATGATGTGGCGCAGCGACAGGTGCCATTCCGCCCGATCGGCCATGCGCTCCAGCCCGACTTTGCCGATCACGTCGGTTGCCAAGGAGACCGCCAGCGGATGGCCGAGCGTCCGCTGCCACACGGCCTCGCGTGTTTCCGGATCGGACAGGCCACGCCGGGCGAGATAGGTCCCGACCTGACTCCGGCTCCAGCGGCTCAATCCGACGGTCCGCATCAGGTCGGCCCATTCTCCCCAGGCCAGGCCCAGCGGGTAGCGGCCGGCCAGCACGACCCGGGTCTCAGCGGGCAGCGACGGTAGGAATTCCTTCTGCAGGAACGGTGTCAGTTGCCACAGGTGCTCGAAGCCGTCGACCATGAGCACCCGATCCCGGCCGGTCGCGGTGGTCGGGCCTGACTCGGCCCCGACTGGGCCCGGTTCCGCTGGGGCTGTCTCCGTCCACCTGCTGGCGGCGGCCGAGAACGCCTCCGGATCGGGCTCGAAGGAGGCGCCGTCGACGACCACGACCTGCCGGTGGTCGGCGGCGGCCAGACGGCGGAAGGCCCTGAGGAGGGTGCTCTTGCCGATACCGCCCGGCCCGCACAGGTGCATCAGCGGTGGGCCGGTCTCGAGCCACTGCCCGAAGATCGCCAACTCGTGCTCCCGGCCCACGAAATTGGCCGCGTCCGCGGCGCTGAGCGCCTCCTCGATTCTGCTCACCTGACCCGACCCGCCTGCCCTCTTCGCCTGCCCCGAATGTTACCCGGCGACTACCTACCGGGCCGGCTGGCAGGGGCCAATAGGTGACCGACGAGCGCACTGCAGCCCGAGCGGCCAACCGCCTGCCCGAGGAGGTCGCCGCCCGGTCCGAAGCGCCGACCGAGCAGGCGCAGGCCATTCTGGCCGACTCCGATGAAGGCCAGAACGACCGTGATGCCGCCTCCGACACCGCACTGGAGCGGCGCCGCTCAGACGAGACCGTGCCCGACGCCCGACCAGAGGTCGCCGCTCGGGCACCACCCGCAGCGTCAGTAGACCGGGTTGCCTGGCGCGACGAACCGCGTTGTGCCGGCTCCGGGCCCGGGCGACGCAGGTGCCGGCGAGGGCCGTCCTCCGTGGTCACCCTGGCGTCCAACGAGCGTCCTGACCGGCCATGACCCATCACCGGGGGGTCACTGTGTCGGCGAGATATCAGTCCCTGGGCGGAAACAGCTCACTGGTGACACCTTCGATGAGTAAGTGCCACGTCGAGTCGGTCCGTGTGCTCCGCCGCCGCCGGTCGCCGGTCGCCGGTCGCCGGTCGCCGGTCGCCGGTCGCGATAGTCCGGTCCACAGTCGCGGGGACGTCTGCGAGTGGGCCACCAGAACGCCCATAAGCGCGTTATTGCGGTCCAGTCAGCTGGGGCCCCTTCTCAATGGGACCGTCCGAACGCGCAATCCGGCGTTCTGACGGTCCAGGCGGCCCGAACCCGTACAACTGTGGACCGACTAGCGCACTTCGGCCGACGCCGCCCGCTTTCGCCGTCCGGCTGCGCCGGCGACGCCGAGGAACGACGCCCAGAACCGCACGATCCCGCGCCGGCCGCCCGCCGGCAGGAACCTCCGCCGGTACGCCCGCCGGCCGCAGAGAGGCCCGCCGGGAGAAAAACGAACAGAAGCCCGGACGCGCTCGTACGCCTGCCGAACACGTTGGACGTGCCCGACAGGCGTACGAGATGGTCTGCTTTGGACCGCTAGGTGCTCAGTGCCCCGTTCCGGCCATGAAGACGACCGGCTGGGCCAGCTTCACGTTGCCGGTCGAGCCGAAGAAGGAGGCATCGCCGAAGGCGAAGATGCCACCGTCGGAGGCCACCAGCCAGTAACCGTTGCCGGAGCCGCTGGAGGCCATCGAGACCACCGGCTTGGCCAGATGGACATTCCCGGTCGAGCCGAAGAACTTGGCGTCACCGAAGGCGAAGATGCCACCGTCGGAGGCCACCAGCCAGTAGCCCTTGCCGTCGGGCGTGGCGGCCATGCCCACGACCGGCTTGGCCAGATGGACATTCCCGGTCGAGCCGTAGAACTTGGCGTCACCGAAGGCGAAGATGCCACCGTCGGAGGCGACCATCCAGTAGCCCTTGCCGTCGGGCGTGGCGGCCATGCCCACTACCGGCTGGGCCAGCTTCACATTGCCGGTCGAACCGTAGAAGTGGGCGTCACCGAAGGTGAAGACGCCACCATCGGAGGCGACCAGCCAGTAACCGCCGGTGTCCGGCGAGGCCATGCCCAGGACCGGCTTGGCCAGGTGCACGTTGCCGGTCGAGCCGTGGAACTGGGCGTCACCGAAGGTGAAGATGCCACCGTCGGAGGCCACCATCCAATATCCCTTGCCGTCCTTGGTCGGAGCCATTCCGACCACCGGCTTGGCCAGCCGGAGGTTCCCGGTCGAACCGTAGAAGTGGGCGTTACCGAAGGTGAACAGACCACCGTCGGAAGCCACCATCCAGTAGCCGAGGGACGGCTCGGGCGGGGCGGTAGTCGGGTTGCCGTACTCCCAGGTGTCGCTGTTGACCGCATCGGTGCCCCCGAAGAGGACCGGGTTGTGATCCACCGGATCGATCCCGATGCCGGCGCCGTAGCGGGCACCGGGCGTGGCCGACGGGGCCGCCTGGCTCCAGGCCGAGCCGGTCCAGTTCCAGGTATCACCGAGACGCTGGGGACCGCCCGACAGCGACTGTGCGGCACCGCCGAACAGCACGATGTTGCCGGTCACCGGATCGTCGATCATGGCCGATTCCTCGCGGGCCGACGGGGCCGGGCCGGCCGGAGTCTTGTGCGACCAGGCGGTGCCGTTCCACGCCCAGGTGTCATCCAGGGGGCCGGATTGGTCCGCGCCGCCGAAGAGAATCAGCTGCTGACCGATGGGGTCGTAGGCCATGGAGGAGAGAGCCCGGGCGCTCGGACCGCTGGAAGCGACCTGCGTCCAACTCGAGTTGGCGGCGTTCCAGCTCCAGGTGTCGTTCTCGTAACCGCTGCCGCTGGCGCCACCGAACAGGATCAGCTGGCTGGTCTTGGCGTCATAGGCGAGGGCACCACCGAAACGGGGCGGCGGGGCGGCGGTGGTGGTCAGGTGGTGCCAGTTGGAACCGGTCCAGACCCATGTGGCGTTGCTCGCGTTGTTGTTGACCCCGCCGAAGAAGATCAGCTGGTGGCTGGCCGGGTCGTAGGCCATCGAGCCGCCGAACAGGGCGGGCGGCGACGTCGCCGGTGACATGTGGGTCCAGTTGACCCCGTTCCACACCCAGGTGTCGTCCAGCGGGGTGCCGTTGCCGTTCAGGCCTCCGAACAGCACGAGCTGGCCGGTGTCCGGATCCTCGGCCATGGCCGGGACGGTCCTGGCCGTCGGGAAGTTGGCCGGGTGGCGCTGGAACCAGGTCGGGCTGGTCGTCGTCGCCGATGCGCCGGTCGCCGGCAGCAGCGGAAGCGCCATCGCCCCGGCGGCGGCCGCCGTGACCCCGATCGTTATCAGGCGCGAACGCCGGCGCCCGCCGGCGCGATGGTCAGTATCCAGGTGGAGTTGTTCCGCCATTATCGTTCTCTCTCTTTCCCCTGCCCGGGCCGAACTGCGCTGCATAACTCAGTACAGACCCGGAAGTCTCTCAGGTATAGCACAGGCTGTCAAGGACGGTTGCGTGCCGGCACTTACTAGGCCAAGTATCTTGCATTAGGTTGCTAATAGTTGGAGTACCGGAGTGGCCACATCGCTCGGATAGCCGGCTCCGAATAGAAGGTTTGAAGCCGGCCGAAGATGTGACAGTAAGTCGGACATAGGCGTAGATCGATTGGATGGGACTCCTCGGCCCGTTTGTGGAAGCGTCGACCAGATCACCCCGCCGGCGCGGCGGGAGGAGGCAGGCGTAACGACGTCAGCGCCAGCCAGGTGCACAGGAGCCCGGCGATGACGTACTGGACGAGCAGGTTGGCGATCGGGGTGGGACCGAGAGTCGTCGTCGTAGGTGCGGTAGAGGGCCCGCCGCGTGAAACGCGACTCGGACGGCGGCATCGAAGAAGAGGAAGCTCAGTCCCGGGGGCTGATCACGACCGGGGTGGGCTCACCACCGCGCTCATGCCGGGCAGGAGCCCGGTGACCGGCTGGATTTGCAGGACCACCTGGTAGTCGACGTTGTTGGTCCCCCGCGACGGGTTCAGGTACATCTCGACGACCTTGCCGGTGGTCGAGACCCCGAGGGCGGAGAGGCGGACGGAGGCCGTCTTGCCGATGCTGAACTTACCGATGTCGCTCTGGGGGACCTGGGCGGACACCTGCTGCTGGCCACCGACTATCTCGATCAGAGGCTCGGTGCCGGCCGTACTGGACGAGGCGCCGGCCGAGGAGTTGGAGGACGAGGGGAACAGCTGGAAGCCGGAGCTGGCCGCATCCGAGGCGCCCTGGGGCGACTGGTAGATCTTGACGCCGTCCGGTCCGAGGAACTCGCCCGGTGAGCCGAAGACCTCGGACACGGTGCCGTCCGCGGGTGCCGTCAACACCGCCTGGCCGAGGGCCTGCTTGGCCGAGGCCAACTTGCTCTGGGCGTCGGTCAGCTGGGCCTGAGCCTGGGCCAGCGCAGCCGAGCTGGACGGGGAAGTGGCCACGCTCAGCTCGTTCTGCGCCAGCTGCAGATCACTCTGGGCACTCTTGACCTCGGCGGTGGCCGAACCCACGTTGGCCTGACCCTGCGCTTCGGCCGCTGACACCTTCGGCTGGTCGGCGCTCAGCTGCGCCTGGTCGCGGTCGTAGGTGGCCTGCAGGTTCTGGCAGTACTTGAACTGGGTCTCCGCCGCGTTGTACTGGCTGCCGCTCAGTCCCGACGTCGGCGCCACCGGACCTTTCGGGCAGGCCTGGTTGTAACGAGTGGCGTCCTGGGACACGAGCGTCTGGTCGGCGGCCACCGCCGCCTGGGAACTGGAGACATTCGTCTCCGCCGCCGACTGGGCGCTGGACAGAGCGGCCTGCGCGGTACCCAGCGCCGAGTTGGCCTGGGCGACCTTCAGCTTGTACTGGTCGAGCTGAGCCGAGACCAGCGACGGGTTGGCGTCCTGCTGCACGATGGCCGATGCCGCGTTGACGGCGGACTGGTCGGCGGCGACTTGGGCATCGAGGGTGCCGGTCGACTGACGGGCGAGCAGCTGGCCGGCCTTCACCTGCCGGCCGGGCGTGACCAGGATGGACACCACCTGGCCGGTGTTGGGGAAGTTGAGGTCGTAGCGCGCCGCGCTGGTGACCACCGCCTGGAAGTTCTTCGCCCCGGTGGCCGACGCATCGATCGTGTAGACGACGGCGAAGGCGGCGGCCAATGCGAACACCAAGGCCAGCGCGATCTGCCGCTTGTCGATCCGGAGCCCGTCCGGGGTGCGCTCGCGCAGGCCACCGCTGGTGGCGGTCAGCGAGGCGTTCATGCCCCGGATCTTCTCTGGCTTGTTTCTGGTGAGAGAGAGCATTGGCTGTCCTTATTTCGTGGAGAGACCGGGCCCGGAAGCGCCGATGCGCCGCTTGCGCCGGTCTCTACGAAGAGATGTGAAGATGTAGACGATCAAAAGGCCGGCGGGGACCAGGCCGACCGCGCTCCAGAGCTTGAACGGGCCGAGCATCGATCCGGTCGAATGTTTCGATGCGGCCAGGCCGAACAGGTTCGGGTTGCCGGCCCCGGCCAGCTGATCGGCACCGACGGGCACGCCGGTCGTCGAGATCCCGGCGCCGATGGCCGCATCGGACCGGTACTGCTGGTAGGTCAGGTCACCGATCTTGGCGGCCCAGGGCGCCATGACCCCGGCATCGAAGGCGGACGGGATCAGCGGCGTCAATGACTGCGGTGATGGCGGCGAGCCGGGCAACACCGTGATCGTCACCGGCTCCGATTTCGCCGCCCCGTACAGGGCGCTGCCGCCATAGAGCGCGACCAGGCTGTGGTGGCCGGGCGCCAGGTACGGCAACTGGCAGGACGCGGTGGGGCCGCCGAGAATTTCGGTGCAGGACGCGGCCGGCGTTCCGTCCGCCTCGAACGTGACCTCGCCGAGCGCCTGCGGCTGTGACAAGGCGGCGGTGACCGTCTGCCGGCCGTCGGCATAGATCGGACCGGTGGGCGGCCGGACGGCGATCGACGAGGCCCGCAGCCCGGGCCGGAACAGCGGGTTCGCGGCTAGGGCGGCCAGGGCGCTCATGCCGTCGGCGGTCAGCCCGTATGAGAACCGCTGGTTCGTCGTGTCGAAATACAGGACGCCCCGGATCAAAGGAAAATACCGTGGAAGGTCGGCCAGGATTTGCTGCAAATAGGCCGGTTGGACACCCGGGTTATTCACAGCCGCCGTCTCGGTGATCATCATCGGCTTCCGGTAGTGGCTGAACTTGTTGTACCACGCCGAAAAGCGCTTGACGAACAGATCCGAGCCGTTCTGGACGACCGACGTGCTCCGGTCGTATCCGTCGGCCGCTATCCAATCCACGTACTGGGAGCCGGGAAAGTACGCCTCGAAGTTGCTTTTGCCGCTCGTCGCAACACACCAGACGAAGGCGACGTTTGTCGCGCCCTCCTGCTGGAAGATGTCGTATATGTGCTGGAACGCCTCCCGGTAACCGGCCGGCCCCAGATCACCCATGCAGCGGATGTAGTTGGCGGAACCGGGGAAGTTGGGCTCCCAGTACCAGCGGAGGAAGAGGGGGGCGTTCAGGCTGGCCAGCTGACGGGCGTAGCCGGCGATGAACTTGTCATCGGCGCCGGAGACGATCTGGCTGTCCGCCGTGCCGCAGGCCCAGTCCAGCATCGGTATCGAGCCCGACGCCAGGAACTGCCGCAGAAGGGTGTTGTTGACCGGTTGGTCCCATGGCTCGTAGACGTGCAGGATGCTCAGCGGATGGCCCAGTTGCTGGTTGAATCCGCTGAGGGCGGCCAGTTCGGCCTCGTTCGGCCGGGCCGCGCGGGTCGGGTTCAGCCAGGCGCCCAGGTAGGCCGCGCCCTGACTCGGGACGGGTGGTTGCTGGGCGGTGGTCGCCCAGGGCCCGGGCAGGCTAATGACACCGCCCGGAGGGAGAACCCCGGCCGTCGTCGAAGTGGTCGTCGAGGCCGGGACCGTCGTCGATGGGGACCCCGACGTGGACGGCACCGAGGTCGTGGTCGAGCTGTCGGGGACCGAGGTGGTCGTGGTCGTCGGATCAGAGGTGGTGGTGGTCGTCGGATCAGACGGCGCCGGGTCGGTCGCCCCCGTCGGTGTCGCCTCAGCGTCGGCACCGGCCGCCGCTGCCTGATCGGTGACCAGCGGCGCGCCATGGGCCGAGCCGATGTCCAGGCAGGACAGGCCGACCGACAGCAGGGCGGCCGTGGCGGCCAAACGGAACTTACGAGACACCTGAGAGCTGCTCCGGCCGTGCGGTTCAGCTACCGGTCGGTCCCGGAGACCAGGGCTGCGTCCTCGAGCACTACACCTTCGAGGCGGCGCACCGCCGGCAATCCGACCTGGATCACGTCGTGCATCGGGTCGGCGTCGCCGTCCACCCGGTCGTCCAGCCACTTCTGTAGGACGGCATCCATCTGGGCCACGACGTCAGGACGATCTTGGGCCAGGTTCCGCTGCTCCGTGGGATCGGACGGCAGGTGGTAGAGCTCGGCGCAGTCGCGCGGGTAGATACCGGCGTCCCAGCAGCGGATGTACTTCCAGTCGTGGTTGCGGACCGCCCGCTTGGCCTGCCACGTGCATTCACTGAGCACCACGAAGTTGCGGTGGTCCAGGGTCTCTCCTTTGATCAGAGGCACCATGGACTTCCCGTCGAGGTCGGCCATGTCCACCCGGTCGCTCATGTCGTGCAGTTCGAGCAACGTGGGCATCACGTCGACCAGTTGCACCAGGTCGTCGATGCGGGTCGGCGCCACCCGCCCGGGCGACCGGATCATCAGCGGTACGTGGACGACACTGTCGTACAGACCGGCATGGTCGAACCACGAGTCGTGCTCGGTCATGTTCTCGCCGTGGTCCCCGAAGATGACCATCGTGCAGTCGTCAAGGACGCCGAGGCTCTCGAGCTTGGCCCGCAGCCGCCCGATCTCGTGATCGAGGTAGGCGATCTCGGCGTAGTGCAGGGCCTCGATGTACTCCAGGCTGGGGACGTCGCCGATGACGTCGTAGAGGTTGCGCTTGAACAGCGGGTAGGACGGCCGGCTGCGCAGCTTCGACTGCAACTCGGGATCCACCGTCTCCAGACCGGCGGTGTACCGGGACAGGAACGGCTCGGGCGGTACATAAGGGATGTGGGCGTCCCAGAAGTGCAGAAAAAGAAAGAAGTCCTCCGATGCGTGCTCGTCCAGCCACGGGAAGGCCATCTCGTTGATGACCGAGCCGGGCGAGCGCGACCGGCCGGGAGGGACCAGGTAGTCCTCGTAACCCCGGATGAACCACTCCTTCATGGAGAAGAGGTGATCCACCGCTCCGGTGCGGCACCCCTCGTTCCGCATGAGCGAGGGCAACCAGGGCACGCTTTCGCTCAAATGGGAATTGGGATGAAAATGGGACACAATGCCCGAGCTGGCCCCAAAATGGCCGGTGAATAGAGCAGTATGGGACGGTTGAGTAGGAATGTCACTCGCGAAGGCTTTTGTAAATAATGCCGACTCTGCCGCGATTCGATCCAAATGCGGAGTGGCCACTTGGTTCCCGCCAAGGCAAGCAAGTCGTCTGGCCCCTACCGTGTCGAGTGACACGACCACAAACTTCACATTCACCTACCCCACTGCGTGGAAGAGCCGCCGATTCAACTCGAACTGCTCCAGCTACCCCTGGAACGAACGCGGACATGAAACTCGCCCGGTTCAAAACCTATCAAACAAGAACACGGCGCCCAATAGGGCGCACCCACAATTTCTGATCACTTCTGCCGCTGATGCGCATCGTCTACATCGACATAGACACCCTCCGGCTTGACCACTTGGGTTGCTACGGCCACTCCCGACCGACCAGCCCCAACATCGACGCGCTGGCGGCCGCCGGCGCCCGCTTCGAACAGGTGTATGCCTCGGACTCGCCGTGCCTACCTTCCCGAGCGGCTCTGATGACGGGGACATTCGGGTTCCGCAACGGGGTGGTCAACCACGGCGGCGAGCGGGCCGACCCCCACCCGGAGGGCCCGTCCCGGGGCCGCCAGAGCCACATCGCCCGGCGATCGCTGCCTGCGCTCCTGGGCCGCACCGGCCATTGGTGCTCCACCATCAGCACCTTCGGCGAGCGCCATTCCGCCTTCCAGTGGTACGCCGGGTTCAACGAGGTGCTCAATCTGGGCACCGACGGAATGGAGACCGCCGACCAGGTCGGCCGGGAGGCGATCGACTGGCTCATCCGGCGCGGGCACCTCGACGACTGGTTCCTGCACGTCCACTTCTGGGATCCGCACACCCCGTACCGGACGCCGGCGGAGTACCCGTCCCCGTGGCCGGCCGGTCCCACCGAGACCTGGATCGGGGCCGAGGAGCTGTCCGCCCACTGGCAGCTGCCCGGACCCCACAGCGCCCAGGACGTCCTCGGCTTCGGCACCGAACCGGACTCCGCCTTCCCCCGCCAGCCCTCTCGGATCCGCACCGGCGATGACGTGCAGGCCATGCTCGACGGCTACGACCTGGGGGTGAGCTTCGCCGACCACCATGTGGGCCGCATCCTCGAGCATCTCGACCGGCTGGGCCTCCTCGACGACACCGCCGTCGTGGTGTCGAGTGACCACGGGGAGAACCTGGGGGAGCTGGGCATATACGGCGACCACCAGACGGCGGACGCCATGACCCACCGCATACCGCTCATCGTCAAGTGGCCGGGCGCACCGGCCGGCGTGGTCGACCGGCGGTTGCGCTACCACCTCGATCTGGCCGCCACCCTCGTCGATCTGACCGGGACGCCGGTACCGGACGAATGGGACGGGACCAGCTTCGCCGATGTCGTGACCGGAGGCGAGGACCCCGGTCGGGACCACCTCGTCCTGTCGTGCGCGGCCTGGTCCACCCAGCGGGCGGTGCGCTTCGACCGCTGGCTGTACATCCGGACCTTCCACGACGGGTTCCACGGATTCCCGGAGCACATGCTGTTCGACCTGGAAAACGACCCCTACGAACGCCACGACCTGGCCGGCCGCCGGCCGGCCGAGGTGGCGCAGGCGTCGGGCCTGCTCGAGCAATGGACGGCGCAGATGCTGGCCCGGACACCGGGATCGACCGATCCCCTGCAGACCGTCCTGGGCGAAGGGGGCGGCTACTACGTCCGCCACCGGCTGGCCGACTACCTCGACCGGCTGCGCGCCACCGGGCGCGCCGACTGGGCTGACCGGCTGGCCGCCGGCCGGCATCCCGACCCGGACTGAACGCCGCACGATCGGGGCCTTTAGAGTCCAGCGCATGAAGCTGGCCCTCCGCCTCGACCTGTACCGCTCGGCCCGGCTCGAGGTCCCGGTGGAGGCCGTCCGCCGAGCCGAGGAGCTGGGCTACCACTCGGTGTGGACGGCCGAGGCGTACGGCACCGACGCCCTGTCCCCGCTCGCCTACCTGGCCGCCCTCACCACCCGGATCAAGCTGGGCACCGCCGTCGCCCAGCTGGCCGCCCGGCCGCCGGCCACCCTGGCCATGCACGCCATGACCATCGACGGCCTGGCCGGGGGCGGCCGGGTGATCATCGGCATCGGCGTGTCCGGACCGCAGATCGTGGAGGGCTGGTACGGCCAGCCGTGGGGCCGCCCCAACGCCCGCCTGCGCGACTACGTGACCATCACCCGCAAGGTGCTCGACCGGGAGGAGCCGGTCCGCCACGACGGCCCCGAGCTGTCGCTGCCCTATGCCGGACCCGGCGCCCTGGGCCAGGGCAAGGCCCTCAAGTCGATCCTCCACCCGGCCAGCCGCATCCCCATCTGGCTGGCCGCCGGCGGGCCCCGCAACACCGAGCTGTGCGCCGAGTTGTGCGACGGCTGGCTGCCCATGGGTCTCGGGGTAGAAGGGGTCAAAGGATACGACTCCTCCCTCCACCACGGTTTCTCCCAGCGGCCCGCCGGTCGGCCCGACGACTTCGAGATCTTCGAGGGCTGCACCGTCAACATCACCGACGACGTGGCCGGCGCCCTCGACGCCATGCGGCCGCTCACCGCCATGTACGTGGGCGGGATGGGAAGCGAGACGCACAACTACCACCGTGACTCCATGGCCCGCCGGGGTTTCCCCGACGTCGCCGACCGCATCGGCGAGCTGTGGCGGGCCGGCCGCAAGCAGGAGGCCGTCGCCGCCGTGCCCGACGAGTACCTGGAGCTGAGCGCCCTGATCGGCTCGCCCCGCCGCATCCGGGAACACTGGCCGTCGGTCGTCTCCCCCGGTGTCACCGGGATGATCGTCGGCGCCACCCAACTGGAGGCCCTCGACCTCATGGCCGATCTGGCCGGCACCCGTGACTGACGCCCCCCTCCTCCTCGTCGACACCCCGGCCGAACACGTCCGGCGCATCACGCTGAACCGGCCGGAGAAGCGCAACGCCATCTCCACGCCGTTGCGGGCGGCGCTGCTCGATCAGCTGCGCGATCACGACCAGGACCCCGACGTCCGGGTGACCATCCTGCGCGGCGCCGGCCCGTGCTTCTCCTCCGGCTACGACCTGGGGTCGGGCTCGTTGATGGACGACCCGCCGTTCTACTCGGCCCCCGGCCCCGGCCAGTGGGCCCGCCAGGCCAACGACACCTGGTTCAGCGTCTGGGACCTGGCCAAGCCGGTGATCGCCCAGATCCACGGCTACGCCATCGCCGGCGCCACCGAGATGGCCTCCGCCTGCGACCTGGTCTACGTGGCCGACGACGCCAGGATCAGTTACCCGATCGTCCGCGTCGCCAGCCCGCCGGACTGGCAGTACCACACCGTGCTCCTCGGCCTGCGCCGGGCCATGGAGATCATCCTGACCGGCGACCCGATCGACGGCATCGAGGCGGCCCGCATCGGCTTCGCCAACCGCTCCTACCCGGCCGACCGGTTGGAGGAGGAGGTGCTGAAGGTCGCCGCCCGCGTCGCCGGCATCCCCAGCGACCTGACCCAGATCAACAAGCGGTCCGTCCACCGCGCCTTCGACGTCTGGGGCGCTCGGGCCGCCATCCGGGCCGGCACCGAACTGCAGGCCCTGGCCGGCCACACCGAATCGGCCAAGGAGTTCTCCGAGAACGCCCTCGAAGCAGCCAAGGCGGCGCAACGCCGCCCGGCGGACTGAGGGTCGCCGACGATCAGCGCGTCCGCGTCATCGTGTGACACACGCGTTGGCGCTGTGACACGAACCGAGGGGCGCCGGGCCGTATAGGGCTTTCCCTATCCTCGGGTATACGGCCGCATACCTTCGGGGGCGCAAACGGGCCGGTATCAACGGCCAGGTGCCCACCACCTGAAGCGGCGAGGCACGGCCGACAAGATTTCCGGTGCGCCCACGTGATCCCGGGGCATTCAGGGGAGGCGGCCGAAGTGGTCGCAGCCCTCATAGTCGGATCCCGACCCACCACCGGCTGATCAAACATCACCCGAGAACCCGCCGTCTCTGACGGCGGGTTGCCCGGCGGGCGGCCAGGGCCGGCGGTGTCTCCCACCGGTCGAAAGGCGCCGGGCTCCCTGCGGTCGCCCGGTTCCGCCCTCGCCAGCTCCGCAGGCTCGGCGGCTCAGACTTGACTTGAATGGCGCCGCGCAGCTTCCGAACCGACGACTTCGCCGAGCGCGTCCGGCCGGAGGTTTGACATGGCATGGCTAGACCCGAAGGCGGTAGCCGGGCTGAGGTCGCGACCGACGCGATCTACATCTGCTCGAGGCGGGGCTTGGCCAGCTCGTGGAGGAGCAGCTTGATCCCGGCGGCGAGGGGGATGGCGACCAGTGCCCCCACGATGCCGAGTACAGCGCCGCCGATGACCGTCGCCACGACAGTGACCAAGCCGGGAACGTCGACCGTCCGGCCCATGACCTTCGGGGTGAGCAGGTAGTCCTCGGCAAATCGGTAGATGATGTAGAAGGCGACGGTGGCGATGGCCACCGGCAGTGAGACGCTGAGCGCCACGAGCGCCACCACCACGCCGCCGATGGTCGAACCGATGATCGGCACCAGGTCGAGCAGGCCGACGAGCAATCCGAGCAGCAGGCCGTAGGGAATACCCCAGATCAGGCACCACACCCACGTCCCGATGAACGACACCACCGAGATGGCCAGGTTCCCGAGGACGTAGCCGCCGACCCGACCCAGGATCTCGTCGGTGATCAGGATCATCCGGGCCCGGCGGCTGCGCGGCGACAGGAGGTAGAGGCCCCGCTTGATGCGGGGCATGTCGGCCAGCGCATAGACGGCGACGGTCAACACCAGGACGGCGGAGGTGACAGCACCGATCACCGCCTTGCCCACGCCCATCACACCGCTGGTCACCCCGGAACTACCCCCGCTGCCGTTGAGCAGCTTCTGCAGGTCGGGCACGATGTGATAGCGGGCGTTCAGTTTGCCCAGGGTCGAGTTGTGGCTCTGCAGTTGCTGCATGTAGCCGGGCAGGTTGTCGGCCAGACGGGTGGCCTGGGTGACGATGACCGGTATGGCCAGAGCCAGGAAGAGCCCGACGACTCCGAGCAGGGCCAGGATGATCACTGTGACGGCCGCCCATCTGGGCATCACTCTGCGGGCCAGGAACGTGACCGCCGGGTCGAGCCCGACGGCGATGAAGAAGGCCAGCCCCAGGAGGGTCAGCACTTGGGCGGCGGACACGACGAACCAGACCAGGCCGAACGCCACGGCCGCCCCGAGCGAGGCCAGAAGGCCGATGATGAACGGGTTCTTGCGGTCGAACTGCGGGCCCATGAGCCCGTACTTGTGTTCCTCGTCGGCCCCCGCCTCGACGGCCGCCTCGAGCTCTATGACGTCGAGTAGCTCCTGATCGTCCTCGATGGGGGGAGCGGCATGGCTGGGGATGGCCGCCAGCGGGTCGAGTTCGACCGCCTCTTCCTCGGTATCAGTCGGCGGTGCGTCGGTCGTGGGGGCGTGGGTCGTGGGTGCGTCGGTAGCTTCGATGAGCCACTCATTCCCTTCCTGGCGTCGCTCGTACCGTCCGGCCGGCGTCGATTGCCATGTTCAGGGGCGTCAGCTCCGTCGCTCGATCAGCGCCTGGTAGAAGGCATCGTTGTCGCTGACGTACTGGCCGACGGCGATACAGGCGAGCCCGCTGGTGCACGACACACCGGCCAGCGAATCGGCTGTCCCAAGCCGGCCCTGGATCGTGGCGTCGGCCGTCCAGGAGATGCCGTTCCACCTTTCGCCGAACGTCAGGCTGGGGCCGTCCTCCGTGCCGACGGCGATGCAGGCGCCCGCCGCCGGGCAGGAGACCCCGTTGAGGTAGATGGGCGTGGGCGCACCCGACGCGTTGGGAACGGATTGCAGGGTCCATACCTGACCGTCCCAGGCCTCGGCGAGAGCCCCGTCGCCCGATCCGCCCACCGCTTCGCAGTTCGTCGGCGAACTGCAC
>DASZNC010000061.1:0-1620 GCA_035551615.1 Acidimicrobiales bacterium
CCGAACGACGCAGGCTCCACCTCGGCCGATTCCTGAGCACCTCCCCCTGAAAGCAAGGAGCAACCAAATGGACCTAGGCATCGCCGGCAAGATCGCCTTTGTCTCCGGCGGCAGCATGGGCATGGGCCGGGCCACGGCCGAGCTGTTCGCAACCGAGGGCTGCCGGGTCGCGGTCGCCGCCCTGGAACAGCACAAGGACTCGATCGACGAGACCGTCGCGGCGATCACCGCCTCCGGCGGGCACGCCATCGGTGTAGCCGCTGACCTGACCGTGAAGGACGACGTGTGCCGCGCCGTCGCTGAGACGACCGCGGCGTTCGGGCCTCCCGACATCGCGGTCGCTAACGTCGGCGGACCGAAGTCCGGCTACCTGTTCGACGTCACCGACGAGGACTTCATGGTCTCCCACCAGCAGATGACCATGAGCATGGTGTACCTCTGCCGGGAGGTCGTACCGCACATGCGCCGGCGGGGATGGGGCCGCATCGTCAACCTGAACTCCATCTCGGCCAAGGAACCGTTCCGCGAGCTCGCCCACATCCTCGCCAACACCGCCCGGGCGGCGGTCGTGGCCCTGAACAAGTCACTCTCGAACGAGTTCGCCGGAGACGGGGTCACCATCAACACGATCGGGATCGGCTACATCGGAACCGACCGGATGCTGGCCTATTTCGACCGGGTCGCCCAGGAGAAGAACCTGCCGGCCGACGCCGTCCAGGCCTCCCTCACCTCGAGCATCCCGGCCGGCAGGGTGGGCCTGCCCTCAGAGATGGCCGGCACGGTCGCGTTCCTGTGCTCGGAGTACGGCGGGTTCATCAACGGTGAACTCATCGCGGTCGACGGCGGGCAGCATCGCTGTGCCTGGTGAACCCCACGTGCACATGATGACCACTCACCCGGATGAGCACAGTGCGACCGTCGCCGGCGCTGCGGTCCGGGCCGGATTCGTGGGGCTGGGGAACATCGGTGAACCCATGGCACGCAACGTCGCCGAAGCCGGGTTCGACCTAACGGTGCTGGACCTCAACGAGGCTCCGATGGCCCGGCTCGAAGCCGTCGGCGCCCGTCGCGCGGCCTCCATGACCGACCTGGCCATCGGCCGCGACGTTGTCCTGATCGTCGTGATCAACCAGGCCCAGGTCGACAAGTTGCTGCTGGACGCGCCGATCTCCGGTGGCCCGAGGGCTGCGGCCGACGGGACGCTGAGTGTGATGGTCGGTGGCGACCAGGCCCATCTCGCCATCGCCCGACCCCTGCTGGAAGCGATGGGGGAGCACATCGCCCACGTCGGGGGAGTCGGACGGGGCCAGATAACCAAGATCGCCAATAACATGGTCCTCGCCGCCACGATGCAAACGGTCCACGAAGCGCTCGCCCTGTGCGGCGCCATGGACGTGGACCCGCAGGTCATGCTCGAGATCCTCAGCCGCGGCGCGGCGGACAGCTGGGTCGCGCGCAACTGGACGGGTATCGGGCGGTCGGTGTCGACCTACCCCGGCGGGGTCGAGAATCTCACCGCACTCACGCTCAAGGACCTCACCTTCGGCCTGGAGCTCGCGGCACGCCACGACCTCACACTGCCGTTCACCGAACTCACCGCAGGCGAACTGACCGCGCCCT
>DASZNC010000062.1:0-9829 GCA_035551615.1 Acidimicrobiales bacterium
CGCAAAGGGCAGACCCGACCAGACGACGTTGTTGGCCAGGCTGGCCTTGCCGAGCAACTTGAAGAACTGGGCGTCATAGGCGGTGCCCGAGTACAGCACCTGGGGGTGGTAGTTCTGTTGGGCCGCCTGCTGCAGGAAGTCGGCGTCGCTGGTGACGGCGAGGGCGGTCATGTCCACGTACTGGACGCCCTCGCTCTTCATCTTCAGGATGTAGCTGGTGAAGTTGGTGGTGAGGTCAGGTATGTCCTGCACATAGAGGTAGTGGAAGCCCACCGACTCGGCCGTCAGCAGTTCCTCCTTCCCGTTGGCGGCCGCCGCCTGGCCCACCAGTTGGCCCGCCTTCAATATCGCTTTGGGGAACTTCTGCTTCATGAACTCGAGCCCGGTGGTGCCTCCGCCCGGCGGTGCGGGCACGGCGGTGTAGACGTTCGGCACCGAGTACAGCGTCGGGTCCAACGCCAGCGCCTGGACATCGATCAGGTTGGGGTTGGCGGCCAGCACGCTCTTGCCGCACGTGTCCTCGAGTGTCAGGTTCCCGACCACTGCGAAGGCGGATGTGGCGAACCGCTTCATGGCGTTGGTGTACGTGGTGCAGTTGAACGCATCGTCGACGTAGTCGATCTTGACCTGGTGGCCGTCGATCCCGCCGTTGGCGTTCACCCAGTCGGCCCAGGCGTTGAGGCCGTCGTTGGCGCCCTGGAACAATCCCGGCACCGGGCCGGTGATGGTCGTGATCTGACCCAGGGTGATGGTCGACGCCGTCACCCCCGGACCGCTCAGCGTGCCGGTGACCTTGGCCGGCGGCGGCACCGTCGGAAGGGTGGCGCCGTTGACCGTGGTGGTCGGATTCGAGTTCCCTCCCCCGGCGTTGGTCTTGGCGCTACTGCTGCAGGCGGACATCCCGAACATGGCCACACTGGCCAGGCCCAGGACGGCGATCGGCTTACGGTTCAGCAACATTTGACATACCCCCGGACGAATCGTAGCCGGGTGATCCGCCTCCGACCCTGACGCTCAGGCACCGACCTCGGGCCGCGGGCCCAGTATGGGTGCCGGCGGGTACACCGAACGGTCACCCGCGGGCCACCGGCTGTTCGCCGGATGGTCGATTTGTCGCAATGGTCGATCGTTAGCTTGCGGGTGGCGGAGTAAGTGCCAACTCGGATCTCAGAGGAGAGCATCAATGTCAAAGGTCACTCGTCCAACCATGGTCGGACTGGCGGCGGCGTCAGCCACCGCGCTGGGCGCATTGCTCGTCCTGCCGGCCAACGCCCAGGCTTCCAGCAGCGGGCGGCGCACCAACCACGTCCTGCTCATCTCGGTCGACGGCATGCACCAGAGCGACCTCGACTGGTACGTCGCCCACCACCCCAGTTCGGCTCTGGCCCAGCTGACCCGCTCCGGTACCGAGTACAGCAATGCGGAAACCTCGAACCCGTCGGACTCCGATCCGGGCGGCACCGCGCTGATGACCGGCGGCAATCCGAAGACGACGGGCGTGTACTACGACGTCGAGTACAGCCACAAGACCGACGAGCCGGGTGCCACCTGCACCCCGGGCCAGCCGGCCACCGGTGGCGACGTGATCTATGACTCCCCCGATGACGCCCTGGCCAGCGTTCCCGATTTCATCGATCCGGCGAACGGCACCTTCCCGTCCTTCGACGAGAACGGCTCGATCTATCCCGGCGGGGTGAACACCAACCCGGCCGCCATCATGAACCTGCAGAACAACGCCTCGTCCTTCAACACGTCGACCTTCCCGGTCGATCCGGCGACCTGCCAGAACATCATGCCGTGGGACTATCTGGGCGATAACACCATCTTCCAGGTGGTCCACAACGCCGGGCTGCGCACCGCCTGGTCCGACAAGCACGCCGTCTACATGTCGTTCAACGGGCCCGGGTCCAACGGCACCAGCATCGACGACTACTTCGGCCCGGAGATCGACTCCCAGGCCGTCATGCCGAACGGCAAGCCGTACCCGCAGGACGACGACTGGGCCCATATCGACGCCGCCACCAAGCAGTACGACGGCTACAAGGTGCAGGCCATCCTGAACCAGATCGACGGCCTCGATCACTCCGGTCAGACCCGGGTCGGCACCCCGGCCATCTTCGGCATGAACTTCCAGACGGTATCCGTGGCCCAGAAGATCCGGTCGACCCCGACCACCCTGATCGGCCCTGACGCCAACGGCAACTACACGACCAGCGCGCCACAGGCCGGCGGTTATGAGTGGGTGAACGGCCAGCTGGTTCCGGGTCCGGTCCTGTCCAGTGCGCTCGACTACGTCAGCGCCCAGCTGGGCCGGATGGTCAGGGAACTCCACCGGGACGGGTTGTCGAACTCGACGACGATCATCGTCACGGCCAAGCACGGTCAGTCGCCGACCAACCCGAACGAGCTCGTCACCGTGCCTGACGGTCCGATCATCAGCGCCATCAACGCGGCGTGGGCGCAGACCCACCCGAGCAACTCGAAACTGATCGTCGCCGGCACCGACGACGACCTGTGGCAGTCGTACCTCTCCGACAACTCGCAGGCCGCCTGTGACTTCGTCAAGAACTACCTGTGGAGCCACAGTGCGTCGGGCTTCGACGTCAACAAGAACCCGGTCACCGTCCAGCATTCCGGTCTGGCCCAGATATGGGCCGGCTCCGCCGCCGCCCAGTTCTTCGGGGTTCCGGTCAAGGACGGTCGGTACCCGGACGTCTTCGGTGAGGTCCAGGAGGGGGTTGTGTACTCCGGGCCGACCAAGTTGGCCGAGCACGGCGGTATGAACCCGGGCGACCGCCACGTTCTGATGGTGGTCGCCGGGCCCGGCATCCACGGTCACGTCGTGTCCTCCTCGGTCGAGACCACCCAGGTCGCCCCGACCATCCTGTCCCTGCTCGGGCTGAACCCGGCCGCTCTGACGGCCGTCAAGACCGAAGGCACGCAGATCCTGCCCGGCCTCTTCAAGCACTAGAAGGCGCGGGAGACCCGGAGCGAGACTCAGCCGGTCTGGATCGTCCCGGCCGTTTTCTTCTCCGGGTCCCCCCCGTCCGGCACCGTCGTCAGCTCGACCGGGCGGAAGATGCTCCAGGTGAACGTCAGATCGTGGGGCGTGCCGTCATCGTCTCCCCAGAACTCCGGCTGCTGCGAGGCGCTCAGCTGCTCCCTGTCGGCGTCGGGGTGGCCTCCTTTCGACATCCCAGGGGGCCACGCCCCACCGGTGAACACGAAGTGCTTCATCAGCCCCGTCACCGTTATGGCGCCCGAGTTGGCTTTGTGGTCGTCCTGGTAAATGTCTTTGGCGGCTGCGATGCTCTGGTCGGCGGCAACCGGAAACGCCTCCCACATGGTCGACACCTCCTCGTCGTCGTCAACCCGGACCACCTTCTGTATGACCCACGACAGGACCGGCTGACTCTCGACCACCTGCATGCTGACCGGCCACGAGTAGGCGCCCGCCGTGGTGTACTGCGGGCGCCGAACACTCTGGACCGTGGGATCGGCCAGGCGCCGAGCCCCGATCAGGCCGTCGATCACCGGCGGTCCGAGGTCGAGGATCAGGAGGTCCTCGCCGCGGCCGGCCTCATTTCCGTGGTCGTCGTCTTCCGCCCCATCTTCATCGGCGTCGTCATCGTTTTCGTCATTGGGATCCGGCGCTACTTCTTCAGCCGCCGGTTCCTCGGCAGTGGCCGGCTCCTCGACCGGGTCCGGCGCGTACAGATCCGGGGTCCAGAAGGTGGCCCGGTAGGCCCAGGCGTCCCAGTCCGCCGCCGTCTTGCCAACCGCCCCTTCCGCCATGCGTAGCTCATCCATGGCCGCCGCGTTCTCTCTGATCTCGGACGGGACGTCGCCCTCATTCTCGATCTGATACCAGTACTCGTACTGACCGGAGGCGGCTGGCTGCCGCGACCACTGCAGCCCATGGATCAGCTCGCTCCATGACTGAGTCATGCCGTACCCGTCGTTCCAGGTCACCTGGCCCCTTCCCGCCAAGGTCCGCCCTCGACTAGCGGCGAGGTTAGTGCGATCGCAATGGAACCCGGTTGGCTAACCGCTCCGACCGGCATCGACCCATGGTCGGCACAGGCGGTCGCTTCAGATACCGGCGCCGAGCAACTGTGGAGCAATGAGAGACCAAGGGAGCCGAGAGAATGTGGCGGATCTATTCGAGGTGCCCGACCGCCTCGGTGGGCGGCTACGCACGAGGCCGCCCGGGACCGGGCCGGCGGCGATGCGGTCGGTGGCACCGGCCCGTCCCGCTCGAGGGCGGCCCTGTGCAGATGCGTGGAACCCGCCTCCGCCGGGCGGGGCGGTCGACCTTCCTTTCGGCCAGATCAGGGCGGACGGAATGGCTAGCGGGGCCCGCACCCGGGCATTGGCCAGAGGCGTGTGCAAAGTTGCTGACAGTGTCCGCGACTTTGCACGCACTAGGGCCGGCTGGGATCGTTTCGGTCGAGATCAGAGCCGCGCTCCGGACGCGCCCCCAAGGCGCACCGTTGGGTGGGCGGTCCCCGGGAAGGGCGCTTGCTACACGGCCTCCAAGAGGTGTCTCGGTTAGGACCGCTGACGACAGGGTGCGGAATCCGTCCGTATCGAACAGCCCCGGTCGGGTGTCACCTTCACAGACGATGAACTGCCCCTCACCCCACTGAGGGTCACGAACCCGCTGGTCGAGGTCGAGCGGACGGGTCGGTGGGCGCTGTCGATGAAGCCGTCGAGCGTCCGGATTCGCAGACGTCGCCGCGCCCGCATTCTCCGTCGACCGGCTGACCGAAGTAGGCGACGATCGGCCGCCAGCGGCAACCGGCGCCTCCCCGGCAGCGGTGCATCATCTCGACTCGGCATTCGCTCGTCCGCCCGGAAGGCTTCGTGCGCGTCGGACGCCGCCTGTTGTCCGGCTCCCATGCACGTAGGCCAGCATGCGCCGGGCCCGGTCCCATAAGGGCCGACCGTGTCACGAGGGGGTCGGACGGGAACCTTCCGGGGGTGGATCGGCAAACGGGCACGGGACCCGGGGAGTTGGACATACGACCAGCACCCTTCAGTTACGTGCTGCCGCTGGCGGCCGGACAGCCGATGCTCGATCCGGAGTTCGAGACCTACCTGGCGTGGGTGGGCGACTTGGCCGAGCTGATCGTCGTCGACGGCTCGCCCCCGGACGTGTTCGCCGAACATGCTGCGGCGTGGGGCCGGCACGGCATCCATCTCGCCCCTGACGGCGAGACGCTCATGGGCAAGGTGGCCGGTGTGATGACCGGTGTTCGGCTGGCCTCTCACGACCGGGTGGTGATCGCCGACGACGACGTCCGCTACGGGCCTGAGATTACGGACCTGGTCGCCCGGCTGGACGGGGCCGAGGTGATACGGCCCCAGAACTACTTCGATCCGCTTCCCTGGCATGCGGTGTGGGACTCGGGCCGGTCCCTGATCAACCGGGTGACCGGCGGCGACTGGCCCGGCACCCTGGCCGTCCGCCGGAGCGTCGTGGTCTCCGCCGGCGGCTACGCAGGTGACGTCATGTTCGAGAACTTCGAGCTGGTAAAAACCATCGAAGCAGTCGGCGGTCGCCATCTCGTGGCCCGGGACATCTTCGTCCGTCGGCTCCCGGCGACCACCAGCCATTTCACTTCCCAACGGGTCCGGCAGGCCTACGACGAGCTGGCCCGGCCGGGCCGGCTCGTGCCGTTTCTCGCCGTCCTGCCCACGGCGGCCGCTCTGACGGCAACCCGGCGTTGGGAGCCGCTACGACGATTTGTATCGGTCGCGAGCGTTCTGGCCGTGGTCGCAGCCGAGATCGGCCGGCGACGGGATGGCGGCCGGGCCCGGTTCCCGTTCCGATGTTCCCTGGCCGCGCCGTTGTGGGTGACCGAGCGGTCCTTCACGGCGTGGGCGGCGCTGTTCGCCCGGGCCCGAGGCGGCGTGGCCTACCGGGGGCACCGGATCCCGCACGCCGCTCTGTCCCGAGTGGAGCGTGAGCGGAGGATCGCAGCAGCCGCCGACCGGCCGTAGGGACGAGCTGGGCAAGGACCGGCAGCCGCAGACCGGTCGTAGGCAGTGAGCTACCCATGCTCGTCGCCGGCGACCTGGAAGCGTGGCGAACCGGGTCCGGGAGGGTAAGACAGGTCCATGATCTCATCAGCGCCGGCGGGCGCTGATGCCCCTGTTCTGCTCCCGGGCCTCCCGGCGGCGCGTGGGCCTCTCAGCGAACGCCTCTTCGCCTCACTCAGAGCAGAGCCTCACGGCCTCACCTGGATAGCGGCCGCCTCCGATATCGACGACGTCGAGGACCTGCACCTGGCGCTCTACTGCTGCTACGAGCTCCACTACCGGGGCTTCGCCGGGGTCGACCCGGAGTGGGAGTGGGAGCCTTCGCTCCTGGCCATGCGCCGGCACCTCGAGCGTCGCTTTCTCGCCGACCTGCGGGCCACGGTCGGGCCCATCGACGTCGACCGCGATGAGGTCGTTGCTCGGCTCTGGGAGATGGCTACTGCGGGAGGCGGACCGTCGCTGTCGGGATGGGTCGCTTCTCATGCCACCCTCGACCAACTCCGTGAGTTCGCCATCCACCGCTCGGCCTATCAGCTGAAAGAAGCCGACCCCCACACCTGGGCCATCCCCCGCCTGACCGGCGAGGCCAAGGCGGCCATGGTGGCCATCCAGGCCGATGAGTACGGAAGCGGTGCCGCCGCCCGTATGCACTCTTCGCTGTTCCGCGAAACCATGCTGGCTCTCGGCCTCGAGCCGGACCGCAGCTACCTCGACCAGATTCCGGCGGTCACGTTGGCGACCACGAACCTGATCTCCATGCTCGGGCTCCATCGTAGGTGGCGGGGCGCCCTCGTCGGCCATCTGGCCCTGTTCGAGATGACATCGATCGGCCCCATGGCTCGTTATGCGGCGGCCCTGCGCCGTCTAGGGGTCGAGGAAGCCGGCTGCCAGTTCTATGACGTCCACGTGGACGCCGACCAACTCCACCAGCACGTCGCCGCCGACGGCATGGTCGCCGGTCTGCTCGGCGACGAACCGGGCCTGGCCGAAGACGTGATATTCGGGGCGCGAGCTCTGGACGCGATCGAAGCTCGCTTCGCCCGTCACCTCCTGAGCAGCTGGCAGGCCGGGCGCAGCTCGCTGAGGCCCGCTGGTATGGCGGTTAATCCGGCGGCCTGACCGCCGGGCCACGATCTCGGAAATAGGTGTTCAGCAATCCGGCGATCGACCTATACACCCACGATGTGGCCCGGCGGGCGAACTTCTACCAGGGCCTGGGATTCACCGAACGGTTCCGGACGCCGTCGAAGGGCCTCCGGGACACGTCGAAATGGCTCAGGGTTTCACGCCGGGCATCGCCTCCGTCGATGCGGCGATGGCCGATCACGGGCTTGATCCGAATCTCAACGTCGCTCTTCTGACTGAACCTTCTCAGTAGCGGCACCGTTCGACGTTTCAAATCTGATCGGGCCCCAGCCTCTCCCACGCACCTTCCGAAATCCGGGAACCTCGGCGGCCGCGACCCGATCATCTGGGCCGCCACGATGGTACCCTTCGAGCAATCAATCGGGGCGAACGGCGGGGTAGCTTGGCTATGCGATCTGGGGCGTACATGCAGGTGAACCTGCGGAAGTTGGCCGGCGGCCTGAGCGCCGTCCTGATGATTGCGACCGGAGTCACTGCCATTGCTCCGACGGTCGCCGCTACGGCTTCGTCGTCCACCAGCTTCGCCGATGCGACGGCGTATGGGATGAATGCGGGGCATACGGGCGTCTCGAGTGATCCGGTGGGTCCGGATTGGGCGGTGAAGTGGTCGAAGACCGAGGGTGGAGCGGTCGATTACCCGGTTATCGCGAACGGCGAGGTGGTGGTGCTGGCCGGGGGATCGGCTCCGACATTGACCGCTTACGCTGCGAGCACCGGTGACCAGTTGTGGCAGGACGCCGTGGCGACGGCGTCGTTGGGGATGACCTATCAGTCCGGTCGTGTCTTCGTGCAGTCTGGCGGGTTCAGCGCGGTGATGAGCGCGTATGACATCACTACCGGCAACCTGGACTGGTCGGCATCGATTCCGGGTCAGTACAGCTTCTCGTCGGCGCCGACCGCGGCGAACGGCATCGTGTACACCGACGGGGCCGGCAGTGGCGGAACTCTGTATGCGTTCAACCAGAACAACGGGGCCCTGTTGTGGACCGGAGAGGTGACCAACGGCGACGACTCGTCGCCGGCAGTGGATGCCAACGGGGTGTACGCCTCGTTCGCGTGTGACCTGACCCAGGCGTTCAATGCCAGCTCGGGCACCCCGCTTTGGACCCATGAGTTTGCCTGCGAGGGCGGCGGTGGGCAGACGGCGGTGCTGGCTGACGGCGACGTGTTCTTGCGGGACCTGATCCTGAACGCCTCCACCGGCGCAATAGTCCGTTCGTTCCGGTCAGGCCCCACGCCGGCCGTCGACAACCAGTATGCGTACGCCGAGGCCTCAGGCACGTTGCGGGCTTCGACCATCGGGTCAGGATCGGTGCTGTGGAGCCAAGCCGCCGATGGTGGCCTGGATACCGCTCCGATCGAGGTGAACGGTGTCGTCTACGACGGGTCATCCACCGGTCACGTGTACGGCTTTTCTGCCCTCACCGGCCAACAAGTAGCGAAGCTGACACTCGGCACACCCGTGCAACCTTCCGGGACTGACTCGACGTGGGGTTTGGCCGAAGGTGACGGCCTATTGGCGGTCCCGGCCGGTAACACCATCACCATCTTCGGTCAATCAGGCATCGCGCCATCCGCCCCTGCAGAGATATCGGCTACCGCTGGCGCCGCCCAGGCCACCGTCAACTGGACCGTCCCCGCCGACAACGGCAACCCGATCACCGACTACACGATCACCCCGTTCGTCGCCGGCGTAGCCCAAACCCCCCTCGTCGTGGCCGCCGGAACTGCTGGGTCGGCCACCGACCCCACTCCCGGCGCCTCCGACCAAGCGACCGTGCCCGATCTCACCGACGGCACCAGCTACACCTTCACCGTCCAAGCCGACAACCGCGCAGGACCCGGCACCGCATCCGACCCCACCTCCACCATCATCCCCGCCGGGTCGACCACTCCGCCAAGCCTGCGTCCGAGTGTGGATGCGACGGCGTACGGGATGAATGCGGGGCATACCGGGATCTCGAGTGATCCGGTGGGTCCGGATTGGTCGGTGAAGTGGTCGAAGACCGAGGGTGGAGCGGTCGATTACCCGGTTATCGCGAACGGCGAGGTGGTGGTGCTGGCCGGCGGATCGGCACCGGCGCTGACCGCTTATGACGCCAACACCGGTGACCAGTTGTGGCAGGACGCCGTGGCCACGGCGTCGTTGGGGATGACCTATCAGTCCGGTCGTGTCTTCGTGCAGTCCGGCGGATCCAGCGCGCTGATGAGCGCGTATGACATCACGACCGGCAACCTGGACTGGTCGGCGTCGATTCCGGGTCAGTACAGCTTCTCGTCGGCGCCCACGGCGGCCAACGGCATCGTGTACACCGACGGAGCCGGCGAGGGTGGGACTCTGTATGCGTTCAACCAGAGCACCGGGGCATTGTTATGGACCGGAGAGGTGACCAACGGCGACGACTCGTCGCCGGCAGAGGATGCCAACGGGGTGTACGCCTCGTTCGCGTGTGACCTGACCTAGGCGTTCAATGCCAGCTCGGGCACCCCGCTTTGGACGTATCAGAACGGCTGCGAGGGCGGCGGTGGGCAGACGGCGGTGCTGGCTGACGGCGACGTGTTCTTGCGGGACCTGATCCTGAACGCCTCCACCGGCGCAATAGTCCGTTCGTTCCGGTCAGGCCCCACGCCGGCCGTC
>DASZNC010000063.1:0-27993 GCA_035551615.1 Acidimicrobiales bacterium
GCGACCAGATCGGGGTCGCTCAGCAGAGCCTCGGCCCAGGCGAAGATGTGGAACGCCTTGATCTCGATGAACAGGACCCGCACCATCGTGGCCAGCAGCATTTCCAGGCCGGTGTCGAGCTCGGGGAACGAGCGGGAGGCGTCGAAGCGGGCCTGCCGCTCCTCCGGCGTCTGCGACGACGATCCGAAGCCTAGTCGCTCCAGCAGCCGCTCGGTCATGTCCCCCGTCAATGGGTTCTCGAAAGCGATGTCGCGCACGGCGAACCACATGGTGTTGTGGCCGGCCCGGTCGTCCCATCCGGCCTCGTCGCGGGCGTGGGCCTCGACCAGGCCCTTGCTCAGGTGGGCGATGGCGGTGCCGCGGATGTCCTCGGCGAAGAACTGCTGCATGTCGGCCGGGGCCAGGTGGCGGATGTTGGCGCCGAACCCCTCGACCGTGCCGATGCGGGTCAGCTGGGCGATCATCGGCTCCCGGACACCGTTGCGGAGGAGGAGCTGGGCCTGGGCCCGGTTGGGGTAGTTGCCCGGCCAGCTGTCCAGGGGGGCATCCAGGATCGGGGTGCCGAAGTCCTCGATGTGCTTCTGCTGCCAGGCCTGGATGGCCGGCACCCGCCCGGCGGTACGGGGTGAGGCGTAGGACCCATCGGCCAGGTAGCCGCCGTGGCACAACACCCCGTTGGCGCGTAGAGGTTCGGCATACACCGGGTCGGCCAGCAACTCGTCCCACGTGTACTCCAGCTGTTCGGTTCCCATCGTCCTACCTCCCCAACCCGGCCGCTCACCAGCCGAAGTGTCTACTCACCAGGTTACACCGGTCGGGTTACACTGTCCACGTGCCGGTGACCCGACCTCTGCCCAGAGCCGAACGCCGTCGGTCGATCGTGGCCGGTGCGGCTCGGGCGTTCGCGGCCGGCGGGTTCGAGGCGACGTCCATGGAGGACATCGCTGAGGCGGCGGGCGTCACCAAGCTGATCGTCTACCGCCACTTCGAGTCCAAGGAGGAGCTGTACCGAGAGATCCTCGAGCAGGTGTCCGGGCGGCTGGCCGAGGAGGTGGCCGCCGGTATCGGAAGGAACCAGCGGGCGGTGACGGTAGTGGCGTTCATGGCTGTGGCCCGGGAGGACCCGGACGGCTTCCGTCTGTTGTGGCAGCACTCCAGCCGGGAGTCTCGATTCGCCGGCTACGCCGATCAGGTGCAGGCGGCGTCGGTTGCTTTTGCCCGGGACCGGCTGGCCAAGCGGGTCAGCGATCCGGTCGTCCTGGCCTGGGCGGCGCCGATGGCCGTGCGGTTCCTCGTCGAAGCCGTCCTGACCTGGATGGACCACGGGGATCCGGTCGCCGATGACCGCTTCATCGAGGTGACGGCGTCATCGATGGAGGCACTGTTCCGGGCCTGGAGCTGACCGGCCGTCACGGTCACCGAGCGGAGCGGCCGCGGGCCGACCGGGGGCTGAGCGGCCGGTGGCGGGGGTAAGTTCGCCGGGTGATCGATCACAACAGTTTCGGCCGGACCGGGCACCAGAGCACGCGGGTGATCTTCGGTGGGGCCGCTTTGAGCCGGATGCGTCAGGAACGAGCCGACGAACTGCTGCCGGTGCTTCTCGAGTTCGGGGTCAACCACATCGACGTGGCCGCTTCCTACGGTGACGCCGAGCTGCGGGTCGCGCCCTGGATGGCCCAGCACCGGGACCGGTTCTTCCTGGCCACCAAGACTGGGGACCGTACCGGCGACCAGGCACGGGCCAGCCTGGAGCGGTCGCTCGAACGGATGGGGCTCGACTCGGTCGACCTGATCCAGCTGCACAACCTGGTCGAGGAGGAGGAGTTCGATGTCGCCCATGGCCCTGGCGGCGCCGTCGAAGCGCTGGTGCAGGCCCGAGAGGAGGGCCTGGCCCGCTACATCGGCGTGACCGGTCACGGCCTGCGCATCGCCGGGATGCACAGTCGCAGCCTGGAGCGTTTCGACTTCGACTCGGTGCTGCTCCCGTACAACCATCTGCTCTACTCCGATCCCGGGTACCGAGCCGATTTCGACGCGCTGGAGGAGCTGTGCCGAGAGCGCAACGTGGCCGTGCAGACCATCAAGTCGGTGGCCCGGCGCCGCTGGCAGGAAACCGATCAGGAACCGCATCACAGCTGGTATGCGCCGGTGCGTGACGCCGACGCGCTGGCGCGGGCGGTGCGGTTCGTACTCTCGCGACCGGGCCTGTTCCTGAACTCGTCCAGCGACGCGTCGCTGCTCCGGCCCACCCTGGAAGCGGCAGCCGCCCCCGACGCGACCGAGGTGCCGGCCGCCACTGAACTGGACGACGACGCCGAACGACTGGGGATGGCGCCACTGTTCGACGGCGACCGGTTGGAGCGGATCTGACGACCGACCGCCGGCCCGTGCGGGTCCTCGGTGAGTGGTGCGGGGAGCCGGGAGAGTCGCTCCTTTGACCGTACTCGTCGATGCTGCAGGAGTGACCGTGGCCCGGTCGGACCGCGTCCTGTTCGCTGATCTGTCAGTGACGGTGTCAGACGGCGACCGGGTCGGGGTGGTGGGTATCAACGGGACCGGGAAGTCGACCCTCCTCCGGGTCCTGGCCGGCACCGCCGAACCGGAATCCGGCGTGGTGCGGCGGGGTCGGGGTATCCGGACCGGGTTCCTCGACCAGGAAGCGGCCTTGCCGGCGGGCACGGTGCGGCAGGCCGTCGGTGACGGCTGGGAGAGCCAGGCCATCCTGGACCGGCTGGGCATGGGCCCGCTGGTCGATCGGGACGTGGCCGAACTCTCGGGCGGTCAGGCCAAGCGGGTGGCCTTGGCCGCCGTGCTGTCGGCGCCGACCGAGCTCATGATCCTGGACGAACCGACCAACCACCTGGACCTGGGCGCCATCGCCTGGCTCGAGGGTTGGTTGGCCCGCTACCGGGGCGGTCTGTTGATGGTCAGCCACGACCGCCATCTGCTGGACCGGGTCACGACCCGCATGATCGAGCTGGACCGGGGCCGGTCCTACGTGCACGATGCCGGTTACGCCGGGTACCTGGAGGCCCGCGCCGATCGAGAGGAGCGGGTGGCCGAGGCGGAGGCGGTGCGCAAGAACCTGGCCCGGACCGAACTGGCCTGGCTGCGCCGAGGGGCGCCGGCCCGGACCCGCAAGCCGCAGGCCCGGATAGACGCCGCTCGCCGGCTCATCGACAGCCGGCCGGAGGCGGCGGCCCGGGAGACCGCCCTCGACCTGGCGACCCGGACGCCGCGCCTGGGCGACAAGGTCATCGAGGTCGAGGGGGCTTCCGTCGGTTACGGGGGATTGGATGTGCTGAGGAACGTGACCCTGAACCTCGACCGCAACGAGCGTCTGGCGGTGGTGGGTCCGAACGGATCTGGTAAGTCGACCCTGCTGGAGACGCTGGCCGGCCGGCGGCCGCTTGGTGCCGGGCGGATCGAGCGGGGGCCGACAGTGGTCGTCGGCTACTACACCCAGCACGGCGACGAGCCCGATCCGAAGGCCCGGGTGCGCGACCTGGTGGCCGGGCCGACCCGGACGCCCGGCGATCCGGCGGACAACCGGTTGATGGAGCGGTTCTGGTTCACGGGGGAATTGCCGTGGGCGACCGTCGGCACCTTGTCGGGGGGAGAGAGGCGCCGGCTGCAGCTGTTGATGGTCCTGGCTCGGCGCCCCAACGTCCTGCTGCTGGACGAGCCGACCAACGATCTCGATCTGGACACGCTGCGGTCCCTGGAGGACTTCCTGGAGGACTGGACGGGGGCGCTGGTGGTGGTGAGCCATGACCGGACCTTCCTCGACCGGGCGACCGATCGGATCGTCGCCTGCCAAGCGGGGACGGTCGGTGAGGTGGCCGGCGGGTTGGCTGCCTGGGTGGCGGCGGCCACGACGACAATGACAGCGGCGCCGCCGAGCGAGCCGGAGACCAGGGCCGAGAAGTCGGTGCCGGTCCGGGCCCGGTCGGGAAAGTCGGCCACCACCGTCGGGTTCGAGCTGCGGCGGCTGGAGAAGGAGTTGGCCCGTGTCAGTCGCGACCGGGACCGGCTGACCGAGGCCATGGCGGCGGCCGCCTCGCACGAGGACCTGGCCCGGATCGGCCACGAACTGGCGACCGTGCAGGCCCAGGTCGACGATCTGGAGGAGCAGTGGCTGACCGTGGCCGAGGAGGCGGAGGCGGCCCGCTGACCGTCAGGAGCCGAGAGCCAGGCCGATCTCATCAGCGAGCAACGGAGCCAGGTAGTCGGCGTAGGGCACGGTGATATGGCTGTTGTCGCGGTACACCAGCAGGTTGTCAACGATGACATCGCACTCGGTGGTCGTGCAGAACCACGGGCGCACATCCACGTACGTGCCCCCGGCCCGCTGCACGGTGGCCTGCTCGGCGGTGTCACCGGTCTGGTCCAGGCCCACCAGGCCTCCTCCGCTGACCCGGGTGCCGGTGGGCGGGAACTCGCAGGCGTGCGCGTTGGCCAAGTGGGCCGAGAGGCAGTCGGGGATGCTCTGCGGCGGGCTCGGGGCGGCCCCGACCACGAGCGAGTGGACCCCGGCCGACCGAAGAGTTGTCACTGTAGTTGACAAGCCGGACAGCCAGGCGGCACCGTTCTGTACGACGTCGTAGGCGGCGTCGTAGTTGGGAGCGATGCCGAGAATGGCGAGGGTGGGCCGCAGCGCTGCCATCTGGGCCATGACGTTGTCGTACCACGTGCGGCACTCGGTCCAGGTGCGATCGAGCACTGGGCTGAACAACGTGATCTGCACCGGCGGGCAGGCCGCTTTGGTCCACACATACAGCCGGTACCCGTTGCTGTTGGCCCAGGAGTCGACGGCGGGGAACCACATCGACGCGTGTGAGTCGCCGAACAGCACGATCGAGCGGGGGGCCGTTGTGTCGCCGAACAGGCAGCCTTGGTCCACGTCGGCGGCGGTGTAGGAGAGCAGGCACCCGTCCACCATCGGTGCCGCTTCGGAGCCGGAAGCAGAGGTCAAAGGAGGTTGCAGGTTGGCCGGCACGTCCTTCACCGGGGCCGAGCCGGTGACGGCTGTCACTACCTGTTGCTGGGCCTGCTGGAACGCCGCTATCTGGGGCGAGACGGCGGCCGCCCGGCCGGCCGTGGACGGCGACAGGCGGATGCGGGCGACCGGCGCTTCACCGTGGCCTCGGACCGAGGGGATCGAGACGGCGGCGCCCACACACGCGAGGACACCGGCTGCGGACAGCGCCAGCCCGGTAGTCACACTGCGGCGGGGACTGGCGATCATCCACGACGAGCGGCGAGCCGGCTCCTCCACGAACCGGAAGGTCGCAACGGCCAGCAGCCCGCTGCCGAGGGCCAGGCCGACCATGGCCCACACGGACAGCGGGTGACCGATGGCGACGGGGACCAGCACGAGTACCGGGTAGTGCCAGAGATACCAGGAGTAGGAAATCCGACCCATGGCCCGCATGGCCGTCCGGCGCAGGACCAGGACCGGTCCCATGGCCGGGGCGGCCAGCCCGGCCACGACTACGGCCAGTGAGCCGATGACCGGCAGGAGGGCCGCGGTGCCGGGGTAGGGCGTCTTCGGGCCGTAGGCGCCGCAGGCCACGACGATGGCGAGCAGGCCGGCCCAGCCCAGCACAGCGGCCACCATGTCCGGGAGCCGGCGCAGCTCGGGGGCGGCGAGGGCGGCGATCCCGCCCAGCCCGAGCTCCCAGGCCCGGGTGGGCAACAGGAAGAACGCCACCGGCTGGTCCGAACGGGTCAGGGCGGCGGATAGGACCAGGGACAGGAGGCTGATGCCGGTAAGGGACGCAACGGCCGTGGCGCGCGACGGACGGTGTCGCCACCACGCCAGCGAGACGAGGACCAGAAGCAGGGGCCAGACCAGGTAGAACTGCTCCTCCACACCGAGGGACCAGAAGTGCTGGAAAGGTGACGGAGCGGTGTTGGCCAGGTAGTCGGTGCGGGTGGCGGCGAAACGGAAGTTGCCGACGTACAGGGCGCAGTACAGGCCGTCCTTCCAGACCGAACGGATCTGGAGGGGGGGCAGCACGGCGGCGGCGGCCGCCATCGTGACGACGAGGACGACGATGGCGGCCGGCAGCAGGCGCCGGGCCCGCCGGGCGTAGAAGCCGCCGAAGGAGAGGCGGCCGTCGCGGGCCACCTCACGCCAGAGGTGGTCGGTGATCAGGAATCCGGATATGACGTAGAACACGTCGACGCCGACGAAACCACCCGCCAGCCAGCCGACATCGGCGTGGTACAGGACCACGGCCAGGACCGCCACCGCCCGTAGGCCTTCTATGTCCGGTCGAAACCGGTTGTCCCGCCGCCGGCTGCGGGAGGCGCGAGCCTCTACCGGCCTAACAGTGACTCCAGCGCCGACGTCCACGCCCGGCGGATCTGGGTCCGGGAGCGTCCGTGGTCCTGGGTCATCATCTCCCAGGACGAGAAGGACACGAGGATGTCGACTACTGCGATGAGGTCCTCGGACTCGGCCTTGGCCCGCGCCTTCAGTTCGGGGGCGAAGTGCTTGCGAACGGACGCGTCGAGGATCTGGCGGTAGTGCTGGATGTCCTCGGCGATCACGGGGGCGTAGTGGGCCCGCAGCTGCGCCGTCCGGGCCGGTCCGGCCATGGTTTCGTTGAACTTGATCCGGGAGTCCACGAACCGCTTGATACGTGTATCGCGCGATCCGTCGCCGACGTCGTTGCCGTCCAGTACCGTCCGGGCCTTCTCGAAGTGGGCCCGGATGACGGCCCGCCGCAGATCATCCAAGCCGTCGAAGTACCTGAAGATCGACCGGGCGGACAGGCCCGAGCGGTCAGTCAGTTGGTCGATCGAGGGGTCGACCACACCCTCGTCGACGAGGCCGAGTGCGGCGTCGACAACCTCGTTCCTGTTCCTGTCCCGCCGCGCCGTGCGTCCGTCAGTATTTCCCGTCATGACGTCCAGTCTAATAGATGTTCGTAATATGTCAGTGCTTCGGCAGTTGTCTTTACCGGCACGTCTGTGGCGTCTGGCCTGCGGTCAGGCCAGGCGGTATGTAGGCCCCGTCATAGATCGACGATGAGTCTGGATTGACAGTCGCGGTGCCGTCGTAGGCCGGGCTCGGGACGGTGGAGGTGGTCGTCGAGGGCGCCGTCCCGGTTCCCGAACCGGTCGTACCGGTCGAGCCGGTCGCCCCCTTGACGCCGCCGAAGGCCTGACCGGTCACCACCTCGACGTTGTACCGTGTGGGAGTCAGAGCGTTGTCCTTCACGAGCGCAGAGGCACCGACGATCTGGCTCTGGATTTGCTTGGCCGCGGCCAGCGAATCGGGGGCGTAGTCGATCTGAGTCGTGGCCAACCCGAAGTTGGGCGCGTCACCGGACACGGTCACGTCATACCCAATATTCGTGAGCTCCTCGCCCGCCGTCCCGGCCTGGCCGCCGATGCCACTGCCATTTTCCACTTCCACGTGGACGCCGGACGGGCTGACCGATGTGGTGGGCGTCACTACGGTCGTGTTCGAAGTGGCGTTCCCGGTGCCGCTTGTGCTCGAGGTCGACTGCCCGACGTCGAGCCACTGCTGGATCACCGACTGACCGGCCTGGTACTGCGGATCGAGGGCGCCCGGAACGGAAGTCGAGTTGACCGCCGGGTACGTGAACGACGGGATGGTGGACAGGTCGGCCGAGCGGTAGTCCTCGGCCAGCGAGAGGATCTCGGAGTTGCCCAGCGTCTTGTCGACGGTCAGGTTCTTGGTGACGGAGGCGATGATGTTGTTGAGTTCGACGACATTGGCCACGTCCATCGAGCGGGCCTTGCGAGCCAGGCTCCGGGTGAATGACTGCTGACGCTGGATCCGGGCCAGATCGCTCTCCGGGAACAGCTGGTAGTGCCATTCCCCGTTCAGGTAGTACTGGTACTCGCGCGAACGGACGAAAGCCAGGGCCTGGGCCCCCTGCAGGTTGACGCAGCCGGCGGCGGGCACGTTGAGCAGGGAGAAGTTGTCCTTGGCCGGGGCCGGGAACCACTGCTCGACGCCGCCCACGGCGTTGGCGATCTGCTCGAAGGTGTCGAAGTTGAACTCGACAACATGGTTGACCTGGATGCCGAAGTCCTGATCGAGCACATTCACCAGCAGTGTCGGCGTTCCCGAGTTGAACGCGGTGTTGATCCGGGTCTTCCCGTAGCCGGGGATCTGGACGAGCGTGTCACGGGGAATGGACAGCAGCGCCAGGGAACGGGTCTTCGGGACCACGCGGATGAGGATGATGCTGTCGGAGCGCTGGCCGCCGACCTGGGCGTCGTTACCGAACTGGGCGCTGTCGCCGGCGCCCAGGTTGCGGGTATCGGAGCCGATGGCCAGGAGGGTGAACGGCGGGATCGAGGCGCCGTCGTTCTTGCTCTGGTCGGAATGTCCCTGGGCGTGCAGGCCGCCCACGCTGATCCGCTTGATCTCCCCCAGGCGCCACTGCACGTAGCCATAGGCGCCCCCGGCGCCCAGGATGAGAACGGCGCTGAGCACGTTGACGGCGATCAGGCTCCGACGGGGCCACCGCCGCCGGACACCGCGCATCCGGCGGTGGCGACCAGCCTTGGTCGACGACTCGGTTGTCTCGGTGCGCTGGCGCCGGGTGAGCCGGCGCAGGCCTTCAAGCGCGTCGTCGGGCATCGGGCGTGCTCATGGAACCCCGAAGAATATCTGAGGGTCCCCGGCGGGCGTCATCGGCCCTGTGGCAGCATCGTCGTATGGCGGAACCGGTGCCGGTCTACCTCGAGGAAGGGCGCAGCAAGACGTTCGCCTGTGCGGTGGACTGGCCCGGTTGGTGCCGCAGTGGCAAGGGGGCCGACGCCGCCCTCGAGGCGCTCGATGACTACCGGCCCCGATACCGGGCGGCCACCGGGAGGAGGGTGCCGGCCGGTGCCTTCGAGGTGATCGGTTCCCTCCCCGGCGCCGGCGGTACCGACTTCGGCGTCCCCGCCCAGTTCACCGGAGAGTGGGATCAGGAACCGCTGCGGGGCGCCGACCTGGCCCGCTACGTCCGCATCCTCCAGGCGTCGTGGGCCGCCCTCGACCGGCTCGCCGTCGAAGCGCCCGAGTCTCTGGCCAAGGGCCCCCGGGGCGGCGGCCGCGACCGGGACAAGGTCGTTGCCCACGTTCGCGACGCGGAGCGGGCCTACGGACCGTCGATGGGGATCCGGCTTCCCTCGAAGCTGACTTGGGACGAGCAGCGGGACACGCTGGTGGCCCACCTGAAGGCGTACGGAGCGGCCAAATGGCCGCTCCGGTACGCCTTTCGCCGCGTCACGTGGCACATCCTCGACCACGTGTGGGAGATCGAGGACCGCAGCTAGACGGTCAGTTCCGCCGGCGCCGACGCCAGCGCCGTCGTGATGGCCTCGGCCAGGGTCCGGGCCGACGCCGGCGACAGCTCGAGGGCCACCCGGCCGGACGGGCCGCGGGAGGGGTCGGCCACGTCAATGTTCACCGTGTGTTCCTCGAGGGCATGCACCGGGTGGTCGAAATAGACGGTCAGGTCCGAGACCCGCATCCACTGCCCGGCCGGACCCTTGGCGCTGCCCCGTATCCCGGCCCGGATGGTCGTGTAGGTGCACATTTCAGCCGGCCAGGTGCTTGCTGTAGAACTCGGTGATCCGCTGCCAGCCGTCGATGGCCGCCTCCGGCCGGTAGGCGGGCCGGTCCACCGAGAAGAACGAGTGGCCGGCTCCCTCGTAGCTGTGGAACTCGTGGTCCTTGCCGTGCTCGGTGAGGATGCGGTCGAGTTCTTCGACGTGCTCGGGGCTCGGGAACTTGTCGTCGGCACCGAACAGCCCGAGGATCGGGCATCTCACGTTCGGCAACTGGTCGACCAGGTTGGTGATCTTGATCGGGAAGCCCTCGGGAATCTCTCCGGTCACGAACGCCCCGTAGCAGTCGACGGCGGCGTCGACATCCAGATGGCACGCAGTCAGCACCGTCTGGCGGCCGCCTGAGCAGTACCCGATTACACCGATCCTGCCGTTGGCACTGTCCAGCCCCCTGAGGTAGGCGGCGGCACCGGCTACATCCCCGAGCAGCCGGGCATCGGGCACCCCGCCGTTGGCCCGGGCGGTCGCGGCGGCGTCGTCGGGCGTCGCGCCCGGGGCCTCGCGCCAGTACAGGTTCGGGCACAAGGCGTCGTAGCCCAGCTCGGCGAAGCGGCGCACCGTCTCCTTGCTCTCGCGGTCGTATCCGGGCATGTGATGGATGACGACCACCCCGCCGCGCCGGCCCTCGTCGTCGGGGCGGGCCAGGTAGGCCTCGATCTGGTCGCCGTCCGCGCCAGTGATCTGTATGGTTCGTGCCGTCAGGTTCTCGCTCATGGCTTCGGCTTAATACTGCGGGCCGCCGCGAGCAAGCGCAGGCGTCAGGTCCGGTCGACCGCTTCGGCCCGACGGCGGGCTATGCCGGCCAGCAGGTCCCGTCCCGGACCGCCCGAGGTGGGCGGCTCGGCCGAGTCGTGGGTGCCACCCAGCGCGGCCACGGTGGCGGCCGTCGAGTCCTCGAGCGCCCCCAGGTCGTAGCCGCCTTCCAGGAAGGCGATGACCCGCCCGGGCGGGGCCCAGGACAGCACCAGTTCGGTCAGGTCGGCGAAGTCGCCGGAGCTCCACTCGAGGGCGGCGAGGGGGTCCTTGCGGTGGGCGTCGAAGCCGGCCGAGACGAGGACCCACGTCGGGCCGAACCGGTCGACCACCGGGGCCACGATCTCCTCGAAGGCGGCCCGGCCGACGTCGCCGGTGGCGCCCGACGGCAGCGGCACGTTGACCGTACCGGCCGGTGCCGCCGTTCCCCCCGTCTCTTCGGGCCGTCCCGTTCCCGGATAGAGCGGCCAGCCGTGGGTGGACACGTACAGCACGCGGGGATCATCCCAGAAGATGTCCTGCGTGCCGTTGCCGTGGTGCACGTCCCAGTCGATGATCAGTACCCGTTCGCCGGCTTCGGCCAGGGCCGCGGCGGCGACGGCGACGTTGTTCAACAGACAGAATCCCATGGCCGTGTCGCCGGTGGCATGGTGGCCGGGCGGCCGCACGGCGACGAAGGCGCTGCGCCCGCTGCCCGCCCGGAGGGCATCCACCGCGACCAGCCCGCTGCCGGCGGCCAGCAGAGCGGCGTCCCAGGACCCGGATGACACCCGGGTGTCGGCATCGACTGCGCCCCCGCCGGCGGCGATGAAGGCGGAGATCCGCTCCAGGTAACCGGCGTCGTGGACCCGGGCCAATTCCTCGGTAGTGGCCGGGCGCCCGTCGATCCGGGTCACCTCGACCGCCAAGGCGGCCCGTTCGATACCTCTCTCCACGGCGGCCAGGCGTTCGGCCCGCTCCGGATGGCCGGTGCCGGTCGCGTGGCGCGCTCCGGTCGGTCCTGAACTCAGCACCAGTACCGGGGCCATCGGTTCACGGTAACGCCTGTTGACCTGAATGCCAGATGTGTTGGTCAGCGCCGGCCAGCGGGGTAGGGTCGGCCGGGTGGGATCGTCGCGGCACGCCACCACCGACCTCCTGGACCGTTACCGGGGGGTGAGGCGGCTCACCGAGGTGTTGGCAGAGCCACTGTCTCCCGAGGACCAGACCGTCCAGTCGATGCCGGATGTCAGCCCGACCAAGTGGCACCGGGCCCACACCAGCTGGTTTTTCGAGACCTTCCTGCTAGGCCCCAACTCGCCGGGCTATCGCCCGTTCCACCCGGACTTCGCCTTCCTGTTCAACTCGTACTACGAGGCGGCCGGGCCCCGATATTCGCGCGCGCAGCGAGGTTGCGTGTCCCGACCGGGGTGCGCCGAGATCGCCGACTACCGGGCCCATGTGGACGAGCACATGGTGGACCTGATCGAGGGTGGCCCCGACGACCGCACCGCCTCCCTGATCGAGTTGGGCCTCAATCACGAGCAACAGCACCAGGAGCTTCTGCTGATGGACGTCAAGCACGTCCTGGGCATGAGCCCGCTCGACCCGGTGTACCGCACGAGCGCCCCGCCGCCGACCGTCGCCGCCTCGGCGTCGGACTGGGTGAAACATGACGGCGGACTGGCCGAGATCGGCCACGCCGGCACCGGATTCTCCTACGACAACGAAGGTCCTCGGCACCAGGTCCACCTGGCGCCGTTCGCAGTCGCCGATCGCCTGGTGACCTGCGGTGACTGGATGAACTTCATCCGCGACGGGGGCTACTCGACCGCGTCGCTGTGGCTGTCGGATGGCTGGGCCACGGTACACGCCGACCGGTTGGAAGCCCCGCTGTACTGGCGACCCGAGACGGACGGCAGCTGGAGCGTCTTCACCTTGGGTGGTCGGCGCCGGGTGGATCCGGCCGAGCCGGTGTGCCACGTCAGTTATTACGAAGCCGATGCCTACGCCACGTGGGCCGGGGCCCGCCTGCCCACCGAATTCGAGTGGGAGGCGGTGGCGGCCGGACGGCCGGTCGGCGGACAGTTCGACGATCCGGCCGGTGTGCATCCACAGGTCCAGGCTGAACCGGCGCTGTTCGGCGAGGCTTGGGCGTGGACCTCTTCGGCCTACCTGCCCTATCCCGGATTCCGCCCCGCGACCGGCGCGGTCGGCGAATACAACGGCAAGTTCATGGTCAATCAACAGGTCCTCAGAGGTGGGTGCCGGGCCACTCCGGCCGGCCACGTACGGCCGACCTACCGGAACTTCTTCCCGGCCGGCGCCCGGTGGCCGTTCACCGGGCTGCGGCTGGCCAAGGACATCTGATCGGTGGGCCCCACCCTGACCGTCGACGTGCGCGTCACGCCCGCCGACCGCCGGCGGGCGGCCGAGGACGACGTGCGTACCGGATTGGCCGGCCGCCCGAGGTCTATTCCCCCCGTCTGGTTCTACGACGAGACCGGGAGCCGGCTCTTCGACGAGATAACCCGGCTGCCCGAGTACTACCTGACCCGGGCCGAACGGTCGATCCTGGAGGCGCAGTCGAAGCTCATCGCCGAGCTGTCACAGGCCGACACCCTCGTCGAGATAGGTTCGGGGACCTCGGAGAAGACCCGCCTCCTCCTCGATGCCATGGCCGCCTGCGGGCAACTGAAGGCCATCGTGCTGATGGACATCAGCGAGGAGGTCCTGCGTGAAGCGGCCGAGGTGCTGGGCCAGACCTATCAGGTGGACGTCCACGCTATCGTCGGCGACCTCCGCTCCGATCTGATCCACCTGCCCCACCCGGGTCGTCAGCTGTGGGCGTTCCTTGGCAGCACCGTCGGCAACTTCGAGCCCCGCTCGCGGGCCCATCTCCTGGCCCACTTCCGGGAAGCGATGGGACCGTCCGACTACCTGCTCCTCGGCACCGACCTACGAAAGGACGTGGACCGGCTCCTGGCCGCGTACGACGATTCCGCCGGCGTCACCGCCCAGTTCAACCTGAACGTGCTGTCGGTGCTCAATAAGGAGCTGGGCGCCGATTTCGACCCCACCGCCTTCGAGCACCGGGCCGTGTGGAATCCCGACGGCGGCTGGATCGAGATGCGCCTCGTATCGACCCGGCCCCAGAGAGTCCGGTTCGAGTCGCTGGATCTGGACATCGCCATCGAGGCCGGAGAGGAACTCCTCACCGAGATCTCGTCCAAGTTCGACCCGGCCCGCCTGCCGCAGGAGTTCGGTCAGGCCGGTATGGCCATCGCCGACTACTGGACCGATCCGGCCGGCGATTTCATGCTCACGCTGGCCACCCGATCCTGACCTAACCGGCGGCGGTAACGGCCCGGGCGATCTCGGCCCACCGGCCGGCGTTGGCCGGATCCTCGGCCAGGGAGTCCTCGCCCAGGTACATCACCAGCCGGGTGGCGGTGCCGCGGTAGCGGTCGATCAGGGCGTCGGCCATCTCGTCCCACCTGGCCACGACGGCGAACTGCTCGAGCATCTCGTCGGAGATGGTTGACGCCAGACCGGCCAGATCACCGGCCTTCAGTCGGTCGTTCAGGCGGGCCGACGTCCCTTCGAAACCGAGATCGTCGAACTGGAACGAGTAGTTCCTGGTGGATCCGTAGAAACCTATGCGGGCCCGCGTCATTTCCAACAGGCTGGACCGGGCCTCAGGAGTGTCGCCCGGGACGGCGAACACCGGGATGGTGAGTTCGACGTCGGACAACGGCCGGCCGGCCTTTGCCGCCCCTTCGGCCACGGCCGGCTTGAGCCGGTTCTCCAGATACTGGACGGAGTGGAACGGGTGGACGTGGATACCGTCGGCGACCTCGCCGGCCATGCGGCACATCCACGGCCCCACGGCGGAGATGTCCACCTTGACGTCGCCGTAGGCGTGGCGCCTGGGCATCCACATGGCCGGGAGGAGCGACATCCGGTAGTACGGGCCTTCGTAGAGGAGCGGTTCTTCTCCCCGGAAGGCGCGGAAGCATGCCTTCACCGCCTGCACGTAGTCGCGCATCCGGGGCCCGGGAGGATCGAAGTCGGTGCCGTACCGGCGTTCGACGTGCGCCTTCACCTGGCTGCCCAGCCCCAAGCGGAAGCGGCCGCCGGTGTTTTCGGCCAACTCCCAGGCCAGGCCGGCCGAGACAATGGGTTGGCGGGCGAAGGCCACGGCGATCCCGGTGGAGAACTCGAGGGACGGCGCCGCTTCGGCGGCGGCCGCGATGGACATCCACGGGGTCTGGGTCTGCTCCGTGAAGAGCATGCCGGAGAAGCCGTTGGCCTCGATGGTCCGGGCCAGCTCTGCCGTCTCGGCCCAGGTCCTCCCGGGCACCATCAGATCGAAGCGCATCGCCCCGTTCTAGCCGGTTGCACCGGGCGGCCCAAATGGGGCGCCCGATCCGCTTCCTGTAGCTTGTCGGATCGTGTCTCAGAGTGATGCCAACGGGCGCCGTCGCCCGGTAATCGCCGGTCTGGGCGTCACCGAGATGGGGACGGTCTACGGTCGCAGCTCGTCCCAGTTCGCGGCCGACGCGGTCAGGCTGGCGGTGGCCGACGCCGGCCTCCAGATGGGTGACGTGGACGGCCTGCTGACCTCCGGGGGCACGACCGGCGGCGTCGGTCTCGGCCTCCAGCGCGACCTGGCCCTGTTCGACCTGCGTCTCCTGTCCGAGATGCAGGCCTTCGGGTCGACCGCCGGCGGGATGGTCCAGTTCGCGTCGATGGCCGTCCAGTCGGGCATGGCCGACGTCGTCGCCTGCGTCTTCGCCGACGCCCCGCTCCGTCCTGGCCGGGCCGCAGGTGACGTGTACGGCGGCGGGCGCCGGCCCGATCGGCCGTCGTCGGCACCGGTGCCGGCACCGTCGGGATGGGGCGGCCTGATGTTGTCGGCCGGGGTGTCGGGAGCCAACACCATGTACGCGCTCGGGGCCCGGCGCCACATGGAGAAGTTCGGCACCACCGAGGAGGACTTCGCCGCCGTCGCCGTCGCCCAGCGGGCGTGGGCGGCCGGCAACCCGCTGGCGCAGTTCCGCGAGCCCATGACGGTCGAGGACCACCACGCATCCCGCTGGATCGCCGAGCCGTTCCGCAAACTCGACTGCTGCCTGGTCAGCAACGGGGGCGTGGCCGTGATCGTTACGACGGCGGAGCGAGCCGCCTCGCTGGCCAAGCCGCCGGTGCACGTCCTCGGATGGGGGCAGGGTCATCCGGGCCGGCTCTTCGACCGGGATCCGAACTTCGGCATCCGGACCGGTGCCGCCCAATCGGGTCCCACCGCACTGGCCATGGCCGGGGTCAAGCTGAGTGACCTCGATGTGGTCGAGCTGTACGACTGCTACACCTTCACCGTCATCGTCTCGCTCGAGGATTACGGGTTCTGCGAGAAGGGCGAGGGTGGTCCCTTCGTGTCGAGCGGCGTCAGCGCCCCCGGGGGCAGCCTGCGGCTGAACACCGGCGGCGGTCAGCTGTCGTCGTACTACATGTGGGGGATGACGCCCCTCTCGGAAGCGGTCATCCAGGTGCGGGGCGAGGGCGGTGACCGTCAGGCCTTTCCGCACAACCTGGCCCTGGTCAGCGGCAACGGCGGCATTCTCGACCACCACTCCACGCTCGTGCTCGGGACGGAGCCGGTATGAGCGGGCGCGTCGCCGGTCCCGGACCGGTCGCCCGCAACGCCGACACCGAGGTCTTCTTCGACGGAACGGCGGAAGGGAAGTTCCTCCTGCTGGGCTGCCAGGTGTGCGGATCCATCAACCGGCCTCAGGCCGAGCGCTGCGCCTCGTGTGACGCCACGGGACTCCAGCCGGTGCCGGCATCGGGGCGGGCCACCCTGGTCAGTTGGGTCGTGGTGCATCCCCGACCCCGGGAGGGCGAGCCGCCGGGTCCGGTCACCATCCCGGCCATCGTCGAACTCGACGAGGGCCCGTGGTGGTGGAGCCAGCTGGTCGACGCCGATACTGACACTCTTACTGCTGGAATGCCGCTGACCGTGGAGTTCCGGACGCCGGAGGGCAGCGAGGCGGTTCCGGTGTTCACGCCCGCCGCCGGCTAGCGGTGAACGCGGCCGAGCTCATGGTGGCCTGCCTCGAGCAGGAGGGGGTCACCTGTATGTTCGGGATCCCCGGCGAGGAGAACATTCGCTTCACCGATGCCGTCGTCCGGTCGTCCATCCGCTACGTGCTCGTCCGTCATGAGCAGGCGGCCTCGTTCATGGCCGAGATCTACGGCCGGCTGACGGGCCGGGCCGGCGTGTGCTCGGCGACTCTCGGGCCGGGAGCCATCAATCTCCTGCTCGGCGTGGCCGACGCCACGACCAACAGCACGCCGATGGTCGCCGTGTCTGCTCAGGTGGGACTGGATCGCATCTACAAGGAATCGCACCAGGGCGTCGACCTGGTCGCCATGTTCGACCCGGTCACGAAATGGGCAGCGATGGTGCCAGAACCGGGCGCGGTACCGGAGATGGTGCGCAAGGCGTTCAAGCTGGCCCAGACGGAACGTCCGGGCGCCGTCTACCTGGCTGTACCGGAAGACGTGGAGGCGGCCGAGGCGCCGAGCGGACTGAGCCCGCTACGGCTGAACATCCCCCGCCCCGACGAACCGTCACCCGGCCAGATCAGCCGGGCCGCCGCCGCCCTCGACGCGGCCCGCCACCCGGTGGTTCTGGCCGGCCACGGCGCCGCCCGGGCCGGGGCGGCCGACGCGCTGGCCCGCTTCTCGGAGTCGCTCGGGCTGCCGGTCGCGACCACCTTCCACGGCAAAGGGGTGTTCCCCGACGATCACCCGAACGCCCTCGGCGCCGTCGGTTTCATGCGCCACGACTACGCCAACTTCGGCTTCGACGCGGCCGACGTCATCGTCGCGGTGGGCTACGAGTTACAGGAGTTCGACCCGGTCCGCATCAACCCGGAGGGGGACAAGACGATCGTCCACCTGAGCCGCTTCCCGGCCGAGGTGGACGATCACTACGACGTGGAGGTCGGCGTCCAGGCCGATCTGAGCCGCACCCTGGACGCACTGGCGGGGGCGACCGACCGGCGGTTCCCCGTGTCGCCGGTCGGCGCCCGCATCCGCAACCTTCTCGCCGACGAGCTGGCGCGGGGTGGCGCCGATGATTCGTTCCCGTTGAAGCCGCAGCGGGTGGTGGCCGACACCCGATCGGCCATGGGCCGGGGCGACATCGTCCTGGCCGACACCGGCGCGGTGAAGATGTGGATGGCCCGGCTGTACCCGACCTACGAACCCAACACCTGCCTCATCTCCAACGGCCTGTCGACAATGGCCTTCGCCGTCCCGGGCGCCATCGGGGCCAAACTGGCCCGACCGGAGGCCAAGGTGCTGGCTGCGGTCGGCGACGGCGCCTTCCTGATGAACTCGCAGGAGCTGGAAACAGCGGTGCGGGAGCGGGTGCCGATGACCGTGCTGGTGTGGCAGGACGACGCCTACGGGTTGATCGGCTGGAAGATGCAGATGGAGATCGGCCGGGAGGTGGCGGTCCGCTTCGGCAACCCGGACCTGGTCGCCTACGCGGAGAGCTTCGGGGCCCGTGGCTTCGCCGTTCGTGCCGCATCCGACCTGAAACCGGCGCTGGACGAGGCCCTCGCCTACGACGGCGTGTCGGTCATCGCCTGCCCGGTCGACTACGACGAGAACCTGCGCCTGATCCAGGCATTGGGCGAGCTGAGCGGGCCGTTTTGAGCGGGGTCCGCGTGGTGTACGCCGACGGCCCTGACGGCCCGCTGCCCGATCCGTCCACTCTCGGGCTGGGGGAACCTTCGGAGGTGATGCTCGGTTGGGTGGTCCGCCAACCGTCCTGGCTCGACGACAACGAAGTGCCCGTCACGACCTTCATGTCCGGCCTGGGCACCCGCCGACCGGTCGGGTCGGGCCGGGTCCGGGCGGTGGCCACCCGCCTGTCGGCCGTGCCCGGTCTCCTGGCCGGTCGCCTGCGCCCGGATGTGGCCGTGATCGGCGCCGTCGAGACGACGGGGGGCTGGCGGGTCGCCAACAGCCCCGGCTTCACCATCAGCGCGGCCCGGGCCGCCACCACCGGCGTGATCATCGAACGGTGGCCGGCCGACCAGGTGACCGCCGTCGACCGCCGCCCACGCCTGCCGCCGATCTCGGTCATCGACGTCCTGGACCGGCGGGACCCGCCCGATCCCCCCCAGGAGAACCGACTCGGGCCGGAACACGCCCAGATCGGGCGGTTGGTCGCCGGCCTGATCCCTGACGATGCCACCGTCCAATGGGGCCCGGGCGCGGTCGGCGCGTCGGTCGTGGCCGCCCTCGACCGGCCGGTGGCGGTGCACTCCGGCCTGGTCACCGAGGAACTGGTCGAACTGGAGAATCGGGGTCTGCTCGCCCGGCCGGCGGTGGCCGGGTATCTGTGGGGCGGCGTCGAACTGGCCCAGATGGTCGCGTCCGGCCGACTCCTCCTGCGGGATATCAGCGAGACCCACGACCTGAGCGCCATCTCGGCCATCCCCCGCTTCGTCGCCATCAATACCGCGCTTCAGGTCGGCCTCGATGGCGCCGCCAATGTGGAAACAGTCGGTGGGCGGGTCGTCTCGGGTCCCGGAGGTCACCCGGACTTCGCCGCCGGGGCGTCCCGGTCCGCAGGCGGCATCTCGGTGGTCGCGCTGCCGGCCACCGCCGGCGGCCGGTCCAACATCGTGGCCCGGCCGGACGTGGTGTCCACGCCCAGGGCCGACGTGGACGTGGTGGTCACGGAATACGGCATCGCCGACCTGCGGGGGGCGACGGTGGGGGAGAGACGCGAGCGGATGGCGGCCATCGCCGCGCCCGAACACCGGGCCGAACTCGGTGACCAGGATCTGAACAGTTGACGAACGGCGGGTGCCCGGCGCCGGACGGCCGACCCGACCTCCGTAAGATCGATCCAGTGTCGACCACCGCTCGGAACGCCGCCGTCATCGAAGAACTGACCCTCGACCGGGAACCCGACGGCCGTCTGCGGGTCCGCTGGAGCGTGGCCGGGCCGTCGGACCAGGTAGAACTGGCCATCGGTCGCAGCGCCGAGGGCATCGATCACCAGCCGGCGACGACGGTGGCGGCCGACGCCGGCGAGGCGGTGCTCGAGGCTCCTCCAGGCACCGGCCGCGTGTTCGTGTCGGCCTCGGCCGGCGGGGCGGGTGCCGCCGTCGCCGGTGAGCGTCGGATCCTCCTGGCCGGTCCGGTCAACTTCCGGGATCTGGGCGGCTACCCGACCGCCGATGGCCGCCGGGTCCGTTGGGGCCGGGTCTTCCGGGCCGACGCTCTGGTTTTCACCGACGAGGACCTGGCCGTCTTCGGCGATCTCGGCATCCGCACCGTGTACGACCTGCGGTCGTCCTTCGAGCGGGACACCACCCCGAACCGCTTCGACCAGAGCGCGCCGCCGCGCGTCGAGCTGCTGCCCCTCGTCAGTGAGGACCCGTCGGCCAACCCGCTGGACGGTTTCGACTCCGACAACGGGGAGAACTTCCTCGAGCACCTGTACGTCAACATCCTGGAGCGCTCGGCGATCAACTTCGGCCGGATCCTGAGCGGCCTCAGTCAGGAGCAGGACCTACCCGCCGTCTTCCACTGTGCAGCCGGCAAGGACCGCACCGGGATGGTGTCGTCGGTGCTGCTGTCGATACTGGGGGTGGACCTGGAGGTGATCCTGGCCGACTACGAGCTGACGTCGCAGTACCGCACGACCGAGCATGTGCAGGCCAGCGTGCAGCGGATGGGCGAGGTGCAGAACCTGGCCCCGGAGGTGGTCGCCGGCATCCTGCGGGCGCCCCGCTGGGCCATGGAGTCGGCGCTCACCAAGGTGGGGGAGCGCTACGGCGGGTTCGATCGCTACCTGACCGGGCCGGCCGGTGCCGACCCGGCGGTACCCGATCGGCTGCGGAAGAACCTGCTCCGGGCCTGAGCCTCAGGCTTTGAGGCCGATGTACTTCACCTCCAGGTACTCCTCGATGCCCTCCTGGCCGCCCTCCCGACCGAACCCGGACTGCTTCACCCCCCCGAACGGGGCGGCCGGGTTGGAGACCACCCCTTGGTTTATCCCGACCATCCCGGATTGGATGCCCTCGGCGACCCGGACGGCCCGGTCCAGATCACGGGTGTACACGTAGGCGACCAGGCCGTATTCGGTGTCGTTGGCGGCGGCGATGGCCTCGGTCTCGGTCGCGAACGGGTAGATCGGTGCTACCGGCCCGAAGATCTCCTCCCGGCGCATGCGGGCCGACTCGGGCACCGGGTACAGGACCGACGGCTGGTAGAAGTAGCCGGGGCCGTCCGGCGCCGTCCCGCCGCACACGACACGAGCGCCCTGGGCCACGGCGTCGTCGACCAGATCGACGACCTTGGTCAGTTGTTTCGGGTTGATCAAAGGACCGACCTGGGCGCCCTCCTCGGTCCCTCTTGCCATCTTGAGCCCGGCCATGCGCTGGGCCAGTCGGTCGGCGAAGTCGGCGGCGATCGACTCCTCCACGTGGAACCGGTTGGCCGACGTGCAGGCTTCGCCCCCGTTGCGCATCTTGGCCAGCATGGCGCCGTCGACGGCGGCATCGAGATCGGCATCGGCGAACACCAGGAACGGCGCGTTGCCGCCCAACTCCATCGAGACCCGCAGAATCTGATCGGCCGACGCCTCGATCAGGCTCTTGCCGACCGCGGTCGAACCGGTGAACGACAGTTTGCGCAGGCGGGCGTCGTGGATGAGCGGCCCGGTGGTGGCGCCGGCGTCCGAGGTGGTGACCACGTTCAGCACGCCGGAGGGCAGGCCGCACTCGATGAGGATGTCGGCCAGAGCCAGCGACGACAGCGGCGTCAGCTCGGCCGGCTTCAGCACCATGGTGCAGCCGGCGGCCACCGCCGGCCCGACCTTGCGGGTGCCCATGGCCATCGGGAAGTTCCACGGGGTGATCAGCAGGGCCGGCCCGACCGGCTGGCGCATCACGATCAGGCGGGCGCCCCCCGCCGGCGCGACCCGGTAGCCGCCCTCGATGCGGACCGCCTCCTCGGAGAACCACCGGAAGAACTCGGCGGCATAGCTGATCTCCGCTTTCGATTCGGCGACCGGCTTGCCCATCTCGAGGGTCATGAGCAGCGCCAGGTCGTCGGCCCGGGCGGTGAGCGCGTCGAACGCCCGGCGCAGGATCTCACTGCGGGCGCGCGGTGCGGTGGCGGCCCACTCGCGCTGGGCGCCGTGGGCGGCGGCCAGTGCGGCCAGGGCGTCCTCGCTGGAACCATCGGCCACCTCGGCGATGACCTCCCCGGTCGCCGGGTCCTCGACGGCGAGGGTCGCGCCCCCGGCGGCCGGCTGCCACCGACCGTCGATCAGCAGGTCCTTGGGAACGGCGTCAACGACGCGCTGCTCATCCCGGGTCAGGCTCATTACTGCTGGTAGTGCTCGACGACATCGGCGCTGCGCACCTCGGCCTCGTCGGGGTCCTGTCCGGCATGGCGCCGGGCCCGGCGTTGGCGGAGCAGATCCCAGGCCTGGTCCAGCTGCACCTCGAGTTGTTCGAGGCGGGTCCGGCCGGCAGCGTCGAGCCCGTCACCGGCGTGTTCGCGCTCCAAGCGGTGCTCCTCCTCGACCAAAGCGTCTATCCGGTGGACGAGCTGGGCATCGCCCAGGTTTGCGATGGGACCGTTCGGGTCAGACATATCAGTGGCTCTCCCTTCGTGTTAGGGGCAAACTACCCGGCGGACACCGGTACAGAACTCCTAGCGCGGGTATGTAATCAATCAGAATGTGTCCAGAGTCACATTCAAACATCGGCATCCTCCGGCATAATGCCGGGCTCTGCGGGGTTACTTCTCATTGCAATGAATCAGAACGCCACATACTCCCCCGATCTGCTGGGTCTGTATCTCGATGAGGCCGGCAGCTTCCCCCTGCTGACCAAGGCCGACGAAATGCGCCTGGGCCAGATCATCCAAGAGGGCCAGGCCGCTCAGGCCGCCCTCGATGGCGGTGAGCGGATCCCCTCGTCCGAGCGCCGCCGTCTCCGCAAGCGGGTGGCCGCGGCCGAGGCGGCCACCACCGAGTTCATCAACGCCAACCTGCGCCTCGTGGTCTCGGTCGCCCGCAAATACCAGTGGTCCGGCCTGCCCCTCGGTGACCTCATCCAGGAGGGCAACCTGGGCCTGATCCATGCCGTCGAGAAGTTCGACTGGCGCAAGGGCTTCAAGTTCTCGACCTACGCCACCTGGTGGATCCGCCAGGCCATCGGCCGGGCGGTGGAGAACACCGCCCACACCGTGCGGGTACCCGCCCATGTGGGCGATGAGATCCGCCGGGCCCGCCGGCTGCAGGGCGAGATGGAGGTCAAGCTGGGCCGGCCGGCCACGCTGGCCGAACTGGCCGAGGCCATGGGCACCACCGAGGCCGGCATTGCCGAGTTGTTCCGTTACGACAGCGACCCGATGAGCCTGGATGTGGCCGTCGGTGAGGACGGCGATACCAGCCTGGGCGACCTGGTGGTCAATCGGGCGGCCGAGTCGCCGTTCGAAGCGGTGGCCAGCAGCCTGTTGCCGGCCGAGGTCGACCGGTTCCTGTCGCGCCTCTCCGAGGAGGAACGTCAGGTGCTCCAGCTGCGCTACGGCCTGGACCGGGGCGAACCCCGCACCCAGGGCGAGGTCGGCGCCGCCCTGCAGCTGACCGCCGAGCGGGTCCGCCGCATCGAGCGGGATGCCATCGGCAAGCTGCGCCGGCATCTGGTGGGCGGCGACGCCCACGATCTGCTCGCCTCGTAGATTGGCGGGCGTGAGCCCCGCCCCCCGAGTACGCATCGCCCCGTCCCCGACCGGATACTTCCACCTGGGGACGGGACGTACCGCGTTGTTCAACTGGTTGTTCGCTCGCCAGCTGGGTGGCCAGTTCGTCCTGCGCATCGAGGACACCGACACCTCCCGCAACCGCCCCGAGCACATCGAGGGCATCCTGCGGGCCCTCGAATGGCTGGGCCTGGACTGGGACGAAGGGCCGTTCTTCCAGTCCCAGCGGGGCGACCTCTACACCGCCGCCATCCAGAAGCTGATCGACGACGGCGCGGTGTACGCCTGCGACTGCCGGCCGGAGGCGATCCAGAAGCGGGCCAAGGAAGCCGGCCGGTCCGGCTATGACGGCCATTGCCGGGACCTGGGCAAGCCGATGACCGTCGGCCACCTGCTGCGCTTCCGGGTGCCGCCCGGCGAGTCCGGCTTCACCGACCTGATCCGCAAGGATGTGCCGAGCAACAACAAGGACGTCGAGGACTTCGGCGTGCGCAAGTCCAACGGTGACCCGCTGTTCATACTGGCCAACGTGGTCGACGACGCCGACATGCGTATCTCCCATGTCATCCGGGGGGCCGACCACGTCTCCAACACGCACAAGTACGTGCTGCTGTGGCGGGCGCTGGGATACGGGCCGGAGCCGGTCTTCGCCCACCTACCACTGATCAACAACGACCAGGGACGCAAGCTGTCCAAGCGCAAGGACAAGGTCGCGGTGGAGGACTACCGGGACGAGGGATATCTGTCCGAGGCGTTGCGCAACTATCTGGCCCTGCTCGGCTGGTCGCCCGGCGACGACCGGGAGAAGCTGACCGTCGAGGAGATGATCTCCGAGTTCCGCCTCGAGGACGTGAAGAGCGCACCGGCCAAGTTCGACGAGAAGAAGCTCAGCTCGGTCAATAAGCAGTACATCCTGGCCATGACACCCGACGAGCTGGTCGAGCGGGCTCAGGCGTGGCTGCGGGCCCGCTGGGCGCCGGTGGCGGCTGAGACCCAGGAGCGGGCCCGCACCCTGGCCCAGGTATTCACCATGACCGAGTTCATCTACCGACCCGAGCCGGTACTGGACGCGGCGGCATGGAACAAGGAGTCGAAGAAACCCGGGTTCGCGCCGTCCCTCCAGGCGGCGGTGGCCGCCTTCGTGGAGGTCGAGTGGGACGCGGCCTCGATCGAGGAGGCGCTGACCGCCATGGCCGAGGCCCTGGACGTCAAAATCCGCGACGTCCAGTCTCCCATCCGGCTGGCGGTCATGGGCGGGCCGGTCGGCCTGCCGCTCTACCAGTCGCTCGAGCTTCTGGGGCGCGACCGCACCCTGGCTCGACTGCGGGTGGGGCTGGAACGGCTGCAGGCCGGTCCTTTGTCCGTGTAATGTGCTTCGACCACCTTCGGGGGTGGTGTAATCGGCAACACGACAGGTTCTGGCCCTGTTATTGGGGGTTCGAGTCCTCCCCCCCGAGCTCGTGGAAGTAGGCGGCTAGCCGATCCGGAACAAGATCCGGACGGCGCTGCCCACGCCGGGAACAGCCCGCACGGCGGCGTCGTCGGCCAGCGCCCGGGCCAGCCACAGCCCCCGCCCCGACTCGTCCATGGCCACCGGCGGCACGTAGCCGGCCAGGGGATCGATGCCCCCGCCGCCGGCGTCGGCGATCTCGATGACCAGGAACTCCTCATCGCGCCAGGCGGCCACGGTCGGTGCGCAGCCGGCTTCGAGCGAGTTGGCCGCCAGTTCGCTCACCGCCAGCACCAGATCGTCGCGCCGGACCTCCAAGCCGTACTGGTCGACCAGCTGATGGGCGAAGCGTCGGGCGGTGACGGCGTTGGTCGCCACCCGGGCGACGGCGTGGCTGGGCACCGGTCCCCAGAACGGCTCGTGGGCCGGCACGAAACTCTCCGGCGCCTCGAAAACGCCTGACGGGCGGGACCCCCGACCGTCACGGATGAACGGGTGGGTCCGCCGGACATCGTCGAGCACGTTCGAGCTGAGCCGCCGTACATCGTGCAGGCACAGGCAATGGCAGGGATAGCCGGAAAAATGCCGGTTGGATGCGGCCTCGAACCGGTGCCACTCGTGGCCGCCGGGCCGAGCGATCCAAGCCGGCTCGGTGAGCAGACACCACCTGCGGCCGGACGCGAAGACGGGCGCCAGGGCCTGCATATGCGCGATCAGAGTGGAATGGAGGCCGTGCCACCGGTCGCCTGAATCGACGACCAGTGCCAAGCGGTCCACATCCGCACCCAGCGCCCCGGTGAGTACCTCACAAGTCCGTCCCGTGGCGAACAGCAGCACGTCATCGTTGTCCGCCAGTGCCTGCTGCATCACCGGCACGCACTGATCGATCAAAGATGTGTCGCTGTCGTAGAGACAGGCCTCGTGAAACAAACCCGGCTTCGCCTGCTGGCTCAAGCTAGCCACCGAACCCTCCACTAAATGGTCAGATCAGCGGACGGCGTCCTTGACCTTTTCGCCCGCCTGCTTCAGGTTCCCGGTGACCTGCTCGGCCTTGCCCTCGCCGGTGAGCGCCGAGTCGTCGGTGGCCTGCCCGGCCTTCTCTTTGACCTTGCCCTCTACTTCTTCGGCCTTGTTCTTGAACTTGTCCGCCGTACCCATGATGAGCCGTTCCTTCCGTTATCGACCTTATTGACTCCTAAATAGACTTCCCATCGGAACGGCCCTGGTAAACGCCCGTTTCTAAGTCGTCAGCGTCAGGGCCGTGGTGAGCCATTCCTGGACGTGACGGTGGCAGCGGCGAGCCAGCTCCGAGCCGTCGGCGAAGGCATCGAAGCCGTGGGGCGCGCCCGGATAGACGTGCAACTCGGTCGGCACGCCTGCCTGCCAGAGGCGGGTTGCGTAATCGACGTCCTCGTCACAGAAGCCGTCGAGCGTGCCGACGAACACGAGAGCCGGCGGCAGCCCGCTCAGATCGGTCGCTCTAGCCGGGGCCGCCGTATACGGGATGTCGGCGGAGCCGTACCGGTCACCCAGGTAGGCCTGCCAGCCGAACGTGTTGCTGCCGGGGTTCCAGATCGGCACGTCCCATCCGCTCGACGGCGTCGTCTGGCGGTCGTCGATCATCGGGTAGGCGAGCAACTGGAACGAGACCGGCAGCTCGCCGCGGTCGCGGGCCAGCAGGGCAAGGGCGGCGGCCAGACCGCCGCCGGCGCTGGCCCCGCTGATGCCGATCCGGGCCCGGTCGATGCGCAGCTCCTCGGCGTGCCGGTGCACCCACTGGAGGCCGGCGTAGCAGTCCTCGAGGGGCCCCGGATAGGGCGTCTCCGGCGCCAGGCGGTACTCGACCGAGACGCCGATCGCCCCCAATCGGGTGCTCAGGACGTCGAAGCGGATGTCGTCCATCTCCCGGCTGCCGAGCACGTAGCCGCCGCCGTGGATGGAATAGATGCACGGGGCCGGCCCGGTCAGGCCCTTGGGCGTGTGGACACGAACGATGATGTCCGGGTCGCCGGGCGGCCCGGGGATGGTGTGGTCGACCCGATCGACATCATCCGACAGCTCGATCTGGGCCAGCAACAGTCTCCGGTCATTGCGCAGCTTGGGCAGGATGTCGGCGTTCAGGGTGGCGAAGGCGGGGACGGCGCTCAGCAGCTGGCCGATCTCGGCGTCGATACTCGGGGCGGGCATGGGCCGGGATGCTACGACGTACCGGACCGCCGGTGCCGGGGCCGTCGCCGGGTCCGCCCGAGTCGAGCGGGCGGAGTCTGTTCCTCTAGGGTTTCAGGGCTGATCACAGGGGAGAGGAACTCTTAAAGCAATGGCACAGGAGCTGAAGCCGGGATCGCGCTGGGCGAGCGCAGTGGACGACACCGAGGTCATCGTCGTCAAGGCCGGAGGAGACGGTCTGTCGCTCGAGTGCGGCGGACACCCCATGGTGGCCGGCGGTACCGACAAACCGGCCGACCTGACCATCGACGATGGTTTCGCGGGCGGGACCCAGGTCGGCAAGCGCTTCGAGCACTCCTCCGGACTCGAGCTGCTCTGCACCAAGGCCGGCGCCGGCACCCTGGCCGTCGACGGCGAGGCCGTGCCGCTTAAAGAGAGCAAGCCGCTCCCGTCGTCGGACTGAGTCCCGAAACTGGCCCATTGTGGGCCGGTTTCTGTTTGGTTACCATTTTTCGCAGCCGTCCGGGTTCAGACACTGCCCGGAGGGCGAGCGTGGTTGAGCGTTCGGTCGTAGGGGAAGAGGTGCCGGATATGGTTTGCCTCGAGTGCAGGGCGGATTTGGATCCAGTGTGGCGGTGGTGCCCCGAGTGCGGCAGCCTGGATGTCATCAATCCGGAGGCGCCCGACGATGTCGTGGAGCGGGCCTGGTTGGACGTCGACGGCTGGTTCGACGATCGTCCACCGGTCGGCTCGTCGGCCTGACCGGACCGGTAGAGACCCGGCCCCGACCGGCTGGGGCGGGGCCAGTGTCCCGGCTATAGTTTTCGTTCCGCCACTCGGCCCCATCGTCTAGTGGCCTAGGACACTACCCTCTCAAGGTAGAGACACGGGTTCGAATCCCGTTGGGGCTGCTCAGTTGTTGGTATGTCGGATCTCCGCGACATCGGACCAAAGATCTGATCGACCGTCGCCTACGGGAATTCGTTGCTCTGCTGGTCGTAGCGGAACACAACTACACCTATCTTCGCCTTCGGTGACGCTCCTTTCTACGGATCGACCGGCGGGGTCCACCTGGCTCAGCCGATCGTCGGCATGACGACCACCCCGGCTACGACGGCTACTGGTGGCGTCCGACGGCGGGATCTTCAGCTTCGGAGCGGCCGACATGGTGGGCCCGAATTCAAGGCCCGGCGTGGCGACCGATCAGATGGAAGACGCGGCTCGTCTGCCGG
>DASZNC010000064.1:0-21762 GCA_035551615.1 Acidimicrobiales bacterium
ATCAACAACGAGTGCGGCTCCCGGGTGTTGAAGAACCAACTGCGCCAACTGAGCGCGCTGATACCGCGCCGGTCGTTTGCGCTGTTCCCCGACCACTGCGTCTCCAGTGCCGCCGAGCACCGTGAGCTGCTCCAGGCCATCGTCGACGGGAACGCAGCCCTGGCCCGGAGCATCACCGAGGAGCACTTCGTCCAGGCCGGCGAGCTGATGCACTCCTGGATGGAGAACGGCGGTCGCCTGGCCAGTCCGTACCAGTCTTCCCAGCCGAACGGCAAGAGAGGAGCCCAATGATGCCGACCACGATCCCGGGTTTCGAGTACCTGTCGGTGACACTCTCCGACAGTGGCGTGCTGACCGCCCGTATGGCTCACGCCGACCGGGGCAACACCTTCAGCCCGACCGAACGCGATGAGTTCCCCGCTCTGCTGGCTCTCGCCGAGTCGGACGAGCGGGTCCATGTGATCGTTCTCACCGGCGAGGAGCGGGTCTTCTGTGGCGGCGCCGATCACTCGAGTGACTCGTTCCAGTCCTTCAAGTACTACGACCGGTCGCGGAAGTTCATCACGTCGTTCGTGGAGTGTGATGTCCCGTTCGTGGTGGCCATGAACGGTCCGGCCGCCGGCCTCGGACTGACAGTCGCCCTGCTCTCGGATGTGCTCGTGGTCGAGCGCGACGTCGAGTTCAAGGACAGCCACGTGCTCAGCGGGGTGGCGGCCGCCCCCGGGCCGTATCTGTGGCCGTTGTCCACCGGGCTCAATCGGGCCAAGGCGGCGCTGCTGACCGGCCGGTCGTTCAGCGCCGACGACGCCTACGCCTGGGGGTTGGTGTCCGAGGTCGTCGATCCCGGCCGATCGTTGGCGGTGGCGATGGGTTACGCCGAGGAACTGGCCGCTCTGCGCCCCGAGACCGTGCGGGCGACGAAGCGCAATCTGAACCGGTGGCTGCGGGCGGCCACGTCCGAGGTCCTCGAACACGGACTGTCGCTCGAGTTCATGAGTTTCCCCGACGCCTACGCGGCGACCACCCGCGGGGCGGCCGGATGACAGGTCGGTCCGGCCGGCGGGCGGCCATCGTGGCCCCGGTGCGGACGCCGATCGGGCGGTTCGGGGGAGCTCTTCGATCGGTCCCGGCCGAGGACCTGGCCGCCCAGATGCTCGCCGCTGTGTTGGAGCGATCGGGGCTGGACGGTGCGCCGGTCGACGATGTCGTGCTGGCCCAGTCGTATGCCAACTCCGAGGCACCGTGCATCGGGCGGTGGGCCGCGCTCCAGGCCGGTCTGCCCATCGAGATCCCGGGGATGCAGGTCGATCGCCGGTGTGGCGGCGGCCTCCAAGCGGTGATCACGGCGGCCATGATGATCGAATCCGACGCCGCCGATGTCGTGCTGGCCGGCGGGGTCGAGAGCATGAGCAATGCCGAGCACTACACAACGGATCTGCGGTGGGGGCGCAAGGTCGGCCCCCTTGTGATGCACGACCGCTTGCAGCGGGGGCGGGAGCGGTCGCAGCCCGAGTGGCGGTTCGGCGTCATCTCCGGGATGATCGAGACGGCCGAGAACGTCGCCACTGCGTCAGGTATCACCCGGGAGCGGTCCGACGCCCTGGCCGCCGCCAGTCACCAGCGGGCGGCCGCCGCCTGGGCCCGCGGGGACTTCGCCGACGAGGTGGTTCCGGTGACCGTTCCCGGCGGTGGGACCGTGGAGCGCGACGAAGGTATACGCGCCGATTCCACGGCGGCCACGCTCGGCACCCTGCCGGCGATCATGGCGGGTGGCACGGTCACGGCCGGGAATTCGGCTCAGCAGAACGACGCCGCGGCCGCCTGCCTGGTGGTCGCCGAGGACCACCTGGACCGCCTGGGGCTGGAGCCGTTCGGCTTCCTGGCCGGGTGGGCGTCGGCCGGCTGCGATCCGGCCCACATGGGAATGGGCCCGGTGCCGGCCGTGGCGCGGTTGTTCCGGCGCACCGGTATCGACTTCGACGCCCTCGACCTGATCGAGGTCAACGAAGCGTTCGCCTCCCAGGTGCTGGCCGTGGCTGACCAGTGGGGTCTGGCCGGCGACGAGCGTCTGAACGTCAACGGGTCGGGCATATCCCTGGGTCATCCGATCGGCGCCACCGGCGCTCGGATCCTCTGCTCGATGCTCCACGAACTGCGGCGCCGGCGGGGCCGCTTCGCCCTGGAATCGATGTGCGTCGGGGGCGGGCAGGGACTGGCCGCCTTGTTCGAGGCCCCCGGGTGATCCCCGGTCGAGTGCAGGGCGGGACCGATGGCGAGGAGCCCTTGACGCCGCGACCCTATTGATCTAGGGTCGGTACTGCAGTACCGACTCTAGTACCGCTGCTGTTCTCAGGGGGAGGGCAGAGGCCAACCGCCAGGATGGCCCAGCGGATCGAAGTCCCCGACCCGAACGAAGGGAGCCCCGATGACCGACACTCTGGCCGCGCCGACGGCCGACACGCTGGACCTGTCCACGGTGAAGATCGTGGACACCGACACCCACGTGACCGAGCCACCCGACCTCTGGACGTCGCGTGTGCCCAAATCGATGATCGACAAGGTGCCCCACGTCGAGGTCCACCCGACGACCGGGCACCACCATTGGCGGATAGGCGACCACTGGCTGATGGCGGTCGGTTTCTACGCCGTCGCCGGATGGAAGGAGCATCCGCCGTCGACACCGAACGAGCTCGACGAGGTCGACCCCGGAGCATGGATCGCCAACGACCGGCTCCTCCGGATGGACGAATACGGCATTCACGCCCAGGTCCTCTATCCGAATCTCATCGGCTTCGAGTCGCCCCTCTTCATCGAGCAGGGCCCGGAGGTGTCGCTGGCGTGCGTCAAGGCGTACAACGACTACATCTCGGAGTTCGCCAGTGCCGACTTCGACCGTCTCATCCCGATCGCCATGCTGCCGTTCTGGGACATCGACGCCGCCGTCGAGGAGATGGCCCGATGCAAGGAGATCGGTCATCGCGGGGTCCTGTTCGCCAACAAGTACGAGCAGATCGGCCTGCCCTCGTTCGTCGACCCGCACTGGGACCGCATCTACGCGGCCGCCCAGGAGATGGATCTGTCGGTCAACTTCCACGTCGGCTTCTCGGCGTCCCAGTCCGGCGCCGCCGCCAACATGACGACGATGCTCCAGCACTTCGACGCCGGTGCCGCCGCCCGGGGCACGGCCATCGGTCTCATGAGCAACGCCGACACCATCGCCTCCGTGGTCACCAGCGGCATCTGCGACCGGTTCCCGCGGGTCAAGTTCGTGTCGGTGGAGAGCGGGTTCGGGTTCATCCCGTACCTGATGGAGTCGCTGGACTGGCACTGGAAGGGCTACGGCGCCCACCGCACGTCGGAGATGCTGCCGAGCGAGTACTTCCGCCGTCAGTGCTACGGGTGCTTCTGGTTCGAACGCTCCACGTTGCCCCTCCTCGAGCACTACCCGGACAACTTCATGTTCGAGACCGATTACCCGCATCCGACGAGCATGTCGCCCGGACCGGCGTCTCCGGCCCAGATCCCGTCGCAGCACGTCGCCGAGGCGTTCGCCGGTCTGCGTCCCGACATCGCCCGCAAGGCGCTCCACGACAACGCCGCCGCCGTGTACGGCCTGAGCGACTGACCGGGACATGCTGAGACACATCCTGATGTTCAAATGGACCGAGGGGGCCGAGCCCGAGCAGCGGCAGATCGCGGTCAAGGCCCTCGAGTCCCTCACCGACACCGTCCCCGAGATCCGGTCACTGAAGGTGTCCGAGTCGGCCGGTTTGTCGCCCGGCTTCGACGGGGTGCTCGAGATCGAGGTCGACGACGCCGACGCCTTCGGCCGGTACGTGAGCAACGAGAGCCACCAGCAGGTGTACATCGATGCGCTGAAGCCGGTGTGGGCCGACATGGCCGCCATCCAGGTCAAGGGCTGAGGGGAGAAGACGGCCATGAAGACCGAGGTCTATGACTTCTTCCGGGTGGAGGCGCGAGACGGTTACGTCGTCGCCGCCTTCAACCGGCCCGACCAACGCAACATGTGGGCCCGATCCGAAGAGCACGAGATCGAGGAGCTCCTCGCCGACGTGACCGCCGATCCGGAGGTGAAGGCGCTCGTCCTCACCGGGACCGGCGACCACTTCTCCGGGGGGGCCCACCATTCCGACGATCCCTTCAATGCCTACGACTACTACGATCGGTCACGTCAGATCTTCGGGGCCTTCGTCGACCTGGACAAGCCGCTCGTGATCGCTTTGAACGGGCCGGCCAGCGGCTCGGGGCTGACGTTCGCCATGCTCGGAGACATCGTGGTGTGCGAACGCCACGTCGAGTTCCGTGACGCCCACGTGGTCGGCGGAGTGGTTTCGGCCACGGGCCCGTTCCTGTGGCCCCCGTCCATCGGACTGCTGCGGGCCAAGAAGTACCTGCTGACCGGCGACACCTTCAGCGCTGACGAGGCCGAGCGCATCGGCCTGGTCTCCGAGGTGGTCGACACCGGTCAGTCGTTGGCGCGGGCCGAGGAGTATGCGGCCAAGCTGGCGTCACTGCCTCCGGCCGGGGTGGAGGGCACCAAGCGGGCGCTCAACCGGTGGCTGAAAGCCAACTTCGAACCGATCTTCGAGCATGCGTTGTCGCTCGAGTTCATGCGCTTTCCGGTGGACAACAGCCGCTACGGGTCGGGGTTCGACCCGAAGCACTAGGCCGGGGGCTGATCAGGTCCCACCTGGGGATCTGGTCAGCTCCAGCTGTGGTCGAGGAATTCGGCCACCTCGGGGCTCACGAACTCCCAGCCTTCGACCAGTAGGCCGTTGCGCACGCGGAACACCGCCAGGTAGTCACCGGTGACCTGCTCGCCGGTACGTCCTGACGCATCCATGCGCAGGTGGGCCACCACCAAATCGCTGCCGATCGGCCGGATGTCGACGGTCTCGTAGGTGCGCTCCGGAACCGTCCGGTGACCCACCACCATCATGTCCAGGAACTCATCGCGGCTCCACTCGGCCGGCGGACCCGAGGAATCGATGGCGACGTAGCGCATGTCGTCGGACCAGATGGAGAGTAAGCCTTCATCGTCCCGTTTGGCGACGAACTCCATGGCCCGCCGGACCAACTCAACATTCGGGTGCTCATCCATCAAGGCGCAGTGTACCGACCGGTGCGGCCGGCCGATGAGCGGGCCCGGATGGCTCAGATGTCGGAGGTCTCCTTGGCCAGGCGGTCCCGCAACTCGGCCTTGGCCACCTTGTTGAGGGTGGAGCGGGGCAGCTCGTCGACCACGACCACCCGGCGGGGGACCTTGAACGACGCCAACCGTTCGGTACAGGCGACGTTCACCCGCTCGAGCAACGCCGGGTCATCAGTGCCGGGGATGACGAAGGCCACCGGGACCTCGCCGTAGAACCGATCGGGGGCGCCGACCACGGCCACCTCCGACACGCCTGTGACCTCGAGGATGACCCGCTCCACCTCGGAGGCGGCCACGTTCTCGCCGCCCACCTTCAACATGTCCTTGGACCGGTCGGAGAAGCTGAGTGAGCCGTCCTGATGGGCGGTGGCCCGGTCGCCGGTATCGAGCCATCCCTCGGGGTCGACCGCCGCCCGGGTGGCCGCTTCGTCATGGAGGTAGCCGGCGAACAGCGACAGGCCGGGCTGGCCCTTGACGAACAGCCGTCCCGGTTCGCCGATCTCGGCGATGCGCCCCTCGTCGGTGCGCAGCTCGACCTGATACCCGGGGGCGGGGCGGCCCATGGTCCCGAACGGGCACGGCAGGTCGACATCGTCGATGATCGGGTGGGCGATCGTCTCGGTCATGCCGTACCAACCGATGTTGCGGATACCCCAGGGGATCTTCTCCCCCGGAATGCAGATGCCGTTGCCCCAGAGCCGGTAGGTGTGGTCCTCGGGCTGGTCGACGGTCATCAGCGCCTGGATGCAGAACGGGATGACCGACGCCCACGTGCAGCCGTGGCGCCGGGACACCTCCCAGAAGCGCGATGCCGAGAACCGGGGGACGAGCACGACGGTTGCGCCCACCCACATCGACGACAGCACCGAGTAGCAGATGGCATTTATGTGGAACAGCGGCAGATGGACGAAGTGCACGTCGTCGGCCGTGAGCCCTTCGTTGCGCGAGGTCAGCTTGGCACCCCACAGCCCGTTGGCATGGGTCAGCACCACGGCCTTGGGTCGTGATGTCGTGCCCGACGTGTATTGGATCCAGGCCGGGTCGGTGGCGGCCACCGGGGCCGTCACCCCATCGGGCTCGGAGGCCAACAGGCGGGCGAACGAACCCTCCGGGCGGACGCCACCGTCGCCGAGTGGCCGCTCGTCATCGGTCACCGCCATCCAACCCAGATCGGGCAGGGCCCGGCCCACCAGTTCGGCGAAGGCGGGCGAGGTGACGGCACCGACGACCTCGGCGTGCTCACCGAAGTAGCGGATCTCGTCGCCCACCGACTTGGTGTTCGTGCAGACCGGTACGGCGCCGAGGAGCGAGCAGGCGAACCAGGTGAGCAGGAACTCCGGGCTGTTCTCCAGGTGCAGGATCAATGTCTGCCCCGGCTGCACTCCCCGGCTCCGCAGCCCGGCGGCCACCCGGCGGGCGTCGGCGGCGAACTGGGCGTAGGTCCAGGTCCGCCGGTCGCCTTCGAGCGGCTCCCAGATCAGGAACGGGTGGTCGGCCCGGCTAACCGCCCGGTGCTCCATGAGCCAGGCGAGCGAGCGGCCGGAGGCCATGGTCGGCATTGAGATCCCCCCACATTGCGGAACTGGTAGCGGTATCCTAAGCGCGATGATAGTACCGGGCCAAGCGGTGGTTCCTCCGGACCGCAAGGAATGCCCTGCGACCGTGGGTTACCCGATCGCGGGGCCCGGGCGGTCAGAATGGTTACCGTGACCGACCTCGACACCTTCACCCTCGTCGGCCGGGAGGGGCGTAGACCGCGGGGCCACACCGACCGCCAGAGCGAACTGCTGGACGCCCTGGAGGAGGTGTTCTTCCAGGAGGGATTCACCCACCTGACGATCGGCGAGATGGTGTCGCGCCTGCGGTGCTCACGACGGACCATCTACAGCCTGGCTCCCAGCCGGGAAGAGCTCATCCTCATCGTCGTCGACCGGCTGCTCCACCGCATCGGCCGGGAGGCCCACGCCGCGGCCGCCGCCTGCGGCGACCCGAGCGAGGCCATCGAGGCCTACCTGGCCCGCAGCGTCACGACCCTCGCCCGGGCCACTCCCGCGTTCAACTCCGATGTCGATTCTTACCTGCCGACCCGACAGCTCTACGACCGCCATCTGGGCGTGGCGTTGAGGGAACTGGCCGGGTTCGTGCGCGACGGGGTGGAGAACGGCATCTTCCGACCGCTGAACGCCGATGTGATCGCCGAGGTCCTGGCCGGTGTGGCCGAGCGGATCCGGCGTCCCGAGGTGCTCGGTCGGGTGGGCGTCACCCATGACGAGGCATTGGCGCTGCTCGGGGACCTGATGCGCCGGGGCATGCTGGTCGACGGCTCGTCGACGATGAAGGGCCGCAGGGGCGGCTCGCGCGGATCCTGACCTAGAGGTCGAACCAGAGGCGGGGATTCTCCTCCAGGATCCGCTTCTGCGCAGCGGGCGCCAGGTCAGGCCTCTGCTCGAACTCGTCCAGCGAGGTCCTCTGCTCGGTCAGGCTCTTGTGCGGCCAGTCGGAGGAGAAGACGACGTTGCCGTCCGGCAGCGACTCGGCTGCCGCGCCCACGCCGATGTCATCGGGGAAGGCGGCGACGAAGAAGTGCTGGCGGAACATCTCGCTGGGCTTCTGGTCGTGGTCCCACCCCTGTGGGTAGCGCTCGGTCACGTGGTCGACCATTTCGAGCCATCCCGGAAGCCAGGCCAGGTGGGCTTCGAGCAGGCCGGCCTTCAGCTTCGGGTGCCGGGCGACGACGCCGCCGAGCAGGACGTCCATCACGGCCAGCTGCGGCTCCACCGTGTGGGCGGTCAGGTAGGCCATCCCGTGGTAGCCGGCGTAACGCTGGAGGCCGATGGTGTTGTCGGTGGCGCCCACGGCCGACTCGTGGAAGGCCAGGGTGACATCCAGGTCCTCGAAGGCGTCCCAGAGATCGTCGTAACGGCCGTTGCCCCAGGCGATGTCATCAGGGGGAGTCGGGTTGGCGAAGGCGACCGACAGCCCGCATTCCTCACGGGCGTAGCGCATCTCCTCGATGGCCACGTCGGGGTGGTTCATGGGCAGGAGCATCACCGGGCGCAGCCGTCGCGGATCGGCCGAGGCGAAGTCCCGGCAGAAGCGGTTGTAGGCACGGGCGCAGGCGGCGGCGACCGCCGGGTCGTCGATGGAACTGAACCCGACCATGCCCAGTGTGGGAAACACGATGTGGACATCGGCCCCGGTGCGGTCCATGAATTCGAGGCGTCGCTGGGCGTCGCAGCTGACCTCCCGGTCCCAGATGACCTGCTCCTTCAGCGTCTCGCGGGGGCCGTAAGTGGCGCCCAGACCGCGGTGGTTCGGCGCGCTCGGATACACCGACTGGCCCACCTGCATGAGCAGGCGGTCGCCGTCGTGAACCAGGTGCGGCGCCGATGCGCGGAACTCGGGCTCGATGTACTCGTCCCACAGTTCGATCGGCTCCCAGAAGTGGGTGTCGCAATCCACGATGCCGGTCGTCGCCATGTCGTCCCCCTATGAAGCGGAATATTATCGGTACAGTCGTCTAGCAAATAGTACCGCTGGTCGGGACCGAGATCCAGCGCCGCCGGTCACTTCCGGCTCTGGTCCCCGAGTTGCGCCGAAGGATCGGGGGGGCGCCGGCTTCCCGCCCGGGCCAGAGTTCCGGCCCGGGTGGTGGGGCGCCCGGCGAAGGCCTGGGCCACTTGCATCCAGCGGGTCGCAACCGGTCCCTCGACCGTCAACGAGGTGTCCTCCACCGATCGTCTCTGGGTAACGACGAGGGCAAAGTCGAGGGCTGCTCCTTTGACCTGATCAGTGGCGTCGTCGGGCCCGAAGCGCCACTCGACTCCCTGCGGTCCCGTGATCGCCACCCGGACGGCCCGTTCCGGTTCCGCTTCGCCGTGGTGCACGAAACTGAACCGAAAGGTCCGGTAGCCGATGTCGGCCACGTGGCGCAGCCGACTGGTCACTTCCAGCGGGGCACCCAGCGCGTCGGCCACGTCGACGCCGTGGGCCCATGTCTCCATGAGCCGGGCGGTCGCCGCCGACATCACGCTCATCGTCGGCCCGTACCACGGAGTCCGGGCTGCCGGCCCGATCCGCCGGAAAGCTTCGACCATCTCGGCCCGGGCGTCGACCCAGCGGACCAGCAGTTCGGCCGGAGGTACGGCGCGCAGTTCGTGGGCCAGTGCGTCGGTGAAATGCGGCCCGCCCTCCAGGAGGATCTGGGCCGCCTGCTGGAACCGATCGGCGTCGGTCGCCGAGAGCGTGGCCTGCTCGTCGAAATAGCAGAGGTGACCGATCTGGTCCCGCACCTCCCAACCGGGGGCCGGCGTCGGCGCCCGCCATCCGTCGGGCCCCAGGCCGGCCACCAGGCGGAGTAGAGACACCGCCTCGTCGTGCAGATCATCGAGCAGACCCTCGAACATCTCGCCGGAGGTCATACCGCCAGCGCCGCCATCGCCATCCGGTGGAGGAGCGCCCGGTCGCTGCGGGCTTCGGAGTGGGCGATCGAATGCACCAGGGCCACCGCCGCCCGCACCATCTGGCGGGCCTCGGTCAGCGCCAGATCGGGGCGCTCCGTGGTGAGGGCCTCGACCCAGCGCTCGAGGTAGCGGCGCTGCATACGCCGCTGGCTGCGCAGCGCGTCGGGCGGCAGGTTCTGGGCCTCCCGGTACCAGAGCTGGACCAACCGGGTGTTCTCGAGGACGAAGTCGATATGGCTGGCCACGTAGGCATCGAGGCCAGGATGGTCACCGGCCGGGACGCTGCCCCACAGCTGGTCGAGCGCGAAGCCGAGGGCTTCGCTCAGCAGTCGCTGCTTGTTGGGAAAGTACCGGTAGATGGCCGGGCCGGTGAGGCCGGATGCCTCGCCGATGTCGTCGACGGCCACCCCGTGCCAGCCCCGGGTGTGCAGGAGCTCCTGGGCAGACCGGAGGATCCGCTCCCGTTGCTCCTTGGCCCGGTCGGACGGCGCCGTCACCGTCCGGACCACACCGGGGGCCGCTTGTCGCGGAAGGCCCGGGGACCTTCCAGGGCGTCCTCGCTCAGGTAGACGTGGGCGTACAGCTCCTCGGCCGCCGCCCACGCCGTTTCTCTCGTGGCGCCGGCGCTGGCATAGACCATCGCCTTGCCGGCCCGGACTGAGAGGGGTGCGTTCGAGGCGATGTCCTCCGCCAGTTCCTGGGCGGCCGATCGCAGGTCAGCCGCCGGCACCACCGCATTGATCAGGCCCACCTGATAGGCCCGCTCGGCGCCGAGCGGCCGGCCGGTGACGAGCAACTCCATGGCGACGCGCGGCGGGATGAGCCAGGGCAACGGTGCCGCCCACGGGGACCCCCGGCCGATGCGAGCCTCGCTGATGGCGAAGCGGGCCGTGTCGGCGGCGATACAGAGGTCGCAGCTCTGGGCCAGCAGAAAGCCGCCGCCGTAGGCCAGACCGTTGACGGCGGCCACCACCGGTTTGTCGACGGTGAGCGTGCGCCCGGGCTGGGGAACGAAGTCGGGAGGTGGGATACGGAGCTCGACCTCGGCCATCTCCTTCAGGTCGCCGCCCGCGCAGAACGCCTTGTCCCCGGCCCCGGTCAGCACCAGCACCGCCGCTGCGTCATCGGTGGCGAAGCGTTCGAAGCCCAGCTTCAGGGCTTCTCGCAGCGCGGTGTTCAGGGCATTGGCCGCGTCAGGCCGGTTCATAGTCAACCAGGCGACCCGGTTGCGTACCTCATAGATGGCCAGCTCGGCGGTCACTCGGCCTCCTCCGCGTCGTTCCCCGTCTCGTCCTCCGCCCCGTCGATGACGGCCAGTACCGCTCCGGCGTCGACGTTCTGCCCCGGCGTTACGAGCAGGGCGGCGACGGTACCGTCCATCGGGCTGACGACCGGATGCTCCATCTTCATGGCCTCCAACCGCAGGAGCACCTGACCGGCGTGAACGGTCTGGCCCTCCGACACCTCCACCTTGACGACCGTTCCCGGCATGGGTGCGGTCAGCGAGCCGGTCAGCAGCTCGATCTCGGGTTCGGGGAAGCGCAGCTCCCTGATGAAACTGATCGCGCCGAGCGCGGAGTCGACCCATACCTGTTCGGGACCCGTCTCGACGAGGAAGCGGCGACGAACCGAGTCCACCTGCAGGTCCACGAAATCCGGTTCGCAGGCGGCCACGGTCGCCCCGATGTCGTCGCCGTCGACGGTGATCCGGCGGTCACGACCAAGGCGGTAGCCGACCCGGATCACCCGCTCGCCCAACCGGTACTGCCGCTCGTGCAGGTCGCCGGCGTTGTTCCGCCAACCGGTCGGGGCCGAGCCCCAGACCCGGTCGGCCCGGCGGGCGCCGGCCTGTTCGGCCATGGCGGCGGCGACGGCGGACAGGTCGACGACGGCTGCCGGAGGCGGCGGAACCAGGTCGGTGGGCGGCTTGCGCTCCAGGAAGTGGGTGTCGAAGCGTCCGGCTGCGAACTCCTCGTCCTCGAGGATGGCGACCAGCAATTCCCGGTTGGTGGTGACGCCGTGGATACGGGATCGGCGCAGGGCGGCGGTGAGCTGGCGAAGAGCGGCCGCCCGGGTGGCGGCGGTGGCCACGACCTTGGCCAGCATCGGGTCGTAGTTGGGAGACACGACGTCGCCCGTCGCCACCCCGGTCTCGATCCGGATACCGTCCCCGCCGGCCAACTCGAAGCGCTCCAGTGTGCCGATCGAAGGCAGGTACCCGGCCGCCGGGTCCTCGGCGTAGATGCGGACTTCGATCGAATGGCCGGCCAGCCGGGCCTCCCGGGCCCCGGTCGGGAGGGGGTCTCCTTCGGCGACGGCCAGCTGCAGGGCGACCAGGTCGAGACCGGTCACCTCCTCGGTGACCGGATGTTCGACCTGCAGGCGGGTGTTGACCTCCAGGAAGAAGAACTGGCCGGTGGGGGAGACCACGAACTCGACCGTGCCGGCCCCGGTGTAGCCGATGGCCCGACCGGCCGTCACCGCGGCCTCGCCCATCGCGGCACGGAGCTGCTCGGTCATGACCGGGGAGGGCGCCTCTTCCACGATCTTCTGGTGCCGGCGCTGGATCGAGCACTCCCGCTCGAACAGGTGGACCAGATTCCCGTGATGGTCACCGAAGATCTGGATCTCGATGTGCCGGGGGTCCTCGACGTAGTGCTCCATGAACACCGTCGGGTCGCCGAATGCGGACTCGGCCTCGCGGCGGGCGGCGGCCACCTCGGCGGCCAGATCAGAGGCGTGGCGGACCAGACGCATGCCCCGCCCGCCACCTCCCGCCGAGGCCTTGATGAGCACCGGCCAGCCCACGGACTCGGCCAGACCGACCAGATCCGTGTCGGCCCGGCCGGTGAGGTTCTCGCCGGGGAGGACAGGAACCCCGTGTTCGATCATCAGCTCCCGGGCGGCCAGCTTCGAACCCATGGCGTCGATGGCTTCGGGTGATGGTCCGACCCACACGAGCCCGGCGTCGATCACCTGCCGGGCGAAGGCGGCGTTCTCCGACAGAAATCCATAGCCGGGGTGCACGGCATCGGCACCGGCCCGCAGGGCGGCTTCCACCACGGCGTCACCGCGCAGGTACGAGGAGGCGGGTGTCGCACCCCCGAGCGATACCGCGCTATCGGCTTCGAGCACGAAGAGAGAACCGGCATCGGGGTCGGAGTGGACGGCCACCGTGGCGATGCCCAGCCTCCGGGCGGTGCGGATGATCCGGCGGGCGATCTCGCCCCGGTTGGCGATCAGAAGGTTTCGTATCACGGCCGCCTCACATCCGGAACACGCCGAAGCCGCGGGTGCCGCGGATGGCTTGGTTATGGCAGACCGACAGACAGATGCCGAGTACCGTCCGGGTGTCGCGGGGATCGATCACCCCGTCGTCGTAGACCTGACCGCTCATGAACATGGCCAGTGACTCGGCCTCGATGCGCGACTCGAGCTCGGCCCGCTGGACGGCATCGGCCTCCTCGTCGAAGGGACGTCCGGCCGCCTCGGCCGCCTGGCGGGCAACTATCGACATCACTCCGGCCAACTGCTCGGGGCCCATGATCGCCGTCTTGGCGTTGGGCCAGGTGAAGAGGAAGCGGGGGTCGTACGAACGCCCCGACATGCCGTAGTTCCCGGCTCCGTAGGACGCGCCCATGTTGATGGTCAGGTGGGGCACCGAGCTGTTGGTGACGGCGTTGATCATCTTGGCCCCGTCCTTCACGATGCCCCGCTGCTCGTAGTCGGTCCCGACCATGAAGCCGGTGGTGTTCTGCAGGAACACGAGTGGCTGGTCCCTCTGGTTGCAGAGCAGGATGAACTCGGTGCCCTTCTTGGCTTCCTCGTTGAACAGCACCCCCCGGTGGTTGGCCAGGATCCCGACCGGATAGCCCCATATCTCGGCCCACCCGGTGACCAGCGCGGTTCCGTACAGGGGCTTGTACTCCTCGAAGCGGGATCCGTCGGCCACCCGGGCGATCACCTCTCGCGGATCGAATGGCACCCGGAGGTCGATGGAGGCGATCCCGCACAACTCGTCGGGGTCGTGAACCGGCCGGTCAGGGTCGGGTCGCGGTGACCTTCCCTCCTTGCGCCACGCCAGGTGCTCGACGATCTGCCGACCGATGGCGATGCATTCCCGCTCGTCGACGGCGAAGTAGTCGCTCAGCCCCGAGATCCGGGAATGCATGTCGGCGCCGCCGAGGGTCTCGTCGTCGGCGTCCTCGCCGGTGGCCATCTTGACCAGAGGCGGCCCGCCGAGGAACACCTTGGCCTGGTCCTTGACCATCACTGCGTAGTCGCACATGCCCGGCACGTAGGCACCGCCCGCCGTCGAGTTGCCGAACACCAGAGCGATGGTCGGGACGCCGTCGGCGGACAGGGCGGTCAACTCGTGGAAGAGACGTCCGGCGGGCACGAACAGCTCCACCTGGCTGCGCAGGTCACCGCCGCCGGACTCCACCAGGTTCACCACCGGGACCCGGTTCTCCCGGGCGATGGTCATGGCCCGGAGCACCTTCTTCCATGTGTACGGGTTGGAGGCACCGCCGCGGACCGTCGGGTCGTGGGCGATGATCACGCACTCGGTGCCCGACACCAGGCCGATGCCGGTGACGACGCTGGCACCGACGGTGAACTCGGTCCCCCACGCGGCGACGGTCGACAGCTCCAGGAAGGGGCTGTCGGGATCGAGGAGCAACTCGATCCGCTCCCGGGCGAGCAGCCGCCCCCGCTCGTGGTGACGGCGGGTGTACTTCTCGCCCCCGCCGGCGCGCCCCCGGGCCTGCTGCTCGTCGAGCGCCTCGAGACGTTCGAGCATGCCGGCCCGGTTCGCGACGAAACCGTCGGAGCCGGTGTCGATACTGGTACGAAGGGTCCGCACGGTCAGTACGACCTCGGCAGGTCGAGGGTGTGCTGGGCGACGTAGTTCAGGATCATCTCCCGGCTGACGGGCGCGATCCGCAGCAGCCGGGCCATGCCCCACAGGTGGGCCAGACCGTATTCGGACGCCATCCCGTTGCCACCGTGGGTCTGGATGGATGCGTCGAGGGCGGCCAGGGCGGCCTCGGCGGCCGCATACTTGGCCATGTTGGAGGCTTCTCCGGCGGGCTGTCCCCGGTCGTGCATCCAGGCCGCTTTGCTGGTCATCAGCCGGGCCAGTTCGACCTCGATGGCGGCGGCCGCGAGCGGATGGCTCACCCCCTGATGGGCGCCGATCGGGGTGCCCCATACCGACCGCTGGCGGGCGTAGTCGGCCGCCTTGGCCAGTGCGTACCGGCCGATCCCGGTCTCGATCGAGGCCCCGGTGATGCGCTCGGGGTTCAGCCCGTGGAAGACGATCCGTAGCCCGTCACCTTCGGCACCGACCAGCCGGTCGGCACTGACGCGGACATCGTCGAAGAAGAGGGTGAACTGCTTCTCGGGGGCCCGCACCTCGACCGGGATCGGTGAGCGTTGGAGGGCCGGGTCGTCGCAGTCGACGACGAAGAGCGAGAGCCGGCCGCGGCCCGACTCGGACGTTCCGGTGCGGGCGACGACCAGCATCTGGGAGGCCTCGTCTACGCCGGAGATGTAGTACTTGGTCCCCGACAGAAGCCACTCGTCGCCGTCGCGACGGGCGGTTGTCGAGATGTTGTGGGAGTTCGAGCCGGCGTCCGGCTCGGTGATGGCGAAGACCATCTTGTCCTCACCACTGGCCATGGCCGGCAGCCAGCGGCGGCACTGGTCCTCGGTCCCGAAGCTCTTCAGCACCTCCCCGCAGATCGCCGACGAGACGAGAAGTAGGAGCAACGGGCAACCGGCGGCCGCCGTCTCCTCGCAGACGATGGCCAGCTCGGCGATACCGCCGCCGCCCCCGCCGTAGCGCTCCGGCAGGTTCACGCCGATGAATCCGGCCCGGCCCAGCGCCGTCCACAGCTCGGTGGTCTTGGCGTCCTCGGCCACCACCTTCTGGTAGTAGGCCGACCCGAACTTGGCGGTTATCTCCGACACTGCCTGGCGGAGCATCCCGGTCTCCGCACTCTCCTCGAAATTCATGGCGCCTCCCGACCGTCTACGGATGTGATGGGTGAGGGGAGGAGGGCGGCGATGTCGTCTGGGATGTCCAGGGTCATGAGCGCCAGTCCCGTCCCGAACACCTTGCCCTGGGCATCGGTGCGGAGCGACTTCGACCCGCCGCCATCGAGGGCGTCGCGGAGGATGAAGTTGAGCGCCCGCAGGTTCGGTAGCTCGAAACGCTCCACCGGGCCCCGCGCGAACTGGGCGAAGTGGGCCCGCACCCGCTCGGCGGTGAGCTGCTCCACCAGCACCCGGTACAGCCGGGGGGAATGGGTCCACACCCCGACGTTGGCGTGGGCGCCCTTGTCCCCCGAGCGGGTCAGGGCCACATCACCGACGAGGCACTGCATCACGCCACCTCCCGCACGCTGACAGTTGTCTCGACCCGGTCCTTGGCCACCAGGGCGGGCCAGAATCCGATCACCTCGCTCGGCTTGGGACGGCCACCGGCGAAACCGGTCAGACCCGGAGGGCCGGAGAGCAGCAGCGACGCCAGCTCGCGACCGAAACGGTCGACTTTGGCTCGGGACGCGTCGCGCACACCCAGGCGGAGCAGGACCTCCATCGGCTCAGGGGAAGTCGGCTGTCCACCGATCATACCGGCGAACAGGGTTCCGGCCCCGACCAGCTCGACCAGCTTGGAATCGCCGTCGAACCGGCAGCCATCAGCCGCCAGGCGGGCCCAGAGCAACTCGGCGGTGCGGTTGGCCCGGGCCACTGCGTCCCGGCCGCCCGCGACCAGAGTGGCGGTGGCCTTCCAGCCTTCGGCCAGGCTGACGGAGACCTTGTACTCCGAGGGCGGCGCTTCGCCCCGGGCGCCGGTGACACGCACCCGGTCGGGGGTCGTCTGTTCCAGTGACACTGAGGTGAAATCCGCCGTCACATCGGCTGTCAGATACCGACGCGGATCGCCGATCTCGTAGAGCAGCTGGGCTGTGACCGTGTCGGTGTTCACCAGTCCTCCGGTGCCTTCCGGCTTGGTCACCACGAACGTCCCGTCCTCGTCGACCTCCACGATGGGGTACCCCATGTCCTCCATATCGGGGACCTGCGTCCAGCCGTCGAAGTTGCCGCCGCAGCACTGGGTTCCGCATTCGATGATGTGGCCGGCGATGGTGCCGGCGGCCAGGCGGTCGAGATCGGTAGGAGACCAGCCGAACTCGAACATCAGCGGTCCGAGGGTGAGTGACGCGTCGGTCACCCGGCCCGTGATCACCACGTCCGCCCCGGAGGCCAGAGCGTCGCGGATGGGCGGCGCGCCCAGGTAGGCGTTGGCGCTCTGCACCTCGCCGAGGTGTGCCCGCAGCTGCTCTCCGGTGTCCAGGTTGCTGAGCTCCTGGCCAACGTTCAGCAGCTCGTCGAGCGCGGGAAAGATGTCGTCGCCCTGCACCAGCCCGATCCGCAGACCATGCAGTCCGAGCTTGCCGGCCAGCTCCTCGCAGGCGTCGGCGCAGGCCTCCACGTTCACGCCGCCGGCGTTGGCGACCACCTTGATGCCCTTCTCGTGGCAGGCGGGCAGCACCCGCTCCAGCACGTCCACGAAGTCGGTGGCGTAGCCGGCGGTGGCCGAACGATTGCGGGCCTTGCGCAGGATGCTCATCGTGACCTCGGCCAGAAAGTCCATGGTCAGGTAGTCGATGGCTCCCCGTTCGACCAGCTGGGTCGGGCCCCGCAGGGAGTCGCCCCAGAAACCCAGGCCGTTGCCTATCCGGACTGCGTGACTCACCAACCGACCCCTTCCTTCAGCAGTTAACAGCCGTTAAGCTTAACGCTCGTTAAGTGTCACTGCGGCGTGGTCATCTTGTCAACCGGGCGCCGCCTGGGGAGGGGGAGCTATGCAGTCACCGAGGCCGTCGATCCAGCAGAGAGTCGGCTGAGCCGATGCCGCCCACCGTGAGGAGAGAACGGGCCCGCGAGGGCGTCGACCTGATCACCCTGGATCGGCCCGATCGGCTGAACGCCATCAACCATCAGTTGCTGGACGACCTCGAAGAGGCCCTAGGCCAGTCCGATCGGGATGAGAGTTGCCGGGCCGTCGTGCTCACCGGAGCCGGGCGGGCATTCTGTGCCGGGCTCGACCTGCGCGAGATGACCGGGCCGGACAGTGGCGTGGACGGGAGCCCGCAGGCGCTGATGCGTCACGCCCAGAACGTGGTTCGGGTGATCCCACTCATCCGCTCGGTCAGGAAACCCACCGTTGCCGCCATTCGGGGGGCGGCCGCCGGCGGGGGCATGGCCATGTCCCTCGCGTGCGACGTGCGGGTGGCGGCCGCGGATGCCCGCTTCAACGCCGCGTTCATCAAGATCGGTGTGTCGGCCTGTGATCTCGGACTCAGCTGGATCCTGCCCCGCCTGGTGGGCGCCTCGCGCGCCTTCGAGATCATGCTCACCGGCCGGATGATCGACGCCGCCGAGGCGGAGCGGATCGGGCTCGTGGCCCGGGTCGTGGACGATCCCGATGCAGTGTGTGAGGAAGCGCTGGCCACCGCCGAGGCCATCGCGTCGAACAGCCCGTTCGGCGTGTGGATGACCAAGGAGGTCATGTGGGCCAACCTCGAGGTCGGGAGCCTGGCGGCCGGGATAGACCTCGAGAACCGCACCCAGGTCCTGGGTCTGCTTACGAAGGATCACCGGGAGGCGGTGGACGCGTTCCTGGAGAAGCGGGCGCCGCAATACCAGGACCGGTGACCGGTTCCAGCAGGCGGTCGTCGCCGCCGAACTCCGGCGGCGGCGAAACTGACGCCAGCCGCCCGGTGGACGCGAACACGGCCGGATACCTGGGCACCCGTACCCGGCCGTATCCGGGCCACTCCGCCAGTTCGTAGATCTGCTCGTGCCCGACCTGGTCGTCGGAGAGGTGCTCATCCATCGTCAGGCACCGGGCCACCGGCACATCCCGGGCCGCCAGCTGCTCGATCCAATGGGCGACCGGGCGCGAGGGCAGCACCTGTTCCAGGCGGTCGAACAGCTCCTTGGCCACGCCGGACTGGGGCCGGATGTGGCGCAGCTCCTCGGCCCATTCCGGGTGCCCGGCCACCTCACACGTGTGACGGATGGCGGACCCCGACACCGGGGCCAGCACCAGCCACCCGTCGGCGCCGGGTAGCGCCCGTAGGCCGGTGGCCTGGTCGTTGCGGGCCGCGTCCGGCTGATGGTCGACGAAGGTGCGATTGGCGAACAGCTCCACGAAGTCCGAGTAGGCGGCGGACGCCAGCATCGACAGGTCGATACGCTCGCTGCGGCCGGTCCGCTCGCGTGCGAACAGCGCGGCCAGGATGCTCTGGCCGGCCATCATGGCGGTCACCTTGTCGACCGGGAAGCCGGGGAGCAGGACCGGGCGATCGGTGCGGGCCAGGGCGTCGGTCAGGCCGCTGGTCGCCTGCACGATCGTGTCGAACACCGGGTCCGCGGCCCGGGGGCCCGACCCCCCATGCCCGGTCACGTACACCCTGATCAGGCGCGGGTTGGCGCCGACCAGGACGTCGTCACCCAGTCCCAGGCGCTCGGCCACGCCGGTTCGCCAGTTGGAGAGCCATACGTCCGAGCGGGCCACCAGATCGAGCAGCGAGCTCCGCCCGGCCTCGGTCTTCAGGTCGGGCGCGATGCTGCGTTTGCCCCGGTTGCAGTTGGCGAACACCGGGCTGACCGGAGTCTCCGGCCGGTTGAAGCGACGGAACGGGTCACCGTCGGGGGGCGGCTCGATCTTCACCACCTCGGCCCCCAGATCGGCGAGCATCTGGCCGGCATACGGGCCGCTCACGTAGCCGCCCGCCTCGAGCACCCGGATGCCGTCGAGCGGCGCCGCGCCCATCAGTGGGAGAGGGGCGTCAGTGGGAGGCGGTGCTCTGGTAGGTGGCGGCCGGGGCCGCCTTGGCGTCGCCCGGGTTGTACTCGACGTCCATGGTCGCCTCGCGGCTGCGGATCTTCCATTCGCCCTCTTCGCGTACGACGCGGTCACGGTACACGCCGGTCAGATGCAGCTCCAGCTTGCCCTCGTCGATGAGATACAGGGTGATGTACGACTGCACCAGTGCTTCGTCCTCGCCGTCCTCGACGATGAAGATGTTGGTGAGGATGTGCCGGCGCTGCTTCGTCAGCTGCTGGTACCCGGTGGAGTAGCGCTCGGCGACTTCGTCGCGGCCCTTGACCCCCATCAGCTCGATGTCCGACGCGAACGTCGACTTCAGCATCTCCACGTTCCTCGAGTCGTGAGCTGCGCAGTAGCGGATCAGCAGCTGGGCCACTTGGGCGTAATCGGCCATCGGGTCGTCTCCCTTGCTAATGGCTCCGGCCTGAAGGGCCGGAGCCTCCCGGGTACCGTCCTTGCCCCCCTGGGTACTGGTAGCGGTACTAATGACGCAGGCTATGTCTCCGTGACCCCGGGGTCAAGGCCGAGCCCGGCCCTGGTGCCGTCGGGCGTCCCCGCATTTTCTACTGGGCGTTTGATTGACATCCGATACATCGGCGGATAGCTTCGGCCCGGTCGGGACGAACGGTGCCCGCTCGTCGGAGAAGGGGAGCGACGGGTCCTTGAGAACCTGGCTCGAGGAGTATTCGGTTGGCGACGAGATGCGATCGCCCTACTTTCGGCTGCGGACGGAGGAGATCGTCAACTACGCCCGCTACACCCACGATCTCCGACCGCTCCTCTTCGACACCCCGGAGAGGGCGGCCGAGCCCATGTTCATCCCACCTCTGTACCTGCTGAGTCTGGGCATGTGCCTGCTCTCGCAGTCGGAGGAGCGCTCGTACCTGCCGGAACGGCTGATCGCCTTCCTCGGCTTCCAGACGGTGACGTTCGGTGCCCGGGCACAGGTCGACGACCTCATCTACAGCTGGGCCGCCGTCGACGCAGTGGACCTCGGCGGTCGAAGAGGTCGGCTGTGGTACCGCCACGAAGTCCGCAACCAGGACGACGCCGTCCTGGTCGCCAACCGGCACGGGATGTACGTCGGGCGCCGGGCGGACGAGGCGTGAAACGCTGGCTCGAGGACTTCACGCCCGGCGAGGAGCTGACATCCCACGGTCGCACGGTCGGTGAGGCCGATTTCCTCACCTGGGCCGGTATCGACCACTCGTACGCCAGTGTTCATCTCGACGACCAGCTCATGCGGTCGACTCCGTACGGCCAACGCATCGGCGCCGGGTTCATGACACTGGATCTGTCGGTGGGGCTCTTCGGCCAAGGGGATTGGAGTTTCTACTGGCCGTCCGGGGCCCTCTCGACCGAATCGTGGGAGGATCTCGACTTCCCGGCCGCCGTGTTCATCGGCGACACCCTCCGGTGCCGGCGGGTGATCGCGGGCATCGAGCCGGGCGATGACGGGACCGGGGTGGTCGTGCACGATGTGCAGGTCATCAATCAGCGGGACGAGATCGTGTTGGCCGGACGCGAGCGCATACGGGTCCGTAAGCGGGACGAGGGTGCCGGTTCCGGCCCGACCCACGGGACGGCCGGCGGCCATGGCTGAGCGAGCGGACCATACGACGCTGGCTGCCCTCCTGCGGGAGCAGGCCGCCCGTGACCCGTCGGCGCCGTACCTGACGATCGGCCGGGCGGCGACGATCACCCGAGGTGAGATCCTGGCCGCCGCGACCGACCTGGCCGGACGCCTGCAGGCGATCGGGGTCGGAAGGGGCGACACGGTCGCGACCTACATGGACACCCGGAGGGAGGTGGTCGAGTGTTGGTTCGCGTCCGCCCTCCTCGGCGCCGTGTTCATGCCCCTCAACACGGCCCTGCGGGGCACGTTTCTGGCACACCAGCTGCGGACCTCCCGCCCCCAGGTGGTCTTCAGCGACTCGTCGCTGTGGCCGCACCTCCTGGCCGCAGTCGCCGCCGAGGACGACATGATCGCCATCAGTGTCGACCGGGTCCCCGCCCCGGACAGTGGGTTCCGGGCCCGACTGCGCCCGATGGACCCCGCCGATCTCGAGCGGGTGGACCCGGTTCCGGTGGAAGCCGATGTGGCCGGGAGGTGGAACGAGCCGGCGCTGGTCCTCTTCACCTCGGGGACCACCGGCGCATCGAAGGCGGTGGTCCTGTCCCACAACTACGTGGCCCACATGGCCGAGGTGTACGCCTCG
>DASZNC010000065.1:0-8016 GCA_035551615.1 Acidimicrobiales bacterium
GGCAAAGGTAGCGGCGCTCGGCTTTTACGACGACCCGGTCATGAGCTGGGTGTTCCCCGACGACGACACCCGGGGCGACGCCCTCCCGGTCGCCTTCCACGGCCTGGCCCAGCGGACGGCCAGCCAGCAGGGTCGCATCGACCTGCTCGAGGATTCGTGTACCGCTTTGTGGCTGCCCCCGGACCCGCCCGAAGCGGGGGCGACGGACCCGCCGTCGGCGGAGGAGATGGGCCACTTCACCTCGGAGGTGGTCGAGCGGTTCATGACGCTGCAGGAGTGCATGGACGCCAACCACCCGAAGGAACCGCACTGGTACCTGGGGGTCATCGCCACCCTTCCCGAGGCGCAGGGGCGGGGGCTCGGGGCCAAGCTGCTGGCACCGGTCCTGGAAATGTGTGACCGCGAGGGGTGGCCGGCCTACCTGGAGTCCTCGAACGCCCGGAATCTGCCCTTCTACTTCCGCCATGGATGGGTGCAGACGGGCGAGATCCGGGTGCCGGACGGGCCCCTCCTTTTTCCTATGTGGCGGGATCCGCGCCCGGCGAAGTGAGGCGTTCGAGGGTCCGGGTCATCCACGAGCACAGCTCGACGAGCAGCTGCATCTGGGTGGGGCCGAGGTCCAGGCTGGTCGGGAAGGAGATGCTGAGGACGCCGTAGGGATCGCCGGCCCGCCCGATCAGCGGGACACAGGCGACGGCCACGTCTTCGACCGTCGGTGTGTCGATGAAGATGGGGTACCGCTGCTCGCGCTCGCTGAGCGTCCGGATCATGACCGGCTGGCCGGCCCGCAGGGCCTCGGAGGCGGGTACGTCGTCGTCCAACCCGAACGACGACCAGTGCTCGACCACCGCGCCGGGCATGCCGACCTGGCCGATCATCTCCAAGCGGCGGGTCCCCGGCCGCAACGTGAAGAGCGAGGCCTGGCCGGCGCCGAACGCCTCGACGGTGCAGCCGAGGAACAGTTCCACCGCCGCATCCACGTCGACCGCCGCAGCCAGGTCGGCCAGCATCTGCCGCAACGCGGCCCGGCCGTCGGCGACCAGGACATCGGCCGCGCCGTGATCGGCGCTTATGGCCAGAGTGGTAAAAGGGCAGGCCCTCGGCTCCTCCCCACCCAGTTGCCGGGTCACCTCGTCGCCGTACCACTCGCGGAACTGCCGGACCTCTTCCGTCGGCGCCAACACCAACAGCTCACCCCGCTCGCAGTAGGCGGAGATCTGGTCCATGGCCCGGCCGAACCGGCGCAGTTCGCGCCCGGCCCCGTCGCCGACCACCAGCTCGATGTCGAACAACCGGTCACCCCGCTCGAGGGCGGCCCGCAGCGCCATCTGGCCGGCCCGCCGGCCGGTGGCGAAGCGCTCCAGGAAGTCCCGGACGATGGCGATCAGCTCCGTCGGGTGGTCGGCCGGCGCACCGGCCGCCTCCACCATCTGGAACTCGCGGACCATGGCGTCCAGGTTCACCTCCGACGCCAGCCCCAGCCACACCGGGATGGCGATGAGGTGCACCGGGTGGCCGACCTCCGGGGGCTCCTCGACCGGCCCGGCGGCGGCCGACGACTCGCGGTCCAGGCGGGTCTGGGGGCGCCGCCCGATGACGGCCCACACCACCTTGCCCTCGGCCCCGTCACGGGGCCCGCGCCCCCACGCCAGCGACAGGCTCTCGACCAGTTGCAGGCCCCGCCCGGTCGTCGACTCGACATTCAGCAGTTCCTCGACCACCTCGAAGTCGGCATCCGCGGCCAGCAGTCCGGTCGTCGGGGCGGCAGAGAGGAGGGCGTGCGGCACGACCCCGGCGGTCGAACCGTCGGCCACCTCGATGCGCAGCCCCTCGTCGGTCCGCCTCAGGGTGATGTCGATCGGCGTGCGGGCGTGCAGCACGGCGTTGGTGACCAGCTCCGAGAGCACCAGCTGGACGTCGGCGGCCAGGTCGACCAGGTCCCACTGCTGCAGCGCCTCGGACGCGAACCCTCGAGCTTGGACCACGCTTCCCGGAACCGGCTGAAGCGAAAGTAGAGAGAGATCGTCGACGCCGGCCGGCATATTCAATTCACAACATATATGCCGAAATGGTCGGAATGGTCAGCAACGGTAGTGATCAGAATTTCTGGTCGAAAACGGATAGAAGTATCGGAGATCTGGGAATAGTGGGAGGCCCCGGAACGATCAGTTCCCAGATCGCCCCCGATCTAATCCTGCGCCCCGGTGCATCAGACCCGGGAGGTGTCCCGCCGGTAGGACCACATCGCCAGCCGGATCAGCACGGCGGACCAGGCGGCGGTCACGATCCACCCCTCGGCGCTCCACCATTGGCCGTGCAGGCCGGCCGACCGGGCCGCCACCAGCCAGTAGGAGGGGACGATCTCGGTGACGTCCTTGAACGCGCCGCTCGTGGACAGCGGCCCGTAGGCCCCGCCCAGGATCGAGAACAGGGCCACCCCGCCACCCATGACCGGGCCCATCGAGTCCGGCGACAGCAGTTGGCCGAGGGCCACCCCCATGGCCGCGAACGGGATCAGGCCGATCAGGATGAGGACCGTCATCTGCGCCCAGTTGGCGGCCGCCAGCGACACCCCGTACAGCCCACCGATCAGGTACAGGATGACGATGGTGCAGATGGCCATCATGTAGCCGGTGGCCACCTTGGTGGCCATGTAGGCGACGGGCGACAGCGGCGTGATCCGCAGCTGGCGGTTCCAGCCGACCTGGCGCTCGACGGCGATGCGGGCGCCGATGCCGAGCACCGCGGCCATGGTGCCGAACGACACCATGCCGACCATGTAGTAGGTCGGAAACGGGACGTCGGCGATCGTCTGGCTCTTGTTGGCCCCGGCGATGGTCAGGAACAGCACCACCGGGAAGCCGAGGGAGAAGATGAAGAACCGCCGGTTGCGGAACGTCCGCAGCAGCTCCATCCGGGTGTACTGGGCCGAGATCATCATGAGTCCTGCACCACCGTTCGGGTCAGCTCCCGGAACGCCTCGTCCAGCCCGGCGCCGCGCACCTCGATGTCGGACGCGCCCGGCTCCGCCGCCAGGAAGGCGCGCAACGCGGCGTCGGAGTCCGAGCAGCTCAGGATCACCGACCCGCCCCGCACCTCGACGGCGGTGACGCCCGGCAACGCGCCCAACGCCTGCCGATCGGGCCGGGCCAGGGTGGCCCGGACGGTGCGTTGGCCGACCCGGGCCTTGATCTCGGTCGGTGGCCCGTCGGCCACGACCACCCCGGCCGCCATCAGCACGATGCGGTCGGCGAACTCGTCCGCCTCCTCCAGGTAATGGGTGGCGAAGACGATGGTCTTGCCCCGGCTGGCGAACGCCCGCATGGCCTCCCAGAAGCTGTACCGACCCTCCACGTCCAACGCCACCGTGGGCTCGTCCAGGACCAGCAGATCGGGATCGGCGACGATGGCCATGGCGAAGCGCACCCGTTGGGCCTGGCCGCCCGACAGGCCGTTGGTGCGGCGGTCGGCGATGTCGGCGATGTCGGTGAGGGCGAGCACCTCTTCGACCGGCATCGGGTGCGGGTACAGCGAGGCGACGGTACTGACCAGTTCCCGGATGGTCACCTCCTGGATCAGCTGGCCGACCTGCAGCATCCCGCTGATCCGCCCCTGGGCCACGGCCTGGTCCGGGGGCACGCCGAACACCTCGACCCGGCCGGCGTCGGGGTGGCGCAGACCCAGGATCATGTCGATGGTCGTCGACTTGCCGGCCCCGTTGGGACCGAGCAGGGCAACCGTCTCGCCGGCGTCGATCGCCAGGTCGACCCCGCGCACGGCGTGGACGTCGCCGTACGACTTCACCAGCCCGGTCAGTGCCACCCCGCGTCCGCCGCTGGCCGACGGAGGGCCCTGACCGGGGATCATCGGCCACGGTTTACCAGACCGGTCAGACGGCCGGCTCCAATCCACTGGCCGGGGCCCGGGTGACGGCGGCGACCGTGAGCGGATCCTCGATCGGGGCGATCACCGTAGCGCTCTGCGGCTCCTTGGCTTCGAGGTCGGCGGCGATCTCACCCAGGATCCCGGGGCGGCGCCGGGCGGCGACGTAGAGCCATACGGCGCCCACCGCCACGTAGGCGACGAAGATGTACGGGAACAGGTCGACCGGCCACGCCGGCACCGGGTAGAAGCTGCCCTCGGTCGGCACCAGAAGCAGCACGAAGGCGGCGACGGCCATGACCAGGTCCGAGCGCCGGAGCTGGCCCGTCTTCTTGAGATACACGGGTGCGGCGACGGTGATCAGGAAGTAGGCGAGCAGGAAGCCGAAGGCGGCGAGCGTGCCGGCGTCACCGAATATCGTGAGCGGGTCGGTGAACACCTCCAGGACCACGGGCACCGACACGACGATGGCCATGTAGACGGTCACCGCCATATGGGGCGTCCGGTTGATGTGATGGGTGCGCCCGAGGGCGGGGGGCAACACCCGGTGCTGGGCCATCGGGTAGATGATCCGGGCGCCTGCGTTCAGGCAGGACAGGGTCAGCGAGAAGAAGCTGACCATGGCACAGAGCGACAGCGGCACCTTGAAGAAGCTGACGCCGTAGAGCTGCGACAAGACGTTGAGCGGAGCCGAGAGGTTGGCCAGCGAGGTCGTGTAGTGGCGGGTGCCGGAGACCTCGACGTAGCTCAGGATGACGAAGAACGAGCCGGAGATGATGAGGGACCACCGGACCGCCTTCGGCACGTTGACGAGCGGCTTCTTGGCCTCCCCCCCGAGGGCGGTGGCGCTCTCGAACCCCACCAGCGAGAAGATGGATATGACCACCCCGAGGCTGAGGCCGTGGAAGCTCATGCCCTTGAGCGCCAACTGGTCGGTGTCGACGTGGAAGCCGTGCCTGAACAGCACCACGGCCGACAGCATCAGGATGCAGGTCATCGACAACGCCTCGATGAAGAGGGTCAACAGCGACGAGATTCGTATGTCCTTGTAGGCGACGAACCAGCACATGGCGGCACTCGTCAGGAAGAACAGGACCGGCGGCACATTTGCGTGCACTCCGATGCCGTCGAGGAACTGTTGGGCGAAGATGGCGAACCCGGTGAGTCCCGCAGTCCCGATGAACAGGTAGCACCACATGAGCGTCCACCCGGAGAAGACACCGGTGGCCGACCCGAGTCCCCGCGCCGTGTACGAGTACATGGAGCCCGGTGCCGCCGAGCGGCGAGCGAACTGATTGAGGCAGCGGACCACGAACAGCAGCATGACGGTGCCGAACAGGTAGGCCAGCCAACTGCCCTGGCCGGCGTCGGCGAAAGCCAACGGCACGATCAGGACGGCGGTCATGGTCGGGGAGATGAGGGCGACGGATTGCGCCAGGACAGTGGGTAGGCCGAGAGCATCCGATCGCAGACCGGGTGCCCTGACCATCGGTTCGGCCGCTTCAGCGGCCTTGGTGAGTGCCATGAGACTGAAGATAAACACGACGCATGACGCACAAATACCGGTCGCGTTACTTCATTGTGAACTACTGAAAAGGGCGCCCCCTGCGGGGCGCCCTTTTGCTGCCTCGATCCGGTCGTCAGGCCGGCGGGTGAGAGGGGTCGAACACCCAGTCCGGAAACGACTGGTCTTCCAGCAGCAGATCTTCGTAGAACGCACCGAACTCCCGCTCCGGGTGGGCGATGGCGATCTCCAGTACCCATCGTTCGGGCCGCAGAGCGAAGTCGACGTCGGCGATGGACCCGTCGTAGTGAGCCGAATGGGGGAAATCCGAGAGGCGGTGGCCGGACAGATCGAAGTTGAGCTTCCAGCCCAGGTCAGCGGCGGTTTTGTTGGCGAACGCATACAGTTCCCGACCCGTGCTACCTGAGGAGAACCAGTCCTCGCGGACAGCGTCCCAGATGTCCCGCACGTCCGCTTTGGCCCGCAGATGGTCGGCGTCGCCGCCCAGCACGAAGGTGTCACCGGCATCGCCCTCGCTGTCACCGTGGATCGGACCGATATCGACGAAGAAGATGTCGTCCGGCTGGAGCACCACACCCGGCTCCGACCGGGCCATGAAGTCCTTGGTCGTATTGGACCCGCAGCGGGTAATGATGTGATGCCAGCCGCGTCTCATACCCAATGATTCGAGCAACTTGCGGGCATGGTCCTTGGCCTCTTCCTCGGCCATTCCGGGCTGAATTCCATCAGCGATGGCATGCACGGCCCACCGGGTCCGATTGCGCATGGCCATCAGGTCGTCGAGGGAGAACTTGGGGCCGATGCCCTCCAGCTCCTCCAAGGTCATGGACATTGGGGAATACCTCCTTGTGGGTGTCAGCGATGGATCAGGTGGAGCTGGGCGTCGTGATGGCCGCTGACCATGAGGACCCGGGCCGGACCGCCGGTGGCGGACAGGCGGTGCAGCCGGTCGGCGTCGAAATGGGCGGACATGCCCTCGCCCAGTTCGTGGATGGCGCCGTCGTATTCGAGATGGAGGGCGCCGGACACCACGTACAGCCACTCCTCCCCTTCGTGGCGGACCGGTGCCGAGGCCGGCCGATCGGCTTCCACGGTGATCTCGAGCGCATCCAGCACCGACGAAGCGGGGAACCCGCTGCGGGATATCACCCGCAGTCCGTTGACCTGGCGGCCGGCGGCCGACCCGTCCGTTACCAGTATGGCCTTCCCGTCGTGCTCCTCACCCAGGAGCACGCTGACCGGCACGGCCAGTGCCGCGGCCAGATCGAGCAGCACAGCCAACGATGGTTGGCGCTCGCCCGACTCCAACCGGGACAGGTGGGCCTTGGAGATGCCCGATGAGGTGGCCAGCTGCTCGAGGGTCAGGTTGCGTCGGTGCCGCTCTGCGGCCAGGCGGGGACCGACATAGTCGAGAGCGGGATGCGCGGCCACGATCGAACGATAGCTGTCTGTTGCCTCTTGGACAACCTTTGTTGCCGGCATTAACGCAGGCGTAACAGAGCCGGCGACCGGGGCGGCGGAGCGGCCGGGCGACTGCGATCCGTGGACCGGGCCGCCGCACCGCCGGTCCCCTCGGTGGTAAGAACCAGCGACAACCATCAGGGGGTGGGCATGAAAGCAGTCCGGGTGGTCCAGCACGGGAGACCGGTCGACGCGGTCGACGTGCAGGAGATCGACCAGCCCGAGCCGGGCCCAGGCACGGTGCGGGTCCGGGTGGCCGCCGGATCGATCAACTACGGCGACATCGCCCGCGCCTACGGCCGCCTGGCCAGCATCATGGCCGCCCCTCCGTTCACCCTGGGCATGGACTGCTGCGGGGTGGTGGACGCCGCCGGCGAAGGCGGCGAGGAGTGGGTCGGCCGCCGGGTGGTGGCCATCACCCAGATGGCCCAGGGGGGCCTGGCCGAATATGCCATCGCTCCGACCGCCGCCGTCTTCGATGCCCCTGAGGCCCTCGACGACGCCGAGGCGGCCGCCTTCCTGCTCCCGTTCCACACCACCTACCTGGCGCTGCACCACCGGGCCCGGGTGCAGGCCGGCGAGACGGTGCTGGTGACGGCCGGCGCCAGTGCCCTCGGTACCTCGGCCATCCAGTTGGCGGCGGCCGCCGGCGCCCGGGTCATCGCCGTGGCCGGCGGCCCGGAGAAGACGGCGCTGTGCAGGGAACTGGGCGCCGACGTCACTGTCGACCACACCGCCGGCACCGACCTGTTCGAAGCGGTGATGGACGCCACCGACGAGCGGGGGGCCGAGGTCGTGGTCGACCTGGTCGGTGGCGACGGCACTGAGAAGTTGTGGACCTGCGTGGCTTACGACGGCCGGTTCGTACCGGTCGGGTTCAACGACGACCTCGAGTCGGGCATGACCGGCCGGCCGCTGCGCAAGGTCTCGATGGGCAACTTCTCCGTCGTCGGCGTACTCCTGTCCTACGCCCCGCCGTCCCGCCTCATGCGCCAGTTCGGCGTGGTGACCAACCCGCCCGAGGTCGGAGCAGCCGTGCACGCATCGCTCTGCCGGCTGATCGACCGCGGCGCCATCCGCCCCTACGTCGGCCGGCGCATCGGGCCCGACGACGTGGCCGCCGCCTTGGCCGACCATGAAGCCCGGCG
>DASZNC010000066.1:0-7158 GCA_035551615.1 Acidimicrobiales bacterium
GCACTACTGAGGGGCTAAGATCATCGTCCGCCACCGTAAGCGAGGGCCACGTCGGAGTGGCGGAATAGGTAGACGCGCCAGCTTGAGGGGCTGGTGTCCGCAAGGACGTGGGGGTTCAAGTCCCCCCTCCGACACGTAACATTGCCCCCCGCGGTTCCAGTCGGGGGCGTATGACGCCGGCGAGATGCCCGGAGCCTGGGCCGGTGCGGGTGTAGGTGAGCTCCAGGCCGAGGAGCTGGTAGAGCTTGTTCTTCTCGTCGTCGGTGGCGATGTCGAGTAGGCCGGCGATGTCGCCGAGGCCTTCTCGCAGGGCGGTTCGGTAGTCGTCGGCGGTCCATGACGGATTCGTATTGCCGCGGGCGGTGGATATCTCGGCTTCGATTCGTGCCAGTTTGGCTTTCTCCTCGATGAGGGCGGCTTTGGCGATCTCGATGGGGTAGTCGGGGTCCTTCATGAGCTCGTAGAGGCGGGCGAGCTTGGCGTTGGCGACGCGTTGCTGGTTGCGTAGCTGGTCGAGGGTGTGGCGCTCGCGGGCGTTGGCGCCGTCGACCCCCGCGAGTTGCTCAGCACGCAGGTCGAGTCGGTCGGGCGAGAGTTCCTCGGCGACCCATTCGTCGAGGAGGGGAGTGATGGTGCTTTCGGCGATGGTGACTTTGGGGGGGTGGTCGATCTGGCCGGGGTAGAGGTCGCGGAGCTTGCACACATAGCGGGCGGTCTCCGATCCGCCGCGACTCTTGCGTGCTTCGCCGCCAAGGCGGCGGCCGCAGTGGCCGCAGAAGATGACGCTACGTAACGCGTAGGAGCGGTTGGGTGTCTTGAACGCAGTGTGGCGGGTGTTGGTACGTCCAACCTCCTGTGCCTTTGCCCATACTTCAGGCGACACTATTGCTGGTATGGCTTCGGGAACCGTGACGATGCCGTCGTTGTTGCGTCGGCGCCGGCGGGTGATGTGCCCGGCGGCGGGGTTGCTGGGGTCGATGAGCACTTCGGTCTTCTGCACTCGGCCCCATGTCTCGGTACCCATGTAGCGCGAGTTGGCACAAATGGCTTGGAGGGCGCCCATAGACCAGCCGGCCTGGCGGCGGTGCTGGTTACGGCCGGGGTCGGAGGCGGAGGGGGAGAGCACGCCGGCGGCGTCGAGGCGGGCGGCGATGGTGCGGTAGCCGACGCCTTCGAGACGCCACACGAAGATCTGCTCCACCATCGGGGCATGCTCGGGATGGGGTTCGAGTCGTTGGAGCTGGGCGCCCCACCGGGCCTTGTCGGGGTTGGGATGGGGAACGCCGGTTGACACCAGGCGGTAGCCGAAGGGTGGGCGGCCGCCGAGGAAGCGGGCGGTGCCGGCCATGGCTGTCATGCCGGCCCGTACGCGCTTCTTGAGTCGAGTCCGCTCGCCTTTGCTCATGGTGCCGAAGATGTTGAGCACGATGTCGTGGGCTTCGGAGGTGAAGTCGACCTGGCCGCCGACTTCTGGTACCCACAGGCTGACTCCGTGGTACTCCATGGCGGCCGCGACGGTCTGGTACTGCACCGCGTTGCCGAAAGCCCGCTGCGGTTCGCCGATCACGATCCCGTCCCACCCGCGGTTCGGGTTGGCCATGTCGGCCAGCAGCCGTGACGCTTGCGGGCGGCGGTCCCAGGGGAGGGCCCGGGATACGTCGGTGTCGTGGACGACGGCCGAGATTTCGGCGCGGCCGGCGACGAGGCTGGTGCTGAGAGAGATCTGCCAGCGCTTGGAATCTTCGGGCGACTGGTTGTCGTCGGTCGAGGTGCGGGCGTAGAGGATCAGGCGGGGGAGGTTCATGCCGCGGCGCCGCGTTGGGTCAGGTCGGCTCGCCGCCGGATCAGGGTGGCCAGCAAAGCGCACAGGTCGGGTGACATCACCGAGGTCATCGAGTGGGAGGGTAGCTCCACGGTGAGACAGCTCTTGGGATGTAGTGACGACTTCGACCGACCTTGTTCAGCGTCAGGTGGCTCGGGGGTTGATCCCTCATCTGAGTATTTCCGTAGGGCACGGCGGGCTCGATCGAGTACTCGGTAGCCGGACTTTGGCGCCCATTCGAGGGTCCGTTCGGCCTCTGTGACAGACCGGCCATGGACAGCGGTGGCGATCAGGATCGAGGCCTCCTTGGAGTCGATGATTCCGGCTTGGAGCGCGTCGGTGAGGATGGTCAACGCCTGCTGTTCGGTGCCGAGGGCGGCATCGATGGCGGGCTGGCTCAGCGCGGTCTCGTCCGTCAGCTCGGTGAGGTCGCGGTTGCTAGCGCGCCAGCCCTCATGCGCCCGCCGGAGGCGTCCGTCCGCGAACCGCACGATTATGCGAGCGGGGTAGTCGTGGCGTTCTCCGGCGCGGGCGTGGATGGCTTCCCATGCGGCCGAGATGGTGTCGGCGGCGATGTCGTCGTAGCTGGGCCAGGGCCCATTGCCCGAGGCCGCCCGCCACCGCCGGCCGGCCGACCGGCGCAGCCCGGGGATCACGGCCTGCAGGACGGCGCGGGCGGCCAAAGCGTCGGCCTCGGCCAGAACCAACAGGAGGGCGAGGAGACGACAGGAGCGCTCCGGGTCGCCCATTCGCCCGATGTCGGTGACCAAGTCGGCCGGGCTGTCGTGGCCGGCCAGGGACGGGATACTTTCTGCCCAGGCGCGCATTGCCCGGCGGGCCGGCGGCCCGGCGGCGACGACGTTCCAGTCCGAATCCAGCGCGGTGAACGGGTTCACGCCGGCATGATGAAACGCGCTCCTTCCAAAGTCCTTGCCGAAGTCCTTGCTCCGGCGAGGGTCGCAGTCGCCCGGACTTCCAAAGTCCTTCCAAAGTCCTTGCCAAGTCCTTGTTTTCGATGGTCTTGTCGCCGTCTCTGGTCGCCTTTCGATACCGGGAATGCCGACGCAGGACCCGGCAGGATTTTTCTTTGATGGCGGGTGAAATCCGGCTGGCTACCAGACCGTTTATGGGCTGTGGGAATCCGACGGGCCAGCGCGCCCCCTCGAATGGGCTGACCAAGGTGCTTCGGCTGGCCAAGCTGACCGACGCCGAGTACGTACTGGGCCAAGTCGCGGCCGGGCTGGAGGACTACTACCTCGGCCACGGCGAGTCCCCGGGCGTGTGGTCGGGCAAGCTGGCGGCCAAGCTCGGCCTGAAAGGTGTCGTCGCCGGCGACGATCTGCGGGCGCTGATCGATCGACGCCACCCGGCCAGCGGCACCGTGTTGGCCGGAGGGAAGCGCACCAAGGTGCGGGCCATCGACGCCACCTTCAGCGCACCCAAGTCGGTATCGCTTCTGTGGGCGTTCGGAGATGCCGAGGTGGCCGCGGTGATCACGATCGCCCACGTGGAGGCGGTCGAAGCCGCCCTGGCGTTCCTGGAGGAACACGCGGCGGTGACCCGCCGGCAGAAGGCCAAGTTGCGGATCCGGGTGCTGTGCTCGGGCTTGGCCACAGCCACGTTCGTGCACAGAACCAGCCGAGCTGGTGATCCTCAGCTGCATTCGCATGTAGTGATCGTCAACCTGGTCGAGCGCGACGACGGCACCTTTGTGGCGTTGGACGCGGCCGCCCTCTATCACTGGTCGAAGGCGGCTGGGTCGATCTACCAGGAGGAGCTCCGCCGCCGTCTCTCAGAACGGCTCGGGGTCGGCTGGGGTCCGGACCGCAACGGATGCCGGGAGATGATCGGGATCAGCGAACAGCAGCTGAGAGTGTTCTCGAAACGCACCCTGCAGATCGAGCAGCATCTGTCCGCCGTCGGAGCACAACCGGCCGATGCCAAGGCCAGGATGCAAGCCGACGAGGCGGCCAGCGTGCTGACCCGGCCGGCCAAAGACCGCACACTCGACGCCGAGCAGCTGAAGCAGCGCTGGGGGGCCGAGGCAGAGACCGTCAGCCTGCCAACTGGCAGCGAGCTGCTGGCCGCGGTCCAAGCCGACGCCCCGCCAGGAGAGTTGGAAGTCAGCGACTTCCGCGGGCTGTTCGCTCGCCTCGTCGACCCGGAGCTGGGACTGTGCAGGCATGACTCCAGCTTCAGCGAAGCTCAGGTGGTCGAGGCGGTGGCCGCTTGGGGCGCCGGCCGCTTGGCGGTGTTGCAGATCGAGACCCTGGTGCGGGTGTTCCTGGACTCTGAACAAGTGGTCCGCCTCTTAGTCGACGACCCCTCGGGTCGGACACCCGGCCGGTGGTCCACCGTGTCGCATCGCCAGGTCGAGGACCGGGTGCTCGACAACCTGGCCCGTCTGCAGCACCGCCAGGTCGAAGGGCTCGAACCGGCCGTGGTCGACGCTGCCATGTCGGTCAGTCCTCTGGGTCTCGACCAAGAAGGTGCGGTGCGCGTACTCGCCGGCCGAGGCGCGGGCCTTCGGGCGTTGATCTCTCCACCCGGATACGGGAAGACCACCACGCTGTCGGTGGCGATCGAAGCCGTACGCCGATCCGGGCGGCCGGTACTCGCGCTTGCGACCACGAACCAGGCGGTCGAACAGCTTCGCCAGGTGGGCATAGAGGCGATGACGATCGCCCGGTTCGCCATGGACGGTGCTGTGTTGGAGCCTGGGACGGTGTTGGTGGTGGACGAGTTCAGCCAGGTGCCCACCCGCGAAGCCGACACTGTGGTGGCCGCCGTATCGTCCTGTGAGGACGGGCAGCTGTGGCTAGTAGGCGATCCCCATCAGGCTCAGCCGGTAGGAGCCGGAGGGCTGGCCCACTGGCTCGACCAACAACACCGTGACCGCACTGTGGTGGCGGCGGAGTTGACCGTTAACCGCCGCCAGGCTGACCCGGTCGAACGCCATGCGCTCGCCGTGTTTCGGGCCGGGCAGATCACCCAGAGCCAGGAACTGCGCGACGGCGCCGGCTGGGAACACGATCACGACAGCCGGGATCAAGCCATCGAGGCCATGGCCAAGGCGGTGGTCGACGACATCTGCATAGTCGGCGCCGAACGGGTGGCTGCTCTGGCGGTTACCCATGCCGACTGCGAGGACTTGGCCGACCGAATCCGGCGCCAGCTCACCGACTTGGGAGCGATCGGCGGCCCGGTGATGGAGGGTCCCGGATGGTCGGGGGCGCGCGCCTATCAGGCAGGCGATCGAGTCCTATTGCACGCCCATGTCGACCTCGGCGACGGCACCCGGATCACCAACGGCACCGTCGCCACCGTGATCGCGATCACCGAGCTAGGCCTGGCGGTGACGACCGACAGGACCGTCGGCCCGGTGGTGATCCCGGCCGGGTTCGCGACCGGTCGCGGCCTCGACGGACGACCCCGGGTGTCCCACGCTTGGTGTCGCACTATCGACGGGGTGCAGGGCGGCACCTGGGCCCAGGTCCGTCTACTGGCTACTCCCACCGTGGACCGCAACCGGGGTTACGTCGGGCAGTCCCGGTCGATTCAGCCGACCCATACCTGGAATACCACCCCCAACCTTGATGACGGCGACCACGGCGGCCGCATCGTCCAAGTCGAATCGACCACGGCCGAGCAGATCGCCGCCGCCCTCGCCCGCGCCCGGCCGAAGACATTCGCCGCCACCGCCGACCCGTACCGCTTCGAGCGCGACGTACGCGCCGAACAGGCCGCTCACCTCCGCCACCGCGACCGGCGCCCACCGGATGTCGCCGATCGCATGGCCAAGGCGGAGGCGGAAATGGCGACCCGCGAACGGAACCTGGCCGACGCCGCGGCCCGAGTGCAGCAGTGGGAGACGATCCGCGACGCCACCGCCGGGATGCGTGGTATGACTCCCAGCCGACGCAGCCAGCACCGGGAAGCCGTCGCCTCGGCCTCCAGCAGCGCCGCCCTAGCCGACCTGTTCGAACAGGAGCTGGCGAGGTCCCGAACCGCGCTGGAGGCCGTGCAACGCCAGCAGGCCGACAGGGTCGCGTTCGACCGGGATAATCGGTGGCGCGCCGATCGCATCGTCCAGCTCGAGCAGACCCTCAGTCGCCACTGGATCACCGCCGTGCTCGGCGCCGCCCGAGACGGCCATCCTCACGCCTACGGGCCAAGCCGGCTGAAGTCTGCCCGAGGCGACCTCATCGACCAGATCGAGCAGCTAGGCCAGCCGGCCACCGCTCGTTCTCCACTCACCGACCCGCTACAGGCGCTGGCCGATCTCGACCGGGCCGTACGAGAACACCCGCCGACACCTCCTCCCCGCCGGGCCAACTCCACGATGCCAGGGCGGCAGCCGACCCGACCCGACGTCCATCGGCCGCGCCAGATGTACCAGCACTTCTCCCAGATTCAATCGTCAGGGCCGGCGCCGCCCTCTCGATCGATCGATCTGTGAACGGTAACCTGCCTCGTGGCTCAAGCGTACCGTTTCTGGTACGCTACTGACGTGACGAAACCGTACTGGTTTCAGTACGGTTGTGACACAGAGACGACCATGACCCTTGCCGACACAAATCGCCGACGACTACGCGACCGGGCCCTAGATCAGTACGGCTACGTCACGACGAGAGACGCGGGTGAGCTTGGGATACCAGTGGTCGAGCTGCGTAAGGTCGCCCATCGAGGCGGTGTAGAGCACGTCGCATACGGTCTCTACCGCTTCGAGGACATTCAACGGACAGACCGGGATCAGTACATGGAGGCGGTGTTGCGCGTCGGTACGGATGCGTACCTGACTCATGATGCCGTGCTCGCCCTGCACGACCTCGGACTGGTCAACCCCCGCCGCATTCGGGTCGGGACACCCAAGCGAGTCCGGCCCCAACTGCCGGCGTACATCGAGGTGGTGCAGCGACGCCTGGAGCCGGTCGACCTCACCGCCTACGAGGGCATCCCGTCGGCCACCGTTGCCCGGGCGCTGCTTGACTGTCGAGGCCTGGTCATGCGGGACCGGCTGGTCGAGGCGGGCCAAGAGGCTGCTCGTCAAGGGCTGCTCCGAAGGAGCGAGGCCGGTCGGATCCTCGCCGAGCTGGAATCGGCGGCATGACCGCTAAACGCGACTACCCACCGTCGAATCTTCGGTCCCTCACCACAAGGATCGACAATCTGGCTCGACAAGAAGGCCGGCCGGTGCGGCGAATACAGCGGGCCGTGGCGAACACCGTCGTCGGCCAGATGCTGCCGCCCGGTGTCGTCAAGGGCGGGACGGCCATGAAGCTGCGCGTCGGCGAGACCAGCAGCCGCTTCACGCCCGACCTCGACGTGGCCCGAGC
>DASZNC010000067.1:0-36542 GCA_035551615.1 Acidimicrobiales bacterium
ACCTGACAACGACGGCTCAGGACAATCGCGTAGAGGAAGTCAAGCCATGAAGTTGGATTCCACCACCCAGCGGATAGGGGCCGTCGGCCTTGGAGCGGTGCTGCTCCTGGCCCTCGCCTGGTACTTCGTTCTATGGAGCCCGCAGGGTCACGACCTGAAGAACGCCAAGGCGGCGAAAGCCACCGCTGAGACCCAGATCTCTACTCTCGACAGTCAGATCGCCGGACTCCAGGCCATCGTCCGGAGCAAGCCGGCCGACCAGGTCGCGCTGAAGAAGTTCACGCAGGCCATCCCTGACAACCCGCAACTGCCCCAGGCGTTCGACGATCTGCAGACGGTCGCCGACGCCAATCACGTGACGATGTCAGTCATCGGCCCCGGTGGCGCTCCGGTGGGTAGCGCAGCGCCCACCCAGTACAACGGCGTGCCCGCCCTGGCCATGACCATCACCGCGACCGGGGCCTACCAGGACGTGCTGAGCTTCGTCACCGCCTTGGACAACATGCCCCGCACCGTGGTGATCACCAACCTGTCGATATCCGGTGGGGGCGCCAGTAAGGGAGTGGCGGCCAACACCTACAACGCCCAGATCGCCAGCTACGTCTTCTACGCCGGCCAACCGACGCCCTGATCAGGAGAGACCATGCCTACTGACGCCACGACCTCGCCCGTCCCCGCATGGAAGCGGTACGCGACCATCGGTGTCCTCACCATCTTGGTGGTGGTCGCCCCGTATGTGATCTACGTCAAGGAGATCAAGCACTCGTCGAGCGGCAGCACCGGATCATCGGCGCCGGCGGCGTCGACCGTCCCATCGTCGGCACCGGCCACCACCGTGGCCCCGAGCACGACCATTCCGGGCGGACTGCCGATCAGCAGTCGCAACCCGCTCGTGCCTAGCAGCTGACGGCTCCGGCTCACCACCCCGGGTAGGAGCCGGCGCGGGTACGCCCATTAGCATGACCGCGTGCTGCGCTATCTGACCGCGGGAGAGTCCCACGGCAAGGGTCTGGTCGTCATCATCGAGGGCGTACCGGCCGGCCTCGAGATCACCTCCGCCGACATCCAGGCCGAACTGGCCCGCCGGCGTCTGGGCTACGGCCGAGGTCCGCGGATGCGTTTCGAGGTCGATGAGCTGACCCTGCTCGGAGGCATCCGGCACGGCCGCTCGCTCGGTTCGCCCATCGCCATCGAGATAGCCAACACCGAGTGGCCCAAATGGGAGCAGGAGATGTCGCCTGCTCCCGGCCGGACCGAGAAGCCCCTCCACCAGCCCCGGCCGGGGCACGCCGATCTACCCGGCATGCAGAAGTACGGCTTCAGCGACGCCCGTGATGTGCTGGAGCGGGCCTCGGCGCGCGAGACGGCCGCCCGGGTGGCGGCCGGGGCGGTGACCAAGCTGCTCCTGGCCACGATCGGTCTCGAGATCGTCAGCCACGTGGTCCAGATGGGCCCGGTTACCTCGAAGTCGCTAGCCCGCCCACGTCCGGCCGATCTGGCCCGGGTCGACGAGTCCCAGGTGCGGTGCTTCGATCAAGAGGCGGAGGACGCCATGATCGCCGAGATCAAGGCGGCCGCCAAGGCCGGCGACTCGCTCGGTGGCGTGATCGAGGTCATCGGCTACGGCGCCCCGGTGGGGCTCGGCAGCCACGTGCACTGGGACCGCAAGCTGGACGGCCTCCTGGCCCAATCGTTGATGAGCATCCAGGCCGTCAAGGGGGTCGAGATCGGCGACGCCACTGACGTGGCCGGACGGCGCGGTTCCGAAGCCCATGACCCGATCGGGTGGGACGGGGTGCAGTCCCGGTACACCCGCCGGTCGAACTGGAGCGGCGGGATCGAGGGGGGTATGAGCAACGGGCAACCGATCGTCGCCCGGGTCGCCATGAAACCTCTGGCCACTCTGAACCGACCGGTGCTGAAGACGGTCGACGTGGTGACCAAGGAGGAGACGGTCTCGTTCAAGGAGCGCACCGACGTCACCGCGGTACCGGCCATGGGCGTGGTGGCCGAGACGATGATGGCACTCGTGCTGGCCGGCGAGGCGCTGCGCAAGTTCGGTGGTGACTCGGTGCCCGAGTTCCAACGGAACCACCAGGCCTACCTGGCCGGGATGGGTCCCGGCCGGCCTGGAAGCGACTGAGTAGTGGCCACACCGGAGCGGGTGCTCCTCATCGGGATGATGGGAGCCGGGAAGACCACGACCGGGCGGCTGCTGGCCGACCGGCTCTCGTGGCGGTATCTCGACAGCGATGACCAGATCGAGCAGGAGACCGGCCGTACCGTTCCCGAGATCTGGAAAGCGGATGGTGAAGCGGCGTTTCGCCGGGAGGAGTCGCGGGTGCTGGCGGAAGCGTGCGCCACTGCCGATCGGGTGGTGGTGTCGGTGGCCGGCGGGGCGGTGCTCGACCGGGGCAACCGGGACCTGATCGCCACCTCCGGGCTGACCGTGTGGTTGCGGGCCGACGTGGGCACCCTCGCCCGCCGGGTGGGCTCGGGGACCGGTCGTCCCCTCCTGGAGGGAGGCCCGGTGGCCGCCCTCCGGCGCCTGTCGGCCGAGCGTGAGCCTCTATATGCGGAGCTGGCCGACATGGCGTTCGACGTCGACCGGATGTCGCCACCCCAGGTGGTTGACGCCATCGTCGCCGGGATGTCCGGCCACGAGGAGACCGGATGAAAGAACTGGTCGTCGATCTGGCCGACCGCTCGTACCCGGTGGTGGTCGGGTCGGGGGCCCGCCACCGCTTGGCCGAGCTGATCCCGCACGGTGCCGAACGGGCCGCCATCGTCACCCAGGACGGGATTCCGTGGACGGTTGACGCCGGCGTCGAGCAGCGAACCTTCGTCATCGACGATGGTGAGGACGCCAAGAACCTGGAGACGGTGGAGAAGCTGTGCCGGGACTTTGCCCGCTGGGGCCTGCACCGCGGCGACGTGGTCGTAGCCGTCGGCGGGGGGGTGGTGACCGATGTCGGCGGGTTCGCCGCCGCCGTCTACCACCGGGGCATCCGGTTGGTGCATGTGCCGACCACCCTGCTGGGCCAGGTCGATGCCGCCATAGGGGGCAAGACCGGGGTGAATCTGCCGGAGGGCAAGAACCTGGTCGGGGCCTTCTGGCAGCCGGCGGCCGTGCTGTGTGACACCGAGACGCTCACCACCCTCCCGCCTCGCGAGTACCGCAGCGGCCAGGGGGAGATGGCCAAATACCGGTTCCTCGGCGTGCCCGGCCTCCGGGACATGGCCCTCGACGATGCCGTCGCCGCCTGCGTGGCCTGCAAGGCGGCCATCGTGGGCGAGGACGAGAGGGAGTCCGACCGCCGGGCCCTGCTGAACTACGGGCACACGCTGGCCCACGCCCTCGAAACGGCCGGCTCCTATGACCTGCGCCACGGCGAGGCGGTGGCCATCGGGCTGGTCTTCGCCGCTCGGCTGGCCGAACGGCTGGGTCGTATCGATGGCGAGCGGGTCAGCGAGCACGTGACCACGGTGGCGTCGTACGACCTGCCGCTCGCTCCGCCGCCGGGCGCCGACCCGGCCGACCTGGTCACCATCATGGCCCGGGACAAGAAATCGACCGGGAGCGCCCTCACCTTCGTGCTCGACGGGCGGGACGGGCTGGAGGTGGTCGGCGACATCGATGCGTCCGTCGTCGGGGACGTGCTGAGGGAGTGCATCAAGTGACCGAGCGCATCGTCGTGCTCCTGTCGGGACCCAACCTCAACCTGCTGGGCGAGCGCCAGCCCGAGGTGTACGGCTACGACACCCTCGAAGATCACGTGGCCGTCGCCCGGTCGTGTGCGCAGTCCCACGCGCTGGTGCTCGAGCACCACCAATCGAACTCCGAGTCGGCCCTGGTCGAGGCCGTACACGCGGCCCGGGGCCGCGCCTGTGGGATCGTCGTCAATCCGGGTGCGCTGACCCACTACGGATGGTCCCTGCACGATGCCCTGGCGTCCTTCGACGGTCCCATCGTCGAAGTGCACCTGTCCCACCCGGACGGCCGCGAAGCCTGGCGACGAACCTCCGTAATCGGCCCGGTGGCCGACGCCTCGATCACCGGCATGGGTGGATACGGGTACCGCCTGGCGGTCGACGCCATAGCCCATCTGATCGGTTAGCCAGCTTCAGGAGCAGGCTCCGGCTACCGAAATTCACACCGTGACCGAACTGTCGAGTTCGACGGAAACGGCGCCACGGTCCCTGGTCTGGTCCGGGTGGCAGTACGCCATGGCCATGTACGTCCTGGCCCTGGCCGTGATGGCGTTCATGGCGGTGGTACTGGGGGATTTCATCGGCCTGCCGCACGAATGGATCATCTCGAACGACGTCTGGTCGATCACCCACGCCACCCAGTACGCCAGCAACGGTGGGATCGGCGACTTCTACAGCGTGAGCCCCTGGTACGCGGCGTTGCCCGGCTACGTCTTCCTCTACGCCCCGGTCGCCATCTTGGGCGACCACCTCAACCTGGTGGCCGGCTATCCATCACAGCTCTACCACCCGTCGATGTTCCTGCTGACCGGGCCGTTCTTCGCGCTGACCGGGGCGTCGGTCGTTCTGGGTGTCGACTACCTGGCCGATTCCCTCGACATCCCTCGTCGCCGGCGGCGTCTGGCGCTTCTCGCCGTGACCCTCTTCATGGCCGGACCGATTCCCATCTTCATGGGCCACCCGGAGGACATGGTGGCCCTCGGCCTGGTCGGGCTGGCTCTGGGCCTGCTGTTCCGGAGGCGTCCGGTGGGTGCCGCCGTCGCTCTCAGCATGGCCATCCTGTTCCAGACCTGGGCCTCCCTGCTGATCCCCGCCTTCCTGATCGCCGTGCCGGCCGGGACCCGGGTCCGCTGGCTGGCGCGGGTCCTCGCCCTGCCCGGTCTCGTCGGCGCCGCCTTCCTGGTCACCGACTTCCACGACACCGTGACCGATGTGCTCCACCAGCCCATGGTCAACGCCGGACAGCACCTCCCTTGGTGGTCAATCGCCGGCCGGATGAACGTGAGCGACCTCGAAGGCGCCTACCACGGCCTGGTCAGCGGGTCGACCACCAGATGGCTGGCCGTCATCATCGCAGTGGTCGTGGCGTGGAACCTGCGCCACCGACCGGGACCGTACGAGGTCCTGGTGGCGGCGGCCGTCGCCATGTACGCCCGCGGGTTCTTCGAGGCCGAGTACTTCGCCTATTACTTCGCCCCGGCGACGGTACTGATCTGGGTGCTCGCCGCCTACCGGGCGGACAGCTGGAAGCGCCTGGCCACGGCCATGACGGCGGCGTTCCTCCTGTATGCCAGCGCCCCCCTGGCCGAAAGTGGTGTCCGGTTCTCGCCGTGGATCGCGCTGGCCAACGTCACCGCCAGCGGAGCTCTGGCCCTGGCCGCGTCCACGGCGTGGCGCCCTCGGCGGCCCGTGCTGTCGACGCCGCTCGGGCTTCGCCTTCAGGCCGGGTAGTGGATCGACCCGCTGTAGAGCAGGACGGCGACGGCGGCGGCGGCCAGAAACACACCGAACGGCACCCGGGTGCCCATCTTGGCCCGCTTGGCGGCGATCAGACCGATCCCTATCACGCTGCCCAACAGGGCGGCCCCGAAGAACCCCAGGAACACGTAGCGCCAGCCCAGCCAGCCGAGCGCCAGGCCGATGACCAGGCCGAGACGGACGTCGCCGTACCCGAGGGCGCGAGGGCTGGCCAGATTGATGCTGAACAGGATGGCGAACTCCACCGCCCCGCAGGCGGCGGCGATCCCCAGACGGTGCCAGCTGCCCTGTACCCCGGCGGCCAGGACGAGGGCGGCGGCCACGGCCACACCGGTGGGCCAGACGATCACCTTCGGCAGGCGCATGTGGTCGAAATCGATGAAGGCCAGGGCGATCAGGCCGGTCGCGAAGACCAATTCGGCCGGCAGCGTCCAACTCCATCCGAACCGTAGGGCGACGGCCACCCACACCACACCGGTGAGCAGCTCCACACCCGGGTAACGGGGCGAGATCCGCATGCGGCAGTTCCGGCAGCGGCCGCGCAGAAGCAACCACGAGACGACCGGGATGTTGTCCCTGGCGGTGATCGCGGTGTGGCATCCGGGGCAGGCCGACGGCGGGCGGACGACCGACGTCCCGGCCGGGACCCGGTAGATGACGACGTTGAGGAATGACCCGATGGCCAACCCGTAGAGGGCGGCGCCGAGGATCAGGACCGCGGTCATATCCGGGCCAGAGCGGTCACCGGGTTACTCTAGGCCGCTGTGTCGGCCACGCTGCAGGATCCCATGCCCACGTCCGGCCGGCTCGACCGGTTGCGACTGCGGATGGGCGACCCGGCATCCGCTGCGCCCCTCGACGGCCTGCTCGTCAGCAGCATGACCAACATTCGCTATCTCACCGGTTTCACCGGCTCCGCCGGGCTTCTCCTGGTGCTGCCGACCGGCAACTATCTGCTCACCGACGGGCGCTACGAGAGCCAGGCGGCGGAGCAGCTGGACGCCTCCGGGGCCCCGGTGGCCGTCGCCGTGGCCGCCCGGCCCGAACAGCGGGGCGACGCCCAGCGACTGGTCGCCGACGTGTCCCGCCTGGGTCTGGAGGCCGAGCACATCAGCTGGGCCCAGCAACGGTCCTACGCCGAGACCTGGTTCCCGTCCATCGACCTGGTCCCGGCGGTGGGGCTGGTCGAGGCGCTACGGGCGGTCAAGGACCCGGCCGAACTGATGCGGCTCGCAGAGGCGGCCCGCATCGCCGACGCCGCCCTCGACCAGATCAGGGGAGCCCTGGGAGCGGGCCCGACGGAGACGGAGTTCGGCCGGCGCCTGGACCACCAGATGCGCGAACTGGGCGCATCGGGCCCGTCGTTCGAGACCATCGTGGCGTCAGGACCGAACGCGGCCAAGCCGCACCACCGGCCGTCGTCGCGACGGGTCGGCAGGGGGGAGCCGGTCGTGCTCGATTTCGGTGCGCTCGTGGACGGCTACTGCTCCGACATGACCCGTACCGTCTGGGTCGAACGGTTGGAGCACCCGGACATCCGGCGGGCCTACGACGTGGTGCTCGAGTCACAGGCCGCCGGGGTGGCCGCGGTACGCGCCGGGGCGACGTGTGCGGACGTCGATCAGGCCTGTCGCCAGGTGATCGCGGCGGCCGGTTGGGCCGACCGCTTCGTGCACGGGACCGGCCACGGGGTCGGGCTGGACATTCACGAGGCCCCTTCGTTGTCGATGACCTCGACCGATACACTTGTGGCCGGCCACGTCGTCACTGTCGAACCCGGCGTGTACCTTCCCGGTCTGGGCGGGGTACGCATCGAGGACACCGTGGTGGTGACCGACGACGGTTGCCGGCCTCTCACCGCCACCCCCAAAGACCGCCCCTGAACACCGGAGTTCACCCATGCCTGCCGTATCCACCAACGACCTGAAGAACGGGATGTCCCTGAACCTGCCTGAAGGCCTGTTCTCGGTGGTCGAGTTCCAGCACGTCAAGCCGGGCAAAGGGGGTGCCTTCGTCCGCACCAAGCTGAAGAACGTCCGTACCGGGGCGGTGATCGAACGGACGTACCGGGCCGACGAGAAGTTGGACCAGGCGCTGATCGACAAACGGGAGATGCAGTTCCTCTACCTCGACGGCGACGGCTTCGTGTTCATGGACAACACCGACTACGAGCAGATGCTCGCTCCCCGATCGTCGCTCGGTGATGCCGCCTCGTACCTCAAGGAGGGCGATTCCGCGGTGATCCAGATGTACGCCAGCGAGATCGTGGGTGTGGACCTGCCGGCATCGGTCGAGTTGACCATCAGCGAGACCGAGCCGGGCGTCCAGGGCGACCGGGTCTCCGGCGCCCGCAAACCGGCCACCCTGGAGACCGGGCTGACCATCCAGGTGCCGTTGTTCGTCAACACCGGGGATCGGGTCAAGGTCGACACCCGTACCGGTGAGTACCTGACCAGGGCCTGATCCTTGCTTCCGGTGGCCCGCCGAGAGGCGCGCGAACGGGCGCTGTCCCTGCTCTACGAGGCCGAGTCCAAGGACGTCACGCCGGCCGAGGTGCTGCGCGAGCTGCCTGTCCCGCCCGACCCGTTCGTCGCCGACCTGGTCGGCGGCGTAGGTGATCGACTGGCCCAGATCGACGGACTGATCAGCCGGCACGCCATCGGGTGGGCCCTCGAGCGGATGCCGGCGATCGACCGGGCTGTCCTCCGGTTGGCGACCTACGAACTGCTGGCCCGACCGGACGTACCCACGGCGGTGGCCCTGTCAGAGGCGGTGGAGTTGGCCGGCAGCTACTCGACGGACGAATCCGGGCGCTTCGTCAACGGCGTCCTTTCGGCTATCGCCGCCGAGGTCCGCAACTCAGCCCAGGACGGCGGCCAGGGCGACTGAAGCCGGTGGCCGACCGGGCTCGGTCATCTGTGCGGCCCGATCCCGGCAGCGCTCGACCTGATCGTCGGCGGTGAACACCCATGTCGCCGCCCGGTCGGCCACCAGCGGTTGGTCGGGCCGTACGCCGGCGGCGGCGAATACCCGGCAGTCGTACGTGCGGCAGGTCCGGGGCCGGTGCTCATAGATCGAGCACCCGGTGTCGGTGAGCTGCGGGCAGCGGCCGGCGGTGTCGTAGCCCATGACCCAGGAGTGCGCATCGACCCCAGGGGTCCGGACCAGCAGATCCGGGTCGATGTGAGCGAGGGTGTCGGTCTCGTCGTCATCGATGTGGACGAACTGGTGGCTCCGGCAGCACGCAGTGCACCCGTCGCAGGGGACAGCCGAGTTGCCGCCCCGTTCCAGGGCCGACCGGAACTGGGCCCGCCAGGTCGCGAAGTCGATGGCCGATCGGTCGGAAGGCACGCCGGCACGACCATAGGCAACCTGCGATCGAGGTGTGGGGGACACGCTATGATGGCCCTTCGAGCCGTGAAGCTGGTCCAGTGAGGCCGGCACGGAACGAGGAGGCAGGTTGGCCAAGAGAGAGCGTGCCCTGACGCCCCCCTATGGGGTCGTTTTTGTTGCCCGGACGACGGTCATGGATGCCGAAGATGTACGGCGGGCCACGTGGCGGATGGCCCACGAGATGATCGAGCGGAACCACGACCCGAGAGATGTCGTGGTCGTCGGCCTGCAGACCGGCGGAGTGTGGTTGGCCCAACGGCTGGCCCAGATCGTCGGTGAGGTCAGTGGCCACGACGTCGCCCTGGGCACCCTCGACGTGGCCTTCTACCGGGACGACATCGGGCTGCGACCGGTGCTGCCGGAGGCCAAGACCGACATCCCCGTCGACCTGAGCGGCCACACCGTGATCCTGGTCGACGACGTCCTCTTCACCGGTCGGACCATCCGGGCCGCCCTGAACGCCCTCTCCGACTACGGACGGGCCAAGTCTGTCCAACTGGCGGTCATGGTCGACCGCGGCCACCGGGAGCTGCCGATCCGGCCCGACTACGTGGGCAAGAACCTGCCGACCCGCCGCGACGAGATGGTCGACGCCACCGAGACCGGCGTGCTCATCGGGGACGTGACGGCGCCGTGACCGATCTTCTGGAGAAGACCCAGCCGGTGATGAGCCCGCACCACCTCCTGTCGATCGCCGACCTGGGGGCCGACGGCATCGAGGACATCATGCGCCTCACTGACAGCTTCGTCGAGGTCAGCAAACGGGCCATCCCCAAGGTCCCTGCGCTGCGGGGCAAGACGGTGGTGTCGGTGTTCTTCGAAGACTCGACCCGGACCCGGCTCAGCTTCGAGACGGCGGCCCGGCGCCTGTCGGCCGACGTCATGACGTTCTCGGCGTCGAGCTCGTCGGTCAACAAGGGCGAGTCCCTCAAGGACACTGTCCAGACCATCGAGGCCATGGGCGTCGACGCCCTTGTCGTACGCCATTCCGGCTCGGGTGTGCCCTGGCAGGTCGCCGGCTGGTTGGACGGCCCGTCGGTCGTGAACGCCGGCGACGGCTGGCACGAGCACCCGACCCAGGCACTGCTCGACTGCTACACGATCAGCCGGGAGAAGGGCCCCCTGGAAGGGATGAACATCGCCATTGTCGGCGACATCCGCCACAGCCGGGTGGCCCGCAGCGATGTCCTCGCCTTCACCGCCCTCGGCGCCCGGGTGGCACTGGTGGCGCCCCCGACCCTCCTGCCGCCCAGCCTGACCGGCTGGCCGGTGACCGTCTCGCACGACCTGGACTCGGTGCTGCCCGGCCTGGACGTCGTCTACCTGCTGCGGTTGCAGCGCGAACGGATGCTGGAGGCACTCCTGCCGTCGCTGCGCGAATACACCGCCACCTACGGGCTCACCCGTCGGCGGGCCGATCTACTTCCGCCGGGCGCGCTGATCATGCACCCCGGCCCGGTCAACAAGGGGGTCGAGATGGCCGCCGAGGTGGCCGACCAAGCGAACTCGGTGATCACCGCCCAGGTCGCCAACGGCGTGGCCGTGCGCATGGCGGTCCTGTTCCGACTTCTCGGTTCGGGGGGCGACGATGCGTAGCCGGCCCGCGGCGGTGGTCATCCGGGGTGGTCGCATCGTCGACGCATCAGGTAGCCGCGACGCCGACGTACTGGTGATGGACGGCGTGATCACATCGGTGACGGCCAAGGTCAGCTCGGTGCCGGCCGGCACGGTTGTGCTGGACGCCGCCGGCTGTGTCGTCGCCCCTGGGCTGGTCGACCTGCACACCCATCTGCGGGAGCCGGGCCGGGAGGAGGCGGAGACGGTCGAAACCGGCTCCCGGGCTGCCGCCCTGGGCGGCTACACGGCGGTCGTCGCCATGCCCAACACCGAGCCGGCCATCGACAGCGCGGCCGTGGTGCGCCAGGTCCAGGACCTGGGCCGCACCGCCCTCTGCGACGTGTTCCCGGCCGGAGCCATCACCGTCGGCCGGGAAGGCCGGCAGCTGGCACCCATGGCCGAGATGGCGTCGATGGGCGTCCGCATCTTCACCGACGACGGGGCCGGCGTCCAAGACGCCCGGCTCATGCGCCGGGCCATGGAGTACGCAACCGCGCTGAGGGTCACTCTGGCTCAGCACTGCGAGGATGCCTCGCTGGCCGGCGGCGGTCACATGCACGAGGGCGAGTGGTCGAGCCGGCTGGGTCTGGCCGGGCAGCCGGCCGAAGCCGAGGAGCTGATGGTGATGAGAGACCTGGCCCTGGCCCGGCTCACCGGCGCCTCGGTCCACTTCCTCCACCTGTCGACGGCCGGCTCGCTGGCCATGGTCGGCGGGGCCCGCCACTCCGGCCTCTACGTGACGGCCGAGGTCACGCCCCACCACTTCACCCTGACCGACGCGTGCGTCGCCTCATACGACGCCGTCTACAAGGTCAACCCGCCGCTGCGCACGGATGCCGATGTGGCAGCGGTCAAGGAGGCCCTGGCCACCGGTGTGGTCGACGCCATCGCCACCGACCACGCCCCCCACACCCGGGAGGACAAAGAGGCCCCCTTCGACCAGGCGCCGCCCGGCATGCTCGGTCTGGAGACGGCTCTGGCCCTGGCCCTCACCGAACTGGAGCTGCCCATCGAGCGGGTGATCGCCCTGCTTTCGTGGCAGCCGGCCCGCATCGCCGGGATAGAGGACACCCACGGTGGCCCTCTGGAACCCGGGCGCCCGGCCAACATCAGCGTCATAGATCCCGAGCACCAATGGACGGTCGACCCCGACATGAGCGCCAGCCGCAGCCGTAACAATCCATTCGCCGGGCGGAAGCTCCGCGGCCGGGTCCGTCACACCGTCCTGCACGGGGAGCCGGTGGTCGTGGGCGGGGAGGCGCAGCGATGATCCGGGACGCCCTCCTGGTGCTGGCCGACGGCACCACGTTCGAGGGGGAGGCGGTCGGATACTGGGGCGACGCGCCGGTGCCGGCCACCGGCGAGGTGGTCTTCAACACCACGCTGACCGGCTACCAGGAGGTCCTCACCGATCCCTCCTATGCCGGGCAGATCATCTGCTTCACCTATCCCCACATCGGCAACTACGGGATCACCAGGCATGACAGTGAGAGTGCCAGAACCTTCTGCCGGGGCCTGATCGTCCGCGACCTGGCCCCCCGCCCCAGTAGCTGGCGGTCGGAGCACACCATCGGTGACTTCCTGGACGAGCAACGGTTACCGGCGCTGGCCGGGATCGACACCCGGCGCCTGACCCGCCACATACGCGAGGCCGGATCGATGCCGGCCGCGTTCGGCCCGGTCAGCGGCCCGGGGGCCCTCGACGAGATGACGCTGAAGGAAGCGGCCCTGCAGGAACCGGGGACGGAGGGGGTCGACCTGGTCGACCAGGTGACCACCATGTCGCCGTACACCGTCGGTGACGGTCGGCTCCACGTGGTCGCCTACGACTTCGGCATCAAGCGCACCATCCTCCGTCACCTGGGCACCCTGGCCCGGGTCGACGTGGTTCCGGCGGCCACCCCGGCCGAGGAGGTACTGGCCCGCCGCCCCGACGGCGTGTTTCTTTCCAACGGCCCCGGTGATCCTGCGACCGTCAGCTACGCGGTGGACCAGATCACGGGCCTGCTCGGGCGGGTGCCGGTGTTCGGCATCTGCCTGGGCCACCAGTTGATGGCCACCGCCCTGGGCGGATCGACCTACAAGATGCCGTTCGGCCACCACGGCGGGAACCACCCGGTGCGACGGGTGGCCAACGGCTCGGTCGAGATCACCAGCCAGAACCACAACTACGCGGTGGCGGCCGGCTCGGTGACCGGCGCAGAGGTCACCCACGTCAACCTGAACGACGGTGTCATCGAGGGCATCAGCCGCCCCGACCTACGAGCGTTCAGCGTCCAGTACCACCCCGAAGCGGGCCCCGGGCCGCACGACGCCAGTTACCTGTTCTCCGAGTTCGAAAGGACGATGGATGCCTAGGCGGGACGACCTGCACAGCATTCTGGTCATCGGCAGCGGGCCGATAGTCATCGGCCAGGCCTGCGAATTCGACTACTCGGGGACCCAGGCCTGCCGGGTGCTCAAGGCCGAGGGCTACCGCGTGATCCTGGCCAACTCCAACCCGGCAACGATCATGACGGACCCGGAGTTCGCCCACCGGACGTATATAGAGCCGCTGACGCCCGAAGTGCTCGAGGCCATCGTCGAGCGGGAGCGGCCCGACGCCGTCCTGCCGACGCTCGGGGGCCAGACGGCGCTCAACCTGGCCATGGCGCTGCACGAGCGGGGCGTGTTCGACAAGTTCGGGGTCGAGATGATCGGCGCCAAGCCGGACGCCATCGCCACGGCCGAGGACCGCGAACGGTTCAAGGCGGCCATGACCGAGATCGGCCTGGCGGTACCGGAATCCGGCTTCGCCTACGCCCTGGACGAGGCCATGAAGGTGGGCGAGGAGATCGGTTTCCCGCTGATCATCCGCCCGTCGTACATCCTGGGCGGGGCCGGTACCGGCATCGCCCACGATGCCGAAGGGCTCGAGCACATCGCCGCCGCCGGTCTGGCCGCCAGCCCCATCTCGGAGATCCTGATCGAACGGTCCATCGCCGGTTGGAAGGAGTACGAGCTCGAGGTGATGCGGGACCGGGCCGACAACTGCGTGATCATCTGCTCGATCGAGAACTTCGATCCGATGGGGGTGCACACCGGTGACTCGATCACGGTGGCGCCGGCGCAGACCCTGTCCGACCAGGAGTACCAGCGGATGCGTGACGATGCCTTCAAGTGCATCCGCCGCATCGGCGTCGAGACCGGTGGTTCCAACATCCAGTTCGCGGTCGACCCGAGGAGCGGCGACCAGGTCGTGATCGAGATGAACCCGCGGGTCAGTCGATCCAGTGCCCTGGCCTCCAAAGCGACCGGATTCCCGATCGCCAAGATCGCCGCCCGGCTGGCCGTCGGGTACACCCTCGACGAGATCACCAACGACATCACCGGCGTGACACCGGCCAGCTTCGAGCCGACCATCGACTACGTGGTCACCAAGGTGCCCAGATGGGCGTTCGAGAAGTTCCCGGGCGTCGCTGACGTCCTCGGCACCCGCATGCAGTCGGTGGGCGAGTCGATGGCCATCGGCCGGACCTTCCCCGAGTCTCTGCAGAAGGGCCTCCGGTCGCTGGAACGGGGCCGGGCCGGGCTGAACTGCGACGCCGGTGAGTCCCTGTGGGACCAGTGGGACGACGACGAGCTGGTGCGCCGCTCGGCCATCGCCACCCCCGACCGACCGTTCCAGTTGGAAGCGGCGCTGCGACGGGGCATCTCGGTGGAGCGGTTGTACGAGGCCACCGGCGTCGACCCCTGGTTCCTCGACCAGTTACAGCTGGTCGTGGACGAGCGCCGCCGGCTGGCCCGGATCGGGTTGGCCGATATGAACCGCTCTGCCTGGCGCCGGGCCAAGCGCCTCGGTTTCTCCGACGATCAGCTGGCCTACCTGTGGGACGTGCCCCCCTCGTCGGTGCGGCGGGCCCGCCTGGAGGCCGGCGTGCGGGCGACCATGAAGACGGTCGACACCTGCGCGGCCGAGTTCGAGGCGCACACGCCCTACCACTACTCGACATACGAGGACGACGACGAGGTCGGCCCCGGCCAGCGGCCCAAGGTCATCATCCTCGGTTCCGGTCCCAACCGGATCGGGCAGGGCGTCGAGTTCGACTACTGCTGCGTGCAGGCCAGCTTCGCGCTGCACGACGCCGGGTTCGAGACGGTGATGGTCAACTGCAACCCGGAAACGGTCTCCACCGACTACGACACCAGCGACCGTCTGTACTTCGAGCCGATCACCGAGGAGGACGTGCTCAACGTCCTCGATGTCGAAATGGCCACCGGGACGGTGCATGGCGTGATCGTGACCCTGGGCGGCCAGACCCCGCTGAAGCTGGCCGGGCTGCTCCCGGCCGAGCTGATCCTCGGCACGCCGGCCGAAGCCATCGACCTGGCCGAGGACCGGGAACGCTGGAACGTGCTCTGCGGGTCGCTCGGCATCCGCCAGCCCCCGGGCGGGACGGCGGTCACGGTCGGCGACGCCGTCGCCATCGCCGAGCGGGTCGGCTACCCGGCCCTGGTCCGGCCCAGCTACGTGCTCGGCGGGAGGGCCATGGAGATCGTCTACGGCGAGGACGACCTGCGCCTGGCCATGGAGGCGCTGTCCGGCTTCGGCTCATTGGGTCGGGAGGGCGGACTGTCGGCTGAGCGCCCGGTGCTGGTCGACCGCTTCTTGGAGGACGCCACCGAAGTCGATGTCGATGCCGTCCGGGACGCGACCGGCGACGTCGTCATCGGCGCCGTCATGGAGCACGTCGAGGAGGCCGGGGTCCACTCAGGTGACAGTGCCTGTGTGATTCCGCCTCCGACGTTGCGCCCGTCGGTCATCACCGAGATCGAGGGACACGTCCGGTCCATCGCCGCCGCCCTCGGGGTGGTCGGCCCGCTGAATGTGCAGTTCGCGGTCAAAGACGACGAGGTCTACGTGATCGAGGCCAACCCGCGCGCCAGCCGTACGGTGCCGTTCGTCTCCAAGGCGACCGGCGTGCCGATGGCGAAGGTGGCGGCCCGGGTGATGGCCGGGGCCAGCCTGGCCGAGCTGCGCGACGAGGGCCTCCTGCGCCCCCCGGTGACGGGCGGCCACGTGAGCGTCAAGGAAGCGGTCCTGCCGTTCAGCCGCTTCCCCGACGCCGACACACTGCTCGGTCCGGAGATGCGGTCGACCGGTGAGGTCATGGGCATCGATTCGAGTTTCGGACTGGCGTTCGCCAAGAGCCAGGCGGCGGCGGGGGATGCCCTGCCCAGCGCCGGCTGCGTCTTCTTCTCGCTGGCCGATCGGGACAAAGGAACGGGTGTGACGGTGGCCCGGCGCTTCGTACAGCTGGGCTTCACCGTGGCCGCCACCAGCGGGACGGCCGCCTACTTCGAGAGCAACGGGGTACCGGTGGCGACGACCGTCGACAAGGTGGGGGAGGGATCCAAGGGCGGCGTCGATGCCGTCACCCTGCTGAAGGACGGCAAAGTCGACCTGGTGGTCAACACCCCCCGGGGTCGCGGCCCCCGGGCCGACGGCGCCTACATCCGCATGGCCGCCAACCAGCACCGGGTGGCCTGTCTGACCACGGTCGCCGCGGCCCGGGCGGCGGTGGCCGGGATCGCCGATCGGGCGGCCAACCGCCTGACGGTGCGCAGCCTGCAGGAGTACCACCAGGCGGAGCAGCTTCCGCTGGTATGAATCACGTGAGGAGTGCCCCGGCCGGCACCATCGGTCGTCGGCTCTCCCGGGGGCCGTGCCCATGAGCCTGGTCACCCAGGTCGGATCGGTCGCGCTGCGCAGCCCGATCATGACCGCGTCGGGAACGGCCGGCCACGGTGCCGAACTGGCCGGCCACATGGACCTGTCGATGTTGGGTGCGGTGGTGGTGAAGTCGGTGTCGGCCGAGGCCTGGGCCGGGAACCCGCCGCCCCGGTTGCACCCGCTGCCGGCGGCCATGATCAACAGCGTCGGCCTCCAGAACGGCGGCGTCCACCACTGGCTGACCGCCGAACTGCCCGACCTGGCTGCGACCGGCGCCGCCATCGTCGCCTCCATCTGGGGCTTCACCGCCGACGCCTACCGGGCCGTCGCCGAATCGGTGGCCGACGCCGTCCGGGGCGGCGCTGCGCCCGGGGTGGTGGCGGTGGAGGCCAACATCTCCTGCCCGAACGTGGAGGACCGCCGCCTCATGTTCGCCCATTCGGTGGAAGGGGTGACAACCGCGGTCGGCGCCGCCGCCCAGGGCCTGGATGGCGCGCTACCGTTGTGGGCCAAGCTGTCACCCAATGTGACAGATCTGCCCAGCCTGGCCGGGGCTGCGGTGGCTTCGGGGGCGGAGGCGGTGACCCTGATCAACACGGTCATGGGCATGGCCATCGACCCGGCGACCGGTCGGTTCCGCCTGGGGGGTGGCGGGGGCGGCCTCTCTGGTCCGGCCATCCACCCGGTCGCGGTGAGGGCGGTGTACGAGACCCGGGCGGCCTGGCCCGACCTACCCATAGTCGGGGTGGGCGGGGTGGCGAGCGGCGAGGACGCGGCCGAGCTGATCGCGGCCGGGGCCGATGCCGTGCAGGTGGGCACCGCCACCTTCGCCGATCCCACCGCCCCGGCCCGGGTGAACTCCGAGTTGGCCACCTGGATGGCAGCCCATGACGTAACTTCAATCGCCGCACTGAAAGGACGCGCCCATGAGCACCGTTGACACTTCGCTTCGCAGTCGCCTGGCCCTGGCTCTCGACGTCGACGACGCCGTAGAGGCCCAGCGCCTGGCTCGCGACCTGCGGGGCTACTTCGGTGTCGCCAAAGTCGGCTTGGAGCTGTTCAGCGCCGCCGGTCCGCCCGTCGTGCAGATGCTGATCGACGACGGTTACCAGGTGTTCCTGGACCTGAAGATGGCCGACATCCCGAACACGGTGCGCAAGGCGGCCCGGGTCCTGGGCGCGCTCGGGGTGTCGTACCTGACCCTGCACGCCTTCGCCGGCCCGGCCGTCCTGAGAGCAGGCGTGGAAGGCCTCACCGAGGGGGCCGAGCGGGCCGGACTGCCCGTCCCGTCGGCGCTGGCGGTGACGGTACTGACGAGCGACGCCGACGCCCCGCCGCACATCCTGGCCAAGCGGGTCACCGCCGCAGTGGAGGCCAAATGCGCAGGCGTGGTGTGCGCCGCGGCCGACGTGAGCGAGGCCAAGCAGATCGCCCCCCGCCTCCTCACGGTGGTGCCCGGACTGCGCCCGGCCGGGACGCCGACCCACGACCAGGCCCGCGCCGCCACCCCGGCCGATGCCCTGGCCGCGGGCGCCGATCTGCTGGTGATCGGCCGGGCGGTCACGGCCGCCGCCGACCGGGCTGCAGCGGCATCGGACCTGGTGGCTTCGCTCAGCTGAAGAAAGACACCGGCGCTGACTGATTCGGGCATACGGGCGCGCTATCGTGCGCGCCATGCCCTTGCCGCCCGCTCTTTCCGCCGATCAACGACAGGCTGCGCTGGAGAAGGCGGCCCAGGCCCGGAGGGCCCGTGCTGAGCTGAAGGAGCGCCTGAAGATGGGCTCGCTCACCCTCAACGAACTGCTCGCCCAGGCGGACGGCGACGACGTGGTCGGCAAGATGAAGGTCCTGGCCGTACTCGAGTCCCTGCCCGGGCTGGGCAAGGTCAAGGCCCGTCGCATCATGGACGAGGTCGGCATCAGCGAGACCCGCCGGCTGCACGGCCTGGGGGAGCAGCAGCGCAAGAAGCTGTTCGAGAAGCTGGCCTAGCCACCTTGATCTTCATCGTCGCCGGCCCGGGCGGCGTCGGGAAGGGCACCGTCGTTGGTCGTCTGCTCGAGCGCCTGCCCGACCTCCGCCTGTCGCGGTCCTGGACGACCAGGACCCGCCGGCCGGGCGAGGATGCCGACGCCTACGTATTCGTGTCGCGCGACGATTTCGTCGCCCATCGCGACCGCGACGGTTTCCTGGAATGGAACGAGTTGCCGGCCAACGGCCACCTGTACGGCACACCGGTGCCCGACGACGGCACCGGTGATCTACTGCTGGAGATCGAGCTGAACGGCGCCCGTCAGGTCAAGCAGCGGTTCCCGGAAGCGGTGCTGGTGTTCGTGATGCCGCCATCGCGCGACGAGTTGGAGGCCCGCCTGCGGGGCCGGGGCGATGATGAGGACAGCATCGTCGCGCGCCTGGCCCTCGGCACCCGGGAGATGGCCGACGGGCCCAGCCTGGCCGATCATGTGGTGATCAACGACGACGCCGACCGGGCAGCCCGAGAGGTCGCTGATATAATCGTCAGTCGGCGTCTACGCCGTTCGTAGCCTTCTACCGCCCGGAGAACCCCCCATGCCCGAACGCCACGCCTCGATGATGGAACCGCCGGTGGAGGATCTGCTCGACCGGGTCGACTCGAAGTTCACCCTGGTGAGCCTGGCCGCCATGCGCGGTCGGCAGATCAACTCCTATTTCAACCAGCTGGGCGAGGGCCTGGGCTCAATTGTCCCCCCTCAGGTGACGTCGATCTCCCGCAAGCCTCTCTCCATCTCGCTCGAGGAGATCGCGGCCGGCAAGATCACCTACACCCGCATCGACCCGCTCGCCGAGGGCGAAGAGGGTGAAGCGGGCGAGGGCGACCCCGATCTGGCTGGCTAGGAGCCGGACATAGCCGATCACGCGGCGGCCCTCGCCGGTCGCCGCATCGTCCTCGGCGTCAGCGGGGGCATCGCCGCCTACAAGGCCATCGAGGTGTGCCGCCGTCTGGTCGACGCGGGTGCCTGGGTCAGCCCGATCATGACGACCGGCGCGACCCACTTCGTGGGCGAGACCACGTTCTCGGCCCTGGCTTCCGAGCCGGTCCGCCGGACGCTCTGGACATCGCCGGAGCCGATCCCGCACACCCGACTCGGGCAGGGCGCCGACCTGGTCATCGTCGCCCCGGCCACGGCCCGGGTGCTCGGCGCCTACGCCGCGGGCATCTCGTCCGATCTGCTCACCGCCACCCTCCTGGCCACCCGGGCACCGGTCGTCGTGTGCCCGGCCATGCACACCGAGATGTGGGAGCACCCGGCCGTGGTCGAGAACGTCGCCACCCTGCGCCGGCGGGGCGTCCACATAGTCGAGCCGGCCGCCGGGCGCCTCGCTGGTGGGGACATCGGCTCGGGCCGCCTGGCCGACCCGGCCGACATCGTTGGCGCCGCGGCATCGATCCTCGGCGCCGGGATGGCCCTTTCCGGTGTCCGCGCCCTGGTGACCGCCGGGGGCACCCGCGAGCCACTCGATCCGGTGCGTTTCATCGGCAACCGGTCGTCGGGCAAGCAGGGCTACGCCATCGCCGCCGCCCTGGCCCGACGAGGGGCAGCTGTGACCCTCGTGTCCACCGTCGATTTGACCAAGCCGACCGGTGTCGAAGTAGTAGCCGTCGAGACGGCCGCCCAGATGGAAGCCGCCGTTACCGGCCGGGCCGACTCGTCCGACGTCATCGTCATGGCGGCGGCGGTGGCCGACTTCCGGCCCAAGGCGTCGGCCCCGGAGAAGATCAAGAAGTCCGACGGACCTCCCGAGATCGTCCTCGAGCAGACGCCCGACATCCTGGCCGGTGTCTGCCGCCGGCGCCGCCCGGGCCAGGTGATCGTGGGCTTCGCCGCCGAGACGGTCGCCCCCGGCGGTCCGTCCCTCCAGGAATATGCCGACCTGAAGTTGAACTCCAAAGGGGCGGATCTCATCGTCGCCAACGATGTGGCCGCGCCGGGAGTCGGCTTCGCGCACGACACCAACGCCGTCCTCATCGTGGGCCGCCACGGCTACTCCGCCGATGTGGCGCTGGCCGACAAGGATGTGGTGGCCGCGGCCGTGGTCGACGCCATCACCGCCGCCCTTCCCCTCTCACCAGACAAGCAGGAGCAATCATGAGCCGCTGGACCTTCACCTCGGAGTCCGTAACCGAGGGCCACCCCGACAAGATGGCCGACCAGATCTCCGACTCGGTCCTCGACGCCATCCTGGCCGACGATCCGACGGCCCGGGTCGCCTGTGAGACCCTGCTCACGACCGGCCTGGTCGTGGTGGCCGGAGAGATCACCACTACGGCCTACGTCGAGATCCCGAAGCTGGTCCGGGAGGTGGTGACCGACATCGGCTACACGTCGTCGGAGATGGGCTTCGACGGGCGCACCTGCGGGGTCACCGTCAGCATCGGCCAGCAGTCCCCCGACATCGCCCAGGGTGTGGACACGGCGATGGAGGTCCGGGCCGGTACCAGCGGCGAGGACATCCTGAACGCCCAGGGTGCGGGCGACCAGGGGATGATGTTCGGCTACGCGTGCGACGAGACCGAGGACCTGATGCCGATGCCCATCTGGCTGGCCCATCGGTTGGCCCAGCGCCTGTCGCAGGTCCGCAAGGCCGGTGTGCTGCCCTATTTGCGTCCCGACGGCAAGACCCAGGTCACCTTCGAATACGAGGATGGCCGTCCGGTCCAGCTCAAGACGGTGCTGATCTCCACCCAGCACAAGCCTGATATCGACCTGCAGACACTGCTCCTACCGGATTTGCGCGACCACGTGATCGCCCCTCTGGTGCCGTCACAGTTCGCCGGCGACGGCTACCGCATCCTGGCCAACCCGACCGGAAAGTTCGAACTGGGTGGCCCGCACGCCGACGCCGGACTGACCGGCCGGAAGATCATCGTCGACACCTACGGCGGCGCCGCCCGCCACGGCGGCGGCGCCTTCTCCGGCAAGGACCCGTCCAAGGTCGACCGCTCGGCCGCCTACGCGGCCCGGTGGGTGGCCAAGCACGTGGTCGCGTCGGGAGCGGCCAACCGCTGTGAGATACAGGTCGCCTACGCCATCGGTGTGGCCCGACCCGTCTCCCTGCTGGTCGAGACCTTCGGTACCGAGAAGGTCGACCCGGCCCGGATCCTGACGGCCGTCGATGAGGTCTTCGACCTGCGCCCGGCGGCCATCATTCGCGATCTCGACCTGCGCCGGCCCATCTACCGGCGCACCGCGGCGTACGGCCACTTCGGCCGGGCGGACAAGGAGTTCTCCTGGGAGCAGCTGTCCCGGTTGGACGCCTTCAAGTCGGCCATCGGCGCCTGAGCCCAGCGGCGGCCGATCTGCCGGGGAAGGCGGCCGGGGTCGCTCGGGTCCTCACCGACGTCGCCGGTATCGACAAGGAGTTCGACTACCTGGTGCCTCCGGCGATGGCCGACGCCCTGACGGTGGGCACCGAGGTCAGACTGCCCCTCGGCGGTCGCCGGGTGGGGGGGTGGGTGCTGGGGCTCAGCGACCAGGCGACCGTGGAGATCGCCCTCAAACCGATCGCCAAGCTGCGCGGCGCCGGCCCGGAGCCGGATCTGATCGACCTGGCCGGGTGGGCGGCCTGGTGGTGGACATCCAAACGGGCCACGTTCCTGCGGTCGGCGTCGGCGCCGCGAGCGGTGCCGGTGACGGCCGGCCGGGCGGGCGCGCCTCCGGGTCGGGCCCCGGCGCCGTCGGGTGTGGTGCTGCCGGCCGGCGCCGGGTTCCATGTGATCGAGCGCCCCCCGGCCGACGATCCGACCCCGTTCGTGGCGGCCGCCGCCCAGGCCGGCCCCACCCTTGTCATCGTGCCCACGGTCGCCCGCGCCGAGGTTCTGGCCGGCCGGCTCAGACGGGCCGGCGCCGACGCCGCCCTGCTCCCCGGGGATTGGGCGGCGGCCCGGGCCGGTCGGGCCGGCGTGGTCGTCGGCACCCGGGCCGCGGCGTGGGGACCGTGCCCGGGTCTGGCCGCAGTCGTGGTGCTGGACGCCCACGATGAGGGCCTGACATCGGAGGGGGCGCCCACATGGGGGGCGGTTGCGGTCGCCGCCGAGCGGGCCCGCCGGGCGGCCGTGCCGTTGTACGCCCTGACCCCGTGCCCGACCGTGGAACTCCTGGCCGGAGGGGCGTTGACGCCGGCCCCGCCCGGCCGGCGGCGGGAGGGATGGCCGATCACCGAGCTGATCGACCGCCGCCACGACGATCCCCGGCTCGGCCTCTGGTCGGATCGGCTCGTGCGCCTGGTCCGCAACCAGGACCGGGTCGCCTGCATCCTCAACCGGACCGGGAGGGTTCGGTTACTCGGTTGCGCAGCGTGCGGTGAGCTGGCCCGCTGCGAGGTCTGCCAGGCGGCGGTGACGGCACCGGCACCGGGCCACCTGCTGTGCCCGCGCTGCGGCCACGAGCGGCCGGCGCTGTGCACCCGGTGTGACTCGACCCGGCTGAAGACGCTCCGTATCGGGGTGAGCCGGGCCCGCGAGGACCTCGAGCGACTGGCCGGGCGCCCGGTGGGCGAGGTCACCGCCTCCACCGGCGAGCTCCCGGGCACCGATCTGCTCATCGGCACCTCCGCCCTGCTGCACCGGCTCGATCCCCGCGCCGGCGTGGGGGCGGTGGCCTTCGTCGACTTCGATCAGGACCTGATGGCCCCACGCGTACGGGCGGCCGAGCAGGCCCTGGCGCTGGCGGCACTGGCCGGTCGGATAGTCCGGGGCCGGCGGGGCCGGCTGCTGATCCAGACCCGCCTTCCGGACCATCCGGTCGTCAATGCCGTGATCTCGGCGGACCCGACACTCGCCCTCGACGGTGAGGAGGACCTGCGGCGCACACTCGGCCTGCCCCCGTTCGGCGCCGTCGCCGTGGTTCACGGCGAGGCGGCCGCCGGGTGGGTGTCGCGGCTCGAGGGGGTGGATGTCGCCGGCCCGAACAACCAGGGTCGATGGCTGGTCAAGGCCGGGCGGCGGGCGGATCTGTGCAATGCCCTGGCCGCCGAGCCCCGCCCGACCGCCGGCACATTGCGCGTGGCGGTCGACCCGACCGACTACTGAGCGAGGGGCGGTGGGGCGTGGTGGACGTGCTCGTACACGAAGAGCTTCTGGCCGCTCCACGCCAGTTTGAAGTCGGCCGTGAACCAGGAACGCAGGGCGGGCGTCCACGGCAGGAAGCTTCCGAACGGGCCGGTCTGGATCACGTAGTCGGACTGGTTCAGCCAGTCGGCCCACTCGTCGACGAAACCGGCGGTGAACGGCCCGGCGTAGGGCGGCTCGTGCGTCGGCCCGTCGGCCAACCAGGTACCGAAGCTGTCGACCATCGCCGGGCAACCGGGCCGGGACGGGACGTACAGGTCGGCGGCGATGGCGACTGACGAGTCATCGGAAACCACGCAGGCCCGGGCCGGGATGACCAGGTTCAGGATGGTCGGTTGGATGGCGGTGGTCAGATGGCTTCGGGCAAATCCGGCCTGCTGGGGCACGAAGAACGCCACACCGGCGATTACTACGGCCAGCGCGGGGAGCTTCGTTCCCAGCCGGCGGGGGAGGCGCAACCTTCTGACCAGCGCCGGCGTGGCCCCGCCGATGAGCGGGGCGATGAAGGCGGCCGGGAAGTACACGTAGTGGGCGAAGAGGTAGGCCGGGGCCAGCATGGCCGCCGTGGCCACGGTCGCACACAGGAGGAGCGCCCACTCGGCCGGACAGATGCGCCGCCGGAATCGGTAGGTGACGAGACCGGCGGCGCACACGGCCAGGGCGCCCACTGCGATCGTGGCCACTGTCCCCGCCCGGAGGAGGGTGAGGCCACCCGACCCGGTCAACCACTTCAGGCGCTCGCCGAAGCCAAAGGCCGGCTGGCCCTGGGACAGCCCGGCCGAGCCGACCTCCACCCGGCGGAACTGGTCGACGAAGACGTCATGGAAGAAGGCGCCCGGAGCGGCGACGATGAACGGCAGGCAGAAGGCGAGGAACCCGGCCAGACCACCGACCAGGACGGGCAGGAAGGCCTGGCGCAGCCGGCGCAGGCAAACCACCAGAACGGCACCCAGTACGAGGAACCCCCAGATCTTCATGGCCGCCGAAGCACCGAGGAACAGGCCGCCGACCAGGACCCGCCCGGGCCCGGCCAACCGGCCGACCCGGAACATCAGGATCAACCCGATGAGCGCGAAGCACACCAGGTAGGGCTCGAGCAGCAGAGTGGAGTCGGCGGCCGGGGCCATCGGGAAGCAGGCCAGCGCCAGCCCGGCGATCAGCATGGCCCACGGGCCCCGGTGGCGGACCAACCGGCCGGCCAGGACGGTGTTGACCGCCGCCACGAAGATCGTCAGGTCCCGCCCCAGGGCCATGGCCACGTCGGTGCCCCCGAGCCGGGCCGCCAGGGCTGCGAACGGGGCCATCAACACGACGACGCCGGGTGGGTGGACGATCACGAAGTCCCGGTACGGGAGGACGCCGTGAACCAGTCGAAGAGCGGCCCCCAGGTAGACGCCGTCGTCGTACTCGTGCACCCCATAGAGCACATGGGGCAGATGCATGAAGTAGATGCCGAGCCCGACGGTGATCAGCGCCGGGATCAGGCCGGCGAGCAGGGTCGGCGGCGCCAACCGGGATCGACGCCGGTGCTCCTCCGTCACGGGCCTGGATCCCTCCGGGCCGGCTACGGCCGGTACCGGCGTGTCCAGATCGGCCGTCAGCACGTTCCTTGATGTCGACCGGCGGGCCGACCGGCTTGAGCGACGGAGGCTACGTCCAGCCTTTTCGGCGCAGTTCGTAGAGCGCGATGGCCGTAGCGGTCGCCACATTGAGGGACCCGACCCGCCCGAGAAGGGGCAGGAACCCCACCGCATCGCACGCGGCCAGGGTGGCCGGGGTCAGGCCGTGGTCCTCATTGCCCACGGCCAGGCAGACATCGGGGCCGGCCGTGAGCTGGTGGAGGGGGATGGCGGCATCGGCCAGTTCCAGGCCGATCACGGAGTAGCCGTCGTCACGAGCCGCATCGGCGGCGTCGGGCCCGCGCTCGAAGACCGACCATGACACGTAGCGCTCGGTGCCGAGCGCCACTTTGGCCGCCTTGGCACTGGCCGGCGACGTCGTCGGTCCGCACAGGTACAGGTGCTCGACCCGGTAGGCGGCCGCCGTACGGACGATCGAACCGATGTTGAACGGGGACTGCACACCGTCGAGGAGCAGGGCGACGCGACCGGCGCTCCGGCGGTTCCACTCCCGGTGCAGCCGCTTCAGGTCGGTGGGGCGCAGCTGCTTCATGGTCGGGTCACTTCCAGGATCCGATATCCCTTACGGGAACCGAGGCGGCGCACCGCCCAGTCCTCGGTGGCCAGCCAGGCGGCCAGAGAATCGGAACCCAGGTGCTTGTGCACCACCAGGCGGGCGGCGGCGTCGGCATCGAGCCGTGGCAGCCAGGAACGGAGGAGTTCGTGCAGTGCCGCCTTGCCGATCCGGATGGGCGGGTTGGACCAGATCGCTGCGAAGGTCACCGTCTCCGGCACGTCGTCGGGCGGGACGGCCCGGACCCGTCCGGCCACCCCCGCGGCGACCACGTTGGCGGCGGCCAGTTCGAGGGCCCGCCGGTTGACATCGACGGCCCACACTGTGGCCTGCGGGTTACGGAGGGCCAGCGTCACCGCAATCGGCCCGTACCCGCAACCCAGGTCCAGGAGATGGCCGGCGCGGGCGCCGGGGGCCGCCGACCGCAGCAGTTCGACCGTGCCGGGATCGACTCCGCCGGCGGAGAAGACACCTCGATCGACGGTCAGCTCCAGCTCGACGTCGGGCAACTCGAGCCTGACCCGGCCGGGCCGGGAAACGGTACTGGGTGCTTCGTCGAAGTAGTGCGACATCCGATTCCGATGGTAAGGCGGGGGAGCGGGATCGGATCCATCGCCCGGTAGGATTGGACCGTGGCTTCCTATCAGATACGGCTGTTCGGTGACCCGGTCCTGACCCAGAGGTCCAGCGATGTCACCGATATCGACGGCAAGCTGGTGCAGTTGGCCCAGGACATGGTCGCCACCATGCATGACGCCCATGGCCTGGGCCTGGCCGCCCCGCAGGTGGGCGTGCAGAAGCGGATGTTCGTCTACCAACTGCAGGACGAGGATCCGGTCACGATCGTCAACCCCACGATCACCGAGACCCGCGGGGAGTGGGAGTACGAAGAGGGGTGCCTGTCCATACCCGGCCTCTACTTCCCGATCGTCCGACCCAAGGAGATCCACCTGACCGGGTTCGACCTGGACGGCCATGAGATCTCGATCGAGGCCGACGAGATCGAAGCCCGCTGCTTCCAGCACGAGCTCGACCACCTGGATGGCCGGCTCCTGCTCACCCTTTTGGACAAGGACCAGAAGAAGGAGGCCATGCGGGAGCTCCGGCGCCGCGCCGAAGAGGTCGGACCGCAGCCCTGAAGCTCGTCTTTCTCGGTTCGCCGCCGGCCGCCGTCCCCGCCCTCAGGGCACTGCACGACGCCGGCCACGACATCCGACTGGTCGTCACTCGCGCTGACAAGAAGCGGGGGCGGGGCGCCGGTCTGTCAGCCACACCGGTGAAGGCGGCGGCCGTCGATCTGGGCCTGCCGGTCACCCACGACATGGGCCCGGTCACCGAGGTGGGCGCCGATCTGGGCGTCGTGGTGGCCTTCGGGCGCATCATCAAGCCGGACGTGCTGGCTGCGCTGGACATGGTCAACATCCACTTCTCGCTCCTGCCCCGGTGGCGGGGGGCGGCGCCCGTGGAGCGAGCCATCCTGGCCGGCGACGAGCGGACCGGTGTGTGCCTGATGGCGGTGGAGGAGGGTCTCGACACCGGCGGCGTGTACCGCAGGCAGGAGGTCACCATCGGCGTCGGGGAGACGGCGCGCCAGCTCACCGCCCGGCTGGCCGACATCGGCGCCCAGATGCTGGTGTCCGCCCTGGACGAGGGTCTGGGGCCGCCCGTCGCGCAATCGGGGGAACCGACCTACGCAGCGAAGGTCGAACCGGATGATCTCAGGCTCGACTGGAGCCGGCCGGCCGAGGAGCTGGCCCGAGTCGTGCGGGTGGGCCGGGCGTGGACGACGTACCGCGGCAAGCGGGTGCTGATCCTCGATGCCGTCCCTGCGGATTCGGCGGCCGATCCGGCGGCCGTCGCCGCCGGATCCGGGTCGCTCCTGCTGCGCACTGTCCAGCCCGAAGGCAAGCGGGCCATGGCCGCCGGTGACTGGCTACGCGGCCTCGGGGGTGCACCCGCGTTCGACTAGGCGGTGTATAGGGTGGTCGGCCATGCCTCCGCCGGCCAGCGCCCGCGGGCTGGCGCTGCGGGCCCTGCGGGAGGTCGACGCCGGAGCCCGGGCCAACGTGCTCGTCCCCGAACTCCTGTCGGCCAGCCGGCTGGATCAGCGGGACCGCCACCTGGTGACCGAGCTGGTCTACGGAACCAACCGCATGCAGCGCGCCTGCGACTGGCTCACCGACCGGTACACGCGGGGCCGGATCGACAGCGAGGTGCGCGCCGCCCTCCGGCTGGGGGCGTACCAGCTCGGGTGGACCCGCATCCCGTCCCACGCCGCGGTGTCGGCGACCGTGGCCGAGGTCCGGGGCCCGGGGCGCACGGTCGTCAACGCCGTGCTCCGCCGGGTGGCCGATGACGTGGACAAGGGAATCGTCGTGTGGCCCGATGCCGCCACCGAGCTGAGCTACCCGGATTGGGTGGTGCAGCGGCTGTCGGCCGATCTGGGCCGGGAACCGGCGCTGGCTGCCCTGCGCACGATGAACGAGCCGGCCGCGGCCACGGCGCGCGCCGACGGCTACATCCAGGACCGGGCCAGCCAGCTGACGGCCGACCACCTGCGCCCCTTTGCCGACGGGGGCACCGTCCTCGACGTGTGCGCCGCCCCGGGGGGCAAGGCCACCGCTCTCGCCGCCGGCGCCCGGCTGGTCGTCGCCGCCGACATCGCCCCGCCCCGGGTCCGGATGGTCGCCACCAATGCCCATCGCCTGCAGGCGGCCTCGGTGGCGCCGGTCGTGGCCGACGGCCGCCACCCGCCCTTCGCCGAGCACGGCTTCGACCTGGTGCTGGTGGACGCCTCGTGCACCGGACTGGGCGTGCTGCGGCGCCGGCCCGACGCCCGGTGGCGGGTGCAACCGGGCGACGTGGACCGCTTGGCCACGCTGCAGAAGGCGCTTCTGGCGTCGGCCGCCGAGCTGGTCCGGCCGGGCGGGGTCCTGGCCTACAGCGTCTGTACTTTGACCTCGTCGGAGACGGCCGCCATCGACCGGTGGGCGGCGTCCCAGCTACCCGGCTTCAGCCCCCTCGCCCCGCCGGGACGTCCCTGGAGGAACGCCGGCCGCGGCGCCCTGCTGCTCCCCCAGGAGGAGGGCACCGACGGCATGTTCCTGTTGACCCTCAGGGCCAGGTCCTAGCGTCGCGTTCGAAGGCCTCCCGGTTCTGCACCCGGACCACGCAGAACAGCAGGCCGGCCGGATCGCTCATGACCCACCAGGTGTGGTTCTGCTCGACCCGGGTGGCGCCGAGCGCCTCCAGACGGGCCACTTCGGCGTCGACGTCGTCGCTCTCGATATCGATGTGCAGGCGGGCCGTCGCGCCGACCCGTTGCACCATGAACCCGAGCCCCGGGATCACCTGGCCGAGCTCCCGGTACTCCGGGTCGTCGTCGTCGCCGGTTGCGTCGGCGGCGAGCGCGCCCGACCAGAACCCGGTTGCCACCTCGTACAGATCGGCCGGTACATCGACCAGGACCTGGGTCAGTCGGCTCCTGTGCATGGGCGTCACGGTAACCCGGTAGGTTGGCCCGGTGGCCCCCTCCGCCCGCCCGGTCCGCATGGCCCCGTCGATCCTGTCGGCCGACTTCGCCTGCCTGGGCAACGACATCGACCGGGTCAGGGCCGAGACCGACTGGCTCCACGTCGATGTCATGGACGGCCACTTCGTGCCCAACCTGACCATCGGGCCGCCGGTCGTGCGGGCCATCCGCCGCCACACCGACGACTACCTGGACTGCCATCTGATGATGACCAACCCGGGGGATTACCTGGAGGCGTTCGCCCAGGCCGGGGCCAACAGCTGCACCGTCCACGTCGAGGTGGGCGCCACCGGCGAGCTCATCGCCCGGATGCGCGACCTGGGCCTGAACGCCGGGCTGGCGGTCAACCCGGAGACCCCGATCAGCAAGTGCGAGCCCTGGCTCGACCGGATCGACCTGCTCCTCGTCATGTCGGTTCATCCCGGGTTCGGCGGTCAGCACTTCATGGAGGAGGCGGTGCCCAAGATCGCCCGGGCGGCCGAGATCGCCGATCGCGACGACCTCGATCTCACCATCGAGGTCGACGGTGGTATCGACACGACGACGGTGGGCCGGGTGGCCGAGGCCGGGGCCCGCATGTTCGTCGCCGGCAACGCCATATTCGGCCAGGACGACCCGCCCGCCGCCGCCGCCGCCATCCGCCGGGCGGCCGAGGAGGCGGTGGCGGCCCACCGATGACCTACGAAGCGAAGGTGGTCACCGTGTCGGACGGCGTCATCGGCGGTACCCGCGAGGACGTGTCCGGCCAGGCGCTGGCCGGTGCGCTCGCCGAAGCCGGGTTCTCGGTGATCGAACGGTCGGTCGTAGCCGACGGCGTGGCCTCGGTGGCCGGTGAGTTGGCCCGGGTGTCGGCCAGCTTCTGGGGGGTCGTGGTCACCACCGGCGGGACCGGGTTCGGCCCTCGCGACCAGACGCCGGAAGGGACGACCGAGGTCATCGAGCGGCCGGCACCGGGCCTGGCCGAGGCCATGCGCCTCATCAGCCCGCTCGGCCGGCTGTCGCGAGGGACGGCCGGTATCCGCGGCCACAGCATCCTGCTCAACACACCGGGTTCGCCCAAAGGCGCGGTCGAGTGCCTGTCGGCGGTCGTGGACGTGCTCCCGCACGCCCTCGACCTGCTGGCCGGCCAGACCACCCAGCACCCCTGACCCCGGCCGTGGCCCCGCCCATCGGCGCTGATGACGAGACCTGGATGGCCGAGGCGGTCGAACTCGGCGACTCGGTCAGGGCCCTCACGTCGCCCAACCCGTGGGTCGGTGCGGTCGTCGTGCCCGCTGACGACGGGCCGGTCTCGCTGGGGGCCACGGCGCCCCCCGGCGGCCCCCACGCCGAGATCACCGCGCTCGAGCTGGCCGGCCCGGCCGCCCGGGGGGCCACCCTCTACTCCACCCTCGAGCCGTGTTCCCACCGGGGCCGGACCGGGCCGTGCGCCGACGCCATCATCGCCGCCGGGGTGGCGCGGGTGGTGGTCGCCGTCGTGGACCCCGACCCGCAGGTATCGGGCCGCGGCCTGGACCGCCTGCGGGCCGCTGGGATCGACGTCGTGGTCGGCGTCGGCGCGGCACCGGCGCGGGCCTCGCTGGCCCCGTACCTGAAACACCGCCGTACCGGCCGCCCCTGGGTCGTCCTGAAGCTGGCCGCCACCCTGGACGGGCGCACGGCGGCCCCTGACGGCAGCTCGAAGTGGATCACCGGCCCGCTGGCCCGGGCCGACGTCCACCGGCTCCGAGCGGAGAGCGATGCCATCGCCGTCGGGGCCGGGACGGTACGGGCCGACAACCCGGCGCTGACCGTCCGCCACGCCGAGGGGGCCGACCCGCTGCGATTGGTGCTCGGCCGGGCTCCGCAGGACGCCGCCGTCCGGCCGGCGGTCGAGTTCCAAGGCGACCCGGCCGACCTGCTCGACCAGCTCGGCGGCCAGGGCGTGGTGCAACTCCTGATCGAGGGCGGAGCGGCGGTGGCGGGGGACTGGCACCGCCGGGGACTGGTGGACCAGTACGTCCTGTATTTCGCTCCCGCCCTGCTCGGTGGCGACGACGGGCGGGCCCTTCTGGCCGGTGCCGGGGCCCCCGATATGGGCCGGGCCTGGCGGGGGCGGATCGCCGGAGTGCGCATGATCGGTCCCGATGTGCGGGTCGATGTTCTGGCTGATCCGGAGGCCGATGCCGTACCGTGAGCGGTGAATGTTCACGGGAATCGTCGAAGAGATAGGCGCCGTCCGGACCCGGACCGAGTCCGCCGATTCGACGCGCTTCGATTTCTCCGCCCAGGTGGTCACCGACGGAACGGCCATCGGCGATTCCATCAGCGTCAACGGCTGCTGCCTGACCGTGGTGGCCCAGGGCCCGGGCTGGTGGGCGGCCGACGCCGTGGCCGAGACACTGTCGCGAACCAATCTGGGCCGGCTGGGCGCCGGTGATCCGGTCAATCTGGAGCGGGCTGTCAGCCTCCATACCCGTCTGGGCGGCCATCTGGTGCAAGGTCATGTCGACGGCGTCGGCCGGGTCCTCCAAGGGGCGCCCGACCTGTCGATCGAAGCGCCCGAGAACGTGCGCCGCTATCTGGTCGAGAAGGGCTCCGTCACCGTCGACGGCATCAGCCTGACCGTGGTGTCGGTGAACGACACCGGCTTCACCGTGGCCGTCATCCCCCACACCATGGCTGTCACCACCCTCGGCCGGCGGGCCCCAGGAGACCTGGTCAACCTGGAGGCCGACGTCATGGCCAAATATGCCGAGCAGCTACTCGCCGCCGGCTCTCCATCGCCTTACCGGGAGCTATAGACATCGTGTCCACCAATATCGAAGACGCCATTGCCGCCATCCGTGCCGGCCGGATGGTCGTCGTGGTCGACGACGAGGATCGCGAGAACGAGGGCGACCTGATCATCGCCTCGGAGCACGCCACCCCCGAAGCGATGGGCTTCTTCGTCCGCCACACCTCCGGACTGATCTGCGCGTCGGTCACGAGCCAGCGGGCCGACGAGCTGGATCTGCCCCTGATGGTCGAGCGCAACACCGAGGCCCAGCGCACCGCGTTCACGGTGACCGTCGACTTCCGGGTGGGTACCACGACCGGCATCTCGGCCCAGGACCGCTCGATCACGGCCCGGGCCCTGGTGGACCCGGCCACCCGGCCCGGGGACCTGGCCCGCCCCGGCCACCTCCACGTCCTGCGGTCCCGTGACGGCGGCGTCCTGAAGCGGGCCGGGCACACCGAAGCGGCGGTCGACCTGGCCCGCATGGCCGGTTTGGCGCCGTCCGGCGTGCTGTGCGAGATCGTCACCGAGGACGGGATGGGCATGGCCCGCCGGGACGACCTGGAGGCGTTCGCCGAACGTCACGGCCTCCTGTTGATCACCATCGCCGACCTGATCCGCTACCGGCGCCGCACCGAGCGGCTGGTGCGGCGCACCGCCGACGCCCGGTTACCAACTGAGTTCGGCGAGTTCCGGTGTGTCGCCTACCAGAGCGTGCTCGACAGCGAGACCCATCTGGCCTTCGTGATGGGCGACCCGTCGGGCCAGGACAACGTGCTCGTCCGGGTCCACAGCGAGTGCCTGACCGGCGATGTGTTCGGGTCGCGCCGCTGCGACTGCGGGGCCCAGCTCCAGGGGGCGCTGCGCCGAATCGCCGAGGACGGCCTCGGCGTGGTCGTCTACCTGCGGGGCCACGAGGGGCGGGGGATCGGCATAGAGCACAAGCTCCGGGCCTACGAGTTGCAGGACAGCGGCTTCGACACCGTCGACGCCAACGTGGAGCTGGGCCTGCCGGTCGACAGCCGCGAGTACGGTATCGGCGCCCAGATCCTGGTGGACCTGGGCATCACCACCATGAGACTGATCACCAACAACCCGGCCAAGCGGGGCGGACTCGAGGGCTACGGCCTGCAGATCGTCGAGCGGGTCCACCTCCCGGTGGAGCCCAACGACGAGAACATCCGCTACCTGCGGACCAAGCGGGACCGGCTCGGACACCTGCTCGAGGGCGGAGGGCTCTGATGCAATTCGAAGGCACCCTGTCGGGGCGCGGCATGAAGGTGGCTATCGTGGCCAGCCGTTTCAACGACACCATTACCAACCGCCTGGTCGACGGGGCCACTGACGGGCTCCGGCGCCACGGCGTCGATCCCGACGCCATCGACGTGGCCTGGGCGCCCGGCGCCTTCGAGCTGCCGCTGGTCGCCGCCCGCTTGGCCAACAGCGGCCGCTACGACGCGGTGATCACCCTGGGCGCCGTGATCCGCGGGGCCACCGGCCACTACGACTTCGTCGCCGGCCAGTGCGCGGCCGGGGTCCAGCGGGCGTCGATGGACTCCGATGTCCCCGTGGTATTCGGGGTCCTCACCACCGACACCATCGAGCAGGCCATCGAGCGGTCCGGGACCAAGGCCGGCAACAAGGGTTTCGAGTCGGCCGCCACGGCCATCGAGATGGCCAACCTGTTGGCCGCCCTGCCCAAACCTCAGTAGGCCGGTCCGTGCTCCGATTGGTTCTGCCCAAGGGCTCCCTGGAGCGGGCCACCCTCGAACTGTTCGAGGCGGCCGATCTGGGAGTGGTCCGCAGCTCGGACGTCGACTACCGGGCCAGCATCGACGACCCGCGCGTGGCCGAGGTGCGCATACTGAGGCCCCAGGAGATACCCCAGTACGTGGCCGAGGGCCTGTTCGACCTGGGTATCACCGGCCGGGACTGGATCGAGGAGACGGCCAGTGACGTCGTCAGCCTGGGCCAGCTGCGCTACAGCAAGGCCACCACCCGGCCCATCCGCCTGGTGCTGGCGGTGGCCGGGGACTCGCCGGTGCAGACGGTCAAGGACCTGCCGACCGGCGTCCGGGTGTCGACCGAGTACCCGGGCCTCACCCGGCGGTTCCTGGAGAACGAAGGGGTGGAGGCGGAGGTGCGCCTCTCCTACGGGGCCACCGAAGCCAAGATCCCAGAGGTGGCCGACGCCGTCGTCGAGATCACCGAGACGGGCCGGGCGCTGCGGGCCGCCGGGCTGCGGATCATCGCCACCATCCTCGAGTCCTACACCGAGCTGGTCGCCAACCGGGCCGCGTTCGAGGACGACACCAAGCGCCACGCCATGGAGCAGATCCAGACCCTCCTGGACGGCACCCTCATCGCCCGCCAGCGGGTACTGGTCAAGCTCAACGTGGCCGAGGCCCAGCTGGGGGGCGTCATCGACCTGTTGCCGGCCATGAAGTCACCTACGGTGTCGAAGCTGTTCGGCGAGGACGGCTTCGCCGTCGAGGCGGTCGTGCCCAAGCACACGATCAACACGTTGATCCCGGCTCTGAAGGACCACGGCGCCTCCGACATCATCGAGTTGCCCATCGCCAAGATCGTCCCGTGACCGGGGTCGTTTCATCCTTCGACGAGCAGGTCGGCCTGGGCGTCGTGTCCGCGCCGGCCGGCGAGTACCCCTTCCACTGCACCCAGATCGCCGACGGATCGCGCACCATAAGGCCCGGTCAGGCCGTCGAGTTCGAGGTGCTTCCGGGCCGCCTGGGCCGCTGGGAGGCGGGCCGGCTCCGGCCTTAGCAGCCGGTTGCGGTGGCCGTCGTGGTCGGCGTGGTGACGGCGTTGCACTCGCTGAAATAGGAGGGGGTCCAGTTCGGCGTCGTGATGGCGTTGAAATACGGGGGTTGCAGGTACTGCAACCGCTGGTCCCAGTTGTAGTTCTTCCCGTAGCCGGTGGCCACGTCGCCGTTGTTCTCGGTCCCGACCGGCCCCCGGTATTCCTGGGCCAGGCTGCCGCAGATGGTCAGGAAACCGAGGTTGGAGGTCGACGTGCTGGTCGGCGTGGCCACGGCTGAACCGTTGCACGTGTCGCCGATGCTGGAGTTGCCGACGATGCTGCCGGCCTGCGTGTCGAAGTCGTACCTGACCGTGGTCGTGCGGCCACTAACCGTCGTCGTATAGGACGAAGGGTTGGACGACGACGAGGGACAGCCGACCGAGTTGGACGTGGGCGTCGAGTACCCCGACGGGCTTCCCGCTGTCTGGCCGTTGTCGGTGGTCCAGCACGGCAGGTAGATGGAGTCGCTGTCGGCGACCATGGCCGCGTCGATGATCAGGTTGGATCGCTGCGGAACGACACTCGAGGTTCCCGAAACCTGGCTGTAGGAGTCCGGCAGGAGGATGTCGTTCTGCGCCCAGAGGCCGACGATGTCGGCCGACGTCCCACCGGTGCTGGCATCTTCGATGTTGTTCGTGATCGTGATGTTGGCGGCCGAACCGATCGTGATCGGCCCCACCGCATTCTCTCCGGACACATAGACGTTGGCGGCGCCCGAGGTGCCGGTGTCGTCATAGATCAGGCCGTTGTTGGGGAACGCGATTCCCGTCCCGACGCAACTGGATGCGGACTCGACGGTGATCCCCGACGACAGGGTGCTGAGGGATTTAGACGTGCCTGTCGAAGTCGTGAGCAGCTTGACCGTCATGGTGCCGGTCGTGGCCGTTCCCGACGGCGGGTTCAGGGTGACCTGGATGGGACCCTGGTAGTAGCAGCCGCCCCCGTCCTGGGCCACTGCCAGATCCTGTTCCAGCGCCGTGTTGGTCGTCGGGAAGTTGTCCTCGTCGGAGCCGGCCGGTTGGGTGCCGGTGCAGTAGGAAGCGGTGTTGCCTGAGCAGAAAGTAGGCGTACCCGAGCAACCGCCGTTCTGGTACACGCCGGCGCCACCGAATTGCTGGCCGGTCTGGGCGGCCGACGTAGCCTGGTTGTAGGTGGTCTGCGCGCCCGACGGGAACTTGGCCGAACCGCAGATGTTGAACTCGTCGTCGGACTTGATCTGGCCGTTCAGCGTGTCGGCACTGGTGAAGTAGATCAGGTAGGGCGTGCAGGCGCTGTTCTGGAAGTCGGGTCCGTAATACGGGCTCCCGGACGTCGAGATCTGGGTGTTCTTGGACCACTGGTCGTACACGCAGTAGTTCTGATAGTTGGTCGAAGCGCCGTTCGACGCCGAACCGAGGCTGAACGACGACACGAACGCCGGGTCTTCTATCTCGTACTTCGTGTAGTACAACGAGCTGTCGTTCGAAGACAGGCTGAGGGCCACCTTGATGGTCCGCTTGGCCGAGAGCCGGCAGCTGTTCGTGTGGCTGCTCAGGTCGCAGTTGGCCTGTGACACGGCGCCGGTGACGGTCAGGTACACGGTGCCGGTCGACTCCGTGTTCGAGCTGTTGACGGCGTACGAGAAGTACTCGTTCTCCGAGGTCCCGGAGCAGTTGGACGAGCTCGGGCACACGTTGGCGAAGTACCCGTTCATCGCCGGGTTCGAGCTGTCGGACGTCTCCAGGTAGTAGGCGGTGTTGGCGTCGAGTCGGTTGATGTAGTCCTGGACGCCCGCCTGGGCCGCCTCCAGCGCCGCCGCATAGTCCTGGTTCTGGCGGGCCAGAGGCGCAGATTCGACACCCTCGGCGAAGATGAGGATCAGCAGGGTGGCGATGATCAGGGTCACGATCAGAGTCATGATCATGGCGAAACCACTGTCGTCGCCCCCGTGCAACCGGAGTC
>DASZNC010000068.1:0-10720 GCA_035551615.1 Acidimicrobiales bacterium
GGCCGACGATGCCGTCGTGTGCGTGAAGGGCCGTCTCGACCTGCGCGACGAGCAGCCCAAGTTCATATGCATGGAGATCAAGAAGCCGGAGCTGAGTACCTCAGGGGCCGAGCCGCTGCACGTGTATCTGCCGCTCAACGCCCTCTCCGACGACCGGGTGGACCGGCTGAAGCGGCTGCTGTGCGAGCACGTGGGTGACTCGCCCGTCTTCCTCCACGTGGGCGAGAAGTCCATCCGCCTGTCCGCCGAATTCTGCGTCGACACCGGCCGGGGCCTGCTCGGCGAACTCCGGGAACTGCTCGGGCCGACCTGCCTGGGCTAGTCCGCGCCACCGGGAGGCCGGCTGGAGCAGCAGACGAGCAACGGGGATATTTCGGACGATTCGCCGACGCTGTGTCCGGGCGGCCTGCGGAAACCCCGGCCGGGCGTGTGCAAACTTGCGGACTATTTCAGCAACTTCGACCACACGTCCGTGCTTTTGCCGTACGCCCCATGGTGGTCTGCCCGCCGGGCCACGCGATGAGTTCGACCGGCGTGGTCACCCTGTTGGATGCGAAACGACGTAACGACGTAAACTGTTCCGGACGACCAAGTGGGTGAGGAGAGAAACCGCAGCATGACGCTGGAAGTCGAAACCAAGGACTGCACCGCTCTCTCGGACGCCGAGCTGGCCGAGATGGCGGATATCGTCACCGACGGCCCAGCCGGCTTTGACATCGGGCTGCTGTCCAAGCAGCCCGAAGCCTGGGTGTTGATTACCCAGGTTCGGGACGCCAACAAACTGGTCGGCTTCTCGTTCTGCACGCTCGAGCGCATCGGTGGTACCCCGTGCCTGCTGTGGGGCCTGGCCTCGGTCAAGCGCAACTCGAAGCGGGACCAGGCGCTCAAGGCCATCATCTCCGCCCAGTTCCGGCGGGCCGTCCTGGCCTTCCCGGACGAAGACGTTCTGATCGGCTCCCGGTTCATCGATCCGGGCGCGTTCTCCGCCTTCAAGGCGCTCGAGGACATCTGCCCCCGCCCCAGCCACAAGCCGAGCGGCGAGGAGCGGGCCTGGAGCCGGCGGCTGGCCAAGCGCTTCGGTGCCGAGGGCCGCATCGACGACCGCACCTTCGTGGTCACCGGTGACGGCGATCCGTGCGGGCTGTTCGACTTCGCCGCAGCCAAGCCGGAGACCATCGACGCCGAGGTGGCCGCCCTGTTCGAGCCGCTCGACGGCGAGCGCCACGACGTGCTCATCGCCTTCGGCTGGGCCATGGCCGAGGAGCTGGCCTCCAAGTACGGAGCCTGACCGGCCGGCCGTCCCCCCGGGCGGCGAGCCGGTGGCCCACCGGGTAACCAACCGGGCCCGGCCCGGCTCCCGAAGCGGTCAGCCCCTGCGCAGCAGGGTCTCGACCACCTTGTGGCAACGGCCCTCGATGGGGCCGGTGAGAGCCACGACCAGACGGTCTCCCTTGCCCGCGGTGAGGCGGGTGCGGCCCTGGCGGTCCATGTAGCCGGCCAGAGCCCGGTCCATGCACGGCAGCTCCCGCTCGTGGCCCTGCCACTCGAACCGGCAACCCAGGTAGGCCCCGTCGCGCACCAGCAGGATGCGACCCTGCGGCTCGACGATGGCGATCGACGGGTGGTCGCTGCTGCGCTGCCAGAACGGGATCACCGTCCCGGAGATACCGAGCAGCGACTGGTTCTGCGGATGCAACAGGGCCCGCAGCAGGCGCTCGCAGCGCCGGCCGGTCATGCGGTCGACCACCCGGGGCGCCTCGACCAGGCCGATGGCCTCCGGCTGGGCCGGGTCGGGGACGGCCTCGTTGTCGTCATCGGTGGTCACGGCCACTACATCGAACGGGCGGATCCGGTCCTCCGGTAGGTCCGGTGACCAGGTGCGGACCAGGGCGCCGGTGGCCAGGTCGACGCCGGCGCAGTGGCCGTCGGATGCAGCGACGACGAGCAGCTCCAAGGTGTCGCCCGCGATGACACCATGGTGCGGGCGGTCTTTGAGGATGCGGAGCTCAGGAGCGCTGATCGTCACGGAATCTCATGATGGCCGACGGAGTGGTACAGAAGGGTGGATGGTCTCCAGCTGATCGGCCAGGTCGGCCGGCTCGGAAACCGGGGCGCGGCAAGCGTAATTCTGGCAGACGTAGGCCCGTCCGTCCCGTCGCCCCTCCCACAACGGGGAATCGTACGCCTCTCCCCAGGCGACCACCGCCTCGGGCAGGTAGCGGCTGGTGACGACGGCCAGCAGGTCGGAACGGTCACCTGCGATGACAATTTCTGTGACGCCTCGGCGCAGGAGGTGGGCGGCGGTGACCATGCCGGTAAAAGCAACGGGTGCCGCGCCCAGGGCCTTGGCCATCCCAGCTATCACCTCCTCGGCCACCGCCCGGAACCGGTCCTCACCGGTGAGCGCGCTCAGCCGGATGAGGGCCCGGGCGGCGACCGAGTTGGTGGACGGCAGGGCCCCATCCTGGGTGTCGATGGGGGAGGCGATGAGGGCCTCGGCGTCGCGGCCGGTCGTGGCCAGGGCACCGGCCGCGCCGTCCCAGAAGAGCTCGACCAGGGCGACCGCCGCCTCCTTGGCCTGGTCGATCCACCGGCGGTGGCCGGTCGCTTCGGCCAGCCGGGTGAACGCCTCCACCAACCAGGCGTGGTCGGACCCGTAGGCCAGGTGGCGGGCGGTCCCGTCCTGCCAGCTGCGCAACCAGCGGCCCTGGTCGTTGCGGAGCTGGGCCAGTAGGAAGTCGGCCACCTCCTCGGCCGCCGCCGTCATGTCGGGGCGGCCCAGGGCGGCGCCCCCCTCGGCCAGGGCAGCCACCGCCATGGCGTTCCATTCGGTGAGCACCTTGTCGTCGAGTCCGGGGCGGATTCTCTGATCCCGCCGCTCGAGGAGGCGCCGGCGGGCTCCGTCGATCTCGGCCGACCGGTGCAGATCGCCCCGCTGGGGGCGGACCAGGATGTTGCTGCCCTCCCAGTTGCCGGCGTCGGTCACCCCGTACCAGTCGGCCGCCTCGGGGCCGGCCACCTCCAGCACCTCGGCCCGGTCCCAGACGTAGAAGCGACCTTCTACGCCCTCGCTGTCGGCGTCCTCGGCCGACGCGAAGCCGGCGCCGGCGATGCGCATCGGCCGGCTCAAGAGGTAGTCGAGGGTCTCCTCGGCGACCTGGCGCCAACGGGTGTGGCCGGTGGCCTGCCAGGCGTGCACGTACACCCGGGCCAGGAGGGCGTTGTCGTAGAGCATCTTCTCGAAGTGCGGGACGAGCCAGGTCCGGTCGGTCGAGTACCGGGCGAAGCCGCCGGCCAGGTGGTCGTAGATGCCGCCGCTGGCCATGGCGTCGAGGGTGGTGGTGACCGCGTCCAGGAGGTCGGGCCGGCCGGTGGCCACCGCGACCTGCAACAGGGCCTCGATCATCGGCGGCTGCGGGAACTTGGGGGCCCGCCCGAAACCGCCCCAGTCGGGGTCGAAGCGGGCGAGCAGCGCGTCGCCCGTCGTCTCCAGCAGGTCGGGAGCCATATGGGCCCGGTCGTCGCCGCCGGCCGCCCACCCCCGGCTGGGCACGGCCGTCCCGGCCCGCACCGCCTCGGCCAGCTGGCCGGCCGCCTGGTCCAGGTCGGCCCGACGGGTGGCCCACAGCTGGCCGACTTGGGCCAGAAGATCGAGGAACTGCGGCTTGGGGTAGTAGGTGCCGCCGTGGAACGGCCGGCCGTCGGGCATCAGGAACACCGTCATCGGCCAGCCGCCGCTCCCGCTCACCGCCTGGACCGCCTCCATGTAGACCGAGTCGACGTCGGGGCGCTCCTCCCGGTCGACCTTGATGCACACGAATCCGGCGTTCATGGCGTCGGCCACCTCGGCGTCCTCGAAGCTCTGGTGGGCCATCACGTGGCACCAGTGGCAGGCGCTGTAGCCGACGCTCAGGAGCACGGGGACGTCCCGCTGCTCGGCCGCGGCGAACGCCTCGTCGCCCCACGGATACCAGTCGACCGGGTTGTCGGCGTGCTGGCGCAGATAGGGACTGTTTTCCTGGGCCAGCCGGTTGGAGGTCGTCACCGCCCCAACCTACCCATGCCGGTTGGCGGCTCGATCGAGGTGGGCCCGGAACGCCCGGACGGACCGCCGGTCAGCAGGACGGGTTCAGGCGGTCCGCGGTGAGGCCGGCCCGAGAGCGGCGACCAAACCGTCCAGGTCGGCCACCGTCACGGTGAGCGCCGAGTGGCCGCCCGGTCGGAGCCGGCTCTGCACCTTGTCCCGGAAGTGGATGCAGACGCCGGCCCGGTGGTTGGTCCCGAGCGTCAGGCCGTCGTCCACCATCGACAGTCGGGCGCCGACCGAAGTCCACCACCGGTAGTCCCGGGTGATGTGGGCGCCCTCGATGTTGGATCGGGCGGTGCGGATGCGGACGAAACCCAGCCGGGCCACCAGCGCCTCGTCGTCGATGGTGACCCGGTCGTGTCCCGGGCGGAAGCCGAGCGGCAGCAGCAGCGGGAGGTACCGGCGGTCGAGGTCGTAGGGGAACTCCTGGGCCATCGGTCCAGTCTGGCCCAGGCGTCGGCCTTGGGGGCGCAGGGCCGGTGACGCCGCTGGTCGCCGCCGGCCACCGCCGGCCACCGCCAGGCGGGCCGGGCGGCCTGGACTCAGTGGGCTCCGTGGGCGCTGTCGAGTGAATATCTGACTTGATCTGTCAGATTTATGGTTTAATGGTCGATCATGGTCCTCGCCTCCGCCGCCCTCGCCGATCTGGTGCGCCGCACCACCGCCGACCTGGGCGACTACCCGCTGGGCTGGCGGGACCGGGCGGGGGGCGACACCGAGCTGCGCTCGGGTGCCAAGCTGGTCGGGACCGACGACTACGAGGTGTGGCTCCTGTGCTGGCCCCAGGGCACGAGCGTCAGCCCCCACGATCACGGCCGGTCGGCCGGAGCCTTCGCCGTCGTGGCCGGGGAGTTGACCGAGTTGCGCTGGCCGGCCGGGCGGCTGGTGGCCCGTCGGCTGGACCCGGGCCAGGTCGTGGCTGTTCCCTGCGGCACCGTCCACGATGTCATCTCGCCGGCGGGGCTGGCCTACAGCGTGCACGCCTACTCGCCCCCGCTCTCCACGATGTCCTTCTATGACGATCGCGGCCGGCACGTGCTACGAACTGAGGCCGTTGCGGACACCTCGTCGGACTTCGACCTCGCCGCCATCTGACCCGATCATGCCGGCCGTCGACCGCCTGCTGGATGCGGCGCGCTCGCGGATCGGGCCGCGGGCGGAGGCCGCCGCCCTGGGCGAGGAGCTGGCCGCCGGGGCGCTCGTCGTCGACACCCGCCCCGAATCACTGCGCCAGAAGGACGGTGCGCTGCCCGGCGCCGTCGTGGTCGAGCGCAACGTCCTCGAGTGGCGGCTCGACCCCACTTCGCCGCACCGGCTGGACGGGATGGACGACCCCCGCCGGCGGGTGATCATCGTGTGCGACGAGGGCTACGCGTCCAGCCTGTCGGCCGCCGTCCTGCTCGACCTGGGCCTGACCAATGTGACCGATCTGGCCGGCGGCTACCAGGCGTGGTTGGCGCTTCACGGTTGACGGGCCCCTATCTGTGTTGGATCTTACGTAACAGATACTGAAAGTCAGACACAGAACAGTTGCCCGCGACAGTGGTCCGGGCCGCGCCGATCAGACGCAGAACGGTCGAGGCTGGCGCGACCCGGGCCGGCCCTTCCGATGTCAAAGGACCGGCCCGTCGGGCTGTAACCCACCGCCCGGGCCGGTCCCCCGATGGGACCGGCCCAGGTGGGGATCAGTTGCCGAACACGGGCGCCGACCGGAACGGCACTCCTTCGATCAACTGGGACTCGAAGCCGTCGGGGCCGACGGGCACGTCGCCGATCAGCGTGACCCGGTGCAGGACCCGATCCACATCGACGTGCCCCAGGTCCTGCGGGCCCAGGTGGGCGGTGGCCCGGTTGTCCCAGAAGGCGACGCTGCCCGGTTCCCACTTGAACCGCACGGTGAACTCGTTGCGGGCCAGGTGGGCGTACAGGAAGTCGAGGATCCAGCGGCTCTCCAGCGGCGACACGTCCACGATGTGGTCGGTGAACACGGGATTGACGAACAGCCCCTTCTCGCCGGTGACCGGGTGGACCCGGACCACCGGGTGGTGGGCCACCAACCGGTTCTTCTCGATCTTGTTGCCGAAGGTGGACACCTTGGACAGGCGGTTGCCGCCGGCGCCGTAGAAGTGCTCGGCGCGAAGGCCGTCGAGCAGTTGCTTCACGCCGTCGGACAGGGATCCGTAGGCGGCCACCAGGTTGGTGAAGGTGGTGTCGCCGCCGAACGCCGGCACCACGTCGGCCCGCAGGATCGACCCGGCCGGAGGGTTGACCGCGGGCGTGACGTCGGTGTGCCAGCCGTTGGTGTAGGAGTACTTGCGGATGCGCCTGGCCTCCTCGTCGCTGATCCCGTACTGCTCGTTGAAGCGCCGGGGATCGACGGTGTAGATCTCGGGGTAGCCATCGGGCGGGGTGTCGTCGTGGGGGTGGGCGTAGGTGAGCTCGCCGAACTGCCGCCCGAAGGCGATCTGGGCGCCGTGGTCCAGGTCCTGGTCGCGGAAGAACACCACCTTCCACCGGTTGAGGGAGTCCTGGATCGTCGTCAGCGCCTCGGGGGACAGGGGCCGGCTGATGTCGATCCCGTCGATCTGGGCGCCGATGTGGCCGGACAGGGGAGTGACGGTGATGCCGGCCGGCGCGGCCGTATCGAGTACGTCGGTCATGGGGTGTATCGCCTTTCTTTCATGGGGGCGGAGCCGAACCCTAAACCCAATTCCTGACTAAGTCCATTGTATTTATCAATTTAGTCGGTTATGGTCCTCGGTCATGCCCTCCGCACCTGCCCAGGAACCTTCGAAGATGACCCGTCCCCGGCTGGTCGCCGGTGCCTGCGCCTGCGTCGCCGCGTTGGTGGTGGCCGCTTGCGGCACCGGCAGCAGGAGCAGCGCGACCGACCGGTCGGTGACCAGGGGGTCGGTACCGGCCGCCGTCGACGCCGTCACCGGGCACGCCATCCGGTCCGGACTGGAGCTGAACATCGGCGATCAGGACCAGTTCCTGGAAACGCTGTTCAAGGCGTCCGGGGCGTTGACCGGCGCGTCCTACAAGGCCAACTTCGTCGAGTTCGACAGTGGTCCGCTGGTCGACGCCGGCTTCGCCGCCAAGCGCATCGACATCGGGTTCATGGGCGACCTGCCGGCGTCGTTGGCCGCCAAGTCAGGGCTCCCGGTCGAAGCGGTCGCCGCCTTCCTGCCCATCGGGGCCTCGGAGTACCTGCTGGCCAAGCCCGGCATATCGGCCATCGCCCAACTGAAGGGACGCCCCGTGGCCTACACGACGGGGACGTCCGAGCAGGCCTTCGCCCTGCGGGCCCTGGCCACCGCCGGCCTGACCCAGAAGGACGTGCATCAGGTGAACGTCTCGCTCCAGCAGCTGGGGACGGTGCTCCAGTCCGGTGCGGCCGATGCGTCCGTGGTCAGCGTCGAGCAGAAGGTGGACTACCAGCAGAGCCATCCCGGCGCCACGGTCCTGGCCACCATCGCATCGGTGCAGCCGGCCAGCTACGCCTACCTGTTGGGCACCCGTTCGGCCATCGCCGACCCGGACAAGTTGGCCGTCATCGACGACTTCACCCACCGGCTGATCGAGGCCAGCAACTGGGAGAAGGCCCACCCGGCGCAGTTCATCCAGGACTACTACGTGACCGTCGAGCACCAGACGACCGCCAACGCCCGGCTCATCCTTTCCGCCGGCGGCAGCTACACCTTCGAGCCGCTCGGGGCGGCGGAGCAGACCGCCCTGCAGAACGTGGTCGACCTGATGTCCTCGGCCGGCGCCATCCCCACCGCCTACCGCATCTCCCCGTTGTTCGACCCGGCCGAGGCGGCCCGTTACAACCAGATCGTCAAGGGGGTACCGCAAAGTGACTGACGTCCTACGCCCGGCGGTCGTCGACATCGACCTGGGCGGACCGCTGGTGGTCCCCCGGCTGGGTGGGCGCCGGCGCCGCAACCATCGTTGGCCCCCACCGCCGCGGGCCGTCCGGCGGGCCATCGGTCCGGTCCTGGTGCTGGCCCTCTGGCAGCTGGCCAGCAACCTGGGTCTGTTCAGCTCGATCGAGGTGGCCTCCCCGATCGCCGTCTTCGACGCCGGCCGGCAGCTGTGGGAGCAGGGCGCCCTGCAGTCGAATCTGGTCGTCTCCCTCCGGCGGGTCGGGGAGGGGCTGGTGCTCGGCGTCGCGGCCGGCGTGTTCCTCGCCGTCGTCTCCGGGCTGTTCCATCTGGGCGAGGATCTGCTCGACCCGGTGTTGCAGGCGGCGCGGGCGGTGCCCATCTTGGGGCTGGTTCCTTTGTCCATCATCTGGTTCGGAGTGGGGGAGGCGCCCAAGATCTTCCTGATCGCCCTCGGCTGCGCCTTTCCGGTGTACCTGAACACCTACGCCGGCATCCGCAGCGTCGACGTCAAGCTGGTCGAAGCCGGTCGCACCTTCGGGCTCAACCGGTGGGGGCTGGTCCGCCAGGTCGTGCTACCCGGTTCGTTGCCCGGGTTCCTGGTCGGCCTCCGCTTCGCCATCGTCGGCAGCTGGTTGATCATCATCGTGGCCGAGGAGATCAATGCCCAGAGCGGGATCGGCTACCTCATCATGCAGGCCCAGACCACGGACCGGACCGACATCATGTTCCTCGGTCTCGTCGTCTACGCCCTGCTCGGGCTGGTGGCCGATGCCATCGTCCGGTTCCTGGAGAGCCGCCTGCTCTCCTGGCGGCGCGGGTTCACGGGGAGCTGACCGTGACTACGACATCGGGTTCGAGGATCACCGATGTGGCCGTGTCGGCCACCGGCGTGACACGGGCGTTCGCCGGCCGGGAGGTGCTCAAGGGCCTGGATCTGAGCATCGGGCGGCACCAGTTCGTGGCGCTGCTCGGTCGCAGCGGATCGGGCAAGAGCACGCTGCTGCGCATCCTCGGTGGTCTGGACGACGGCTATGAGGGCCAGGTGTGGGTCCCGGCCCAGCGCTCGGTCGTGTTCCAGGAGTCACGGCTCATCCCGTGGCAGCGGGTGCTGCCGAACGTGGTGATCGGGTTGAAGGCGACCGCCGGCCCGGGCGCCCTGCGGGCCCGGGCCGAGTCGGCGCTGGCCGAGGTCGGGCTGGCCGATCACGCCCGAGCCTGGCCGGTCACCCTGTCCGGCGGCGAAGCGCAGCGGGTGGCGCTGGCCCGGGCGCTCGTCCGGGAACCCCGGTTGATGCTCCTGGACGAGCCGTTCGGCGCCCTCGACGCGCTGACCCGGACCCGCATGCAGTCATTACTGAAGGACCTGTGCGCCCGCCGTGAGCCGGCTGTCCTGCTCGTCACCCACGACGTCGACGAGGCCATCCTCCTGGCCGACCGGGTCCTCGTCCTGGTGGACGGCCGGATCACGCTCGACCGGGCCGTCGCCGGGGCGGAACCTACCGCCCTCCGGTCCCGGCTGCTGGAGGAACTGGGGGTGGTCGGTTGATCTGACCAGCGGCTCACCTACCTGAAGCTAATCACTGGCCACTATCGTGTCGGTGATGTCTATGGGAAAGGTCAGGTATTGGGCGTGACCGTGGCGTGGTCGGATCCTCCCGGCCTGGCCGCCACCCTCCGGGCGCGGGCGGCCGGGCGCCGATCGGCCCGCTGGTATCCGGCCGTCTACTGGCTGGGCGGTCTGGTATTCGTCGCCGTCGCCGTCGCCCTGGTGGTCTCCATCGCCGGCGGTTCGGCGTCCGCCTTCGCCCACTCGGGGATCGGATTCCTCTGGTCGGGCACGTGGAATCCGGACGCCGGCGACTACGGCGCCGGGATCCTGATCGTGGGCACCCTCGTCACCACCGGTGTGGCCATGGTGCTCGCCGTGCCGGTCGGGATCGGTGTGGCAGTGGCACTGTCAGAGCTGGCACCCAAGCGTGTGGCCGGTCCTGTGGGCGCGGCCATCGAGTTCCTGGCCGCCATCCCCAGCATCGTGGTCGGCCTCTGGGCCCTCCTCGTCCTGTCGCCGGTGTTCCAGCGCCACGTGGAGCCGTTCCTCGGATCCGTCCCCGGCCTGCACTGGTTGTTCGGCGGGGCCGACGACGGGCCGAGCATCCTGCTGGCGTCGCTCGTCCTGGCGGTCATGACCCTGCCCACCATGGTGGCCCTGTCCCGCAGCGCCATGGCCGCCGTGGCGCCGGCCGACCGCGAGGCGGCGATGGCCCTGGGCGCCACCCGGTGGCAGGTCGTGCGGACGGCCGTGCTGCCCGCCTCCCGGTCGGGTCTGGCGGCGGCGGCCACCCTGGCTGTCGGGCGGGCGCTGGGCGAGAGCATCGCCGTGTCACTGGTCATCGGCAACAACCCCTCGGTGCCGCATGCCCTGGACGCCACCGGCGCCACCCTCGGCTCGGCCATCGTCAACCAGTTCGCCGAGGCCAGCCCCGGCCTGCAGACCAGTTCGGTCATCGGCCTGGGCGCCGTGCTCCTCATCCTGACCGTCGCCGTCAACGTCGGCGGGCAGGCCGTCCTGCGCCGGGGCCACCGGCCGGGAGGCGCGCCGCCCAGGGGCCCGGCGCCGGGTGCGGCCTCCCCGTTCGGCGCCCGGCCCGCACTCGAGATGCCGGCCGACGTGCGAGGGCGACGGCCGACCGCCGGCATCCGCACCGTGCAGCAGTCGGCCGGCCGGAGCCTGGGTCGCCGGCGG
>DASZNC010000069.1:0-11915 GCA_035551615.1 Acidimicrobiales bacterium
CTGAAGTAACGCGAGTGGCCCGGAGGGACTTACCCTCCGGGCCGCTCCAGTTGGTCCTACCATTCCAGTGGGGCAGTCGCACTAAGAAGGAAGTACAAGTTGGCGCTACTCGAGGTCAATGACCTGCACGTGTCGTTCCCGACTATCGACGGGGTGGTGCAGGCGGTCCGGGGCGTTTCTTTCAGCGTGGACCGGGGCCAGACCCTGGGGATCGTGGGGGAGTCGGGTTCCGGCAAGAGCGTGTCCACCCAGACCATCACCGGTCTGACCCGGGGCGCCCAGGTGAGCGGGGAGGCCCTGTTCGAAGGCGAGAATCTGCTCACGATGTCGGGCAAGCAGCTCCGATCCATCCGGGGACCGAAGATCGCCATGATCTTCCAGGACCCGCTGTCCAGCCTCCACCCCTATTACAAGGTGGGTTGGCAGATCATCGAGATGATCCGGGCCCACGAACCCAACACCTCGAAGGCCCAGGCCCGGTCCCGGGCCGTTGATCTCCTGCGCCTGGTCGGGATCCCCCAACCCGACAGACGGATCGACGACTACCCCCACCAGTTCTCCGGCGGCATGCGCCAGCGGGCCATGATCGCCATGGCCATGGCTCTCAACCCGGCCCTGCTGATCGCCGACGAGCCGACCACCGCGCTCGACGTCACCGTGCAGGCCCAGGTCCTCAAGGTCATCGAGCGCCTGCAGGAGGAGTTCGGTACCGCCGTCATCCTGATCACCCACGATCTCGGGGTCATCGCCGAGGTGGCCGACGACGTCGTGGTCATGTACGCCGGCGGCCAGATGGAAGTGGCCCGGCGCAATGACATCTTCTATGCCAATCACCATCCCTACACCGAGGGGCTCCTGCGGTCGCTGCCCGGATACGACGCGGAGCGGCGCCGGCTGTTGCCCATCGAGGGACAGCCGCCCAGCCTCATCCGGGTGCCCAAGGGATGCCCGTTCCATCCCCGGTGCCGCTACGTGATGGACAAGTGCAAGACCGAGGTGCCCGACCTGTCGCCCGTCCTCGGCGACTTCCGGCACCTGTCCGCCTGCTGGCTGCCCCATGAGCGCCAGGCCCGGGAGGAAGCCCGGGTACGGGAGTACGGCGAGGCGGCCCGCTGATGGCCCCCGTCCTCCAGGTCACCAACCTGGTCAAGCATTTCCCGGTCAAGACCGGCAGCCTCAAGCGCAGCCGGGACGTGGTGCACGCCGTGGACGGCGTCAGCTTCGAGATCAACGCCGGCGAGACGCTGGGTCTGGTCGGCGAGACCGGCTGCGGCAAGTCGACACTGGGCCGTTGTGTGGCCCGCCTGCTCGACATCACGGCCGGCCAGGTGGTGTTCGACGGTCGCGACATCAGCCACCTGAGTGCCCGCCAGATGCGCCCGCTGCGACGCGAGATCCAGGTCATCTTCCAGGACCCGTACGGCTCGCTCAACCCCAAGCGCCGGGTCGGCTCGATCATCGGCGACCCGTTCGCCATCCATGACGTGGCCAGCGGCCAGGACCGCAAGCGCCGGGTCCAGGAGCTGATGGAACTGGTCGGCCTCAACCCCGAGCACTACAACCGGTTCCCGGCCGAGTTCTCCGGTGGGCAGCGCCAGCGTATCGGTGTGGCCCGGGCCCTGGCCCTCAAGCCGAAGTTGGTCATCTGCGACGAGCCGGTATCCGCCCTGGATGTCTCGATCCAGGCCCAGATCGTCAATCTGCTGTCCGACCTGCAGGCCCAGCTCAACCTCACGTACATATTCATCGCCCACGACCTGTCGATCGTCCGTCACGTGAGTGACCGGGTGGCCCTCATGTACCTGGGCAAGATGGTCGAGCTGGCCCCGGTCGAGGAAATCTACGAGATGCCGCGACACCCTTACGCCAACGCCCTGCTGTCGGCGGTACCCGTCCCCGATCCGGCGACGGCGTCGGAGCGGGAGCGCATCATCCTGGTCGGCGACGTGCCGTCGCCGATCCACCCGCCGTCGGGTTGCCGATTCCACCCCCGCTGCCCTAAGGCCCAGCCCCGCTGCGTGACCGAGGATCCGGCCCTGCTGCCCCGCCTGGGCGACGAGAACGCCCACGTCGCGGCCTGCCACTTCCCGGTGCAGAACGGCGAGAATCTGAGCCAAGCCAGGCCGTCGATCTCCGAGGACAACCGGATCGTGGAACCCGACGGGCTGATCAGCTCGCCGGGGATGGATGTTCCAGTAGGTGAAGGAGGTACCCAGTGAGTATTTCGTCGGCCGCCGTCGATGTCGGTGCGACCGGAGTCGGGGAGGTCCCCCAGGGCCCGGGCGAGGAACACATCCAGGGCCGCAGCACCTGGCAGCTGGCGTGGGCCCGCTTCAAGCGGGACCGGGCCGCCATCATCGCGCTCGTCATCATCGTGCTCATCGCCCTGTGCGCCATATTCGCGCCTCTGTTCGCCGACGTCACCGGCCACGGGGTCAACCAGCAGTTCCGCCAGACCGGGCTGTCGCCGGACGGCATACCGTACGGCCCGAACAGCACCTTCGTGTTCGGTACCGACGACCAGGGCCGCGACATCCTGGTCCGCATCGCCTACGGGGCCCGCATCTCGCTGTTCGTGGGCGTAGTCGTGACCCTGATAGTCGTGGCCATCGGCGCCGTCCTGGGCCTGGCCGCCGGCTACCTGGGCGGCATCGTCGACACGTTGATCGCCCGCCTGATCGACGTCGTGCTGTCGTTGCCGTACCTGGTGTTCGCCGTCTCGCTGGTGTCCATCGGCTTCCTCGGTGGCCCCGGCCTGCCGATCATCATCTTCGTCATCGCCGTGTTCAGCTGGGCGGCCATCGCCCGGGTGGTACGCGGCCAGGTGCTGTCCATCCGGGAGAAGGAGTACATAGAGGCGGCCCGGTCCCTCGGTGCCAGCTCGTGGCGGATCATGTTCGTGGACATCCTGCCCAACGTGGTGGCCCAGCTGATCGTCTACGCCTCGCTTCTGATCCCCGTGGTGATCATATTCGAGGCCGGGTTGTCGTTCCTCGGCCTGGGCATCCCGCCCCCCACCGCCGACTGGGGCCAGATGATCGCCGAGTCCCAGCAGATCTACCAGCAGGCCTGGTGGTTCCTCGTCTTCCCGTCCCTGGCCCTCCTGCTGACGACCCTGGCGTTCAACATCTTCGGTGACGGGGTGCGCGACGCGCTCGATCCGCGGCTCGATCGGCTGTAGGGGAGACCGATGGCCCGATTCCTCATCCGCCGGGTGATTCTCGGCGCAGTTGTCATATGGCTGGTCACGGTGATGGTGTTCGCCATCTTCTTCGTCGGCCCCGGCCCCCAGGACGTGGCCCACCGGCTGGCCGGCCGCGAAGCCACGCCGCAGCAGGTGGCCGAAGTGGCCAAGCGGCTGGACCTGGACAAGCCTCTCCTGCAGCAGTACGGGCATTTCATATCCCAACTCCTGCAGGGCAACCTCGGCTATTCATACATTCATGGCCAGCCGGTCACCCATGTGCTGAAAGAGGCGTTCCCGATCACGCTCTCTCTCGCCCTCGGCGCGGCGGCGATCTGGCTGGTGATCGGTGTGTTCTCGGGCGTCATCTCGGCCGTCCGGCGCGGCTCGATCCTGGACCGGTCGGTGACGACCATTGCGCTGGTCTTCTACTCGGTACCGGTCTTCGTGCTCGGCCTGCTGATGCTCGAGTTGTTCTTCTACATCTTCTCGGTGCACGGGGTGACGCGCTTCTTCCCGGGGGGTGGCTACACATACTTCACCGGTAGTCCGTACCAGTGGTTCCGGCACCTGATACTGCCGTGGATCGCCCTGGCCCTCATCTCGGCGGCCACCTACACCCGGTTGACCCGCAGCACGATGCTCGAGGTGATGGGGGAGGACTACATCCGCACGGCCCGGGCCAAAGGCCTACCCGAGCGGCGCGTGGTGTACCGCCACACGCTCCGGTCCGCTCTGACGCCGGTCGTCAGCCAGTTCGGTATCGACGTGGGCACGCTGCTCGGTGGCGCCATCCTCACCGAGTACACGTTCTCGATGCCCGGGCTCGGCTACACAGTGGTGAATGCCATCGGTCAGCAGGACCTGCCGGTCGTGATCGGCATCACCATCGTGGCCACCGTCGCCGTGGTGATCGCCAACATCCTGGTCGACGTGGCCTACGCCGTCCTCGACCCCCGGGTGCGCCTGCACTGAGCAACCCCGGTCGGCGGCTCGCCGGGTGCCGCTGGGCCGGTCGTTCAGCCGAGGAAATCGAGTAGAAGACGGTTGACCGGCTCCGGTGCCTCCAACTGCATCCAGTGGCCGGGACCGTCCAGCCGTTCGTAGCGCCACGGGCCGGCCACCCCGGCCTGGGATCGGGTCATCTGGGCCTCGGTCAGGGCGAAGTCGCCGGAACTCCAGACGCCCATGGTGGAGGCCTGGACGGGTGGCAGCTCCATGGCCGGACCGACGAACGATTCCGGGGCGATGTTGGCCCGGTAGTAGTTGAGACCGGAGGTGAGCGAGGAGGTGGCCTCCAGGTCGGCGATGACGGCGTCGCTGTCGGGGTGGCGGCCCCACGCCCGGAAGTTGGCCCAGCTGTCGGCCGACAGCCATTCCTCAGCCACGCCGGGGAACTGGAAGAGCAGCATGTACCACGACTTCTCGAGTTGTTCGAAGTCGGGATGGCCGGCCGGGCCGCGGAAGGTCGCCGGGTGGCCGACCGACAACGCCACCAGCCGATCGACCACGCCGGGCGCGACCGACGCCAGTGCCCACGCCACTGCGGCGCCCCAGTCGTGGCCGACGACGTGGGCCCGTTCCGTCCCGGCATCGGCCAGGACGGCACCCACGTCGCTGACCAGGTGGAGGATGTTGTAGGCATCGACCCCGGTCGGCCGGTCGGAGCGGCCGTAGCCCCGCATGTCGGGCACGATCACCTGGAAGCCGCCGGCGGACAGCGCCTCCACCTGGTGGCGCCACAGCCGGCCGCTGTCGGGAAATCCGTGCAACAACACGACCGGGGTGCCCTGACCTGAGACCTCGTAGTGGATGGTCACACCGCCGTTGTCGACCTCGGGCATGGTTCGGGGTTCCTTACTGGTTGACGAGTTGAATCAGATCGGCCCGATCGGGACCGACGAGCGGTTCGTCGCGCCAGGCGCGTCCGAACTCCGCCACCTTCCCGGCCGTCCCCGGTCGGGCCAGGATGTCGTCGGGGAGGGCCAGGACGTTGGCCATGTCGAGGAACGCCCGGAAGCAGTCCGGATCCTTCATCATCGCCGCCTGCAGTGCCTTCACCCTCCCGTAGTCATCTGGGACATCTCCGTGGGGCTGCCCGGCGGCCATGGCCGCCATCTCCCCGAGGCGACCGCGATCGAAAGCGACGCTGGTGCGGTACCACGGTTCCACAAGGGCCGAGGTGCGATCGGCGAACTGCTCGGCGAAGACCCAGGGCTGGTCGAGCCCGGTGTCGCGAAGGGTGTCTCGCAGCACGGTGGCGTGCAGCATTCCGATCGACGCACCCCGCCCGAGGGACGGGTTCGTGCAGGCCCACGCATCGGCCACCGGCACCACCCCCGTGGCCAACACGTTTCCATCCCGGCGCAGGTGTCGGATGCGGTCCTCGATCTTGGCCATGACGGCGACGCCGTCGTCGATCGGGTCGCCGTCCAGCCAGTGGGCGACCGTCGGGAGGGCCCGCACCGTGCGATCGAAAGCGGCCGGGTCCCGCAGGCCCCAAAGCGCCCGGTCGTCGGCCCGGGCGACCAGCCCCACCCCCCAGGTGCCCTGGTCGGCCGGCAGAGTGAGGCTGCTGATCGATCCGTGCTCCTGTAGAGGGGCGCCCAGCGCGAAAGGAATACTGCCGTCGCTCGAGCGGAAGTGCCGCCCGAAGTAGATGAACCCGCCGTCTTCGCGCTCCTCCGGCAGCGGGGCGGCACCGGCCTCCTCCAGCCAGGATGGCAGCGCCGAGCGGCGGCCGCCGGCGTCGATGATCAGATCGCCGGGAACCTCCCCGCCTTCGTCGGTGCGGACCCCGGTCACGTGAACGGTCCCCGGCCGAGCGGCCGGTCCGGTGACCAGCGCCGAGACCGACACCCCACGGCGGATGGTGATCCCGGGCGTCGCGTCCGCGGCCGCGGCCACCGCCCGTTCCATCACCGGGCGCCGCCCGGTGATCATGTCGTACCGTTCGTCGCCGTCCCGCCAGCCTCCGGTGACGAAGTCGGGGGTCGTCCGCATGACGTTGGACTCCAAGGCACCATCGCGGCGCATCTGGGCCAGCAGACGGGGAAGTTCGGTCGCCACGATCCGGTGGTAGCGGGCCAGGAAGGAGTGCAGCAGCCGGAACTGGTTGATCCCTCGCCGCTCCCATTTGCCCCAAGCGGCGTCTCCGTCCGCCGGCGGGGGCTCGGGATCGCGTTCGAAGATGGTCACCTGGTGGCCGTCGTCGGCGAGAAGCATGCCCAGGCCCATTCCGACCACACCGCTACCGACGACAAGAACCTCGGCCACGTCCGTCCACCCCCTGTGCTGACCAGGCCGAGCGTAACCGGCCAGCACGGTCGGGCTTCCTGGGATTGTCCGTCGGTACCGCTGATCCCGGCCCGCTTCCCCTGGTACGACCCCCTAACGGAACTGAAATCGGATGGGCAGCGTCTTCGGGCCGCTCACCAGGTTCGATTGGACGAACGTCGGTGTCCCGGCCAGCTCGATGGTGCGGACCCGGGTCAGCAGCTCGCGGAAGAAGGCGCGTATCTCGAGACGGGCCAGATGGGCGCCGAGGCAGAAATGGCGGCCGAAGCCGAAGGCCAGGTGCGACGACGCGTTGGCCCTTTGCACGTCGAGGCGGAACGGGGCATCGAAGACATCGTCGTCCCGGTTGCCGGAGGCGAACGACAGCAGGGCCACATCGCCCGGTCGGAAACTCACGCCTCGGACCTCGTAGGGCTCCTGACAGTGGCGTAGGAAGTGCTTGACCGGCGACACGTACCGGATCAGCTCGTCGGTGGCGTGGGCCACCAGCCCGGGATCGGCCTGGAGGAGCTCCGACTGGTCCGGGTTCTCCAGTAGGGCGAGGAGGCCGCCGGCGAGCGAGTTCGAGGTGGTGTCGTGGCCGGCGGTGGCCACGATCAGGTAGAAGCCCATCACGTCCATGTCGGCCAGCGGATCGCCGTCGATCATGGCATTGGCGATGACCGAGGCCAGATCCTCGGTCGGGTGGCTGCGCCGATCGGCGGCCAGGGTGGTGAAGTAGGCCACGAAGTCCAGCAGCACCTGCAGAATGGCACCGTCCTCGCCGGCCCGACCGATATCGGGGTCCTCAGCCCCGAACAGCTCCTGTGTCAGCTTCAGCATCTTGAGGTGGTCCTCCTCGGGCAGACCCAGGATGGACAGGATCACCTGCAGGGGATAGTGCATGGCGATGTCATTGGCGAAGTCGCACTCGCCGTCCATCGCCTCCATGCGGTCGACGAACTGGGTCGCCAGTTCTGCGACCCGGTCGTTCATCCGCTTGATGCTGGCCGGTTTGAACCACTCGTTGACTATGTTGCGGTGGTCCTTGTGCTCCTTGCCGTCCATCTGGATGAGCGTGTTCACCGGATTGCCGCCCTCGGCGTTGTTCGGACGCGACGCGATCGGGCCGATCGTGGGGTAGGGGGCGTTCGTGAAGACGTCCGGGTTGCGTTCGATCTCCATGATGTCGGCGTGCTTGGTCACCGCCCAGAAGTCCTCGTAGCCCGGAATGGTGACCTTGGTGATCGGTGACTCCCGGCGCAGGATGGCGGCCGACTCGTGCCAGGCGGCCGGATCGGCGTAGAAGGCGGGGTCGGCGAAGATTCGGCCGAGGTCGGAAGGTAGTGCGGTCTGGCTCACAGCCCGACGCTAACGAAGCGGGCCCAGGCGATGTCGAGGTTCGCGTGCGAAGTGCCTCGCGCCCACGGTGACGTTTCGGAAGGGCGGGTATCACCACTCGTGCCGCTGACCAGAGGGGGGAATACAGTGACCGACATGAGAAACGCCCGATCCACGAGCCGATCGATTCTGCTGGCCGCAGTCTTGGGCAGTTCCAGCACCTTCGCCATCGGCGGGGCCACCGTCCTGTCCGCCGCCGGTAGCGCCGCGTCAGGAGTGCTTCCGATGGTCGAGAGCGTGCCCAACCTGGCGTCCTACCGGGTAAGCGCCCGCGACGCCAACACCGATTGCACCCTGCCCGACGGCTCGATGTACGACTTCTACCACTGCTACAGCCCGCAGGACATCAGGTCGGCCTACGACGTGGACGGGGCGCCGGCCATCACCGTCCACGGGAAGTCCCAGCCGAACTACGGACAGAACCAGACGATCGTGCTGGTCGACGCCTACGGCAGCCCCACGGCGGCCGCCGACATGCAGACCTTCCACGACGCCTTCTTCCCGACGCTGCCCAACCCGAACTTCCAGGAGATCTATCCGCAGGGGAATCCGCAACTGCCCTCCGACAGCAAGGCCAAGGGCCAGTCCGGTGCCAACGGCGCCGCCGGCTGGTCGGGCGAGGCCACCCTCGACATCGAATGGGCCTACTCGGTTGCTCCTGAGGCCCATATCGTGCTCCTGGCCGTTCCGCCGGCCGAGACCGAGGGTGTCCAGGGCCTGCCCAACCTGTTCAAGGCCATCTCCGGCGAGATAGATGCGGCGCCCGGCGGCACCGTGTTCTCGATGTCGTTCGGTATCACCGAGCAGACCTTCGGCGGCGCCGGTGCCGCCCAGACATCGAAGTTCGATGCCGTCTTCCAGCGGGGCTTGGCCAAGGGTGACAACTTCTTCGCCGCTTCCGGCGACAACGGGAGCTACAACTCCAGCAAGCAGAAGAAGGACACCGCCAACTACCAGTACCCGACGGTCGGTTGGCCGGCCAGCTCCCCCTACGTGGTCGGCGTCGGCGGCACCCAGCTCCAGTACGGCTGGACCTGGAACCCGTCCAGCAACGATCCGAACACGGCCGGCTACTGGCAGTCGACCACGGGTGGCAACACCAACGCAGTGTGGAACGAGTCGTGGGCGCCGATCGCGACGGGCGGCGGTGAGAGCGTCCTGTACCAGCGCCCGTCGTGGCAGACCGTGTCCGGCGACGGCACCGGTCGGCTCGAACCTGATGTGTCGTGGAACGCCGCCGTCAACGGGGGGGTGGATGTCTACATCAGCTCGTACCCGCAGTACAACTGCGGCACCACGACTGGCTGCTGGACGTTCTACGGAGGGACGTCGGCGGCCACCCCGCAGACGGCTGCCTCGTTCGCCCTCGTGAATGCAGCCCGGGCGGCATCAGGCCAGGCGCCGCTTGGCTTCATCGATCCGCTCCTGTACTCAGGTGCCGGGACCGCCGACTACAACGACGTCGTGCCGCTCCACCAGGGCACCGCACCGGCCCAGTTCGCCGGTTCCGATGTCGGGGTGACCGGCCCGGTCAACAAGTCGGTCGGTGACCTCGTGGACAACCAGCTCTGGGATGTTCCGGTCGCCGGCTACCCCACGACCGCGGGTTACGACGCCACCTCCGGGTGGGGTACGCCCGACGTCGGGCGGCTGGTCACCAACCTGTCCTCGTAGGATCGGAGCCCGGGCCCGACCGGGCCCGGGCCAGAGGTCGTCCGATGGTTCGCCGCCTGCAGCTTCAGGCCGTTCCTCCGTGGCCGGACCGCCGCTCCAGTTCGTCAGAACCGGCCTTGGCGTCCGCCGCGGCCAGCGCGTCGGTGGCTTGCTCGTTGGCCGTCTCGAGTTTCTTGAGGGCACTGGCCAGATTCACGTCGAAGGCCCGGTCGGCCCGTTTCCGGTCGAGGCCAAGAGTTCCCGGGGCACTCGGTAGTGCAGTCTGGTCGGTGGCGCCGGCAGAAGACGCCGCCTTCCAGGGCGCCGGCTTGCGGCGCCGGGCTGGTGTCGCGTCGGAGTCGCGCGTGACCGGCGCCTTTGCCCTCGACGGGGTCGGGACCCGCTTGATCGTCACCGCGTAGAACTCGGTGGGCAGTGGCTTGTTCAGCTTCGTTGCCGACGCCACATGCTGGGCGAACTTCTTGTTGGGATTGCCGACCCGGTTGACAGAGACCACTTCAAAGGTGGTGTCAGGCAGGATGAGGACCTCCGCCTCCTTCATGGACATCGAGATGCCGGATATATCCCGGCCCCCGCTGTCCAGCACCGTCGTCAGGACGCCGACCGTCTTGTCCGGGTCGGCGGTCGATGCGGAAGCGATGTAGTAAGCGAACTCGAGGGCCTGGTCAGCTTCCTTCGAGGAGCTGCCCAGGGCTCCGAAAGTCGTCGTCTGCCCTGGTCGGAACTGGGCCTGGAAGTCGGTTGGCGTGTACCGGGCGCCGCGGTAGGTTTTGCCCTTGTAGGGCTTCATTTTGTTGAGGCCCTGTACCGCCATGGCCGCATGGAGGCTCCCCTCCTCCTTCACTGTCTGATCGTCCTGCTTGGCCCAGCCCTCGGCCGCGGCGCCGCTCTTGGCGGTGTGGGCCCGCTGACCGGACAGCCACGAGGCGCTGTTAGCGGTTACCGGGTTGATGTAGGTGTAGTCACCGGCTGAATAGATGGAGATGGCCGAGATCTCGGCGTCTGTGAGCCCGTACTTGGCCTTGGCCAGCTTTATCCGTTCGTCTCGCTTCGGGCCGGTGAAGTTCGGCATCGGTGTCTCCAGTCCGTGCGAGACGGCCACCGCCTGACTGGCCGAGCCGAGGGCCTTGAAGCCCTTCTGCGCCCCGGCGTCTGCGCCCTTCTTCTTCATGCCGCTCGGGTCGGCGTGCTCGACGCCCGTCTGGTACTCGGCGCCCGCCTCCCGCTTGGTCACGGCGGCCCGCTCCGTGTTGAGGTCGAACTGGAGCTTCTCGAGAATTTTGACCCGGCTCGCCTGCCCCTTGCCGTAGCGCGTGATGTATTCGGCACACAGGTCGTCGATATGCTCCAGTTGGGCGGACTGGATCGTCGGTGTCGAACCACCCAGGGCGGCCCGGGCCCGGTAGTCGGTGAGCAGCCGGCGGATGTCGGCATACAGCTTGTTCGCCGGACTCGACGACCCCTTGGCCGCACCGGCCAGGCCGAGCTTGCCGGCCAGGCTGTCCTTGTCGAGGTCGGACGGCTTGGTCTTCAGCAGCCGTTGTACGGTCGGGGGCTGATCGGCCAGCAGTTGACTGACAGCCCGGTTGCCCGCCTGCTTCTGAAGGTCGAGAACCTTCTCCTGATCGGTAACCGGGCCCGCTTGCCCATTGCTCTTCTCGCCGGTTTGGTGGCCGCCCGAACCAGTGCGTACAGCGGCTGTCTTCGCCCTGAGGGCCGGTCCCATCGCTCGCGCCACCACAGCCTTGCAACGGTACACCTGCGACGGGCTAATTGCGCCCGGATCTGCCCCTTAGGGCGACGCCTTGCCCTTCCGGGAAACGCAAAACGCGACCGCGACCGGACGCCGTCGACGGAGGTCACCCCGTACCCGGTCAGCGCATGGTGGCCAACTGGGTGACGTCGTCGCCGGGCAGCGCCCCGTCAACCACTGCGGACACGTCGATCTCCAGGAGATTGACGGCACCGCCATATGTCGACAGGAAGGCAACGTCGGCCGCATCGCGGCCGGTGGCGATGCGGACCAAGCTGGACCGGGGCGCCAGGAGCGTGGCGTCCACGACCCACCATTGCTCATCGACGAGGGCTTCGACGACAGCGTGAAAGTCCATCGGAGACAACCCGGGCGCGTATACCGCAACGATCCGGGCCGGGATGTCCAACGCTCTGAGAAACGCCGCCACCAGGTGGGCGTAATCGCGGCACACGCCCTCACGCTGGAGCAGGGTGTCGATGGCGCCACTCGTCGGGGTGCTGCTTCCGGCCCGGTAGCTCAGTCGCGTGCCGACCCACGACGACACCGCGGCAACGAGCGCAGCCGGGCTCTCGATCGATTGGAATTCGGCGCGGGCGGTCAACTCCAATCGATCAGACTCGACGT
>DASZNC010000070.1:0-101069 GCA_035551615.1 Acidimicrobiales bacterium
GGGGGTGTCTTCTCGTTCGGTGACGCCAGGTTCTACGGGTCGACGGGTGGGGTGCGGTTGGTGAAGCCGGTGGTGGGGATGGCTGCCACGCCGGACGGTAAGGGCTACTGGCTGGTCGCCTCGGACGGCGGTGTGTTCGCGTTCGGTGACGCCAGGTTCTACGGCTCGACCGGGGGGGTTGCGCTGACCCGGCCGGTGGTCGGGCTCACCGCTCTGCCCGACGGCGCCGGGTACTGGATGGTCGCGTCCGACGGCGGGGTGTTTGCGTTCGGGGCGGCCAGGTTTCGGGGTTCGACCGGTGGTGACCGCCTGGCCGCCCCGGTGATAGGGCTGGTCGCCGCCGGTAACGGGGCCGGTTACTGGATGGCGGCCGCTGACGGCGGGGTGTTCGCGTTCGGGGACATCCACTTCTATGGCTCGGCCGGCGGTTCCCCCGTACCTGCTCCGGTCGTCGCCATCGCCAACTGAGCGGTACCGCTGCCGGGAGCCCACGGCACCCGGCAGCTCAAGATCGGCGCCTGGGGTGCCGAGAACTGCAGGGGTTAGTCGTTCCCGGGCGGGGAGACTTTCGGGAGATCTGCGCGTGCCAGTGAAGTGCCAGTGAATATGTCCGGTTGGAGAAGAGTTGCGGCAGCCACCGCCACCCTGGTCGCGTCCGCCATACCGGTCGTCGCCGGCTCGGTGTCGGCCGCCTGGGCCCTGCCGGCCACCCTCGACCTGTCGGGCCACGGTTACGGCCACGGGCGGGGCATGGGCCAGTACGGGGCTCTCGGCTACGCCAACTCGGGTTGGACCTACCAGTCCATCCTGGCCCACTACTACGGGGGCACCAGCGCGGCGAACACGTCGGTCGCCACCATCCCGGTCTCGCTGTCGGAGATCTACGGCGCGTCCACAGTGAGCGTGTCGGCCCCGGCCGGCAGCACGGTGGTTGTCAACGGCACCAACACCAACAAGGCATCGGCCGTCCTCGCCCGGGGCCAGTCGGCGACCGCCACCGGGGGAGCCGATCTGATCGTCAGCGGCGGGTGGTCCACGGGGTCGACCCGCCGCTTCGCCGGCACCATCTCCCTGCCCACCGGTTCGCCGCGGGTGCTGGACACCCTGGCCGTTCAGCAGTACGTGGAGGGCGTCGTGCCCCGCGAGTCGCCGGCCAGCTGGCCCCGGGCCGCCCTCGAGGCGCAAGCCGTCGCCGCCCGTTCCTACGCCCTGGCGTACACCGACAACGGCACCCAGCCGATCTGCGACAGCACCTCGTGCCAGGTGTTCGGCGGGGACCCGACGCAGTACCCGAACGGGGACGCGGCCAACAGCAATGCGGCCGTGGTCGCCACCGGCAGCGAGGTCCTGCTCTGCGGGAGCGACTCCGCCTGCGGGTCGCCGACCCAGGTCGCCCTGACCGAGTTCTCGTCATCGACGGGCGGCTACACGGCCGGGGGCGCGTTCCCGGCCGTCGTCGACGCCGGCGACGCCACCAGCTCCAACAGCTTCCATGACTGGACGGCCGACATCCCGGTGTCCGAGGTGCAGTCGTCGTTCCCGAGTGTCGGGACCCTGAAGGCGATCAACATCACTGAACGCAATGGCCTCGGTGACATGGGCGGCCGCGTCCTGCAGATGACCCTCACGGGCAGCGCCGGCACCGAGACGATCACGGGGACCCAGTTCGCCGGTGCCCTGGGGCTCTACTCGGACTGGTTCACCATCACCAACCCGACGTCGCCGGCGCCGGGCAGCGAGACCGGTTACTGGGTGGTCTCGGCCAACGGCGCCGTGTACCCCTTCGGCTCGGCCCCCTCATACGGTTCGATGGCCGGCTACCGGCTGGCCGCACCGATCATCGGCATGGCCCCCACCGGCAACGGCGCCGGGTACTGGCTGGTCGGCTCGGACGGGGGCATCTTCAGCTTCGGCAACGCCAGGTTCTACGGGTCGACCGGCGGCATGAAGCTGGTCGCCCCGGCCATCGGCATGGCGTCCACGCCGACGTCGGCCGGCTACTGGATGGTGGCTTCCGACGGGGGCGTCTTCAGCTTCGGTGACGCCAAGTTCTACGGCTCGACCGGCGGTGTCCACCTGAGCCGGCCCATCGTTTCGATCGCGCCGACCAAGGACGGCAAGGGCTACTGGATGGTGGCTTCCGACGGGGGCGTCTTCGCCTTCGGTGACGCCAAGTTCTACGGCTCGACCGGCGGGGTCCACCTGGACGCCCCGATCGTCGGCATGGTCCCGACCAACGACGGCAAGGGGTACTGGTTGGTCGGCGCGGACGGCGGCGTGTTCGCCTTCGGTGATGCCGGCTTCGTCGGTTCGCTCGGCGGCTCCGGTGTCGACGACGTGGTGTCGGTGACGCCGACCCCGAACAACGCCGGCTACCTCCTGGTGACACGCGGCGGATCGGTGTACACGTTCGGCAACGCGACCTATCTGGGCGACCCGGCCTCGACGGTCGCCAACTGGACGGGCCAGGCGATCGGCGTCTTCAGCCGCTGATCGGCCGGCGGTCGCCGCCGACGCGACCGCCTCCGGTATTTACCTCCGCTCGGCCTCGAGGGCGGCCAGATCGGCGTCGGCCATCATGCGGATGAGCTCGTCGAAACCGACCTTGGGCTTCCATCCCAGGTGCTCCTTGGCCTTGCCCGGATCGCCGATGAGCAGGTCGACCTCGGCCGGCCGCATGAACTGCTGATCGATCACGACGTGGTCCTCCCAGGACAGGCCGACCTGATCGAAGGCGATCTGGCACAGCTCCTTCACCGGGTGGGTCTCGCCGGTGGCGACGACGTAGTCGCCCGGCTCGTCCTGTTGCAGCATGAGCCACATGGCCTCGACGTAGTCGGCCGCGAACCCCCAGTCCCGCTGGGCGTCGAGGTTGCCCAGGTGGACGTCCTTCTGCAGGCCCAGCTTGATGGCGGCGGCCGAGAACGTGACTGTGCGGGTGACGAACTCGAGCCCGCGGCGGGGGCTCTCGTGGTTGAACAGGATCCCGGAACTGGCGTGCATGTCGTAGCTCTCGCGGTAGTTGACGGTGATCCAGTGGCCGTAGACCTTGGCCACGCCGTAGGGACTGCGGGGGTAGAAGGGGGTGACCTCGGTCTGCGGCACCTCCAGGACCTTGCCGAACATCTCGCTCGAACTGGCCTGGTAGAAGCGGATTGTCGGGTCGACCAGCAGGATGGCGTCCAGCAGCCGGGTCACGCCCAGCGCCGTCACCTCGCCGGTGAGGGTGGGCTGACCGAACGACGTCTGCACGAAGCTCTGGGCGGCCAGGTTGTACACCTCGTCGGGCTGGTGGTCGCGCAGCACGCGGATCATCGACGCCTCGTCGAGGAGGTCGGCGGCGACCAGAGTCAGCTTGTCGGTGAGGTGCTGGATGCGATCGAAGGTCACCGTGCTGCTGCGCCGGTGCAAGCCGATCACCTCATAGCCCTTGGACAACAACAGCTCGGCTAGGTACGAGCCGTCCTGACCGGTGATTCCGGTGATCAGCGCCTTCTTGGTCATCGTGACATTCTGCTACATACCCCGGCTCCCCACCGAGCGTCGGCAGTTGCGGCCGGGTCCGGAGCATCCCCCGGGCTGCCGCCTACCGAGGGTCCGCCAGTGCGGTCAACGGCGCAGGCCGGCATACGGGGCGCGGCCGGCCGGCAGATCGGCCCGGCGCGGGTTGTTCTGGTCACGCACCGAGAGGATCGGATCGGTCACGCCCCAGTCGGCGTTGATCTCCGGGTCGTCCCATGCCACGCCCAGTTCGTCCTCCGGGTTGTAGTAGCTGTCGACCAGGTAGGTGATGGTCAGATCGGTGAGCGAGGCGAACCCGTGGGCCACGCCCGGCGGGATGAACACGCCGCGACAGTTCTGCTCGCTGATCTCGAGCTGTTGGGTGGCCGCTTCGGTGGGCGAACCCTGGCGCAGGTCGTGCAGAACGACGCGGGCGGTACCGCGCGGGCACAGCCAGTAATCGGCCTGGTGCAGGTGGTAGTGGAGCCCGACCACGGCGCCGGCCGCCTTGTCGGAGCGGTTGCCCTGCACCATCTCCCGGCCCAGCGGGAACCAGGATCGCCGGTAGGTCTCGTAGAACTTGCCCCGGTCGTCGCCGTGGCCTTCCGGATCGACCGTCCAGACGTCAGCGATCACGTCCGACTGGGCAATATTGGGCATCCGGCCACGCTAATCGAGGTGGCCGCGGGGCTACCCCTCGAGCCGGAGGAGACCCACGTCCACGCCGTTGGGGGGCGCATCGACGGGGCCCAACTGGTGCGACTCGATGAAGGCCGAGAACCAGAGGAGAGCGGCCATGCCGGCCAGAATCCCGAGTACTGCGAGGAGTGTCATCAGCAGGGCCACGGCTGCTTACTACCCACCTAAAGGCCCGTTGCTAACGTCCCGGAAATGACGCTGAGCGCAACCGACGTCGAATCCCTGCAGAGCCACGGTCAGGACATCCCCTGGCTGCTCGGTCACTGGGCCGAGAAGCGCCCCGATCACCCGGCTCTGATCTGGGATCCGCCGAGTGGGAACGGCGCCCGCCAGTGGACCTATGCCGAGTTGAAGCGCGACGTGTGGCGGTTGGCCGCCGGCCTGTCCCAGAGGGGCATCGCCAAGGGCGAGCGGGTCCTTGTGCACGCCGACAACAGCCCCGAGTTCGTCCTGGCCTGGCTGGCCTGCTCGGTGGCCGGTGCCGTCGGTGTGACCACGAACACCCGGTCGGTGGCTGAAGAGGTGCGGTTCTTCATCGACAAGGCGGAGTGCGTCGCGGCCATCACCCAGCCGCAGTACGCCGAGCTCGTGGCCGAGGCCGGACCCGGCCTCAAGTGGATCGCGGTGACCGCCGACGACGGTGGCGAGGCACCCTCCGCCGACCCGTTGGCGGCGGGCGGCGAGCCGTTCGAGGGGCTGTTCGCCGACGACCAGTTCGCCGGCCGGCCGCCCGAGCCGATGCTCCCGTTCGGGATCATGTTCACCTCGGGGACGACCAACCGCCCGAAGGCGGTGGTGCACACCCATGCCAACGCCATCTGGGCCTCCCGGCTCGGGCCCCGCAACATCGACCTCGGGGCCGACGACCGCTACCTCATCTACCTCCCGTTCTTCCATGTGAACGCCCAGAGCTGGTCGTTCTTCTCGGTCCTCGGCGTGGGCGCCACCACTGTGCTCATGCCGAAGTGGTCGACCAGCCGTTTCTGGGACGTGGTCGAACGGCACGAGGTGACCCACATCTCGTTGATGCCGTTCTGTATACCGGCGCTGATGGGCCCCGATCGCCGCCAGACCAAGCTCCGCGTCGGTGTCTTCGGCGCCCTCATGCCGGACTGGGACAAGCAGTTCGGGCTGGCCGTGTACGCCGCCTACGGAATGACCGAGACGGTGACCCACGCCATCAACGGGAAACCGTCCGAACCCCTGCTGGCCGGTTCCATGGGGCGGGTCGCCAACGGCTATGAGATTGCAGTGGTGGACAAAGAGACGGGCGCGCTCTGCGGAGAGGGTGAGGTAGGGGAACTCTGGTTGCGGGGCACCCGGGGCATCCAGCTGTTCCTCGAGTACTTCGACAATCCGGAGGCCAACGAGGCGGCGTTCGAAGACGGGTGGTTCAAGACCGGGGACATGGTCATGCAAGGCCCCGGGGGCAACGTCTTCTACCGGGAGCGGGACAAGGACCTGCTGAAGGTGGGCGGGGAGAACGTGTCGGCCAAGCAGGTGGAGGAGATCGTCGCCCGGGTGCCCGGGGTCGCTTCGGTCGCCGTGGTCGGCAAGGAGCACGAGTGGCTGAACCAGGTCGTGGTCGCGTTCGTGATCAAGGCGGCCGGTGCCCCCGACGACGCCACCCTCGAGCAGCAGGTGATCGAGCTGTGCACGGCCAGCCTGGCCGACTTCAAGGTGCCGCGGGCCGTTTACTTCGTGGACCAGTTCCCGACCGGCACGCTCGACAAGATCCTGAAGAACCGGCTGCGGGAGATGGCCGACGAGCAGCCGGCGGTCAAGTAGCGGGCTGCTGCAACTCGACGGTGTTGCCGGCCGGGTCGTTCAGGAAGCTCTGCCGGCCGGTTCCCACCTTGACCGGGTCGCTCACCTTCAACCCGTGGGCCCGTAACTCGGCGACTACGCCGTCCAGGTCGGCCACGGCCAGGGCGAAGTGCTGGCCCCGGTTGTCCGGCGGGGTCGCCTCGATCAGGTGCACCTGCTGGCCGCCGGCGTCCAGCCAGGCGCCACCGAAGCCGAAGTCGGGTCGGTCGGCCCGCTCGGACAGGCCGAGGGCGTCGATGTAGAAGTGTTTGGCGGCGGTGACGTCGTCGACATTGATCGATACGTGGTGGACGGCGAGCGGTTTCACGGTGGCCATTCTGCACCCGGCTCGGAGGGCGGGCATGATGGCCGGGTGCGGATAGGCATCTCGATCGGCAGCACCTACACCGACCCCGACCATCGTTACGGGCCCGGCGTGATGGTGGAGCAGGCGCAGGCGGCCCATCGGGCCGGGCTGGACTCGTTGACGGTGGGCGATCACCACTCGACCGGACCGGCGGCCTACGCCCAGAACGTGCCCGTCATCGGCCGGATACTGGCCGACTGGACCGACCGTCAGTCGGGCTGTCTGTTCCTGGTGCCCCTGTGGCATCCGGTCCTCATGGCCGAGCAGATCGGCACCCTGGCGGCCATGGCCTCGGGGCCGTTCATCGTCCAGGCCGCCCTCGGGGCCGGCTCGGCCCAGTTCCGGGCCATGGGCCGGGAGACCCGCGACCGGGTCACCCGTTTCGAAGAGGGGCTCCGGGTCGTCCGCGCACTGTTCGCCGGCGAGACCGTCAGCAGCGACCTGTTCGGAGTGCACGAGGCCCGTGTCGCGCCCCTGCCGCCCGAAGGTGTGGAGTGGTGGATGGGGGCCGACGCCGCGATCGCGGTGCACCGGGCCGCCCGGCTCGGTGACTGCTGGTACGGAAACGCTGACCTGACCCCGGATCGGGCCCGGCAGAAGTTGGCCGAGTACCGCGAGGCCTGTGGCCGCTATGGCCGCGAGCCGGTCCGGCTGCCGATCCGCAAGGACGTGTTCATCGCCGAGGACCGGGTGGCGGCCGAGCGCCACGGCGACGAGCTGATGGCCGCCGGCTACCGGGGATTCGTCCGGGAGGCGGTGGCGTACGGGGATCCGGCATCGGTGGCCGAGCAGCTGTCCGTCTATTCCGAGATCGGCTTCACCGACGTGATCGTCCGGGTCATGACGGCTTCGCCGGCGGACACGGTGCGGTCGGTGGAGTTGGCCGGCGAGGTCCAGCGCCTACTGGCCTGAGCCGGGCGGATCCGGTCAGCCCGGCGCCCGGTCGGAGTTCCCTCCGACGGCCTGGTCGGCCCCGCCGGTCAGGCCCGGATCTCGTAGTAGAGGTTGACCGGGTCGTCGAAGTCGTGGACCTGGAAGCGGGTGAATCCGGCCTCCCGGGCCATGGCCTCGGCGCGCTCCCGGTGCATGCCCAGCGTGCCCAGCCCGGCCCCACCAGGCTCTGACAGTGCTGATGACATACAGGTGGTGATCGACGTGCCGTACATCATGGCCAGCATCGGGTTCCGCAGATTGTCGGACCAGGTGGGGCTCGAGCGGATCTCCTTGACCAGCCAGACCCCGTCGGGCCGGAGCGCGCCGCGTATGGCGGCGAACGCATCGGCCGGGCGGGTCATGTCGTGCAGGCAGTCGAAGGTGATGATGAAGTCGTAGGTCGGTTCTTCGGGTAGGTCGGCGGCCTCGCGGACGTGGAAGCGGGCGTTGCCGACTCCGGATTCGGCCAGTCGGTGGCGGGCCACCTCGATGGCGTGGAGGGACGGGTCGAAGCCGTCGAACTCCGATGCCGGGTAGGCCTCGGCCATGGTCAGGAGGGCCAGGCCGGCGCCGCAGCCGACGTCGGCCACCCGGGCGCCGGACCGCAACCGCTCGCTGACCCCGTCGAGGGCGGGCAGGATCACGGGCACCAGGGCCAGCCGGGTGCCCGGCCCTAGCAGGCGCTCCACCTGGTGGGCGGCCGACGGTCCCAGCTGGTCATAGCTGAGTCCGATCCCGGTCCGGAAGGCGTCGGTGATGCCGTCGACCACATCGGCCGGCGCCGCCGCTCCGAAGAAGGCGCCGCCGGCGTACCAGGAGCTGGTCGTTTCGTCGACCAGCACCGGAGCGGCTTCGGGCGGCAACTCGAACGTGTCCCCGTCGCGGGTGGAGATCAGCCCGGCCGCCGCCTGGCTGCGCAGCCATTCCAACAACCACCTCTCCTGAAGACCCGTCTGAGCGGCCAGCTCGGCCGCCGTCACCGGACCGGACCCGGACATCGCCTGGTAGAGACCGAGGCGATCGCCCAAGTGGATCATGAGGGAGACGATCTCGCCCTGCTTGAAGTTCCAGACCTTGAAGGCGTAGGCGCCGATCTCGTCGTCGGTCATCAGTCGAAGATCAGGGCGGAGGCGGTCTGGCTGGCCACGCCCAGGAGTGCCCCTCCGGACGACCAGAGCCGCGCCGCGCCGTGCACGTAGCCCGACGAGATCATGTACGGGTCGACGTCGACCAGCATCCAGTCGCCGTCCGGTTCGGGTCCGAAACGGATCGAGTTGTCCAGGCTGGTGCCGGCGCCGGTGTGGCCGGCTGCCCTGACCACGCCGCTCGGCACCACGTCGGCCAGGAAGCCCATGGCCGGCCGGGTCAACGGGCGGTCGCGCATCCGCATCCACATCGAGCCCGACTCGCTGGCCGCCCGGCCCTCGCTTATCTCCAACCATCCCTGACCGGTGAACGGGCCGGACGGGATCCGCGGCCGCCACGGCGGGCAGTCCTCGGGGGCGGGCACGTCGGGCATCTGCCCGAATCCCACCGACAGGGCGTCGGCCGCCGGCGGGGCGCCGGTCGAGCCGAGGGCGGAGTACAGGAGCCGGTCGTCGACCCACGCGGACACCTGGACCTGGGAGCTGCGCCGGCCGGCGGCCCCGACGGCCACCTCGGCCCGCACGGTGGCGCCCTCCGCGCAGCTGGACACGAACTGGACGGTCGTCCAAAGTGCCCGCCGCCCGGTCTCGGCCTCCATCACCGCCGTCGCCGAGGCGATGCCGGTGCCCCCGTAGAACTTGCCGTCCAGGCGGGCCAGGCCGGACGTGACCACGAACTCCCACCGCCCCTCGCCGGTGCGCTCCAGGCCCAGCCAGTCGATGTCGGACCCGTCACTCACGGCAGCGAAGCGTAGAGGGGGAGACACTCGAAGCGGCAATCGGGCGAACCCCCGGGCGCGCCTTCGGCCCGACTCCCATCGCGGGAGCCGGGCCGGAGGGCCGGGGGGTGGGGGGACCCGCAGGCCGGTTCAGGCGGCCAGGTCGGCTCAGGCGGCCAGGTCGACCTCGATCTCGGCCGCCGCCGGCGCGGTGACCTGCACCGCCTCGCGGCGCACGCCGAGGGCCACCGTCAGGAGGGCGGCGACGGCGAAGCCGGCACCGACCCAGAAGGTGACGTCCAGGCCGTGCATCAGGGCGGCCCGGGCCGGGGCCGTGGTGGCGGCCGTCAGACCCGACTTGTGGACCTTGTCGAAGACGGTGACCAGCACGGCCAGACCGAGGGCGGCGCCGACCTGCTGCATGACGTTGATCAGGCCGGAGGCCACACCGGCGTCGGCCGGTTCCACCCCGGCCAGGCCGGCCGTGGTCAGGCTGACGAACGACACGCCCATGCCGGTTCCGATCAGGATCAGGCTGAGGAGGACCTGCGGGTACGAGGTGCTGGCGTGTAGCTGGGTGAGCAGGAGCAGCCCGGCGGCCGAGATGGTCGAACCGGTCAGCATCAGCACCTTCGGCGGGAGGTGCCGGGTCAGCACCTTGCTCGTGACCTGCGATGAGAGGAAGACCGACGTGGGCGTGGGGAGGAAGCCGATGCCGGTGACCAGGGCGGAGTGGTGCTGGACGTCCTGGAGGAACTGGGTCAGGAAGAACACCATCCCGTACATTCCGGCGTAGCCCAGCCCGCGGGCCGCGTTGGCGGCGGCCCGGGTGGGATCGGCCAGGAGCCGCAGGGGAAGTACCGGGTCCTGGGCGGTGGCCTCGATGCGCACGAAGGCGGCCAGGAGGGCGACCCCACCGAACAGGGAGATGACCGTGATGGGGGCGCCCCATCCGCTGGAGCCGGCCTCGACCAGGCCGAGGACGACGCCGGTCATCCCGGTCGTCGAGGTGATGGCCCCGGCCAGGTCGAAGTGACCGGTGCGGCGGGGGGTCTCGGTGAGGACCAACGAGCCGACGGCGATGACGGCCAGGCCGATGGGGACGTTGACGAACATGACCCAGCGCCAAGAGGCCCACTCGGTGAGCAGGCCGCCGGCGACCAGCCCGGTGGCCCCGCCGGCGGCGGAGACGGTGGTGAACAGGCCGATGGCCCGGATGCGCTCCTGGCCCTCGGGGAAGATGGTGGTGAGCAGGGCCAGAGCGGCCGGCGCCGCCAGTGCTCCGCCGATCCCCTGGGCCGCTCGGGCGGCCAGGAGCATCCAGCTGGCGGTGGCGAAGCCGCCGGCCAGGGAGCTGACCGAGAACAGGCTGATACCGGCCAGGAACGTGCGCCGGCGACCGAGGATGTCACCGGAGCGGGCGCCGAGGAGGAGCAGGCCCCCGAACGTCAGGACATAGGCGTTCAGCACCCACGAGAGCGACGCACTGGTGAAGTGCAGGCTGTGTTGGATGTGGGGCAGGGCCACGTTGACGATGGTGGCGTCGAGCACGACCATCAGCTGGGCGGTGAGGATGACGGCGAGGAGGATCGATCGGTTGGTGCGCCAGCCACCGGGAATGTCCGGGGCGGATATGACGCTTGGAAGTGGGAGTGTCACTTGGGCCATTGACTTGGACCTTTTCGCTGGTAATCTGAGGAACGTAAACGGAAGCTTCCTCCACATACTATACGGAGGCGCCCTCCGTTTTTCAAGTGAAGGTGTGAAAAAGTTGACCGCCGTCGAAGAATCCAGCTCTGAGCACACCGGGCGCCCGATGCGGGCCGATGCCAGGCGGAACTACTTGCGGCTGGTCGACGCCGCCCGTCAGGTGTTCGCCGACCAGGGCGGCGGGGCGTCGATGGAAGCCATCGCCAAGCAGGCCGGCGTGGGCGTCGGCACCCTCTACCGGCACTTCCCCAAGCGCATCGACGTGGTCGAGGCGGTATACCGCGACGACGTCGACGCCTTGGTCGGCCGGGCCGACGAGGGGATGGAGGCGGCGGACCCGTGGGACGCCCTGGAAGGGTGGTTGCGGGCGTATGTGGCCTACGCCCGGGCCAAGCGCACCTTTCTCAACGAACTGCACGAGGCGTTCGAGAAGAACCCGGACCTGAAGCCGGCGTCGCGCGAGCGGATAGGGGCGGCGTGCAACCGGGTCCTGGTCCGGGCCCAGGAGGCGGGGGCGGCTCGCGACGACGTGGACGGCGAGGACCTCATGCAGCTGGTCTCGCCGATGTGCATGGCCGCCAACCTGACCGAGGACCAGGGCGATCGCCTGCTCCTGATGATCCTCGACGGCCTCCGACCGCCCACCCGGTAGGACCCGACCGGAGCCCGTCTCCCAGGGAATTCCCAGGGAGGCATAAGGGTGCTCCTATGAGCGGCCACGATCCTGGCCTTCATGAGCCTCACCGCCGCTTCCCCCACGGCTGCGTCGTCGACCGGGCCGATCGATGTCGAGATCGTCATCCCGGTCTACAACGAGGAGGTGGCGCTGGCCGGATCGGTGCGCCGCCTGCACGCCTATATGACCGAGCGGTTCCCGTGGTCGTGGATGATCACCATCGCCGACAACGCCAGCACCGACGGGACGGCCGCCGTCGCCCGGGACCTGGCCGCCCGGCTGGACCGGGTGCAGGTGGTCCATCTCGATCAGAAGGGCCGGGGCCGGGCTCTCCGGGCCGCCTGGTCGGCCAGCCCGGCCGCCGTCGTCGCCTACATGGACGTGGACCTGTCCACCGACCTGGACGGCCTCCTGCCGCTGGTCGCCCCGCTCATCAGCGGCCACAGCGATGTTGCCATCGGCACCCGGCTGGCGGCCGGCGCCCGCGTCGTGCGGGGCCCGAAACGGGAGGTCATCTCCCGGCTGTACAACCTGATCCTGCGCACCGCCCTGCAGAGCCGGTTCAGCGACGCCCAGTGCGGGTTCAAGGCGGTGAGGACCGACGTGAGCCGCCAGTTGCTTCCCCTGATCGAGGACAACAGCTGGTTCTTCGACACCGAGCTGCTCGTGCTGGCCGAACACAACGGCATGCGCATCCACGAGGTCCCGGTGGACTGGGTCGACGACCCCGACAGCCGGGTGGACATCGTGACCACCGCACGCGACGACCTGAAAGGGGTGTGGCGGCTGCTGCTGGCCATGGCCAACGGTCGCGGCTCGGTGGCTACCCGGCCCCGTCCGCCCGGCCGGGCCGTTCAGATGCTGAGTTTCGCCACGGTCGGGGCCATCACGACGGTGACCTTCGCCCTCCTGTTCGCCTTGATGTACGGGCCGCTCGGCGCGCTGGCCGCCGATGTGGTCGCGCTCACCCTCTCCGCCCTGGCCAACCTGGCCGCCAACCGCCGGTACACCTTCGCCGGGTCAGCCGGGTCGGGGCGTTACTACCGCCGGGGCCTGGTCGCCGCCCTCCTCCCCCTGGCCGTCACCCTCGCCGCTTTGGGACTGGTGATGGCCGCCGGCTGGTCGTCGGTCGGCCACGACCTGATGGTGCTGACCGTCGCCAACCTGACGGCCACTGTCGTCCGTTTCCGGATCCTGCGCGGCTCGACTTCCTGAGCCTCCGGACACCGATGAGATCGCCGTCGCCGTAGCGTCTCACTCCCGAGTCGCGACACAGGAGAAGGCCGAATGCGCGTTGTCGTCAGTGAGTTCATGAGCCTGGACGGGGTCGTGCAGGCGCCGGGCGGGGCCGAGGAGGACACCAGTGGCGGTTTCCGTCACGGTGGGTGGTCGATGCCGTACTTCGATCCGGACGTGATGGGTTCGGTCATCTCCAGCTGCGCCGAGCACAACGAAGTGCTCCTCCAGGGGCGGCGCACCTACCAGGTGTCGGCGGCCGCCTGGCCGGAGCGGAGCGGTGACCCGTTCGCCGATTGGATCAATGCCGCCCCCAAGTACGTGGTGTCCGACACACTCGGCGAAGCCGACCTCGACTGGCCGCCGACGACCATCATCCGGGTGGCCGAACTTGTAGAGAAGGTGTCCGAACTCCGCGGGCAACCGGGCGGCGACGTATACGTGTACGGCAGCTTGACCCTCGTGCGGGCGCTGCTGACCGCGCACCTGGTGGACGAACTGGTCCTCATGATCGAACCGGTCACTTTGGGCGGGGGCAAGACCATCTTCCCGTCCGACGGCGAGTTGCGCCGCTTCGAGCTGATCTCGGCCGAGACGGCGAACACCGGCGTCCTCGTGTGCCGGTACCGCCCCGCTAGCTGAGGCGGTCCTCGACCGACTGCACCTTGGCCGTCATCCGCCCCCCTCGGTCATCGGCCTTCACATCCATCTTCACGACGACCGACACCCGGGGTGCCTTGGTTGCCACGTGGTACACGCAGGCCTTGATGACCGCCATCACGTCGTCATACGGACCTTCGACGTTGGTGAACATGGCGTTGGTCTCGTTGGCCAATCCGCTGGCCCGGACGATGCGCACGCAGTCGGCCACCAGTTCGCCGACCGACTCTCCCGCCCCGAGAGGGGTGATCGAAAACGCAGCAATCACCGGGCCGACGGTATCGGTTGCCGACCGGCCTCACACGGTCGGTGTGGTTCCAGGCCCTCAACCGGCCCGGTCGGGATCGTCCGCTGAAGGTTGGTTGTAGTCCCCCGGCGGCTCCGGTTCCCTCGGCTGGTACTGGAGATTCTGCTCATAGGGCAGCGGCCGGGGTAGGCCGGTGACCGGCGGTATCGGGAACGGCTGCTCGGGCGGGTGAGGTACGAAGGCGTCGGGGTCGACCGGCGCCTGCGGGTCGGGCTTCGGATAGTCGGCCGGGAACTGGGCCTGATCGCCGCCGGCGTGGGGGATCGAACCGTAGGCGGTACCCGGTCAACGCCAGAATCGCCGACGTGGGCGCCCAGCATCGTCACCCGCAGGTCGACCAGCAGGCCGGACGGCGCCGGCGCCCGCTGGTCAGACGGGTGCTCATGGTCAGGCCCCGGATGACGCTGGCCGCCAACAGGCCCCAGGCCACCAAGCCGCCGGACCGGGCCAGATACCACATCAACCGGCCGTGCACAGCGGCCTCCTCTCGCTCATGTGAGCAGTATCGGACCGGACGGTCAGTGGTCCTTGGTGTCGCCTGGGGAGTTCCTGGGAGGCGGTTTCCGGGACAGTTCGGCGGCGATTCTGAGGGTTCTGCCAGGTGGGCCGCCGAGGCTCTCCTACGTGCGCAAGAAACAGATATCCGCGACGGGCCGGCGTCGCCGGTTCCTGATGGTCAACTCGGCGATCGTCGGCGGCACCGCAGTAATCGGCATACTCGGCTATCAGACGGTATGGGCGGGAGCCAGCTCCGCCTCGGCGTCGCAGGGCATAGACGTCACGGTCGCCTATGGGACCGTCTCATCGACCGAAACCGCCACCGGCACGGTGGCCGCAGCCGAGACCGACGACGTCAGCTTCGGTACCGGTGGCACCATCGCCACGCTGGTGGTGAAAGCCGGCCAGAAGGTCACCGCCGGCCAGGTGCTCGGCACCGTCGACCCGCAGGACGCCCAGCTGACCCTCGAGTCCGACGAAGCCACCCTCGACAACGCCGAACAGGCCCTGTCCCTGGCCCAGAACGGCAACGAGACCGCCCTGCAGGTCGAACAGGACACGGAGCAGCTCGACCAACTGGAAGCCGCCGTCACCGCCGCTCGGGCGCAACTGGCCACCGCCCAATCCGACCTCACGGCGTCCGCCGTCGCGTGCGCGGCGACCACGACCACGGTGGCCGCCGCCTCCACCCCGACCGCATCCTCGGCGACGAGCAGTTCGACCGGCACCGACTCGACCAGCACTTCCTCGACGGGTGGCTCCGGCAACTCCGGTATCGGCACGGCATGCGCCGACGAAAGCGCCGATCAACAGGCGGTGACCAGTGACACCAGCTCGGTCTCGGCCGCCGAGCAATCCGTGACCTCTGACGAGCAGTCGCTCGAACAGAAGCGAACGGTCAGTGCCGGCGCCCTCCTCCAGGATCAGGTTTCGGTGGCCCAAGCCGAGGAATCGGTGGCGGCAGCCAAGAAAGCGGTGGCGGCGACGACTCTCACGGCGCCCATCGCCGGGACGGTCACGGCCGTGGACGAGGCGGTGGGTGACACGGTGAGCGGCTCCTCATCGACCTCGTCGAACTCGGCCAACTCCACCGGCGGAGCCAACTCGGCATCGTCCGCGGGCAGTTCGAGCTCATCCAGTACCTCTACCTCCTCCAGCGGCACGACTATCCTGGTCATCAGCCAACTGGACAAGTTGGTGGTGACGGCCGATTTCGCCGAGTCCGATGCGGCCGGCATCAAGGCCGGACAGACGGCGACGATCACCCTGTCGGCGCTGACCGGCACGACGCTAACCGGCAGGGTGACCGCCATCTCGTCGACCGCGACGACGACCAATGACGTGGTCACCTATCCAGTGACAGTAACACTGACTAATCCACCGTCGACGGCGAAGGTCGGCATGAGCGCCGATGTCGCCGTGGTCACGGCGAGCGCGACCAATGTGCTCGAAGTCCCGACCGCAGCCATCACCAGTTCCGGTGGCCAGGACGGCGTCACCGTCGTCTCCGGTGGGAAGAAGCGGACGGTCGTGGTCACCACCGGCGTGGCCGGCGACACGACCACCCAGATCAAGAGCGGCCTGGCCGCCGGCCAGACCGTATTCGAAAAGATCGCCTCGGTGACATCCAACTCGGGTTCGTCGTCGAGCGGCTCCGGCACGCTGGGCGGGACCAACGGCTCGTCCTTCGGCGGCGGTTCCTTCTCCGGCGGGCCGGGTGGGTCCACCAGCGGACGCCCGACGGGTGGCCCCGGAGGTGCGCCGTGAGTCGCCCGGCGGTCATCGAGCTGACCGACGTGGCCCGGGTGTACCGGATGGGCGACGTGATCGTGCCCGCCTTGCGCAAGGTGTCGGTGCAGGTGGTCAAAGGGGAATACCTGTCGATCATGGGCGCCAGCGGTTCGGGCAAGTCGACGCTCATGAACATCCTGGGCTGCCTCGACGCGCCGACGTCCGGTACCTACCGGCTCGACGGTGTGGACGTCGGCTCGCTGGACGAGGACAACCTGTCAGCCATCAGGAACCGCAAGGTCGGTTTCGTCTTCCAGTCCTTCAACCTGATCCCCCGGACCAGCGCCCTGGCCAACGTCGAACTGCCATTGACCTACCGCGGCGTCGGGGCCAGGGACCGCCGGCGACGGGCGACCGAGGCCCTGGATCGGGTGGGCCTGGCCGACCGCATGAACCACCTGCCCAGCGAGTTGTCCGGAGGTCAGCAGCAGCGGGTGGCAGTGGCGCGGGCGTTGGTCAGCAACCCGGCCCTGATCCTGGCCGACGAGCCGACCGGCAACCTGGACAGCCGGTCGACGGAGGAGGTGATGGGCATGTTCAGCCAGCTCAACGCCGAGGGCCGCACGGTGGTGCTCATCACCCACGAGACCGAGGTGGCGGCGTGGACCGCCCGGACCATCCGCCTGCGCGACGGACTCATCGTCTCCGATGGCCCGTCGGCCCGCCAGGCGGCGTGATGGCCGGTCTCGACAATCTGCGACTCTCACTGCGGGGCCTGTCCGGGAACAAGCTGCGCTCGGCGCTCACCGTGCTCGGGATCCTCATCGGCGTGGGGGCCGTCATCGTGCTGGTCGCCGTCGGCAACGGGTCCTCGGTGGCCGTGCAGAACGACATCAAGACGCTCGGCACCAACACCATCACGATCACCGACACCGGGTTCAGCTCGGCCGCGTCCGGAGCCCAGTCGCAGTCGTCGACCATCACGGAGGCCGATGTCCAGGCGTTGACCGGCGATCAGGCACCCGATGTGAAGACCGCCTCACCGGTGCTGTCGACCAGCGACTACGTCAGCCACGGCGACCTGGAGAAGACGGCATCCATAACCGGTAGCGATGCCGCCTACCTGGAGGCGGAGGACGACACGATCAGCGGTGGCCGCGACCTCGACGGGTCGGATGTCTCCGGCCACGGCAAAGTGGCGGTCATCAGCTCGGCCCTGGCCGGTGAGATCTTCCCAGCCGGGACCAATCCGATCGGCAAGGAGATCAAGATCGGGACGAGCTACTTCGACGTGGTCGGGCTGAGCCAGACCAAGAGCTCGGCATCGACGGCCAACGAGTACCAGGTCCTCATCCCGTACACCACGGAGGAGGACGAGTTCACCGGCTACGCCGGCGGATTCTCCACCGTGGTCGTACAGGCCCGGTCGGCCGCCCGCGTCGACATGGCGGAGGACGAGGCGGCGACGGTCCTGGCCGCGGCCAACAAGACGACCCTGAGCAACCTGCCGTTCACGCTCGTGAAGGAGTCGTCGCTGCTGTCGGCGGCCAAGTCCACGAACTCGACCTTCGCCGTCCTCCTGGCCGCCGTCGCCGGCCTCTCGCTGCTGGTCGGCGGCATCGGGATCATGAACATCATGCTGGTCACCGTCACCGAGCGGACCCGGGAGATCGGCATCCGCAAGGCCATCGGCGCGCCGAAGTCGGCCGTCCTGGCCCAGTTCCTGGCCGAGGCGATGCTGCTGGCCGCCATCGGTGGTCTCGGGGGGATCGCCGTCGGGTTGATCGGTACCCACTTCACCATCGCCGGAGTGAAGCCGGTCCTGCAGTGGACCTCGGTCGTCGGCGCCCTCGCCGTGGCCATGCTCACCGGCGTGTTCTTCGGGTGGTATCCGGCCAACCGGGCCGCCTCGCTGCGCCCGATCGAAGCCCTTCGCTACGAATGAGAGAGGTCCCTGTGTACACCGAAGAAGCCCCTGTGATCACCGCCGGCCCGCCGGCGACATCGGTCGATGGACCGGGACCGGACGTCGAAGGATGGACCGACGATTCGTCTGAGTGGATGGTCGAGCCGGTCAGGACGGTCCGGGTCAGGCCGGTGACGCTCGGCCTGGTCGCCGTGCTGTTCGTCGTAGCCGGCCTGTGGGGTGGGGCGACCATCGAGAAGCATCACGGACGGTCGACGACCGCCTCCTCCCGATCCGGAGCTGCGACCGCCGCCGGGCCGTCCGGCAGCAGCACCCAGTTCGGCGGCGGGCCCGGTGGGAGCGGCTCGGGCTCGACGGCGACCGGCAGTGGCACGGCGACGACCGGCACGGTGGCGTCCATCAAGAACGGCACGCTCACCGTCACCACGTCGGCCGGGAAGAAGGTGACCGTGCTCATCTCCCCGACCACAGTCGTGACCAGAAGCGGCCTGGGCGCGAGCGGCTCCAGAGCGGTGGGTGACACGGTCCGCATCATCGGCACGACCACCTCCGACGTCGTGCACGCCACCGACGTGACGGCGTCCGGGTCGGGCGCGTCGGCTGGCAACGGGCCTCCGGGATTCTGAGCCAAGTCGGAGCCCCGGAACAGGGTGCTCGGAGGCTGGTCCCTCATCTTGGAGGCATGGCCCGTGAATCAGCTGTCGCCACCCTCGAACGTATCCCGACCGTTCCCCCGGTCGGGACCGATCCCGCTCCGCCGGCCGAAGCTCCCGCCGCTTCCGGCCGGTGGAGCGGTCGACCGCGTTCGGAGCTGGCCGGCCTGGCGGCGCTGCTCATAGGGACGGCCGTCGCCTACCTCTGGAACCTCAGTGCGTCCGGCTACGCCAACTCGTTCTATGCGGCCGCCGTGCAGGCCGGCACCAAGAGCTGGAAGGCGTTCTTCTTCGGTGCCATCGACTCGTCCAACTTCATCACGGTGGACAAGCCACCGGCGTCCCTGTGGGTCATGGAACTGTCAGGGCGCCTGTTCGGGTTCAGTTCGGCCAGCATGCTGGTGCCCGAAGCTCTGGCCGGGGTGGCCACTGTTGCCCTCGTCTATGCCGTGGTGCGGCGTTGGTTTGGTCACCGGTTCGGCCTGCTGGCCGGGCTGGTCATGGTGACCACGCCGGTCGCGGCACTGATGTTCCGCTTCAACAACCCGGACGCCCTGCTCGTCCTGCTCATGACCGTCGGGGCCTACGGGGTCACCCGGGCGCTCGAGAAGGGATCGACCGGATGGCTGGTGCTCACCGGTTCCGCCCTCGGGCTGGCGTTCCTGGCCAAGATGGGCCAGGCCCTGCTGGTCGTGCCCGGTTTCGCCGCCGCCTACCTGATCGCCGCGCCGGTCGCGCTCCGGCGGCGGATACTGCAGTTGCTCGTCTCCGGGGCGGCCATGGTCGCCGCCGCCGGCTGGTGGGTCCTGACCGTCACCCTGTGGCCGGCCGGTTCCCGTCCCATGATCGACGGATCGCCGACGAATTCCATCTGGAACCTGATCGTCGGGTACAACGGCCTGGACCGGCTGTCCAGTTCCGGCGGCCAGGGCGGTGGGGGAGGCGGGAGCTTCTCCGGCAGCACCGGCCTGTTTCGCCTGTTCAACTCCCTGATGGGCGGGCAGGCGTCCTGGCTGCTCCCGGCCGCCCTGGTCGTGGTGGTGGCCGGCCTGGCGGTCACGGCCCGACGGCCGCGAACCGACCGTACCCGGGCGGCGGTGATCATCTGGGGCGGCTGGCTGGCGGTGACCGGCATGGTGCTCAGCTACGGGCAGGGCGTCATCCACACCTACTACGCCGTCGCTCTGGCCCCGGCCATCGCCGTGCTGACCGGTATCGGTGCCGCTCTGGCCCGCCAGCACTGGCGGCACCCGGCGGCTCGGGTCTCGACGGCGGCCGTGGTCGGGCTCACCGCGTGGTGGTCGTGGTCCCTGCTCGAGCGCACCCCGGCCTGGAATCCGTGGTTGCGGCCAGTGATCGCGGCCAGTGCCATTCTGGCCATCGGCGGGTTGCTGGCCGGCGCCGGCTGCCGCACCCGGATCGGCCGTCAGGCGGTATTGGTCCTGGCCCTGTCCGCAGGTGGAGTGGCCGGCCTGGGTGGGCCGACCGCCTACGCCCTCACGACCATCGCCACGGCCCACACCGGCTCCATCCCGTCGGCCGGTCCGGCCGATGCGGCCACCGCCGGGGGACCGGGCGGCGGCGGGTTCCCGGGCGCAGCCGCCGGCGGCAACCCGGCAGGAGGGTCGGCCACCGGTGCGTCCATCCGGTCGTCGGGTGCGGCACCGGGCGGCGGGGGCGGACAACCGGGCGGGGCCGGACAGGTATCCACTGCTCTGGCCCGGGCCCTCGAGGTCGATGCGGCGCACTACCGGTGGGTGGCGGCCACCAGTGGATCGTCGAGTGCCGCCTCGTACGAGCTGGCGACCGGTGGTGATGCGGTCATGGCCATCGGCGGCTTCAACGGCAACGGCGGGAACATCTCCCTCACCCAGTTCGAGAAGTACGTGGCCGCAGGGGAGATCCACTACTACATCGCCTCGGGCGGACAGGGTGGGGGCCCGGGCGGCGGTTCGTCCACGAGCGCCGTCACCTCCTGGGTCGAGTCACACTTCCAGAGCGAGACCATCGGCGGGACGACGGTCTACGACCTGACGAAGGCGAGCTGACGTGGTGCAGTTCGCCGCCGACCCCCGGGTGTTCCTGGCCCGCCGGCCGGTCCTTCTGAAGTTCTGCCGCTACGCAGGCGTGTCGGTCATCTCCACCCTGGTCAGTCTGCTCGTGTTGACCGCGCTGGTGGGGACCGGGGCGGCGACGGCCGGATGGGCCAACGTGATCGCCACCGCGGTGGGTACCGTTCCGTCGTTCGAGCTCAATCGCCGATGGGTGTGGGGCAAGGGAGGTCGCCGCTCGATGGCCGCCGAGGTCGCCCCCTTCGCCGTCATGTCGTTCGTGTCGTTGGCCGTGTCGACTCTGGCCGTGAGCCGGGCTACGGCCTGGGCCGGCGGCGCCGGCTTCGGCGATCACGGCCGGGCGGCGATCGCGGTGGCGACCAACCTGGCGTCGTTCGGTTCGATGTGGATCGTGCAGTACGTGATGCTCGACCGCATCCTGTTCCGGGCCGGCCGGTGACACCGGCCCGGGACCGGATGACCTCAGACGGTGTAGATGGCCTCGAGTACGTCCATCTTGGCCGCCCGGCGGGCCGGCCACACCGACGCGAACATCCCGAAGAAGGCAGCCAGGATCAGCACCACGATGATGGTCGGCACCGGCACCGCCAGCTCGGTGACGAAGCTCGACCCGACGGCCGACACCACGGCCGCACCCAGGCCGACACCGAGTATCAGCCCGAGGATGGCGCCGATCAGGGCGACGATCAGGGATTCGGCCCGGATCATCCGTTTCAACTGCCGGCGCTGGGTGCCGACGGCCCGCAGCAGACCGATCTCGCGGGTCCGCTCCATCACCGACAGGGCCAACGTGTTCACCACGCCGATGAGGGCGATGATGATGCTCAGGGCGAGGAGGGCGTACACGACGGTCAGGATGGTCTTGAGCTGGTTCTTCTGGTCGGACTCGAACTGGGCCGCGGTGTCGACCTTGATGTCCCCGTACGACGCCACCGCCGCCTTCAACGCAGCGGTCGTGGCCGCCGACATGTCGGTCGTTCGCAGCCCGACGGCGAAGTCGGACGGCTGATTGACGTGGGCATCGAGGAACTGGCCGGAGAGGACGTAGGTGTCCAGGTACGTGTTGGTCTTGTAGAAGCCACCGATGCGGACCGGGACCACGCCGGTGGCGGCGAAACCCAGATTCAGGGTCTGGCCGATCTGGTAGTGGTTGGACTTGGCCGTGTCCGACTCGACCAGGATCTGGTTCTGGCCGAGGGCGCTCACCGACCCGGCGGTCATGTCCAGGTGCAGCACCTGCGGGCCCCCGACCGGGTCGAGACCGGTTACGTGTTCCGAGGCGTGGTCGAGATGGAAGACCTCGTCGCTCACCCCGCTGACGGCGGTGACCCCGGGCACATTGCGGACGGCGTTGGCCACGGCCGGCGGCAGGCTGTCGGCGTCGTTGGGGACGAGGACGTAGTTGGCGCTCACCGCCTTGTCGAAGATGCTGTTGAACGAGGCATTGGCCGACTGGCCCAGGGTGGCGATGGCGGCCACCAGCGCGATCCCGATCATGAGCGCCGACGAGGTGGCGGCCGTCCTCCGGGGATTGCGGGCGGCGTTCTCCTTGCCGATCTGGCCGGTGATTCCGGCGACGGCCGGCAACGGCCGGCCCAGCACGGCCACCATCGGGGGCACCACGAACGGAGTCAGCATGGCCACCCCGATGAAGGTGAGGGCGGCCCCCAGCCCGATGACTTGGATGCTGCTCGACCCGAACAGACCGATGGCCAGGACGACGATGCCGACGACCAGGACCCCGCCGCCGATGACGGACCGCCGCCGCAGCGAGCTGTCCTGCACGACCGCGTCCTCCCTGAGTCCTGCGGCCGGCGGGATGGACCCGGCGCGCAGCGCGGGCAGGACCGCTGACACCAGGGTGACGGCGGTGCCGACGATCAGGCCGACGATGGCGGTGCGGGCTTCGAACTGCAGCGCGGACTTGGGCAGCGATACGCCCAGGCTGTCGAGCAGGGCGTAGATACCGGCGGCCAGGCCGATGCCGACGAGGAGACCGACGGCCGATCCGAACAGGCCGGTGAACGCGGCCTCGCCCAGCACCGACGCATTGATCTGCCGCCGGCTGGCGCCGATGGCCCGCATCAGGGCCAGTTCCCGGGTGCGCTGTCCGACCAGGATGCTGAACGTGTTGAAGATGAGGAACGCACCGACGAACAGGGCGATGCCGGCGAACACCAGCAGGAACGTGTTGAAGCCGTTGAGCGCCTGAGAGACGTTGGCCGCGTTCTCGGCAGCCGCCTCCTGGGCGGTGATCACCTCGAACCCGTTGGGCAGATGGGACCCGATGGCGGTCACGAGGGCGGCGGTGGACTCACCGGACGTGGCGGCGACGTCGATCTGGTTGACGAAGCCGGGCTTGCCGATGACCCGCTGGGCGGTGTCCAACTCGAACGCAGCGAGCGAGGCGCCGGCCAGATTGTTGCTGCTCCCGTAGCTGACCGATCCGACGAGCGTGTACCGGCCCGGGCCGTTGTTGCCGATGACGGTGATCTGGTCACCCAGCGCGAAGTGCTCTTTGGACACCGTCGACACGTCTATGGCGACCTGATCCGGCCCGGTCGGGAAGTGGCCGCCGTGGAGGCGCAGCGGGGACAGATGGCCGCCCCCGTTGTAGGAGAGGATGACCGTCGGAGCACCCTTGGTGAAGGTCTTGCCCTGAAGGTTGAGCATGGTGCCGTATCCGCTGACGCTGCCGTCGGCCGCTCCCACACCGGGAATGGCCTGGACCGTCGACACCAGAGAGTCGGGCGTCAGCGGACGGTCGCCGTTCAGGCCCTGCCCGCCGCCACTACGGCCGTTGCCGTAGGGGGCCACGGCCCGCACGACGGCACTCTCACCCGATGCGGCCTGGGTGAACAGATTGCTGAACGTGTGCTTGATGGTGTCGGTCAGGACAAAGGTTCCCGACATGAACGCCACGCCCAGCACCACGGCCAGCGCAGTGAGGGCGAGCCGCAGCTTGTGGGCCAGCAGGCTCTTCCAGGTTGCTCTCCACATGGCGGTCTACGCGTCCGACTTCATACGGTCGAGGATCACCTGGGCCGTCGGCTTCAGGATCTGGTCGACGATGCGGCCGTCCTCCAAGAAGACGACCCGGTCGGAGAAGCCGGCGGCGACCGGGTCGTGGGTCACGATGACCACTGTCTGGCCCAGGTTGTCGACGGCATCGCGCAAGAGCCCGAGCACCTCGCTGCTGGCTTTCGAGTCCAGGTTGCCGGTCGGTTCGTCACCGAAGATGATCTGCGGGCGGCACACCAGGGCCCGCCCGACGGCGACCCGCTGTTGCTGGCCGCCCGAGAGCTCGAGTGGCTTGTGCTTCAGACGTCCACCGAGCCCGAGGGTGGACACCACCGAGTCCAGCCATTCCCTGTCCGGATCCCGACCCGACAGTGACAGTGGCAGGGTCATGTTCTCCAGGGCGTTCAGCGTGGGTACCAGGTTGAACGTCTGGAAGATGAATCCGACCCGGTCGCGCCGCATGGCGGTCAGGGCCTTGTCGTCGAGTTGGCCGAGATCGACATCGCCGATGAGGACCTGGCCGCTCGTCAACCGGTCGAGGCCGGCCAGACAGTGCATGAGGGTGGACTTGCCCGACCCGGACGGCCCCATGATGGCGCTGAACTGGCCGGATTCGAAGACGACGTCGACGGCGTCCAGGGCGGTGACCATCGTCTCGCCCTTACCGTAGATCTTGGTTGCCGCCACTGCTCTGGCCGCGGCCGTCCCGGACGGGGCATGGGAATCCCTGATATCGCTCTGCATGACCCCGAGTCTGACAACCGGAGAGAGGGGTGTCGACCAACTTACGTTGGAATCGTGACTACAACCTGGGGTGTACGCCCAGGGCCCGCAGGACCTCGCCCATCAGATACTCGAACAGATCGTCGGCCGGATACACGGGTGTCGGCAGGTGGCTGAACAGCTCGAGGGAGATGGCCCCGTGCAGCTGGGTCCAGGTGAACATGCAGGCGGCCAGCGCCTCGGCCGGGAGGTGCAGGTCGTCGCGATCGCTCCACATCTGTAGGCGCCCGGCCAGCCGTTCCGCCTGGGCGATGGCGAGCGGGGCCGGCTGGATCGAGCCTTCGGCCACGCCCACCGCCATGCAACGGGTCAGTACGGCGACGCCCCGGTACATCTCCGCTTTGGTGGCCTCATTGCGGTCGTCCAGGTCGGCCACCGGGACGCCGAACATCAGCCGGTACTCGGTCGGGTGCTCGACCGCCCACTGCCGGTAGGCGCAGGTGATGGCCATGAAGCGGGGCCCGGCCTCCAGTTCGTCGTCGTGGGCCCGGCGCTCCACCTCCTCGAGGGTGTCGGCCAGCGACCCGAACGCCTCGACCGCGAGGGCGTCGAGGAGTTGCTCCTTGCTCTCGAAGTAGCGGTACAGAGCAGAGGACGTCATGCCCATCTCCCGGGCCACGGCCCGCAGGGACAAGGCATCGGCGCCCTCCTGGGCGATCTGCGTCCAGGCCAGCCGCTTGATCTCGGCCCGGGTTTCGATCCGGACCCGGTCGCGGCGGCGGGGGATGACGTCGGAGGCGATGACGCCATTATGGCACAGCATATGAGAGCAGTGCTCACAAAATGAACAATGCTCTTGACTCGAGCCCGGAGGCACGGGATGATGGCCCCATGTTCACCTCGCTCGCCCGCCTGGCCGTGGCCCGCACCCGGTTGGTTCTCGTCCTGTCGCTGGTCGTTCTGGCCCTGGCCGCCTTCGCCGGCATCCACGCGTTCGGCGCCCTCAAGAGCGCCGGATTCGTGAGCCCGAACGCGCCGTCACAGATCGCCGCCAACAAGCTGAACGACGATTTCAGCGGCCCGGCCGACCTGATCTTCCTGGTCACCGCCCACTCCGGAACGGTCGACAGCCCGGCGGTGGCGGCCGCCGGCCGGGGCCTGACCGCCCGGTTGGCGTCCACCGGCGTGGCCGGCGTGACCTCGTACTGGAGCAGCGGGAACCGGTCGCTCGAGAGCCGCGACCGGACGCAAGGCCTGGTCCTGGTGAGTGTCCGGGGCCACAGCCAGGCGGTCACCGATGAGGTCAAGCACCTGGCCAAGGAGTTCGACACCACGTCCGGTGCGGTCACGGTCAGGGCCGGAGGCGGGGTGGAAGTCGGGAACAGCATCGGCACCCAGATCACCGGTGATTTGGCCAAGGCGGAGACGGTGGCCATCCCGCTGACGCTGATATTCCTGATCTTCGCCTTCGGCAGCCTGGTGTCAGCGCTCCTGCCGGTGGCCGTCGGCACGATGTCGATATTCACCACCCTGGCCGTGCTGTGGTTGCTGAGTCTGGTGACCAACGTCAGTCAGTACGCCCTCAACCTGACCACCTCGATGAGCCTGGGCCTGGCCATCGACTACTCGCTGCTGATGGTCTACCGGTACCGGGAGGAGTTGGCCGCCGGTTGGTCACCGGACCAGGCCGTCACCCGGGCCGTGCACCGGGCTGGACGCACCATCCTCTTCTCGGCGGCCACGGTGGCCGCCGCCCTGGCTGCCCTCCTGCTCTTCCCCGTCTACTTCCTGCGGTCGTTCGCGTACGCCGGGATCAGCGTGGTGGTGCTGGCCACCCTCGGTGCCGTCGTCGTGCTGCCGGCCATGCTGGCCGCACTGGGCACGAGGGTGAACGCGTGGCGCATCCCGGTGGGGAGGGGCCGGCAGGCCAATCCGTCCAGCGACTCACCGTTCTGGCGGCGGGTCGCCCAAGTGGTCATGGCCCGGCCCATCGTCACCGCCCTGCCCATTCTCGCCGCCCTGATCGTCCTGGCCATTCCCTTCGCCCACGTCGAGTTCGGGACCCCCGACGATCGGGTGCTGGCCCCGCACCTGGCGGCCCGAGCGGTCGGTGACGCCCTGCGGACCGATTTCGCATCGAACGCGTCGACGACGACGGAGGTAGTGACCGGGGCACCGCTCACCACGACGCAGGCCGGTCAGTACGAGGGCGAGATCTCACGCCTGGCCGGGGTGACTTCGGTCCAGGGCCCGGCCGGCGCCTGGTCCGACGGCGTCGCGGTGCCCCTCGCACCGGCCGAGAACCAGCAGCTGCGGCGGTACTCCAGCCCGGAAGGCACCTGGATCTCGGCGGTCACCCCGGACCCGTTGAGCGCCCGGGCCCAGAACCTGGTGAAGGAGATCCGGGCCCTGCCCGTACCCGGTGGATCCCACAGTTACGTGGGCGGTCAGGCGGCGTCGCTCGTCGACCAGAAGTCGGCTCTGGCCGGCCGGCTACCACTGGCCATGCTGCTCATCGCCCTGACCACGTTCGTTCTGCTGTGGCTGTTCACCGGAAGCGTGATCCTGCCCCTGAAGGCGCTGGTCCTGAACGCCCTCACGCTGCTGGCCGTACTGGGGGCGATGGTCTGGATCTTCCAGTACGGACACCTGTCCGGCTTCTTCGACTTCACCGCGACGCCCACCTCGACGACCATCCCGCTGCTGCTGTTCTGCATCGCCTTCGGGCTGTCGATGGACTACGAGGTGTTCCTGCTGAGCCGGATCAAGGAGGCCCACGACCACGGCGCCGACAACAACCAGAGTGTGGTCGACGGCCTGGCCCGGGTGGGCCGGCTGGTCAGCATGGCCGCCGGCCTGATGGCCATCACATTCTTCAGCTTCGCCATCTCCAAGGTCAGTTTCATCCAGATGTTCGCCCTCGGCACCGGCGCTGCTGTCATCATCGATGCCACGCTGGTCCGCGGCGTCCTGGTGCCGTCGTTCATGCGCCTGGCCGGCGAGTGGAACTGGTGGTCACCCGCCTCCCTGCGCCGCCTGCACCAGCGGATCGGCGTCAGCGAGATGCCCGAGGAGATATCGGTGCCGGCCACCCGCGTGCCGGTCGATCAGGGGACGACCAGCACCTCGTAACGGTCCTTGTGGACCAGTCCGCTGGCCACCGACCCGACCAGATGGTGGGTCTTGTGGGTGGGTCCGCCGACGACCATCACGACCCGGTCGTCGGGCCGGGCGGTGGCGGCGATCTCCTCGTACGCCGATTCCAGCTCGTGGACCACGTCGCCGTCCCGCCGCTGGAAGTGCCATTCCAGGTTGCGGTGGGACGCCCTGTCGTAGACCTGGTTGCTCAACGCCTCGCTGGTGTCGTCGATGGCCCCGTGCAGCTCGGCCACCCCCATCGTGGAAAGGGCGGCGGCGGCCGGGACATGGCCGACGAAGACGGCTTCGATGCGCCCGCCCTCGTCCTCGACGATACGGATGGCCCGGTCCAACGCCCGCTGGGCGGACTCGGTGCCGTCGTAGCCGACTACTGCGATGACGCCTCCGGAGCGCAGGGTCCCCGGTGTGGCCCCGACCCGACCCTGCTCTGCGGCGCCGCTGACATTCGTCATGGCCTGCTCCTTTGCCTGTCTCTGTCTACGCCTAAATATATTCCGGAACGTAACGTAAAGCAATAGATGAATCCGGGTAAAATGCGGGCATGGTCGAAAGCGGCGTCCGCCGGGGCCGGCCCCGGAGCCATTCCGCCCACCAGGCGGTGCTCGGTGCCGCCTACGACCTGCTGGTGGAGGGCGGGCTGCCGGCCCTGACCATCGAGGCGGTGGCGGCCCGGTCGGGGATCACCAAGCCGACGATCTACCGCCGCTGGCCCAACCGCACGGCGGTGGCCACCGCTGCGTTCGTGGACCGGATGCTGCACGAGGTGCCGCTGGTCGACACGGGAGATCCCCGGGTCGACCTGATCGAGCAGGTCCGGCGGGTCGCCGAGTTCTATACGACGGCGGCCGGCGGCGTGCTGGCCCAACTGATCGCCGCCGGCGTCACCGACGACCAGGCCGCGGATGACCTGTGGTCCTGCTATTTCTCGGTCCGGCGGGAGGAGTTGCACGTGCTGTGGCAGAGGGCCATCGACGCCCGGGTGGTGCGGGCCGACATCGTCGCCGATGACGCCATGGACCTCCTGTTCGGGCCCATCCTCTACCGCCTGTTGATCGGGCCCCGCCGCCTCGACGGCCCGGCGGCGGCCGCCATGGCCGGGCTCACCGTCGACGGTCTGGCCCCACGCTGATCCGGGCGGCGTCTCGGGCGCTACTGCAAGACGCTCGTAATCGACGGGCGGGGAGGGCAGCAGGCAGGAATTTGCGCCGTGGGTGAAGAAACCTCTCCTCGAACCAACGACGCCGGTTGGCAGGGGGACCGACTCATGAGATTGCGTGCCACGCGGCCGATGGTCGTCATCCTGGCCATAGCCGCCGGACTGCTCGGGGTGGCCGGTGGCCTGGCCGGGCCGGCGCGGGCGGTCACCGCGGCGAAGTGCGCCGATGCCGACTGGACGACCTACGGCCGCGACGCAGCGCACGATTTCGAGGTGCCGGCCGGTTGCTCCGGCATCACGACCTCGAACGTGGCCACGCTCATCCCGAAGTGGTTCTTCCACACCGGTTCGGCGGTGACGGCGTCGCCGACCGTCGTCGACGGGGTGTTGTACGTCGGCTCCTGGAACGGCGACTTCTACGCTCTCGACGCAGCGACCGGAGCGCAGAAGTGGGAGCACACGATCGACGTCTCGTCGCCGACCGCCTTCGGCGAGATCGTCTCGAGCGCCACGGTCGTCCCCTTCCGCGACGCCTCGACCGGCCAGTCCCGGCTGGTGGTCCTCTTCGGTGGCGGGCCCGTCCTGTACGCGCTGGATGCGGCGACCGGCCGCCAGCTGGCGGCCATCAGCGTCGACCCCCGATCGGCCGCGTTGGTCGCCAAGGAGGCATCCAATCCGCCGGTCGTGGAAATCGAGTCGTCGCCGACCGTGGCCACCGTGAAGGTGGCCGGCCGGCCGACGTCGATGATCTACATCGGGATGGACGTGCACAACGACTCCGGGGTGGGCCCGGCCGGTGTCATCGCCACCGAGCTGGTGTCCAACCGCAACGGGACGTGGCAGTTCGCCCCGCAGTGGAAGATCGATCCCGAGACCGACCGCACCTACCTCGGGGCGGCCGGCCTGGAGACCGGATCGGGAACCGGATACGGATGCGGTGACGTGTGGTCGACCCCGTCGGTGGACGCCGCCGACGACCTTCTGGTCTTCGGCGTGGGTAACTGCGACGACCCGCCGACGGCCAAGGCGGCCGGTGACAACTGGTCGGAGTCGATCACCGCCGTGCGGGCCGACACCGGCCGCTTCGCCTGGCGCTACGCCCCCGAGTCGGACCTGCCGGCGGCCCAGCAGACGACGGCGGCCTACGGCGACGGTGACTTCGGGGCCACCGTGAATGTGATGACGTTGCCCAGCGGGGCCAGGGTGGCCGGCGACGGTTCCAAGGACGGCTACTACTACGCCCGCCGGGCGGCCACCGGCGGCCCGCTCTGGAAGACCCTCGCCGGCCAGCAGGGATACGTGCAGCAGGACTTCGCCGTCGGCGGCTTCATCGGGAGCAGCGCCGTCCTCACCAACTCCGCCGGGCGGGCCACCCAGATCATCGGGGCCAGCGCCATCCCCATCCCGCAGTCGACCGCCGATGTACAGAGATCGCTGTGGGCGGTTCGGGCCCTCAACCCGTCGACCGGCGCCATCGACTGGACCTACAGCCTCGGTGGGCCTTCCTATGCGGCGACGTCGGTGGTCAACGGGATTGCGCTCGTCCCCGAGACGGTCCCGTCCGATCTGGTCGCCCTGAACGCCACCACCGGCGCCCCCCTCTGGGTGAACCCGGTGATCGGGCCGCCTTCGTCGAGTGCCGTGGTGGTCGGCAACTCCGTATATCTGGGCACCGGAACCACCGAGTCCGACCTCGAGTACAAGTCGCTCGGGCTCGTGGTGGCCCAGAAGACGTCCGCCTACGTCGGCCAGGGTCCCCTCGACCCGGTCTCCGGGGTCCAGGCCTGGACGCTGCCGTAGGCGTCAGGCGGCCGGCGGCCGGTACTCGATCGACCGGAGGCGACCACCCCGGTAGTCGAGCACCCATACGCCCCCCTTGGCTCCGGGCAGCCGGTGGCCCAGCTTGCGCCCGCTGTCGCTGGCCAGATGCGGCAGTACGACGGTCAGTACCTCGCGATGCGTGCAGAGGACAACGGTCGAAGGCCCCGAACCGCCAGCGAGGTCGTGGATCAGCTGGACGGCGCTCAGCCCGGCATCGGTGGCCAGCGACGGCGAGAGCGTCGGCGTCAGCCCGAGCTCGCGGCCCATCGGCTCGACGCTCTGGCGGCAACGGGCGGCCGGGCTGGAAACGATGAGCGTGGGCCGGGGCCGACCGACGACCTTCAGGAGCGTCTGAGCCTGGCGCTGGCCGCGAGCCACGAGCGGCCGGTCGCCGTCGGCGCCGACCCAACCCTTCTTCGGCTCGGCATGGCCATGACGAGCGAGAACGATCCGCATTGAGCCCCTTGTTTTCCCCGACCTCTGGGGAGAGTCGGTCAGCGCTCCCGGCCGACCGGGCCCGGGTACAGACGGACGGTGACCGGCGTGCCCCGGGTACAGATCTCCCTGGCGATGCTCTCGGCTTCGGCCCGATCCTCCAGCAGCAGTACGATGCCGCCCGGGTCAGACCGATCTTCCATCGTCACAGCCCAGCCCATCTCGACCCTCCTATCCTTGGTCGCTTATTGCTTGCAGGCGCCTGGTCACGTTGACGGCGTGGTCACCGAGCCGCTCGAAGTACCGGGCGACCAGCGCCATCTCGATGGCGACCGGCACCGAGACGTGGCTGGCCGCCAGCTCCGAGGTCAGGCTGACATGTAGATCGTCGATCTCGTCGTCGTGCGACCGGAGGGCATCGGCGACCGAGCCGTCCCGCTGCCGGAACGCATCGGTGGCCATGGCCCACATCTCCGTGCCCAGTTCGCCCATCTGGGCGACCAGCTTCCGGCCCCGAGGCGACAGCCATTCGGCCAGCCCCTGGACCGCATGAGAGGCGATGTGCTCGGCCAGATCACCGCTGCGCTCCAGCTCCGGGAGGATGGCGAGGATGAGGAGGAGATGACGTCGGGTGGGGAGGTCGGCGTCCTTGTCGCAGAGCAGGCGGGCCTCCGTGGCCGTTTCTGTCTGGTGGTGGAGGGCGTCGATCACCTCGTCTCGTTCGACCAGACGGCGCGCCGCGTCCCGATCGGCATGGAGGAAGATGTCGGTGGCGTCATTGAGGGCGGTGCGGACCAGCCCGAAGATCTCGAGGACGGCGGCGTCGAGCTGCTCCACCGATGCTGGTAGCTGTTGCCAACCGATCAAGTCCATCACCAAGAGCCTGTGACTCCCCGGCCCGTCGCGGAAGGTGAGAACCTGGGGATTTCCCTGGGGATCTCCTGCCGTTCAGCACGCCGTCAACGTCCGTTTACGCTCCGGTTCCCAGGGGTTCACTCCGGGGCGGTTGCGTCACTGCCCGGGTCGATCAGGATCTTGGCGTGGGCCTCCGGGTGGCCGAGGGCGGCGAACGCGGCGTCGACGCCGCCCAGTCCGACCGTGCCCGTCACCAGATGAGCGGTTTCCAGCCGGCCGTCGGCCAGCAGGTGCAGCGTGTCGCGGAACTCGAGCGGCGTGTAGCCGAGGACGAAGCGCAGGTCGATCTCCTTGTTGATGGCCATGGCCGGGCGCATCTGATCGGCACCCATGCACACCCCGACCACGACGATCCTCGACAGCCAGGGTGTGGCCGCAATGATGCCGTCGATCATCCCGGGCACACCGACGCACTCGAAGACAACCGGCCCTCTCGGTCCCAGCCCCATCTTCTCTCCGATGCGCATCAGCGGCACCCACGGGATGGGCAGCCGGGCCAGGGAATCGAGGGCCGACATGCCGAGCGAGGCCATCTCCGGCAGGCTCCGGATCGTGCCCCGCCGTTGGAATGCGTCGTACGGCGAATCCTGGGCCGGGTCGACCACGACGTCGGCGCCGCTGGCCTGAGCCAACGTCCGCCGTCCGGCCGACAGATCGCTGGCGATCACCTGCCGCACGCCCTTCGCCTTCAGCATGCTGATGACGGCCAGCCCGACCGGACCGCACCCGATCACGATGGCCGGGGTGGACCGGCCCACCTGACCCCGGTTGACGGCATGCAGGCCGACAGCCATCGGTTCGGTCAGGCCGGCGACCTGCGGCGGCAGGCCGTTGGGCACCGGGAACATCAGCGCTTCCTCGACGACCACCTGCTCGGCGTAGGCACCCGGTGCCGCCACCGACAGCCCGGTCGGGTGCATCATGTCGCCGCCCCGCAGGATGGGGAGGGCCACCACCGCCTGCCCGCTCGGCACCTTGCGCCGGCAATTCGGGCCGAAGTCGGCCACGTCACCGACGAACTCGTGCCCGAGGACCACCCGCTGGTCCTTCTGCATGAACCCGTCGTAGCCCGACTCGACCATCACCTCGGCCAACTCGTCGCAGTGGCGGCGGGCGTGCAGATCGGAGCCACAGATCCCGCAGCGGCTGACGTTGATCACCACCTGGCCCCGTCCCGGTGTCGGATCGGGAAGGTCGGCCACCTCCAACCTCTCCTCGAAACAGACGACGGCTTTCATCGGACGCGCCTTCGCATACGCATGGGCCGAGCGTAGGCCGGGTCCGGGCGCAGGGCCGGCCTGCGCCGGGGAGGCGGCGCCGGTCGCTACCAGGCGGTGGGGATCAGCCCGGTGGTGTCCTCGCCGCCGACGATCTTGCCGATCAGGGCGGAGTCGAAGTAGTCGGTCCAGCGGCTGATGCGCTCACCGTCGACGACGAAGATCCCCATGACCGGGATGGCCATCCGCATCATCGGACCCTCGAGGTAGTCGATGCGCTCGGTCAGGACGACAGGGCCGTTGACCGCCAGGTGCTTGATCTCGAACCGGTAGGCGTCGGGGAACATCCCGTACTGGTTGGTCAAATCCGTGATCACCGCGTCGGCGCCGACGTTCTGGGCCATCCCGACGTTGTGATAGACGGCATCGTCGGTGAGATAGGGCCGGACGGCACCGGGATCATGCCTGGACAGAACGTCGCAGAACTCGCGGACTAGGGCCTCGGCATCCATCATGGGGTCACCCTAACTCGATGCCCGGATACAGAGGATGGGCCTCCAGCAGCTCGTCGACGCGGGCCCGAGTGGCGCCCACCAGCCGGTCCCCGATCGAGTAGTTGGCCTTGGAGGTGCCCCCGGCGGGAGTGGCCGAGGCGGTGGTACCGGCGAGCATACCGACCAGCAGTTCGGCGATCTCATCCATCTCGGCCGGGCCCATGCCGAGGGTCGTCAGCGCGGGCGTTCCCATCCGCACCCCCGATGTGTACCAGGCCCCGTTGGGGTCGGCCGGGATGCTGTTGCGGTTGGTGACGATGCCGGCATCGAGGAGCGCCGACTCGGCCTGGCGGCCGGTGATCCCGTAGGGCCGGGTGTCCAGCAGAACCAGATGGTTGTCGGTGCCGCCGGTGATCAAGGTGGCGCCCCGGCGCATCAGTCCTTCGGCCAGAGCGTTGGCATTGGCGACGATACGGCGGGCATAGTCGGAGAACGACGGCCGGCGGGCTTCGGCCAGCGCCACCGCCTTGGCCGCCATCACGTGCGGGAGAGGGCCACCCAGCACCATCGGGCAGCCCCGGTCGACCTGATCGGCGAACTCGTTCCGGCAGAGCACCATGCCGCCGCGTGGGCCCCGGAGTGACTTGTGCGTGGTCGTGGTGACGACGTCGGCGTGGGCGACCGGGTCGAAGTCCCCGGTCAGCACCCCACCGGCGACCAGACCGGCGAAGTGGGCCATGTCCACCATGAGCACAGCGCCCACCTCGTCGGCGATCTCGCGCATGGTGGCGAAGTTGACCAGCCGCGGGTAGGCCGAATAGCCGGCAATGAGAATGAGCGGCCGAAACGCCCGCGCCTGGTCCCGGACGGCGGCGTAGTCGAGCAGGCCGGTCGCCGGGTCGGTGCCGTAACTGCGCTGCTCGAACATCTTGCCGGAGATGTTGCGCCGGAAACCGTGCGTCAAGTGGCCGCCGGCATCCAGCGACATGCCCAGCATGCGCTGGTTGCCCAGGGCCCGGCGCAACTCCTCCCACTGCCGGTCATCCAGGTCGTCCACCCCGCCGGCACCGGCCGATTGCAGGGTCGGGACCTCGACCCGCCCGGCCAGGATGGCCCAGAAGGCGACCAGGTTGGCATCGATGCCCGAGTGCGGCTGCACGTATGCGTGGTCGGCACCGAACAGGGCCCGGGCGTGGTCGGCGGCCGCCTGTTCGACGACGTCGACGTTCCGGCACCCGGCGTACATGCGCCGGCCGATCGTGCCCTCGGCGTACTTGTCGCTCAGCCAGTTGCCCATGGCCAGCAGGACGGCGGGCGAGGCGTAGTTCTCGCTGGCGATCAGTTTCAGCGCGCTCCGCTGATCGGCCAGCTCGGCCCGTATGGCGCCGGCCACGACCGGCTCGATCTCCTCGATGACCGCCAGGCCGGCGGTCCATGCGGTGGTGGCTCGTTCGCTCAAGGCGCACTCCTTTGACCCAAAAAGACAAAGTCGGATGGAAGCACCCAGGCGTACGGCTGTCATGGGACCGCTCCCCGATGGTTGCCCATCCGAACGCCAGTCACGGCCCGCACCGACTCTACCGTCCCGGCTGGTGGTCCGTTCCGGCGGGCGGGCGCCACGTCCAGGGCTACCGTCCCCGGCGTGAGCACGACCGGGTTCAGTCAGCGCACCGTTCAGACCAACGGCATCCGTCTACACGTCACCGAGGCGGGCGCCGGCCGGCCGGTGATCTTCTGCCACGGATTCCCTCACGTCGGCTACATCTGGCACCGGCAGCTGCGGGCGGTGGCCGCCGCCGGGTACCGGGCCATCGCGCCGGACATGCGCGGATACGGGCGCAGCGACCGCCCCGAAGGGGTGGACGAGTACACCAACGCCAAGGCGGTCGGCGACCTCACCGGTCTGCTCGACGACATGGGTGAGGAGCAGGCGGTGTTCGTCGGCCTCGACTTCGGCGCCGCCCTGATGTGGGAGTTGGCCCTGCGGGCCCCGGAACGGGTCAAGGCGGTGATCGTGTGCAACAACCCCTACGTGGGTCGCAGCCGGCGCCGGCCGAGCGAGGTGTTCGCCAAGATGGCCGGGCAGCACTTCCTCCACCTCCACTACTTCCAGGAGCCGGGCCCGGCCGACAAGGAACTGGATGCCGACCCCCGGCGGTTCCTGTCCAGCATCTACTTCGCCCTGTCCGGGGGCTTCCACTACCTCGATATCTGGCAGAGCCCGTCGGCCGGCAACGGATACCTGGATGTGCTGCCGGCCGGACCGCCACTGCCCTGGTCGTGGTTGCCGACGGCGGAGTTCGACGTGCTGACCGGGGAGTTCGAACGGACCGGGTTCACCGGCGGTCTGAACTGGTACCGGGCCATGGACCGCAACTGGGAGCTGATGGAACCTCTGGCCGACGAGCAGATCACCGTGCCCGCCTACTTCCTGTACGGCGAGCGGGACTGCGACATGGAGGGTTTCAGCGGCATGGATCCGATCGGCATGATGCGGGCCAAGGTCCCCGACCTGCGGGATGTGTCGATCATCCCGAAGGCCGGGCACCTGGTGCAGCTGGAGGCCACCGACCGGGTCAACGAGACCATCATCCGGCACCTGGCCGGGTTGTAGGTACCTCGGCCGGCCATCCGCCTTGATCGGCACATCCGCCCGCTGGTAGGCAGGGCGGTATGGCCGTCAACTCCGCGTCCGCCGAGGGGCCGGTTGGTGCCCCGCCCCAGATCGTCTACGGCTACCTGGCCGACATGCAGAACCACCACGGCCACTTCCTGCCCGATGCGTTCACCGACTTCCAGGTCGTGTCCGGCGGCATCGGCGCAGGCACGGTGGTGACCTTCAAGTTCACCGCCGGTGGCCGGACCCGCGATTTCCGTCAGACGGTGAGCGAGCCGGAGCCGGGGCGGCGCCTGGTCGAGACCGATGCCAACTCGAGTTCGGTCACCACTTTCCTGGTCGAGCCGGCCGAGGGCGGTTCGACCTCCAAGGTGACCATCTCGATCCAGTGGAACGGGGCGAGTGGGATCGGCGGGTTCTTCGAGCGTATGTTCGCGCCGCGCGCCATGCGGTCGGTCTTGGCCGAAGAGCTGCGCCGGCTGGACGAGTACGCCCGCCGCCAGGGTTGATACCGGCGCCCTCTGACCAGGCGTCAGACGGCCGGCAGGCGAGCGGCCCGCAGAGCGGACCGGCGGACCTTGCCGGCGTCGTCGCGTAACGGCTCCTGGCTGCGTTCGAAGGTGCGGGGCAGCTTGTAGCTGACCAGCCGGGCCGACAGATGCTCACGGAGCTCGTCGTCGGTAACGGGGCGCGACAACTCGACGATGGCGTGGACCACACTCCCGTAGTCCTCGTCGGGTAGCCCGATGATGCACGAGGAGAGCACGGCCGGGTGGGCGTCGAGGGCGGCCTCGACCTCGGCCGGGTAGACGTTGGCCCCGCCGACCAGAATCATGTCAGTTTGCCGATCGGCCAGGAACAGGTAGTGGTCCTCGTCGAACCAGCCCATGTCGCCGAGCGATTCCCAGCCGTCCCGGCTCCTGGCCTCGGCCCCGATGTAACGGTAGGTCCGGCCGCCGTCGAGCGTCCGCATCCAGATCTCCCCGACCTCACCGGGAGGTTGCTCGTTGCCATCCACATCGCAGACCTTCATCTCACCCATCGTCACCCGACCGACCGATCCGGGATGGGCCAGCCATTCCGTACCGGTGATCGTCGTGGCCGCCTGGGCCTCGGTCCCGGCGTACAGTTCGACGATCACCTCGGGCCCGAGCCAGTCGATCCACGCCTGCTTGACGTGCGGGGGGCAGGGGGCGGCCAGGTGGTAGGCAATGCGCACGCTGGACATGTCCCGGCCCAGCCGCTCCTCGTCGGGTAGACGCAGGATGCGGGACATCATGGTCGGGACCAGGTACATGTAGGTGACGCCGTGCGTTTCGACCAGCTCGAGGCTCTTCGACGCATCGAAGCGCTCCATCAGCACGATCCGACCGCCCTTGTACAGGGCGGAGACGGAGTACAGGAATGGTCCGTTGTGGTACAGCGGCCCGGTGCAGAGGAACACCTCGCCGTCATCGATGCGCAGGCCGGCGCCGCTCAATCGGACGTAGTCGGCCACGCCGGGCACGGCGGTGACGATCAGCTTGGGCCGGCCGGTGCTGCCGCCGGAGGTCATGGCCTTCCACGTCGGGGGCACGACCGGCGGCAGCGGCCCGTCGTCGAAGGCGTCGAGCGGCTCGTCCGGGTCTACGAGCGGCCGGCCCCTCGAATCGAGCCCGGCCTGGCCGATGACCGCCGCCGGGTCGGCCACTTCGATCAGCGCATCGAGCTCAGGGGCGGGCAGGCGGTAGGACACCGGCTGCGGCACGGCGCCCAGCTTCCAGATGGCGATGGCGGCGGCGTAGAAGCCGGGGCTGTTGGGCAGGGCCATCGTCACATGGGCGCCGAAACCGACGCCCGCCCCGGCCAGGCGCCGGGCCAGCCGGTTCGACCACCGGGCCAACTGTGACCTGGTGATGATCGTGTCGTGGAAGATGATCGCCGGTTCGTCGGGCGCCTCCGCCGCCATCCGGTCGAACGCCTCGCCCAGGCCTACCTGTTCCGTCTCGCTCATCGCCGGTCCACGCTAGGGGAGTGGGGTGCGTCGGGCCCGATCGGAGGTGGTCAAAGAAAGTGCCCGGCCCGGGCGGACGATGATTTCCATCGGCCCGACTCGTCAGAGGGAAGACGACACCGATACACGGGAGGACGACCGGAGCGGCGCCTCTCCGATAGGCCGTTGAGCGGCGCCGCCGGCCCGGCGCCGCCCCGGGGGATCAGCGCTCCGGCAGGAGCGAGTAGTCCTTGAAGTTGCCGTAGAGGCGTTCCTCGGCGCCCTGCGGTCCTTCGGTGACGGCTTGGACGAGAAGGTCCCCGCCGACGAAGGCGCCCTGCCACGAGTGGCCCATACCGCCGAAGACCTCTTCGCGGTCGCCCCGACTGCGGGTCTTGTTGATACCGACCTTGAACGCCTGGACCTGCTCGCCGACGCGCTCCGCGAAGTCGAGATCGTCGGTGGCGACCGAGGCGACGAGGGAACCGTTGCTGGCGTTCATGGCGGCCAGCAGCTGGGCTTCGGTGTCGACGATCACGACCGAGTCGAGCGGTCCGAACGGTTCCGCGTGCTGGAGCTCCCACGCGGCGGGCGGCTCGAGCACGCAGGCCGGAGCGATGTAGGCGGAGGTGTCCTGGCCGTCGAGGAACAGGCCGTCGGCCAGGCTGCCCCGGTAGAGGGGAATCCCGCCACCGCGCACGGCGGTGTCGAAGTTGCGGCCCAGCTCGGTCGCCTTGGTCGCGTGAATGACGGGACCGAAATCCAGTTCCGGTAGCGGCTCGTCGGCGCTGTTGACGACCAGCGGGTGACCGAAGCGGATGGCCTTGACGATGGGCAGGTACATCTCGAGGAACGCCGGGAACAGGCGGCGCTGCACGACGTAGCGGGGGTAGGCGGTGCAGCGCTGCTTGCCGTACTCGAACCCCTTTCGGATGTTCTGGGCCAGCAGGTTCCACTGCGAGAAATCCCAGATCCCCCACGTGTTCAGGCCTTCCTGCTCGAGCATGTGCCGCCGGCCGGTGTCGGCCAGGCTGATGGCCGCCTGGCGTCCATTGGCCCGTCCGCCGACGAACGCCAGCGCGCCCACGCCCTCGGAGCGGATCAGCGCCTCCCCCAGAGACCCGCCCAGACCCGACAGCAGCGTCACCGGCAGATCGGCCCGCTTCATCAGGGCATGAGCCAACGTCAACGTGTGGAATCCGCCCTGGCTGGGGGTCTTGGCCACCACCGCGTTGCCGGCCAGGAGCTGGACCAGCTCGGCATGGACCTGGACGCTCATCGGATAATTCCAACTGGCGATGTTGGACACCACCCCGGCCAGCGGGCGTCGCTCATCGGGCGTGCCCACGGCCAGCTGCCGCTCGATCTCACCCACGTACCACCGCACCCCGTCGAGACAACGGTCGACATCGGCCCGGGCCAGGCGCCACGGCTTGCCGATCTCCCACACCAGCAATGCGGCCAGCAGATCCCGGTGCTCGGTCAGGGCATCGACGGCGGCGGTCACCCGGGCCCGGCGTTCATCCAGATCGACCTGCGACCACTTGGCGTGTTCCAATGCGGCGTGCTCGACGGCGGCCAGCGCCTCCTGCGCGTCGATGCGGGGCGGCCCCGGGATAGGCGTGCCGTCCACCGGCGTCACGTGATCGCCGGGGATGCCGACCCGGCGCCACTCCCCCCGGCTCAGATTGCGCAGCCGGTCCGAATCGAACGCCTCCGGCGCAGCACTGATACAGCGGGTGTAGGTCTCCCACCAGGAGAACCCAGGCTTCAGCATGGTCGGCATCGGCCAAGGATAGTGGGGGGCCGTGGAGAGGGCCCAAGCCCGATCAGGACTTAGGGCCACCCCGATGCGGCTTGTCCGGACCATGCGCCTTGCCCGGATGGCGCAGGTGGCCCGGCGCCGAGGCCGACTTCCCCCGGCCCGAGGTGCCGGTCGACTGGGCCCGGTGGGTCCCCGGGTGGGCGACGGTGGTGGTGGTCGTCACCTGGGTGGTCGTGGTCGTGTGCAGCACCGTGGGGGGCGGGATCCGGCGGGCGACGGTCACCACCACCGGTCGGGGTCGGGCGACGGTCGTGGTGGTCGTGGTCGCCGGCGGCACCGGGCGGGGCCCGGCGACGGTTCTATGGCAGACGGTGCAGACCCGGACCGGTACGCCACGGGGAGCGGGCAGGGCGACGGCGGTGGCCGGGCCCGGCGGGTGGCCGGCCGGCCTGACCAGACCCAGCCCTATGCCGATGGAACCCAACCCGAGCAGACCGGAGATGCTCAGGGCCAGAGCGGCGATATAGCGCGTGGGTTCCGCTCGATCGGCGGTCACTGCGGCCTCCAGGGTGCGACAAAGGGTACGAAATCGGAAGGCGGGACAATCCGGATTTAAATGCATCTTCCCACCGGAGAGTTATCTCAGACGGGATAGTCGACGTTTCGTCTATTTACCACATCGGCGCAATTATCAACTCCGATAGGACTATTGGCCCTATCGGTCAGGCACATTGACATTTTACACTTCTCATTGTGAGTAGCTGAGGGAGCTGATGGTGATCGACAAGCCGTTCTCGCCGGCCGACCTGCTGGATCGCATCGAATCCATTCTGGCCGCCGCCGACTGACCCCGGCTGCCGTCGAACGAGGGTCGGCGGCTAACTTTCTCCCCTTGATCGTGAGGCGACGGACGGCGACCCCCGGGGACGCCGCGCTCTACCTGGTCCTCGCCGCGCTGGCCTACCTCCCGGTGTTCCTGAGCCGGCCCGGCCAGGTGGCCGCCGATACGAAGCAGTACCTCTACCTCGATCCGGGCAAGCTCACCACGAGCGCGGCCTCGATGTGGGATCCCAACACCGGCCTCGGGACGGTCACCCACCAGAACATCGGTTACCTGCTGCCGATGGGCCCCTACTACTGGCTGGTCCAATGGCTCGGAATCCCCGTCTGGGTGGGCCAGCGGATCTGGATGGGGACGGTCCTGTTGGCCGCCGGCGCCGGGGCCGCGTACTGCGCCCGCCGTCTGGGGCTGGAAGGTCCGGGGCGGGCGGTGGCGGCGCTGGCCTACATGTTGACGCCGTACACCCTCGATTATCTGGACCGGACCTCCGCCATCCTCATGCCGTGGGCCGCCCTCGGGTGGATGATCGGCCTGACCGCCACCGCGGCCCGGCGGGGCGGGTGGCGGCAGCCGGCCCGTTTCGCGTTGGTGGTGGCGCTGGTCGGCGGCGTGAACGCCACGTCGATCGTGCTGGTCGTGGCGGCACCGGCGATCTGGCTCATCCACGCGGTATGGGTGAGCCGGGAGGTGACCCTGCGCCGGGCGATGGCGACGTCGGCCCGGCTGGCCGCGCTGTGCATCCTGGTGTCGGTCTGGTGGGCGGCCGGGCTGTGGGCCGAGGGCCGGTACGGGATCAACATCCTCCGGGTCACCGAGACGGTGCCGACCGTGTCCAGGACATCCTCGGCGGCGGAAGTGCTGCGCGGCCTGGGTTACTGGTATTTCTACGGTTGGGACAAAGTGCAGGCCTGGACGCTCCAGTCCATCCCCTACACACAGTCCCCCTGGCTGCTGGCCGTGAGCCTGGGGCTGCCTGGAGTCTCGGTTCTACTCGGACTGCTGACCCGCTGGGTGTACCGCAGCTACTGCCTGGCCCTGGTCGGGTTCGGCACGCTGATCGCAGTGGGGGCCTTCCCATTCCGGGACCCGTCCGCTTTCGGTGCGGTGATCAAAGGCGCTTCAGCCGGCTCGGAGCTGGCCCTGGCCATGCGGTCGGTCGACCGAATCGTGCCCATCGTCGTGATGGGGCTGGCCATCCTGATGGGTTCCGGCGTGACCGCCCTCCACCTGCGCCGGCCCGGCATCGGCCTGGCCGCGGCGGGCACGTCGCTGGCCCTGATCGGGGCCAACCTGCCGGCTCTGTGGACAGGGGGGCTCATCGCCTCGAACCTGTCCCGTCCGGACACCATCCCGTCCTACTGGACGGCGGCCGCCTCCTATCTCAACTCATCGGGTTCGAACAGCCGGGTGCTGGGCCTGCCGGGCGAGGACTTCGGGGCCTACACGTGGGGGGTCACCGAGGACCCGGTCCCGCCCGGGCTGCTCAACCGGTCGTACGTCAGCCGTCAGGTCGTGCCGGCCGGCACCCCGGCGTCGGCCAACCTGGTCGAGGCGCTCGACCAACCCATCCAGGACGGGACGCTCGACTTCGCCGCACTGGCGCCCGTCGCCCGGCTCATGGGCGTCGGGCAGATCCTCCTGCAGTCCGACCTGCAGTACGAGCGGTACCACCTGCCCTTCCCCCAGATCCTCTACGCCGAGATGACGTCGCCCGGTACCGGTTTGGGGTCCCCGACCTCGTTCGGGGCTCCCCAGCCGGCACCGCAGATCCGTTACCCGCTCGACAGCGAGACCCGGCTCGGCCTGGCCACCGACACCACGCTGCCGCCGGCCCTGTCGGTGTTCAACGTGTCCGACCCGCGCCCTGTGGTCCGCACGGAGCCGCTGGCCTCGCCGGTCATCGTGGCCGGCGACGGGTCCGGGATCGTCGAGGCGGCCGGAGCCGGACTCCTGAACGGCGGCCAGAGCATCCTGTACGCGGCGGCCGCCGACCACCAACCGACCGAGTTCGCCGACGCCATGGGCAACGGCGCCACCCTGGTGGTGACCGACACCAACCCGCTGGCCAACTACGTGTGGGGCAGCATGCAGGCCAACGTCGGCCAGGTGGAGCAGCCCGGGGTGGCCGACCCGGCCGACACCCCCTCCGACTATGCCCTGCCGGTGTTCCCCGGCCAGTCGACCGCCGACCAGACGGTGGCCGTCGTCAACGGCGTGGCCTCCGCCCAGGCGACGCAGTACGGCGACTCGCTCTCGTTCACCCCGGAGTTCAAGCCCCTCAACGCGTTCGATGGCAACCCGGCCACCGCCTGGGCGTTCGGCGCCCACGAACCGGTCAGCGGAGTCCGGTTGGTCGCCGACCTGGTCCACCCGGTCACCGCCGACCACGTCACGCTCGACCAGCTGGCCGACATCGGCACCATCAAGCGCAAGATCACCTCGGTGACCCTCCTGTTCGACGGCGGCCATCCGGTCACCGTGGCCCTCACCGCCGCCTCGCTGTCGGCGGCGGGACAGACGGTGAGCTTCCCGGCCCGCACCTTTGACCATTTCGAACTGGTCGTCAACGGCGCAACCGGCGGTGCCGACAAGCGCTACGACGGGCTGCCCCAGGTCGGTTTCACCGGCATAACCATTCCCGGCGTCGGCCCGGCATCGGCCACGCTCCGGATGCCGACCGGCCTCCTGGCCACGGCCGGGGCGGCGTCGCTGAGCCATCCCCTCGACCTGCTGATGAACCGGCAGCGGGTCACCAGCCCGCCCCGCCAGGACCCCGAACCGACGATGAGCCGCACGTTCGACCTGCCCACCGCCCGCAGTTTCTCGGTGGGCGGCACGGCCGAGATCAATGCCGGCGACTCCGACTACCTCATCAACCAACTGGTCGGGCTCACGCCACCGTCCACGGCGACGACCGGCGTCACGGTCACGGCGGCCAACTCCTCGACCCGACTCGACGGCGATCGCAACGCCCGCGCCAACGCAGCCGTCGACGGTGATCCGAACACGGCGTGGATCGCCGAGACCGGTCCCCAGAGCGGCGAGTGGTTCTACGTGAACCTGTCGCGATCGGTGACCTTCGATCACCTCGACCTCCAGGTCCTGAACGACGGGCGCCATTCCCTCCCGTCGCGCATCACCATCTCCACGCCCAGCGGCCGCGAGACGGTGTCAGTACCGGTGCCACCGGTCGGCGCCGGCCGAAAGCAGAACAGTACGACCACCATCCCGCTCACGTTTCCGGCCCTGTCCGGCAACTCGGTGCGGATCACCATCGACGCCGTGCGCCAGGTCCGGGCGCTGGACTACTACTCGACCTATTCCGGGATCACCGACATCCTCCCGGTCGGCATCGCCGAACTCGGCCTACCCGACGTGGTGCAACCGGCCGCCCCATCCGATCTCCCGACCGTGTGCACGGGTGGCCTTCTGCAGATCGACGGCCAGCCGATCGACGTCGAGGTCACCGGGACGAGCACAGATGCCCTCGGCGGCCAGCAGATGGCGATCGCCCCGTGCGGGAACTCGGCCGGCGGCGTGGAGCTGGCCGCCGGGTCCCACACCGTCACCACCAGTCCCCGACTGCCGAGCGGTTGGTCCATCGACCAGGTCTGGCTCGGCTCGGCGGCCGGAGGGGCGCCGGCATCCGGTGTCGCCGCCGCCCAGGCCCCAGCCGCCCCCACCCCGCCGGTCCGGATAGACCACCAGGACCGCACGTCGTTGACCGTGACCGTCACCGGCACCGGTCAACCATCCTGGCTGGTACTCGGCCAGAGCCTGAGCTCCGGGTGGAAGGCGACGGTGGCGGGGGGTGGCGACCTGGGGCCACCGCAACTCATCGACGGTTTCGCCAACGGTTGGTCACTGCCCGCAGTCGCCGCCGGCCGGGCCGAGACCATTCACCTGGACTGGACCCCGCAGAAGGTGATCTGGACGGCCATCGGGGTATCGGCCGCGTCCATCGTCGGGTCGGTCCTGTTGGCGGTGTGGCCGACCGGGTCCCGGTACCCGAGACGGCGACGGGGCGGCCCGGCCGGTTCACCGCCGACCCCGGCATCGTGGGCCCAGTTCGCCGCCCGCCGCCCACCCGGGTGGTCGGCCGGCATCGTCGTCACCGTGTCCGCCGCCGTCGGGTGGGGAATAGTCGCGTCCATGGTGAGCCGCCCGGTGATCGGCGCCGCCGCCGGCCTGTTCACCCTGATCGGTCTCCGCTGGAGGTGGGGTCGCCTGGTCACCCGTACGGCCGCAGTCGCGGTCCTGTTCGGGCTGGCCGGCTACTCGGTGGTCCAACAGGTCCGGTACCACTACTGGCCCTCGATCGACTGGCCCGGCGATCTCAGCTCGGCCAACGACCTGGCCTGGATGGGACTGGCCCTGCTGGGCGCCGATCTGGTGGCGGGCGCCGTCTACGCTCGCCGTCGGATGCAGGCCGCCGAATGAAAGAACTGCTGGGAGCGCTCATCGCCGGCGCGTCGGCCCTCCTCTACGACGCCGGCTACGTCCTCGAGAAGCAGGCCCTGACCGACCTGCCTCCGGTGCGGATCGGCCTGACCAGCTTGTGGCACACTGCCACCACGAGCCGGCGGTGGCTGGTCGGCTTCGTGGCCATGCTGGCCGGTCTCGCCCTCCAGGTGATGGCGTTGACCCTGGCGCCGGTATCGGTGGTCCAACCGATTCTCGCCGGCGGCCTGATCGCGCTGGCCGCCGTCGGTTCCTCGGTGCTGGGCGAACGGCTGGCCTCACGGCAGATCACCGCCCTGGTCCTGATCCTGGCCGCCGTCGTGGCCGTCGCCGTGTCGGCCCGTAGCGAGGAGCACCTGGCTACGGCGGTGCCCGGCGGGCGCATCCTCATCCTCGGGTCGATCGCCTGCGTCCTGGCGTTCGGTCTGGTGGCCGCCGACCGGCGGCGGGGTACCGGCCGCAATCTGGCGTTCGGGGCGGTGGCCGCCGGTCTCCTGTACGGCTTCGGGGCGGTGGCCGAGAAGGCGGTGTCGATCCGGTTGGCCGACCAGGGTCTGGTCAAAGGAGCGATCTCGTCGCTCGGCACCCCGTACCCGTGGCTGTTCGCCGTCGTCACCGCCGGCGGCCTACTCGTGTTCCAGGCCGGCCTGCAGGTTCACCCGGCCAGCCTCATGGCCGCACTCACCAACGTGACCTCCACCGTCTGTGCCCTCGTAGGTGCGGCCACCGTCTTCGGCGAGGATCTGCTTCCCCCCGGCGGATGGGCGGTGGTCAGGATTCTCGGGTTTGCCGCGGCGCTGGCGGCGGTGGCGCTGGTCGCGTCGGCCGAGCCGGATGTCAGGCCTGGGCGGCCAGAATCCGCATTGCCTCCAGGGACGTCCGGTCCCATGTCAGTGACTCAGCCTTCAGGCGGGCCGCCCTCTGCATCCGACGCCTGAGCCGGTCGTCGCCGATCAGCTGGTCGATCCGCGACTCCATGTCGTCGCCCGGTTCGGCCAGGAACCCGGTGATGCCGTGCTCGACGGCGTCGGCGTGACCGGCGATGGGGCTGGCCACGGACGGCGTGGCGCACGCCGCCGCCTCCGAGATGGTGAGCCCCCAGCCCTCGAACGCCGAGGGGGCGGCGAGCACCCACGCCTGCTGGTACAGCGCGAGGAGTTCGTCGTCGTCGACCCGGCCGGGCAGTGTCAACCACTCCTCGGCGCCGTGGTCGCGGATCAGCTGCTCCAGGTGCGGTCGTTCGGCTCCTTCGCCGGCGATCACGGCCCGTAGCTCGGGGTGCCGCCGGTGCAGCCGGGCCAGGGTGTCGACCAGGCTGTCGAAGCGCTTGTAGGTCACCAACCGTCCGACGGCCACGACCAGGGGAACGGGCGAGCGGTGCGGGAGCGCCGGGTGGAAGGATTCCTCGACGCCGGGGCGGACGACATGCACGCGATCGGCCGGGAAACCGAGAAGCCGGATGATGTCCTGGCGGGATGACTCGGAGAGGGTCACCACCGGGGTGCTGCGGTACACCGGCGGGGCGATCCGCTTCTCCAGGAAACGCCCGGCGGCGGCGAGTGACGGCGGCAGGACCAGGTCCCACATGCGATCGTGCACGTGGTGCAGGAACACCAGACGGGGGCCGGGCGCCCAGATCGGGGACAGGAACGGCATACCGTTCCAGATCTCGACCGTGGCCCGGCCGGTACCGGGCTGATCCCGCAGGTCGACGGTCGGCCGGTGCGCCCGCCGGCGGCGCAACTGATCGACGGCCGTTCTCGGAAATATCCCGTACCGGCCGGCCGGGCGGTCGATCTGGTAGCCGTCGGTCCAGCTGCGCCGGGCCGCGCCATCGCCGCGCGAGACAGTGAGACGGACGTCGATCCCGGCGGCCGCCCAGCGCTCGGCGATGCGGGCGGCGTGCACCTCGGAACCGCCGGCTTCGGGATGCTCGAGGTCGCGCCACCCGAACATGTCGATGTGCCGGATGCCGGCAGCCGCGGCCAGGTCACCGATCTTGTCGGTGAACAGTGGGGTATCGGCGGCGAACGGGGCCAGTTCGGTCACGAGTGACGGAGCCATCCTTTCCAGGTGCCTTGCAAGATCGGCCGTTCGACCAGCCGGTAACTGAGGGTGGCCGAGATTAGGCCCATAGAAACGACGAACAGGGTGAACCAGCCCCAGGGGATGGCGAAGTCGTGGAAGTGGAACATGGTGATGAACCGGTTCAGCCAGCCCTCGTGCCACAGGTAGAGGCCGTAGGACACGATGCCGATCAGCTGCATGGGTCGCGACCGGAGGAACCGGCGGATGACGCCGTGGTCCTGAGGCCCGAAGACGGCCGGCACCACCATGAAGAACCCGAACATCCCGTACAGGGCCTGGCGCTCCAGGCTGATGCCGACGGAGCTGGCCTTCAGGGGTTCGAGGGTGATACCGATGTTCGAGACGGCCCAGAAAGCGGCGGCGGCGAGCGCCCAGCACACCCAGGGCGTGGCCCGGTGGGCCAGTACCGCCGACTGCCGCCTGGTCGTCGCCATCCAGGTGCTGACGACAGCGAGGAGCATCCCGAGGGCGAACTGGTCGATGTAGCCGGGCAGCCAGTTGGGCATGGTGCGGGCCTCTCCCGTGCCGATGGCCAGCACCGGTATGCGCCAGACGAAACCGATGAGGACGAGGGTGCCCAGCCCGTACAACTCGGCCCGCAGCTGCCGGTCGGGATCCCGGCGTCGCCGTCCCACCGCAGCGGCGTAGAGGGGGAGGAACAGATAGAAGGTCATCTCCGTGCAGAGCGACCAGGCCTGGGTTAGACCGCTGACGGCGTAGTGCGGCAGGTATATCTGGGCGAAGCCCAGATACACGAGCGGCGAGTACCAGGCATGGCGGACGGTGTCGTCGTGCATCACGTAGGTCACGATCAGGAAGGCCACCCAGTACGCGGGAATGATGCGTTTCAGCCGGCGTCGCCAGAATGCCCACTTCTCCGGCGGAGCCTTCTGCTCCATGTGGGCGGCGACGAACGGCCGGTAGAGGAGGAAGCCGGAGATGACGAAGAAGACCTCGACGCCGATCTCCAAGCGGGCGGTGTAGTGCCCGATACCGGGATGGATGGTGGTGACCCCGCTGGCATACGAGGTGTGCACCGCCACCACGGTCAGGGCGGCGATGGCCCGGAGGCCGTCGAAGCAGGGGTAGCGGACCGGCCGGTGTGGACGGGCGGCGTCGGGAGCAGCCTGGATGGGCTCGGCTCGAGCCGGCTTCGGTGCAGACTGGAGGGTCACTGGCGGTGCTCCTCGGGCGGCCTCAGGCTCTCCACCTCGTTGGCGACGAGCGCCAGATCCTCGGCCAGTCGCCGGACCCGGTCCTGCAGATCGATGACCGGCTGGCGGCTGCGACCCGCGAACGGCAGCCGGGTCGCGACGCGGGCCAGGTGGAGGGCGGCCTTGAGATTGGACTGGCTCGGCGAACCGCTGATCCGGCTGCGCATGGCGACCGGCACCTGGCTCACCCGTCCTCCGTGATGGGCGACCAGGGCCAGCGACTCGACGGTGTCGGCCAGGTAGGCGGTGGGGTAGGAGGTGGCGAACAGTTCGATGGCTTCCCGGTTGCTGGCCCGGAATCCGGAGGTCACATCGGTGAGGCCGACACCGGTGGCGCGAGACAGGTAGGTGGACAGGACCCACATGGCGGCCCGCCGGGCGGGCGCCACCGGGTAGGCGCCGACGCCGGCAAAGCGGGCGCCGATGACGACGCGGGCCACGTCGTCGTCCTCCAGGTCGTCGAGGATCGTTTCCAGGTACGTCGAGTCGTGCTGGCCGTCGCCGTCCACCTGCACGACGGCGCGGTACCCGTTGGCCCGGGCGTAGCGGAAACCGACGCGCATGGCGCCGCCCACGCCCAGGTTGATCGGGTTCACCACCACGTCGGCACCGGCGGCCCGGGCCCGGGCTGCGGTGGCATCGCGCGACGCATCGTCGACGACGAGCACGTGCACCTTGGGAGCCGCCTCGTGGACTTCGGCCACGACCTGACCGACCGAACCGGCTTCGTTGTACGCCGGGATCACGATGAGGACGCTGGTATCGGCGATCACCGGGTCACCCCGCCGCCGCCTCGGCCAGGGCCGGAGCCGGAGCCGGGCCGGCCTCGAAGGCCGTCGCCGGCTCGGGCCGGGCCGCCGACCAGACCCGGTCGATGGCCACGGCGGCCAGCAGGGCGAGCGATATCTCCCAGGTCGTCCGGTAACGGGTGTCCCCGAATGTCATCAATACTGACACAACCACGGTGGCACCGACGGCCAGGATGGGCAGGACCGGAACCCGCCGCCGGCGGAGGATGACCGCTCCGGCGACGGCGCCGACGGACAGGGCGTAGTAGCCGTAGAGCGCGACCTCGGCCCAGTGGAACGGTCGGGTCTCGAACTCGGCATCGAGCTGCAGCTGCTCGATCGGCCGGTACAGCCCGAAGGCCCGGCCGAAGCGGGCAGCCAGCACCACCGGCAGGCGGCCGGCATGGGCCTTCATGTAGTCCATGGCGAAGCGCTGGTCGATGCTGCCCTGAACCGACTCGTCGGCACCCGGGGCGGCTACCGGCGGCGCCCCGGCACAGGGCATGTACCAGTACCCCTCCAGGTGGCCGGAGTAGGTGGCGGCACAGTTGTTGGACGCCAGCGTGACGCCCAGGCCGGAGCTGATGAAGACCGGATCCTGGAACCGGCTCAGGTTGTAGCCGACCCAGGGGGCCACGACCAGGAGAGCGGCGATCACCCCGGCGGCGAACACCCCGAACCGCTTCGGCCACGGCCGGGTGCGGTCGCCCAGTGTCAGCGGGGCAAAGATGAACAGACCGAGGAGGGACAACTCGTCCCGGGTAAGGGCGGCCAGCCCGATGCTCAGGCCCAACCACACGGCGGACGAGATGCCGGGACGCCGGTAGAAGCGGTAGGCGGTCAGCAGGATCAGAGCGACCAGGATGGGCGAGACGGCCTCGGACATGGCCAGGCCGTCGCTGATCCAGATATTGGGGTAGACGGCCACGATGAGGGCGGCGATGAGCCCGACCCGGCGGCCGCCGATCTCCCGGCCGACCAGGCCGACCAGCACGATCCCGGCCGACCCGACGATGCACACCCAGATGCGCTGGGCCAGGACGCCCTTGACACCGACCAGCGCGGCGGCGGCCAGAAGGAATATGAAACCGGGCGGGAAATCGGCGCCCTGGGTCACGTGGTGCTGGCTGTAGGTGAGCGGGTTGATGAAGCCCTTGCCGTCGACCAGATCGATGGCCGCCCAGTGGTAGTACCAGGCGTCCCCGCTCAGGGCCAGGTGGGGACGGCCGAGCACCGAGGCCACCCGGATGATCAGACCGAGAGCGGTCCACCCGGCCAGCCAGGGCCACCATGATCTGCCGACCGGACGCCCGGGATCGGCGCCGCTCCCCCCGGACCTCATTGCGGTCGCAACCCTACCCGCGGCGGTGCTGAGCCGGGAAACCGCCTTCCCTACGTGCGCTCAACAAACCATGGCCCGACCGGGGCAATCCGGACGATTGGGTGTAACGGCCGAGGGGTCACAGCGCCGGCCAGGCCACCGCCTTGGTCTCGAGGTACTGCTCGAAACCGGCCGTGCCGTTCTGGCGGCCGACCCCGCTGTGCTTGTACCCGCCGAAGGGAACATCGGCGCCGACCGGGCCGCCGCCGTTGACACTCATGACGCCGGTGCGGATGCGCCGGGCCACGGCCATCGACCGCTCGAGTGAACCGGAGTACACCCCACCGGCCAGCCCGTAGACGCTGTCGTTGGCGATCCGAACGGCATCGTCATCGTCGTCGAACGGGATGACCACGAGGACAGGACCGAAGATCTCCTCCTGGGCGATGGTCATCGAGTTGTCGACGTCGGTGAACATGGTGGGCTCGACGTACCAGCCCTTGTCCAGATGCGCCGGGCGCCCGCCCCCGAGCCGGAGGGTGGCGCCCTCCGCCCGACCCTTCTCGATGTAGCCCAGGATCCGTTGCCGCTGTTTCTCGGAGATGACCGGGCCCATCATCACGTCCGGGCGTTGCGGATCGCCGTAGGGCACATGGGCCATGGCCTGATCGAGCAGCGCCACCCCTTCGGCATAGCGGGACCGGGGGAGGAGCATGCGGGTCTGGATGGCGCAACCCTGGCCTGCGTGGAAGCAGACGGCCAGGCCGGCCAGGACGGCGGTGCCCAGGTCGGCGTCTTCGAGGACGATGGTCGCCGACTTGCCGCCCAACTCCAGGAACAGGCGCTTCAGGCTGGCACTGCCCTTCTCCATGATCCTCTTGCCGACAGCGGTGGAACCGGTGAACGAGATCAGGTCCACCGCCGGCGAGAGGGTGAGCTCCTCGCCGACCAGGTGGTCGGAGGAGGTCACCACATTGAACACGCCAGCCGGGATCTCGGTCTGCTCGGCCACCAACCGGCCCAGCCGGGTGGCGTTCCACGGCGTGTCCGGCGCCGGCTTCAGGATCATCGTGTTGCCCGTCGCCAGGGCCTGCCCGACCTTGTTGAGGGTCACTTCGAGGGGGAAGTTCCAGGGCACGATGGCGCCCACGACGCCGACCGGCTCCTTCCACACCCGGCGGTGGTTGGGCGTGCCCCGCATGTCGGGGGCGTCACCCAGATCGGCGTCCCACTCGAACTCGTCGATCAGCTTGGCCGGGTAGCGGAGAGCGCCTTCGAGAGGTCCGTCGAGCTGGGGCCCCATCGTGCTCATCCGGGGGCACCCGACCTCCAGGATGAGTTCCTCCCGGAAGTCCTCGCGCTCGCTCTCCAACGCCGCCTGCAATTGTTCCAGGCACCTTTGGCGAAACGCCCGGTCGGTCGACCAGGAGGTCTCGTCGAACGCCCGGCGGGCGGCGGCGATGGCGGTGCGCATGTCGTCGGCCGAGCCGTCGGCCACCTCGCCGAGCGGCTCCTCGGTCGCCGGGTTGACATTGGTGAATGTCCGTCCGGCTCCGGCTTCGACCAGCCGGCCGTCGATCAGCATGCGGAGTTCGTGGTCGGTCGGCATCGCTAGACCGACTTACCCGGGATCTCCGTGCCGCAGATGGGATCGGCGCCCGACACCAACTGGAAGGTGGAACCCGAGAGGCGGACCACGTACAGGCAGCCGTCCACGCCGATGGCGGTGGAGTTGCGGTCGGCCATGCTCAGGGTGTGGCTGCCGAGCAGGCCCCAGGCGTCGAAGTTCGTGACCCCGTTCAGCGCCGAGATCAGCGCCGCATGCGACGGGTTGGCACCAGCTGTCTTCAGCCCGGCGACCAGTAGCGCGACCGAGGCGTAACCGGCGTATTCCCCGTAGGTCGGGTCACCATTGACGCCGGCCGCCGACAGTGCCGTCTGGAACTGCTTGGTCGCCGTCGTCTGCATCTCGACCGGTTCGAAACTGAGCGAGAAGAAGACGCCCTGCCCGGTCTGGAGAGCACCCGGTCCGGCCTGGCTGATGTCGCCGCCGTAACCGTCCGGGAACAGCGCCACCTTGGGGTTGTCGCCCGCCTGTCGCATGGCCGTGATCAACGAGAAGCTGGTGTTGGGATCGGTCTCTGAGACCACGCCGTTCACCCCGTGGTCCTTCATGGCGATGGCGACCGGTTGGACGTTCGTGCTGCCGAAGGCGAAGTTGGAGTCGATGTAGCCGACCTGCAGCCCGGCCGCTTGGGCCGACACGCCGGTGGCCTTGGCCGAATTGGCCGATTGCGGCGAGATCCCGTAGCCGACGGCGCCCACCGAGGTAACCCCCTCCATCTTGAAGAAGGCGCCCCCGGTGGTCGACACCTTGGTGGAATCGAGGAATCCGTAGACCGAGAACATGTTCGTGTCGCCGATCCACTCCGACCCGTCCTCGGCCACGCCGATGACCGGAATCCCCTGCTTCTTCAGATAGGGGGCGGCCAGCAGGGTGAGCGACGAGACGGCCAGTACGGCGCTCACGTGGTCCTGCTCGACGAGCGTCTGGGCCGCAGACAGGGCGCCGGAGGGTGACGATTCCGTATCGGCCTGCACGAACTTGATGTGGTAGCCCTGCTGGGCGGCCAGGGAGATACCGGCCTGCACCCCGAGCGGGCTGGTCTTGTTACCCGAGGCGGCCAACCCGGTGAAGTCGCCCAACAGGCCGACGGTGATGGTCTCTCCCGACCCACCGCCGCCACCGCCGGACGAAGTCGACTTCGATGAGCCGCATCCGGCGGCCACGGTGGCCAGCGCCACCGCACCGACCAGCAACTTGGACGTTCTGGACATCTGGCTAACCCCCCGGTTGGACGCGTGTCGGCGGTCCGGCATGGACCGTACTTGACGTCGATGTTAAATATAGCGGGACATTATGACTTCGACGTCAATAATGTAGAGTGCCGGCGGTGACTGTGTCAGCCGGCCGGGCGCGGGGTGACGGTCACGGACGGGATGACGGCGTGGCGGCCAATCACCAGGTCGATGACGGCGAGCAGGTCGCCGACGTCCATGAGGGTGCCCGTCAGATAGCCGCGCTGGGCCCAGATGCCCATCACCTCGGCCGCGTACTCCATGTCCCAGTCGTTCGGGAACTCGGTCACGCTGTCGCCCTCACCGCCGGCGCAGTCGCCCACCACGACCCGGGTGAAGCCGACCGTGGGGTGCTCCGTGCGGAACGAGTCGACCAGCTTGTCCAGCGCCGCCTTGCTCACGTTGTAGGCCCCGAATCCGGGCCAGGGCGGGGTGAGGGACGCGCTCACCGACGACAGGAAGGCGGCCGCACCGGCCGACTCGGTGAGGTGGGGGACGGCCGCTGCGGTGATGAGGGCGGCGCCCACCACATTGGTGTCGAACGCCCGGCGCCACACGTCGGCGCCCAGTTCGGTGATGCGACCCAGGGGCCCGATGCCGGTCGAGTAGATGACCGCGTCGATGCCACCCATGCGCTCGGCCGCCTCCTGCACGGCGGCCCGGCAGGATGCCTCGTCGGTGACATCGCAGCGGACCGGGATGGCCCCGGGTCCGGCTTCGCGGGCAGCGTCGTCCAGCCGCTCCACCCGGCGGGCGAGCAGCGCGACCTGGTCGCCGCGCTGGCCCCGATCCACGCCAATGCAGCGGCCCAGCCCGCTCGATGCCCCGACGACTACGACTCTCATCCGATACGACTCCAGTGCTCGGCCGCAATGGCTCCAACGGTCGCCCGGACGCTAACGGAAACCAAGACCCTGTGGGGAGGCCGCAAATGACGATCCTGACGATGGACGGGTGCACCCGCCCGCTGCCCGTCGTGGACGACGACAACCGCGATTACTGGGAAGCGGGGGCGGAGGGAATGCTCTCGTTCGCCAGTTGCGCCGGGTGTGATGCGCTGCTGCATCCGCCCGTGCCGGTCTGCCGCTACTGCCGGTCATCGGAGCAGGCACGACGGATGGTGCCGGGCGACGGGGTGGTCATCGGCTACTCGGTGAACCATCAGCTGTGGGACCCCCGCTTCCCTCCGCCGTACTGCGTCGCGGTCGTCGCCCTCGACGCCGACCCGCGGGTGCGGATCACCACGAACATCGTCGACGTGGCCGAGAGCGATCTCGAGGTGGGTATGCGGGTGACGCCCCGTTTCGAGCAGCAAGAGGACGTGTGGATTCCCCTGTACGTGCCGGCCGGTGGTGGCGGAGATCTGCCCGACGACGAGATCGACCCGGCGCAGCACCGCCGGTCGGTGCGCCCGATGGTGCGTACCGACCGCTTCGAGGAGCGGGTCGCCATCACCGGGATCGGCAAGTCGCAGATCGGCCGGCGCCTGATGCGGCCGCCACTCTCCCTCACCATCGACGCGGTGCGGGCCGCCGTAGCCGACGCCGGGCTCACCTTCGAGGACATCGACGGGCTGTCCACCTACCCGGGCAACACGACCGTCGGAGGTTTCGGCGAGGGCGGGATCACCGCCCTCGAAGACGCCCTCGGTTTGCGACCGACCTGGTACAACGGAGGCGCCGAGACCTTCGGTCCGGCCGGTTCGGTGATCGCCGCCATGATGGCCGTGGCCGCCGGCCTGGCCCGCCACGTCCTCTGCTTCCGCACCGTCTGGCAGGCGACCTACGCAGCGCAGCTGCGGGCCGGATCGGGGGGTGGCGGCAACCCGTACGGCATGGGTCAGGGCGGCGGTCGGGTCCCCGGCTACAGCGGGCCCTACGGAGAGGGATCGGCGGCCATCCCGCTGGCCATCAGAGCCTCCAACCACTTCGCCCGGTACGGCACCACCAGGGAGACCCTCGGCTGGATCGCCGTGACCGAAAGGACCAACGCCGGGCTCAACCCGGACGCCGTCTACCGCGACCCGATGACGATGGACGACTACCTGTCGGCCCGCTTGATCGCCTCACCGCTGGGTCTGTACGACTGCGACGTGCCGGCCGACGGTTCGGTGGCGGTGATCGTGTCCGCCGTCGAGACGGCCCGCGACCTCCGGTCTCAGCCGGTCTTCGTCGAGGCGGTCGGCACCCAACTGACCGAGCGGGTGGCGTGGGACCAGTCGACCATGACCCACGAGCCCCACTCCCTCGGTCCGTCGGCCCACCTCTGGACCCGCACGTCGTTGACGGCGGCCGACGTGGATGTGGCCCTCCTCTACGACGGGTTCAGTTTCAACTGCCTGTCGTGGCTCGAGGGGCTCGGCTTCTGCGGCATCGGTGAGGCCAAGGACTTCCTCGCCGGTGGCCGGAACATCGCCCGGGAGGGTGGGGTGGTCGCCCTCAACCCCCACGGCGGCCAACTGTCGGCCGGGCGGACCCACGGCATGGGCTTCGTGCACGAGGCCGTGGTCCAGCTGCGCGGCGACGGCGGCGCCCGCCAGGTGGACGGCGCCCGGGTGGCCGTGGTCAGCAGCGGGGGCCTGACCCCGGCCGGGGTGATCCTCCTGCGGGGCGCCTGATGACGTGGGGCGACGCCGCCGACCTCATCGACATCCTCGACGTGCGGCCGGCCGGCCCGCTCGAATATCTCAGCGTGGTGCGGGGTGATTCCCGTCGCCCGGTCGTCGAAGGCAGCCAGATGCTGGGCCAGGCCATCGTGGCCGCCGGGCGCCACACTCCGTCCCGGAGGCCGGTGTCGACGCACATGCTGTTCCTGAGAGCGGCCGACGCCCGGCTCCCGCTGGGGTTCACCCTGGCCGAGTTGGCGACCGGCCGGACCTTCGACGGCCTGGCCGCCGATGTCCACCAGGCCGGCCGGCGGGTGGCCCACGGGGCCGTCCTCTTGGACCGGACCGACGACGATCTCATCAGCCATGGCCACCGCCGCCCGGACGTCGGCGATCCCGACGACGCCGAGCCGTTCGACATGGGCGTGTCCGGCCGGGAGATCCGGGTCGTCGACGGGGCGTACACGGGCGATCCCGACGCCCCGGTCGGGCCCCCGGTGCTGGACGTGTGGGTGCGGTTCGATTCGGTGCCCGACGACCAGTGCCTGCACGACGCCCTGCTGGCCCAGTTCACCGGGCACATGTCCATCGCCGCCGCCCTCCGGCCCCACCCCGGTGTGGGCCAGGACCAGGCCCACCGCACGCTGTCGACCGCAGTCAACGCCATCTCCCTGTCGTTGCACGCGCCGGTCCGGGCCGACCGGTGGATGCTGTACCACCATGAGTCGACGTTCGCCGGGTCCGGCATGACCCACAGTTCCTGCACTGTGCACGACGAGGAAGGGACCCTGCTGGCGTCGTTCTCGACCAATTGCATGGTCCGGCGCTTCGCCGCCGCCGCCGGGCCGGTCGACGGGACGACGGCGCTGTGAGCCCGCGCCGCGGGCGGGGGACAGCACCGGAGCGGGTGCGCAGATGAGCCTGACCACCGGCCGGGGGCCGCTCAGCGCCCATCCGGCCGGCCGTTTCGACGTATCCATCCCCGCACCGGTCACCTACGCCGAGCCGTTCCGGCGCCGGGTCACGGCCGTGCGGGACGGCATCGTCGTGGTCGACAGCGAGCAGGTCGCCCTCGTGCACCGGCCGGGCGGGCCGCCCACCTGGGCCTTCCCGGAGGCCGACGTGCGCGATGTGGAAACCGTGGCCGTGCCGCTGCTGCCTGGTTTTGTCGTGGTGGCGTGGGGGGCCGTCGACGGGTGGTTCGAGGAGGGCGCACCGGTGCACATGCACCCGCGCAATCCGTACCACCGGGTGGACGTGATAGCCACCCGACGCCGGCTACGCGTCGAGCTCCTGGGTCTGGAGTTGGTGAACACCGACGACACGGTGGTGGTCTACGAGACGGCGCTGGAACCGCTGCTGTACGTGGCCAAGGACTGCGTCCTGCCGGCGGACGTGCTCGAGCCCAGCCGGACGACCACGTACTGCCCCTACAAGGGGGTGGCGTCGTACTGGTCGGCCCGGGTGGGCGACCGCGAGGTGGTCGACGTGGCCTGGTCGTACGAGGATCCGCTGCCCGAGTGCACGGGCATCCGGGGGCTGCTGGCCTTCTATCCCGACCGGGCCCGGGTCACCCAGGACCTACCGCCGGCGGCGTCGGTGTTCGGTCGACGGGGTTGAGCCCGTTCCGCGGCCGGCGGCGGTAGCCGGTCGTCGGTGGGGCGGGCGCCCCTTCAGGATCAAATACATCGAAGAGTGTGCAAAGTTGCGGATATAGTCCGCAACTTTGCACACGCCTCCCGGCGGGTGGCGGTTTGGGGGGCGACCGCCCCGGCGGCCGACCGGCTCCGGGGGGCACCGGCCCGCCGACCTGACCGGCCCGCCGGTCTGACCAGCCCGCCCCGGTGCCGGCGTGCGTCCGTCAGGATGTGGTGACGGGCAGGCTCTCCCAGCCCCGCACCGTAGAGGTGTGGGCCTGCACCGCCTTCTCCCCGTCGACCTCCCAGGTCGGGAAGCGTCGGAGCACCTCCTCCAGGGCGATCCGGCCCTCCAGGCGGGCCAGGTGGCTGCCCAGGCAGAAATGGATGCCGTACCCGAAGGTCAGGTGGTGGCCGATCTGGCGATGGATGTCGAAGCGGTCGGGGTCGTCGAACTTGCGCTCGTCCCGGTTGCCCGAGGCGTTCAGCAGCACCATGATGTTGTCGGCCGGCACCGTCTGGCCGTAGTACTCGACGTCCCTGGTGATGTAGCGGGACTGGACGGGCGACGGCGCTTCGTAGCGCAGTAGTTCCTCGATGGCGTTGGGGATGAGCGACGGATCGGCGACCAGTTCGGCCCGCTGGTCGGGGTTCTCGGCCAGCACCTTGCCGGCCCAGCCGATCAGCCGGGTCGTGGTCTCGTTGCCGGCGCCGGCCAGCAGGCCGACGTAGTTGAGCACTTCCTCCCGGGTCAACTTGCGGACGGTGCCGGTGACATCCTCGAACTCGGCGTTCAACAGTTCGGTCATCAGGTCGTCGGAGGGGTGCTCGGCCCGCCAGTCGATGTACTCGCCGAAGGCGGCGTGCGTGCCGGGGGAGTAGTCGGCGCTCAACTCGGGCATCACGCCTTCTTCCAGCCGCAGTCCCTTGTCCAGCTGGTCGCGGATGGCCTGCTGGTCGGCCTCGGGGATGCCGAGGAGCATGCCGATGGTCTTCATCGGCATCGGGGCGCCCAGGTCGGCGATGAAGTCGAAGCCGCCGCTGCCAACCAGGTGGTCGAGGGACTTGGCACAGAAGTCGCGGACCTTGGGTTCTATCTCGGTCATCCGCTTGGGCGTGAACACACGCGACAGGAGGCCACGGTGGTGGTCGTGGGCGGGCGGGTCCTCGAAGAGGATGGTGCCGGGCGGCATCTCGATGTTCTGTTTGATCATCTCGAGCACCGAACCCTTGCCGGAGATGAAGGTGCGCCAGTCGACGAGCGCCTTCTCCACGTCGTCGAAGCGGCTCAGGGCCCAGAAGTCGTAGCGCTCGTTATAATAGAGCGGCGCCTCGTCACGGAGGCGCTTCCACGTCGGATACGGATCGGTGTCGATGGTGTGGTCGTACGGGTCGTAGTACGCCTCGGCAACGGTTTCGCTCACTTCATCCTCCCGGTCAGCGGTGGTCAACCTTAAAAGACGCCGATTCCGGCCGCTTCGTTGCGTTGGCGCCACTCGGCCCTGGACATCCGCGTGGTGTCCACATCCTGGGCCTGGGCCCGGAGGGCGGCCACGGTGGCCTGCTCCTTCGGCGTGTGGGCGAACGGGTCCCAGTCGAAGAACCGGCAGGTGTTCTGCCAGGTGATCCGGTCGATCTCCTCGTCCGAGCAGCCGGCGTCCTGGAACTCCTTCCACGCGAACTCGGGGGATTCCGGCCAGGTCGTGTCGGTGTGGGGGTAGTCGCACTCCCAGGCGATGATGTCCATGCCGATGCGGTCCCGAAGTAGAAGCCCGGAGGGATCGGTGATGTAGCAGGCGAGTATGTGGTCCCGGAACACCTCCGAGGGCAGCTTGCCGCCGAAGTCGTCGGCGCCGTGCAACCAGGACTGGTTCTGGTAATGGCGGTCGATCCGGTCGAAGTAGAAGGGGATCCAGCCGATACCGCCCTCGGACAGAGCGACTTTCAGGCCCGGGAAGCGGCGCAGAGTCGGGCCGAACAGGAGGTCCTGGGCGGTGATGGCGCTGATCTGGCAGGCCAGTACCATCAGATGGTCGACCGGCGCCTCGGCCGGCCGCTTGATCACATCGAAGCCGGCGCCGATGTGCAGTGACAGCACGATGTTCTCGTCGACCATGGCGGTGAACATCGGATCCCAGTAGCCGGACAGGAAGCTCGGGAATCCCTGCACGTGCGGGGTCTCGAGGAAGCTGATCGAGCGGCACCCCTTCTTGGCCAACCGGTGCACCTCGGCGGCGGCCAGCTCGACGTCCCACATGGGCACGATGCCGAGCGGGATGAAGCGGCCCGGGTAGGCGGCGCACCACTCGTCGATGGCCCAGTCGTTGTAGGCCTGCAACATCACGAGGGCGATCTCCTTGTCGCTCGCCTCGTGGAAGGTCCGGGCATTGAAGCCAGCCATCGTCGGGAAGTTCATAGACGCCAGGACGCCGTTGGCGTTCATGTCCCGCACCCGCTCGTGCACATCGAAGCAGCCGGGCCGCAACTCGGAGTAGGCGCCCGGATTGAAGCCCCACTCCTCGCGGGGCCAGCCCACGGTGGCCGCCATGCCGAACGAGGTCGAGGTCTTCTCCCCCTGGAAGACCCACTGGTCGATGCCCTGATCGTTCTTGACCACCTTCGGGACCTGATCGGCCCACTTGGCCGGGACATGGTTCCGGTACATGTCCGGCGGCTCGATCATGTGATCGTCGATGCTCACCAGGATCATGTCGTCGAGGCCCATGCCTGGAGCATATCCAAAACTGACGTCAGAGTCGAAATGCTCGACTACCTTTGTAGAATGGGTCTTCGCTTCGGTCTCCGGTTCGATTTCCGCAACCCGGACCTGGCCGGCACGTCGGCCGCCGACCGCTACGCGGCCGGCCTGGAGATGGTCGAGTGGGCCGATCGGCGCGGTTGCATATCGGTGACCGTGTCGGAACACCACGCCTCGTCCGACGGCTACCTGCCCAGCCCGTTGCCGATGCTGGCGGCCATGGCCGCCCGCACCGAGAACATCCGGTACATGGTCGCCGCCCTGCTGGCTCCGTTCTACGATCCGATCCGCCTGGCCGAGGACATGGTCGTGCTCGACCATCTGAGCCGGGGCCGTATCGATCTGATCGTCGGCGCCGGTTACGTGCGGTCCGAGTTCGAGATGTACGGCGTGCCGGTCGGCGAGCGGGCCCGCCGGGTGACCGAGACGGTCCAGGTGCTGAAGGCGGCGTTCGGCGGCGAGCCGTTCGAGTACCGCGGTCGAACGGTCCGGATCACCCCGGCGCCGTACCGCGCCGGCGGCCCGGCCCTGATGCTCGGCGGCAGCAGCGAGGCGGCGGCCCGGCGGGCGGCCAGTATCGCCGATGGTTTCCTCCCGACCGTCCCGGACGTGTGGCCGGCCTATCGGGACGAGGTCATCCGGTTGGGCCGGCCCGACCCCGGGCCCTGCCCGACCGGTGAGACCGAGACGGTGGCGCTGGCCGCCGATCCCGACGCCGCCTGGGCGGAGATGGGTCCCTTCTTCCTGCACGAGAACAACGCCTACGCCAGGTGGCTGCACGACAACGACGGCGCCGGGCCGTACGTGGAGGTGGGCGGCATCGAAGAACTGCGGGACTCCGGCCGGTACCGGATCGTGACCGCGGAGCAGTACGTGCAGGAGCTGCAGGCCGCTCCTTTTCCCTTCGCCATGTTCCACCCGTTGTGCGGTGGCATGCCGCCGGAAGTGGCATGGCGCAGCCTGCGCCTCTTCGAGGAAGAGGTCCTCCCGGCCTTTGCCTGATTTTGACGTCGCTGTCAAAACGAGTTACGATCACAACATGGCCCGGAGATGCGATTTCCCTGTGTTCGACGCGGACAACCACATGTACGAGACCCGCGACGCGTTCACCCGCCACCTGCCCGACCGCTACAAGAGCGCCATCGACTACGTCGAGGTCAGGGGGCGGACCAAGATCATGCTGCGGGGCATGGTCAGCGATTACATCCCCAACCCCACATTCGACGTGGTGGCCCGGCCGGGCGCCCAGGAGGAGTACTTCCGCAACGGGAACCCCGACGGCAAGTCGTACCGCGAGCTGATCGGCGAGCCGATGCGGGCCCTCCCGGCGTTCCGGTCGCCCGAGCCCCGCATCGAGCTGATGGACGAGCTGGGCGTGGACCGGGCCCTCATGTTCCCGACTCTGGCCAGCCTGCTCGAGGAGCGCCTGCGCGACGACCCCGAGTTGATCCACGCCGTCGTCCATTCGCTCAACGAGTGGATGTACGAGGAATGGTCGTTCAACTACCAGGACCGCATCTTCGCCACCCCGGTCATCACCCTGCCCATCGTGGACAAGGCCATCGAGGAGCTCGAATGGGTGCTGGAGCGGGGGGCCAAGACCGTGCTCATCCGGCCCGCGCCGGTGCCCGGTTTCCGCGGCTCCCGTTCCTTCGGCTATCCCGAGTTCGACCCATTCTGGCAGGCCGTGGTCGACGCCGACATCCTGGTGTCGATGCACGCGTCCGACAGCGGGTACTCCCGCTACCAGGGTGACTGGACCGGCCCGAGCGAGATGCTGCCGTTCCGGCTGGACGCGTTCCGGATGCTGACGGCCGGCAAGCGGCCGATCGAGGACACCTTCGCCGCCCTGGTCTGCCACGGGGTCTTCACCCGCTTCCCCGATCTGCGCGTCGCCGCCATCGAGAACGGGGGCGACTGGGTGATCCCGCTCCTCGAGCACATGGAGGACACCTACAAGAAGATGCCGCAGGCCTTCGAGGAGCACCCGGTCGAGGCGTTCAAGCGCAACACCTACATCAGCCCGTTCCACGAGGACCGCATCGACCAGCTGATCGATGCCCTGGGCGTGGACCACATCCTGTTCGGCTCCGACTACCCCCACCCGGAGGGATTGGCCGAGCCCTGCAGCTACCTCGACCACCTGCCGCCCGGGCTGTCCGACGAGGACACGGCCAAGATCATGGGCGGCAACCTGGCCCAGATCATGAGGGTCGGCGTCACCGTCTGACGCATGCGCGACCTCGAATCGATCCTCCAGTCGTTCCAGCTGGAACCCGCCGGCGAGAACCGGTTCCGGGGCAGCAACGTGGCCGTCGGCCACGGCGTCCTGTTCGGCGGGCAGGTGCTGGGGCAGGCCATCGTCGCGGCCCTGGCCTCGCAGCCGGACAAGACGGCCAAGACCGTCCACACCGTCTTTGCACGGGGTGGTTCGTCGGAGGCTCCGGTCGATATCGAGGTGGAAGCCATGTCGGCCGGGCGGTCAGTGGCCAGCAGCGTGGTTTCGTTCTCCCAGGCGGGACGGCTGTGCACCCGATCCGTCGTATTGATGACGGCGGCCGAGCCCGACCTGATCCGCCACAGCGACCCGCCCCCCGGTATCACTCCGCCTCCGCCGGCGCCCGCCTCCGGGGAGTGGGAGGTGTCGGTCGTCGACGGCGTCGACATCAATGATCCCGACGCCGTCGGGCCGGCCCGGCTGGATGTGTGGACCTGCTTTCCCGGAGCCCCGGCCGACGCCGGGATGGATCAGCCGCTTCTCGCCTACGCCACCGACGGGTTCCTGATCGGCACGGCCATGCGGCCCCACGCCGGCGTCGGCCAGGCGCTCGCCCACCGCACCCTGTCGACCGCCGTGCTCAGCCACACACTCACGTTCCACGAGTCGTTCTCGGCCGCCGACTGGATGCTGCTGCGTCACGAGGTGCCGCACACCGGCGGTGGGCGCGGATACGGCCGGGCCCACGTGTTCCGGACGGACGGTGCGCTGGTCGCGTCGTTCGTGCAGGACAGCATGATCCGGGCCCGGCCGGACGGCGCCGGACCCCTCTAGGCCCTACTTGGCCCGACGGCGTCCCGTCGGGGGGCGGCCGTCACGGTCGGTGTCGCGGAACCCGAGCCCATTGATGAAGACCCGGGCCAGCTGCTCGACGCCGTCGTTGAAGCTGCACTTGATGGCGCCCTCGACCAGCCACGCCTCGGGGAACCGGCTGGTCATGGAGCCGAGGACGGTGGCGGCGATGGCCGGGTCGAGGCCGGGATCGACCATGCCCAGCCGCTGCATGCGCCGGATCGACTCCTCGACCTGATTGCGGTACTGCTGGGCGTGGGCATTGCGGGCCCGGCGCACGTGGGCGTCGTAGCGCGAGACCTGCTCGATGACGCCCATGATGCGGGCCTCTTTGCGGTAGCTCTCCAGATGCTGCCGAATGGCCTCGTGGATGCGTTCCTGGGGGGTGGCCGCCGACGCCGGGTCCAGGATGACACTGCCGAGCGGGGCACTGAGGGTGTCCTCGACGGCGGCCGCCACCTCGCGGAAGATCTCCTCCTTCGACTCGAAGTAGTGGTAGAAGGACCCGTGGGACAGACCGGCCCGCTCGGCGATGTCGGAAATGCGGGCATCGAGGAAGCCGTTCTCCTCGAATATCTCCTTGGCGGCGGCCAGCATGCGGGCCCTCGTTTCGGCGCCTTTGCGCGAGCGGGGCCCATTCGGGCGGTCGGCGTCGACCTCGGCGGACGGCAAGGTGGTAGCTCCGTCAGCCCATACGGCCGAGCAGGAACTGGGCGGCGCCGGATGCGGCCGGGTAGGTCTCGACCAGGCCGGAGATCAGGTAACCGGCATCGGAGATGATGGTCTGGCCGGTGATGGCGGCGCCCGCGTCGCTGCACAGGAAGACCAGCGGATAGGCCTGCTCCATCGGGGTCGACGCGTCGATACCCACGTCGCCGCGGTAGTCGGCGCCGAAGCCCAGCCACATGTCCTTGTTGGCCTGGGCCAGCGGGGTGTCGGTCGGGCCCGGGCAGATGGCGTTGATCCGGATGCCCTGCTTCATAAGCGGGAACGCCTGCATGGCCACATAGGTGCAGATGGCCTGCTTGCTCCACAGGTAGTCGGCATGGCCGTTCTCGGCGATCCAAGCGGCGGCCGAGTCGTAGTCGGGGGTGGCCAGATACTCCTTGATCTCGGTCAGGGCGGTCTCCCAGCCCAGGCCGGCGGCCGACGAGATGAAACCGATCGACGCGCCCCGGCCCAGATGACCGTTGGCGATGAGGGTGTCGATCACGTGGCGGTGGCCGATGAAGTTGATCTTCTCGATGCCCGGCGTGCCGTCGGCCACCCCGGCGCACAGGAACAGGGCATGGATGGGGCCGCCGCACTGACCGAGAGCCTCGTCTATCGACGACCTGTCGGCCAGGTTGATCCGGATCTCCTTGACCCCGGAGAGGGTGCACGGAGCGATGTCCATGGCCACCACCTCGGCACCGGCGTCGCGGACCAGCTCGGCGGTGGCCGCCCCCATGCCGGTGGCGGCACCGATGACCACGACCCGCTTCCCGTCGTACTTGAACGCATCGAACCGGCTCACGACAACTCCTCCTTGATTGGGTTGATCTGATTCACGCAACTACCCCCCGGACCTTCAGGTCGACGACGGTGTCCCAGTCCAGGCCCAGGTCGGCCAGTATGGCGTCGCCGTGCTCGTTGAACTCCGGTGCCCGGCGGGGCGAGGCGGGCACGCCCCCGAACTGTACGGGCGCGGCCACCAGTTGGAACTTGTGCCCGGCCGCCGTCTCGCACTCCTGGATGTAGCCGTTGGCCACCGCCTGCGGGTCGGCCGCCGCTTCGAGGGTGTCCTGCACGACCGCCCACTGACCGTCGAAGGTGGCCAGCTTCTCCCGCCACTCCTCGAGGGTGTGCTCGCCGAACGCCTCGGTCAGGATCACGGCCGCATCGGCGCTGTTGGACAGGAGCGATACGTGGTCGGCGAAGCGGGGGTCGGTACCCAGCTCCGGCCGACCGATGGCCACACACATGCCGGGCCAGTACTTGCCGGCCTGCAGGCAGGTGAGGGCGATCCAACGACCGTCCTTGGTCTCGTAGTTGGAGGTCAAAGGATTGAGCTTCACGGTGCCCTTGGGCGGGGGCGCCAAGGGCCGCCCGGAGGCCAGGGACAAGGCGGTGGCCGCACCCATGGCCCACATCCCGGTGCTGAACAGGGACACGTCCACGCTCGTGGGTTCGCCGGTGCGCTCCCGGTGGTAGAGAGCGCCCATGATTCCGCCGGCGATGGTCATGGCGCCGATGGAGTCTCCGTAGGCCGGGCCGGGCGGGGAGGGCGGGGCGTCGTACTCGGGCCGCATGACACCGGTCGCCGTGCCCGGCCGGCACCAGAAGGCCAGGCTGTCGTACGAACCTCTGTCGGCTTCGGGGCCGCGCTCACCCTGCCCGGTGCCGGACACGTAGATGATCCTTGGGTTGTGGGCCCGGATGTGGTCCGGCTCGATGTGGAGCTTCTTGCGGACGCCCGGAAGCTTGTTGGTGAGAAAGACGTCGGCGGTGGCCGCCAGCCGGTAGAGGATGTTTAGGCCGTCAGGCGAGGTCAGGTCGAGGCCCAGGCTGCGCTTGCCGCGGTTGGAGTGCTCGAGCAGCGGATGTACCTGATCGGGCATGGTGGTGACTCCGGTCGAGGCCAGGCCGCGCATGGCGTCACCTCGTTCCACGTGCTCGATCTTCACCACGTCGGCCCCCCAGTCGGCGAGCAGGGCCGAGGCGGCGGGCACGAAAGTGTGCTCGGCCACTTCCAGGATCCTGACTCCTGACATGACGTCTGTCATCTATTCCCCCTTGTGTCATCGCCGGCGGCCGGGGCCCTCGGCACTTGCCGGAACGGGACGTCGCGATCGACGCTGCGTTCCCTCGGCATGCCCAGCACCCGTTCGCTGACCACATTGCGGGCCATCTCCGTGGTGCCCCCGCCGATACAGCCGGCCTGGCGCATCAGGTAGTCGAGCCCCCGCCCGGCCCGGGCCCCGTCCGAGTCCAACCAGGCACCCCCCGCCGACGATGCGATCTCGTAGCAGATGGTCCGCATGCGGGCGCCGGCGATGCCGAGGAACAACCGGGCGATGGCCGCCCCTTGGTCGGACAGGTAGCCGGTGCGCACGCCGGTACCGACCCGGTTCTGCAGCTCACGGCCCACCGTCTCCAGAACCGATGCCTCACCGATCAGGTCGCGCACGACTGGCTCGTCGACGGTGCCGGCATCGCGGGCCACATCGGACGGGGTGACCATCGATGCACTGGGTCGGCCCCGGGCCGGGGCGGTCACGAGCGGCGAGTTGAAGAGCATCCGCTCGTGGAACATCCAGCGGGTGACGACGGTCCAGCCCTGGTCGATCTCGCCGACCCGATCCGTGTCGGGCACCCGCAGATCGACGAGGAACTCCTGGCAGAACTCGCGCGAGCCGTTCAGCATCTCGATGCGCTGCACGTCGACGCCGTCCTGGTGGAGGGGAAGGATGAAGACGGTCAACCCGCGATGCTTCGGGACGTCCCAGTTGGTGCGGGCCAGGCACAGGCCCCAGTCCGACCACCAGGCGCCCGTGGTCCAGATCTTGGAACCATTCAGCACCCACTCGTCGCCGTCGCGGGTGGCGGTGGTCAGGGCAGCGGCCACATCGGAGCCGCCGCTCGGCTCCGACAGGAGCTGCATCCACAGTTGCTCGCCGCGCAGGATCTGGGGCAGGTGATGCTTCTTCTGGGCCTCGGTGCCGCACTCGAGGATCACCGCTGCGCAGGGGGCGAAGTTGGGCACCTGCAGCCGCATCGGATACTCGAACCCGCTGAGCTCCTCGTTGAAGGCCCGCTGGTGGGCCGGCTCGAGGCCCTGGCCCCCGTACTCCTCGGGCACGCATATCCCGGCGTACCCGGCGTCGTAGAAACGCCGCTGCAGCTGGCGCTCGTACTGGATGGCGGCCAACTCCTCGTCCTCGGACAGCTGGCCGGTCAGGCTGTTGGCCCAGCTCGAATAGTCGGCCGGTTGCAGGTTGGCGTGGATCCAGTCACGGGCCCGCCGGCGGAACGCCTCGACGTCCTCGCTCACTATTGGCCCTCCTCGATCACGATGTCGGCCACCCGCTGGCGATGGGCGGCCGGGGTACCCAGAAGCGACCGGTTCAGGGCCGCCCGCCGGAGGAACAGGTGCAGATCGTGATCGAAGGTGACCCCTATCCCACCGTGTATCTGGACGCAGTCCTGCAGCAGCTCCATGCCGTACTGGCCGATGAACGCCTTGGCCACACTCACCAGATGACGGGCGTTGGGCGCGCCTTCGGCAACGGCAATGGCGGCGGCGTCGGCGATGGCGTGGCCGGATTCGAGCCACGACTTCATATCGGCGAAGCGGTGCTTCAACTCCTGGTACGACGCCAGCGGGCGCCCGAACGAATAGCGGTCGAATGCCCACTCGACGGTCATGTCGAAGGCGGCGGCCATGGCGCCGACGGTCTCCGCGTTGGCCATGACGATGGCCGTCTGCAGCTGGAGTTCCACCGCCGGCGCCGATCGGCCAGGCGGCCCCACGACGGCGGTGAGCGGCAGGCGGACGTGGTCGAAGGTGACGGCCCCGAAGCGGCGGGTCAGGTCGATGCTCCTCATCCGCTCGATGGTCACGCCCGGGGTACCGGCCGGCACCAGCACCTGGCTGAGACCGCCGGCGGTGGCGCCGGTCACGAGGAGGAAGTCGGCGTCGGCCGCCGATTCGGCCGGACGTTTGGTGCCGTGGAGCACGACCGTGTCGCCGTCGACGTCGACGGTCAGCTGCGGGTCCCGCAGCCGGGTGGTCCACCCCGGCTCCTCCAGGCACCACGAACCCACGGCGGCACCCGAGAGCAGCGCTTCGAGTTCCGGTCCGTGGCGGCCGGCGGCGTCGAGGGCGGCGGCCACGACGCTGGTCGGGATCAGCGGCCCGGGGGCGGCATGGCGGCCGAACTCGTCGGCGATGAGGGTGAGGTCGATGAGACCCTGCCCGCTCACCGAACCACCGCCGCCGATCTCACTGACGAGCAGGGAGGTCCAGCCCAGGTCGGCACCCCGGCGCCAGTACTCTCGGTCGAAGCCGGTCGGATCATCCCGTAGCCGGCGGATGTCCTCGGTCGGCGCCCGTGCGGTCAGGAACTTGGCGGTGGTCTCGCGCAGAAAGTCCTGATCCGGCGTCAGCTCGAGGAGCACAAATCGTCACCGTACTTGAATATTGACGTCATAGTCAAAGCTCGGTAGCGTCGCCGCGTCTACGCTTTGCAGCCAAGGGGGCCCCGGCACGCCGGAGGCAATTGGATGCTGCAGCAGTCCGGAGGGTGAGGGGATGTTCCAGTACGTACTAGCCGGACTGGCTCTCGGATCCATCTATGCCATCGCGTCGTCCAGCGTGGTCGTCACGTTCGTATCCGCCGGTGTACTGAACTTCGCATTCGGGGCGATGGCCTACTTCATCGCCCGTTTCTTCTACTGGTTGAACTCCCAGCACGGATGGCCGACGGGCGCGGCCGGCGTGGTCTCGATTCTGGTGGTCGGGCCCCTGCTCGGTGTCGTCCTGTACGGACTCCTCTTCCGATTCGTACGGGGCAAGTCGACGTTGGTGAAGCTGGTGGCGACCATCGGCCTGTCGGTCGCCCTGCCGCCGATCGCCGACATCACCATGGGTACCCAGTCGATCGACCAGCCGCCCGGGTTGGGACTGATGAGCGACCACTTCCTGGGCACCTCGCTCACGTCGGACCAGGTGTTCACCTATGTCTTCCTGATCCTGTTGCTCGTGGCCGGCACGGTGGTGCTGCGCTTCACCGACATCGGGCTGAAGGTCAGGGCCCTGGTCGACTCAGAGGCGCTCACCTCCATGTCGGGGACCAACCCGGGCCGGGTCGCCCTCGGCGTGTGGGCGGTCAGCTCCACCCTCGCCGGGCTGGCCGGCATCCTCATCGCCCCGACCAACGGCTTGACGGCCGAAGCCATGACGCTGCTCATGGCCGGCGCGTTCGCAGCCGTCGTGGTGGCCCGGTTGCGCTCGCTCCCGCTGGCCGTCGGCGCCTCGCTGCTGATGGGACTGGTGACCGACGTACCCCAGAAGTACCTGCCGCCCAACAGCTCGTTCACCAGTGACTTCATCGGCAGTGTCCCCTTCGGGTTCATACTTCTGGCCCTCGTCTACTACCTGCTCCGGTCGGGCTACCTCGACGAAGGGGCCGGCGTCGCCGGTCCGCTCGATCAGGCGATCCGCCCGGCCCACCTGGACTCCGAACTGAACGTCGTGGCCGCGTCGCCGCTGACCCGGGCCGGGGCCGGCCTCAATGTGCTGCCGCTGCTCGCCGTGGCCGCCCTTCCTCTCATCTTCCACGGTTCCTCGTTCTGGCTGGGCCAGACGGCGCAGGGACTCTGCTACGCCGTGACCTTCCTCGGTTTCACCATGGTCACCGGCGAGGGCGGCATGCTGTGGTTGTCCCAGATCACCTTCGGCGGAGCCGGCGCGCTCGGCGGGGCGGAACTGGCCAACGTGCTCCACATACCGATCCTGCTGGCCGTCGTGGGGGCCGGCGTCCTGGCCGCGCTCGCCGGTGCCATCATCGGGCTGCTCACGATCCGGCTCGGTGATCTGTACGTGGCTCTGGCCACCCTGACCTTCGGCCTGCTGGTGGACAGCCTGCTGTTCACCCTGAACGTCTTCTACCACGGAGGTCAGGGTCTCCTGATCAACCGTCCCGGGTTCCTGAACGGGGATATGGCGTTCGCCTACTTCGCTCTGGCCGTGTTCGCCGTCTTCGCTCTGCTGATCGTCAACCTCCGTCGCTCCACCAGCGGGATGGCCCTACGGGCGGTGCGCGACAGCGAGACGGCGTCGCGCACCCTGGGTCTCAGCGTGATGCAGGTGAAGGTGATCGTCGGTTCGCTGGCGGCGATGGTGACGGCCATCGGTGGCGGGCTCCTGGCCATCCAGGCCGGCCAGGCCGACCCGGCCAACTACGACGTGTTCGCCGGCCTGGCCTGGCTGGCGGTGGTGGTCACCATGGGGGCCCGGTCGATCACCGGTGCGGCTGTCGCCGGCCTGTCGTTCACCCTCATGCAGGCGGTGTTCCAACAGTATGTGCCGACCCGCTGGCACGAGGTGCCGGCCGTGCTGTTCGGCCTCGGTGCCATCGGCGTGGCTCGCAACCCGGAGGGCGTCATCGCCCAGAACGCCCGCCAGCTGCGCCAACTGATCACCGGCGCCAGGGGGGTGACGGCGCACGCCCGACCAGGCTCGGTCGGGGCCGCCATCGTTCCTGACCCGGCCGGTCTCAAGGCGGAGGCGGCCAAGTGAGCGATGCGCTGGCCCTCGAGTGCCGCCAGGTGGTCGTCCGTTTCGGGGGTCTGGTGGCCGTGCGCGATGTCGATCTGCAGGTGCCCGCCGGGCAGATCGTCGGGCTGGTCGGCCCCAACGGGGCGGGCAAGAGCACGCTCTTCGGCGTCGTGTCCGGGCTCCTGCGCCCCTCGGAGGGGCACGTGTACCTGCACGGTGACGAGGTCAGCCACCTCCGACCCCAGGACCGGGCCGGCCTGGGCTTGGCCCGGACGTTCCAGCATCCGGAGCTGTTCTCCGGTCTGACGGTGCGCCAGCACCTGATCCTGTCCTACCGGGTCCGCCACGCCAAGCGCCGCACCTGGTCCGATCTGTTCACACTGGGCAGCCTGAAGCGGGCCGACCCCGAGGAGACGGCGCGCGTCGACGAACTGCTCGAGCAGCTGGGCATCACCGCGTTGGCCGAGACGCCGGCGCTCGGTTTGCCACTGGGCTCGGCCCGACTGGTGGAACTGGGCCGGGCGCTGGCCAACGAGCCGTCGGTACTGCTGCTCGACGAGCCGTCCTCCGGTCTCGATTCGCGGGAGACGGCCCAGTTCGAGGAGACCCTGCGCCGGGTGGCCAGGGAGCGGGGCATATCGGTCCTGCTGGTCGAACACGACGTCGAACTGGTGATGCGGCTGTGCGCCTCCATCTACGTGCTCGACTTCGGCGCCCTGATCGCCCACGGCCCCCCGGCCCAGGTGCGATCCGATCCGGCCGTGAAAGCCGCCTACCTGGGTGAGGAGGTGGCCAACGCCGAGCCGCCGGAGCCGCCCGAAGAAGTGGTGCTGGCGGCCGCGCCGGCGAAGACCCCGGACGTGGATGCCGGTTCCCTGGCCGTGCGCGATCTGGTCGTGAGTTACGGGGAGGCGGCGGCGCTGCACGGCATCTCCTTTGACCTCGAACCTGGTCAGGTGCTGGCCGTGGTCGGGCCCAACGGGGCCGGTAAGAGCAGCCTGGCCCGCGCCCTGTCCGGTCTGGTGCGGCCGTCGAGCGGCCGCATCACCTTCGGCCGGGAGGACATCACCGACTGGCCGGCCGACCGCATCCGCCGGGCCGGGGTGATCCATCTGCCCGAGGGCCGCGGGGTATTCCGCAGCCTGTCCGTGCTCGACAACCTGCGCATGGCGGCGTCGGCCATGGACGGCCGGGCGGCCAAGCGCCAGGCGGTCGATCAGGCCCTCGAGACCTTCCCGGCCCTGGCGACGCGTCGCCGCCAACTGGCCGGCTCGCTGTCCGGCGGCGAACAGCAGATGCTCTCGCTGGCCCGGGCCCTGGCCACCGCCCCCCGATTGATCGTCGCCGACGAGATGTCGCTCGGCCTGGCCCCGCTCATGGTCGACCTGGTCTTCGACGGCCTGAACCGCATCCGCGCCACCGGCGTGTCGGTGATCATGATCGAGCAGTACGTCCACCGGGCCCTGGCCTTCGCCGACCAGTGCCTGGTGATGCAACGGGGTCAGGTCGCCTGGTACGGGCGGGCGGCCGACGCGGGCGCCGAGGTCCTGACCCACTACCTGGGTTCGGCCATGACGGCGGCCTCCTAGCCCACCTGGCTCCCGGTGTGACCCGGCGTGGGGGCCGGAGGAGTCAGCCCTTGTAGTCGCTCGATTCGGCCAGTTCGGCGGCGCCCGCCATCAGGTCCAGGACGATCGGTCCGAAGGACTGCAGCTTGGGGTCGGAGGCGGCCCGTTGGTAACCCTGTTCGAGGACCACGCCCAACTTCCACTTGGCCAGGACCACGTAGTAATCGATGTCGTCGACCTGCCGGCCGGAGACCTCGGCGTAGTGCCCGATGACCTCGTCCTTGGTCGGCATGCCGAACATGTCGGCGTAGCTGAGCCCGGTAATGGCCGGGTCACCCGGATCGTCGGGCCACGACTGGATGACCCACCCGAGGTCGAGCTTCGGGTCGCCCACCGTCCCCATCTCCCAGTCGATGACGGCCGCCAGGCGGGCCGGTGCCCCGTGGCGGAACATCACGTTGGCGAACTGGTAGTCGCCGTGCATGAGGCCGGGGCGGAAGTCCAGTGGCCGGTGGTGTCGCAGCCAACCGGCGGCCACATCGAAGCCGGGCAGATCCCGTCCTTTGATCCGGTCCAGGAATCCGGTCCAGCGATCGACCTGGCGTTCGTGGAAGCCGTCGGGACGACCCAGGTCGGACAGCCCCCGCGCCTGCCAGTCGACATTGCCCAGCAGCGCGATGCCCTCGATCAACTGGAACGCCAGCCCGCGACGGGCCTCGATGTCGGCGGCGAACGGCTCCGGCCACTGACGGCCGGTGTCCATCGGCGACCAGCCGTCGACAAAACCCATCATGTAGAAGGTGCGCCCGAGTACGGACTTGTCCGAGCACAACGCCATCGCCGGGGTGTGGGGGACATCGGTGCCCTCCAGCGCCTCGATGATCCGCCACTCACGCAGGATGCCGTCATCGCGGCTCTCCGGCGCCGTCGTCGGCGGGATACGGATGGCGCCGTGGAGGTCACCACGCCGGATCTCGTAGATCTCGTTCTGGGAACCACCCGAGAGGTACCGCTGCTGAATCGGTTCGCCCTGGCCGGGCAGGCCGCTGCTGTCCAGCCAGCCGGCCAGTCGTTCGGTGTCGATCACAGGCTCCCCTCCCATCCGACCCACAATAGAGAGATGGGTCCGTCGATGCTGACCTATGGTCCAGCGGTGACCCTCCAGGAACTCGCCCCCGATGTGGCCGCTGCGGTCGGGCCGATCGATCTCTCCGGCTTGAGCGCCGAGACCATCGGCTTGTACCGAACCACGTTCGCATCGCCCAACCAGTCCGACCGGATCACCCGGACCGAGATCGAGGTGCCGGGCGATGTTCCGGTCCCGATCCGGGTGTACCGGGAGGCGGTCGACGAGGTGCGTCCGTGCGTCTACAGCATCCATGGTGGCGGCTACGTCATGGGCAGCTACGACATGGACGACTACAAGTTCGAGGACTGGTGTCCCCGGCACGGGATCGTCGGCGTGTCGGTCGAGTACCGCCTGGCGCCGGAGACGCCCTACCCGGGCCCGCTGGAGGACTGCTACCAGGGGCTCAAGTGGGTCCACGACCACGCCGGTGAGATCGGTGTCGACCCCGGTCGGATCGGCATCACCGGTGTCAGTGCCGGCGGCGGGCTGGCCGCCGCCCTGGCCCTGCTCGTGCGTGACCGGGGCCAGTTCCCGATCATGTTCCAGCTGCTGGACTGCCCGATGCTCGACGACCGCCAACAGACGCATTCCAGCCGGCTCGAGGGCCTGTCGGTGTGGACCAAGGACGCCAACACCTTCGGGTGGCGGTCCTATCTGGGCGCGGCCTACGGGTCGGCCGACGTCCCCTACACGGCGGCACCGTCGCGTTGTGAGGACCTGTCGGGACTGCCGCCCGCCTATGTATCGGTCGGGACGGTCGACGGGTTCCGCGACGAGGACATCGACTACGCCACGCGACTGAACCAGGCCGGCGTGCCGTGCGAACTGCACGTCTACCCGGGGGCCTGCCACGGCTACCAGATCGCAGTCGACTCGGCGGTGGCCCGCCAGTCGGCGCGCGACACCTCCGAATGGCTGGCCCGCCAGCTGTCCGCCTGAGGCCGAGATGCTGTCACCGCTCGACGAGACGCTGCGCCATCAGATCGGTACCACCTTCGATCACGCCGGTACCAGCGATCCCCGATTCTTCGATCGTTACTGGTTCGCGATATACGACCCGGCCGGTAACGAACCGGCGCTCAACCTGGGTATGTGCTCGTACCTGAACATGAACGTGGTCGACGGCTACGCGGCGTTCATCCAGGACGGCAAGCAGCACAACATCCGGGTGTCCCGCCTGCTGCGCCCGGAGATGTTCGCATCCGATCCGAACGTCACGCAGGTGGGTCCGCTGCGGGTGGAGATCGCCGAGCCGTTCCGCCGGCTGCGATTGAGCCTGGATGACAACGAATGGGGTCTGGGCTTCGACCTCGAGTGGTCATCGGTGATGGATGCCTACGAGGAGCTGCCCAATTTCACCCGGCTACGCGGACGGGTCACCCAGGACTACGTCAGGTACAACCAGTCCGGCACCGTCAACGGCTGGATCGAGGTCGACGGCCGGCGGATCGAGGTTCGCGACTGGTGGGGCGGCCGGGACCATTCGTGGGGCGTGCGCACCGATGTGGCCGGCGGCGAACCGGAGACGGGGCCCGGCGACGAGCGCAGCGTCCGGGGCGGGTTCCTGTGGACCTGGATCACCTTCGGAGCAGCCGACATGGCCGGCCACGTCCAGTACCACGAGATCGAGAACGGCACCCCGGTCCACCAGGAGGGGATTCTGCGGTGGGCCGACGGGCGGATCATCGCCAGCCACGACGTGCAACTCGATTTCGAGGTCTATCCCGGCACCCGCCGTTTCGCCCGGGCGACGTGGACCATCGGCGTCCATGGTGGGCAGTGGACGGTGGAGGCGACACCGATCAGTCGTTCTCTGTCGATGCTCGGTCTCGGGTACTCGATGGGGTACACCGACCGTCGTGGCTTCGGGGTGTACCGCGGCGACGGGCATGTCGAGCACGACATATACGACGTCTCACACGCCGAGGACGTGGTGCTGCCCGACGGCACCTTGGACCGCCCCTATCACCGCGACTGCGCAGTCACCTACCGGGTGACGGCGCCGGACGGGGCCGTCTTCACCGGGGCCGGCCACGTAGCCATCATCCCGAGTGGGAATCTCCCGGGACGGGGTCTACCCGGCTGAGCCACCGGCTGATCTCGGCCGCCAACCGGTCGGGGTGTGATTCCATCGGCGTGTGACCCGCACCTTCGATGATCACGTGGTCGGCGTCGGGGACCTTCTTGGCCATGTACGACATCCCGGCGAGGAACGGCTTGTCGTTCTCGCCGACGATGAGCAGAACGGGGACATCGATGTCGGGCAGGTGGTCGACGACGGCTGAGTCGTACTGGGGCAGGATGCCCCGGGCCGCCCGGATGAGGCCGTCGGCCGAGCGGTGCCGGCCGCTCGGATCGCCCTCGGCCTCGAGCCTCCCGGCCGTCGACTCGCAGTACGCGTTCCACCCGGCCCGGGGTTCGTCGCTGCGATAGCCGGGCCCGGTGCCGATGAGCACCAGGCCGCTGACCCGGCCGGGGTGGCGGCGTTGCATGTCGAGGGAGAGGAAGCCGCCCATCGAGTGCCCGACCAGGATCACCTTCTCCGCCCCGATCCCATCGATGATGGCGACCATGTCGCCCACCGCGGCGGCCGGGGTGTAGGCGCCCTGGTCGTCCGGATAGTCGCTGCGCCCGTGGCCCCGTATGTCCCAAGAGACGGCCGGGCGGGCCGGGTGCAGGGCAGCGATGGTCGGGCCGTAGACCCGCCCGGTGTCGCCGAAGCCGTGGGTGAACAGCACCGGCGTCCCGGTGCCTTCGGAATCGACCGAGTAGTCGATGCCGATTCCCTGTCGGTCCAGTGTGGTCAACGGTTCCTCGCCTCCCGGTAGGGGAGCCCCTTGGTCGGGTCGGGCTCTCTTGGTAGCCCCAGCGATCTCTCGCCGAGGATGTTGTGCTGGATTTCGTCGGTGCCGCCGGCAATGGACTGGGCCGGCACCGATACGAGGATCTCGGAGATGGTGCCGCCCATCGGGCTGAGAGGGTCGGCACCGGCGAGCAGGCCCCCGGCACCGGCGATGAGGGCATGGACCCGGGCCGACTGGCGGGCCACCCGGCTGAGGGCCAGTTTGCCGATCGAACCTTCCGGCCCGGGCGGCCGACCGATCGCCCGGGCCGCCTGGGCCCGCGCCGCCGTCCAGTGGCTGGTCCGTTGCATGGCGATCAACCGGGCGATCTCCTGGCGTACCAGCGGGTCTCCGGCCACATGGCGGGCCTGGGCGTGATCGATGACCAGGTCGGGGCGGCCGGCCCGTTGGGGATACCAGGAGTACACCTTGGCCGTTTCCGCCGCCTCGGCCCGGGCCTGGTCCAGGGCCGGACCGGCGTCGACACCGTCGAAGCGGGCCAGGCCGAGGGCGGCGAAGCGGCGCTCATGGGCCAGCGTGGCCTGCGCCGCCGTCCATCCTTCGTTGACCGACCCCACGACCCAGTCCTTCGGGACGCGAGCCTCGGTGAGGAAAACCTCGTTGAACGACGCGTGGTAGTTCATCTGGCGGAGCGGCCGAACCTCGACGCCCGGCTGCTTCATGGGCAGCACGAAGTAGGTGATCCCCCGGTGCTTGGGGGCATCCCAATCGGTGCGAGCCAGAAGCATGCCCAGATCGGCGTGGTGGGCACTGGTGTTCCACACCTTCTGGCCGGACACGACCCACTCGTCGCCATCCAGTACGGCGGTCGTCGTCAGCCCGGCCAGATCGGACCCGGCCGCCGGTTCGCTGAACAGCTGGCACCAGATCTCCTCGCCCGTCAGCAGCGGCCGGAGAAATCTGTGACGGGCGGCGTCCGGCCCCTGCTCGAGGATGGTCGGACCGGCCAACCCGGCCGGCACGGAGGCCACCGCCCCACATCGCTGAACCTCGTTCCTGACCACGTCGTCGGCCCACGCCGGCAGGCCCCGCCCGTACCATTCCTCAGGCCACGACGGCACCGCCCACCCGGACGCGACCAGTCGTTCCCGCCAGGCCCGCAGCGACAGCGTCGGATCCCAGTTCCCGGTCACCCAGGCCCGAACTTCGGATCGGAGAGTCGTCTCGTCCACCATCACTGTGTAGCAGCCGGGATCAGAGGTCGATCGTCTGCGCCTCCACCCGACCGTCGCGCCAGGCGGCCAAGGCGGCGTGGGCGATCCCCAGATCCTGGATGGCCAGTCCGGTCGAGTCGAACATCGTGATGTCGTCGGGCCCCGTTCGCCCGCCCTGCTCGCCGGCCAGCACGGCGCCCAGGTCGATGACGCCGTCCCGATCCAGTCGGCCGGCAGCACAGGCACCGGCCAACTCGCCGCCGTGGGACGCCTGCTCCCACTCGTCACAGAAGAGGTGGCAGGCCAGCACGGCATCGACGGTCGCCTCCGCCTTGCCCGGCCCATCGGCGCCCAGCATGTTGAAATGCTGTCCGGGCCGTAGGTCAGCGGTGTCGATCACCGGTTGGCGCCCAGGGGTGACGCAGCACACGACGGCCTGGTCGCGGGCCTCGACCAGTGGGCCGACCGACCACGAGAGCTCCTCCGCCAACCGGTGAGTGGCATCCGGATCCGGATCGGAGCAGACGCCGGGCCCGAAGCCGGCGGCATGCAGGCAGCGGGCTGCCCATGTGCCGTGGACACCGCACCCGATGATCCCGACTCCGCCCCCCGGCGCGGTCAGGGCGGCGCTGGCCACTGCAGCGGCCGCTCCGGTCCGCAGGGCGGTGACGGCCCGGGCGTCCAGGATCAGGAGGGTCTCCCCGGTCCGGGCATCGGACACGCAGACCACGCCGGTAACGGTCGGATGGGCCGTGCCATGGTTGCCGGGAAAGCTGGTCACCCATTTGAGAACGGCCAGGCCGCCACCGAGCGCGGGCATGGCCCGGAAATCGCCGAACGGCGGGTTCTCCAGATAGACCTTGGGCGGCATGAACCACTCGCCGGCATGGTGGCGAAGGAAGGCCTGGCGGGTTGCGTCGATGGCCCCCACTGGCGAGACGGCGTCGAGGACGGCCTGGTAATGCAGAACCGGTATCTGGGGCATCACCCGGCCACGGTAGAGGGACCTCCACGGTCGGCGCTCAGTCGGCCTCTTCTGCTCGTCGCTCGGCTCCGCTCTTCTCTTCCGTCTCTGTTGCGTCAGGCGATGCTCGGCCGACATAGCTGCCGTCCGGGGCTCGGCTGGAGGCCAGGTCCGGTGCCGCTTCCACGTCGGGTTCGGCCTTGTCTCGACTCATATCGTCTCCTCCTAGCGCTCGCCGGCGGGCTGATCCGGATCGGCCTTGCTCCCGGCCCGAGGCCGCTCGTCGGCCGGTTCATCAGCAGGAACGCCGGACCCCTCATCGAGCGACCGGTTGAGCTGTTCTTCCTTCTCCTTGGCGGCCCGGCCGAAGTCGGCGTCCTGGGGGTCGGTCCTGGGCTGATCTTTGTCTGACATCTCGGCTACGTACCCCTGTGGGTAGCCGGAAAAACCGGTCCGGTCACGAGGTGGAAGCCGGTTCGCGGTGCCGGCCGCCCGCCACCAGGCTGGATTCCTCGACCTGGAGTTCGATCTCGGACAGGTGCTTGCCCTTCGTCTCCGGGACACGGAGGGCGAAGTACAGCAGGGCCACGACCGTCAGGGCGGCGAACAGGAAGAACGTGCCGGCGTTGGTGATGGCCGACAGGAGCGTTAGGAACGAGACGGTCACGACGAAGTTGGCCACCCAGTTGGCGATGGTGGCGATGCTCATGGCCGGTCCCCTGACCTTGGCCGGGTAGATCTCGGCGATCAACAGCCAGAACACCGGACCCAGACCCACGGCGAACGAGCCGGTGTAGACCAACAGGGCGACGATGGCCACCACCGCCGCGCCGCCGTGCAGGTGGTCACCACCGATGAGGAACGTCAGTCCGACGGTGAGCAGGCCGACCGCCATCCCGGCCGTCCCCACCAGCAGCAGCACCCGACGTCCCACCCGGTCGAGCAGGACGATGGCCACGACGGTCATGGCCACATTGACGGCGCCATTGCCCACGTTGGCGAGCAGGGACGCGGAACTGCCCAGCCCGGCCCCGTGGAGGAGGGTCGGCGCGTAGTAGATCACCGTGTTGATCCCGGTCACCTGCTGGAACACGGCCATCAGGACACCGAGCAGAAGGAGTTTCCGCATCTTCGGTGTCATCAGTCCGCCGACATCGACGTCGCGTTCGGAGTTCTTGCGCAGCTCCTCTATCTCCGGTTCGATGTCCGACTCCTCCCGGAGATGACCGAGCAGGCGGCGAGCTTCGTCCTCCCGGGCCTGACTGACCAACCATTGCGGGCTCTCGCCCTGGAACAGCATGCCGATGAAGAGCAGCGCGGCCGGGATGGCGGCCAGGCCGAACATCAGGCGCCATTCACGGGAACCGGACAGGCCGTAGTCGATGAGGTACGAGACCAGGATGCCCATCGTGATGGCCAGTTGGTTCAGGCTGACCAGGGCGCCCCGGAGCCGGGGCGGGGCCACCTCGCCGATGTACATGGGAACGATCATCGACGCGGCGCCGACCGCCAGCCCGATGACGAACCGCATCACCACCAGGAACCAGAGAGCGGGGGCGAAGGCGGCACCCAGTACGCCGAGGATGAAATCGGCTGCGGTCAACAGGATGGTCAGCCGCCGACCCAGTCGATCAGCCAGGCGACCGGCGCCGAACGCACCCACTGCGGCGCCGACCAGGAGCAGGCTGGTGACCAACTCCTTCTGGAAGGCACCCATGTGGCCGAAGTCGTCCTGCAGGAACAGGAGGGCCCCCGACACGACTCCCGTGTCGTAGCCGAACAACAGCCCCCCGAGGGCCATGATCCCCGAGGTCCATATGACCGCCCATCGCGAGTAGCCCTTGCCCCGGGCATGGGCGCCCGTCCGATCGAGGCCCTCACCAATGCGACCGCTCGCCATCGCCGGTCCTTTCCTACATCCCGTCCGTCACTGGGGCATAGATACCCAGAACGGAAACGGTCCTACTTCCGGCCTTTCCGGATGGCGGCCAGCAACGGGGGAGACGGCCACGCCGGCTGGTCGTCCTCTCCCTGCCAGCGTTCGATGTCCGGGGCGATCAACCGGGGCCGGCCACTCAGATACAGGCCGGCGCCTCCGATGAGGCCGGCCAGGGCGATGATCAGGCAGATCCAGATGGCGTCCCGCAGACCGATGACCTGGGAGGCGCCGAGGGTGGCGGCCAGGAAGGCCAGCACCGGTGCGACGAGGAACGCGGTCACCCCCCGCATCAACTCGATCATGGCGAACACCCGTTGCAGCGACTTCGACTGTAGCGAGAACCCGGCCATGAACAGCGCTGGCGATACCGAGGCGCCGACGCCGAGCCCGAGGATGCCGGCCACCACACCATCGGTCCACCCGACGGCGGGGACCTCGGTGAGCAGCAGGGCGGCCGACGCGGCGATGGCGGCCAGGCCGGCCAGCGCCAGCAGCGGCGTGTACCGACTTCTGAACAAGCTGCCGAAGACGACGGCGATGACCAGGGCGGCGCCGAACTCGGGCAGGAAATACAGGCCGGCCTCGATCGGCTTGGTCTTCTGCTCGAGCATCTGCAGGACCAGCTCCATGATCCCGATCGACGACGCGCTGGCGGTGAGGGCGATGTAGATGCCGGTCACCGGAATGCTCGACGCCAGGGCCCGGACCGGCATGAGAGGGCGCCGGGTGAAGTACTGGTGGATCACCAGGACGACCAGAAGTGTGAATCCGGTGATCAAAGGAACGAGCGACTCGGCGTTGGCCCGCATCGAGGACTGCAGCTGGCCGGCGCCCCAGAAGGCCAACCCGGACCCGGCGATCGTCAAAGTGAGGGCGATGAAGTCCCACGGCGCACTGGTGTCCTGGGCAGGATCGTCCTCGAAGGTGAGCAGTGAGAAGACGAGCGCCAACGCAGACAGCACGGCCACTGCCCAGAACAGGGGGCGCCAGGCGTGCTCGGCCTGCTGGAACGCGCCGAGCGTGGGCCCGGCAGCCACCGCACCGAAGATGCAGAGGTCCATGATGGCGGCGGTGACCGGCATCTTCTCGGCCGGCCACGAGGTGACGAGCGGGGGGACGGCGGCGATGAGCATCAGGCTGGTGCACAGCCCTTGGGCGATGAAAGCGCCGATGAAGACGTCAGCAGTTGTGGCCGAGGCGGCCAGGACCGAAGCGATCACGAACAGGACCTCGTAGACGACGAGCATGCGCCGGGCGCGCAAGTGGACAGCGAACTGCACGGCCAACACCGTCCCCGCGGTGTAGGCACCCGTGGATGACGCGATCGTGATGTCCATCACCGATCTGCTCATGCCCAGGCTCGCAGCGATGGTCCTGCTCAGGGGCAGGACGGCGAGGCTCAGTAGGAGATAGGGGATCAGCGAGAACACGACCAGCAGGGCGGCGGCCGGGTAGCTCCCGGTGAGGGGCCCGGACCATTCCGGCGACCCGCGTCCGGCCAGCACGACCGGTCCAACGCTCACGTCATCGGCCGCAGGCCTCCTGAGAAGGGACACCGCCACCTGCTACCCGGGCGCGGGGGTTACGACACCCCCGAGCGGAGGTCAGGATCCGAGAACGGAACCGAACAGCTTCTGCATGGCCGACCAGTGCCGATCGGAGGCCTCCCGGTCGAAGGTCGGGTTGTCCGGCACGGCAAAGCCGTGATGGGCCTGGTAGGTCTCGATCGTGTGGGTCACGCCAGCCGTCGACAGCGCATCGGCCAGACGCTCCCTGTCGGCATCTGTGAAGTACGGATCCTCGATAGCTGCGCCGACGTACAGCTGGGCCCGGACGGCGTCGGCTCGATGGTGGGGGCTGGTCGGATCGTCGTCGGTCGCCAGATTGCCGCCATGGAACGAAGCCGCCGCGCTGATGCGTTCGCCCAGATGGGCGGCGGCCAGCAACGACAGCCGGCCACCCATGCAGTAGCCGGTGGTGCCGACCCCGCCGGGCTTCTTTTCAGGGTGGCCGTCCAGGTAGGTGACGAACGCCTCGGTGTCCTCGACCAGCATGTCCGCCGTGTAGCTCTGGGCCATGGCGATGACCCGACCCATCACCGTGCTGTCGGTGAACGCGTCGCTGACGTCCACCCGGTCGGCGGCGGCCACCCGGTAGTACACGTCGGGCACCAGCACCAGGTACCCAGAGGCAGCGAGCTTGTCGCCCATGCCCCGAATCGTGTCCCGTGCCCCCCCGGCGTCGGGATACATGATGACGGCCGGCCACGGCCCGGAACCGTCCGGCTGGCTCAGCGAGGCGGTACACGTGCCGGCTTCGGTCTCGATCTCGACGAAGCTCAGTGTCATCGTCGCTCCCTTCTCCCGGTGCGGGACCCTATCGGCCCGGCGTCCCGGTCCGTCACCTAGGGCTTGCGGCGGGGACGCAGGGCGAACCACCAGACGGCGGCCATGGTGCCGAGCGTGCCGAAGATGGCGAGCGGTTTCTTGGCCGACCGTTTACTCATGCGGCTGAGGGTAGTGGAGCCCGACTCGTCGGCACTCAGTTCCTTGACCGTTCGGCGTTCTGACCAGATCAGCTGGACAGCCGCTCCAGGAAGGTGCCGCACAGCGGATCACCGCCCGGGATGGGCTGGAAGACCGAACCGACCAGCTTGGAGAAGTACTGGCAGCCGGCGGCCGGCACACCGGAGGACAGGCTCCGGTTGTTGAGGTCGATGTGCAGGTTGCCGGTCAGGCCCCAGGCGGTGAAGTTCGACTGGGCGGCCAGGGCGGCGGTGAGCGCAGCGTGCGACGGGTTGGCGCCGGTGGTCTTCAGGGCGGCGACCAGGGCGGCGACCGATGCGTATCCGTTGTACTCCGACTCGGTCGGCTGGCCCTTCACGCCAGCGGCGGCCAGGTCGGCGGTGAACTGCTGGGTGGCGGACGTGTTCATGGCGATCGGTTCCCAGGTCACGGTGGAGAAGATGGCGCCCTGGGCGACCTGAAGGGCGTTCGGGCCGGCCTGGGTGATGTCGCCCCCGTAGCCGGTGGGGAAGTAGGCCACCTTGACGTGCACCCCTTCCTGCCGCAGGGCCGTCAGCAGCGAGAAGCTGGTGTTCGGATCGGTGGCCGAATAGACCGAGTCGACCCCGTCGCCCTTCATGGCCAACGCCACCGGTTGGACGTTGGTGCTACCGAACGAGAAGGCGGCGTTCACGTATGGCGCCTTCAGCCCGACGTCCTTGGCGGCCACCGAAGTGCTCTTGGCCGACTCGGACGACGACGGCGAGATGCTGTACCCGAGCGTCCCGACCGAGGTCGCCCCCTCCATCTTGAACAGCTGGCCGGCCGTGGTGTACACGGCCGATTCATCCGGATACCCGTAGACCGAGAACATGTTCTTGGACGTCGTCCATTCGGATCCGTCCTCGGCCGCGCCGACGACCGGGATCGACTGTTTGCTCAGGTAGCTGGCCGCAGTGAAGGTCAGCGCGCTGACGGCGACGATGGCGTTGACGTGATCCTCCTGAACGAGGGCGTGCGCGGCGGCCAGCGCCCCGGAGGGAGTGGTCTCGGTGTCGCCGACCACATACTTGATGTGAATGCCGGCTTTGGCCGCTTCGACGATCCCGGCGGCGACGCCCTGGACCGTAGTCTCGTTACCCGAAGCGCCCAGCCCGCTGGCGTCGGTCAGGATCCCGATGGTCTCAGTGGCACCACTGGAACCGCCCGAGCCGGACTTGCTCGAACCACAGGCGGCCGCCACCGAGCCCAGCATCAGCGCGGCCAGAACGATTGAGCCCCCCCGGGTTGTCACTGTGGCTGACGCTAAGGCCGGTCGGCCGAATCGTCAAGGATCGAGACACATTCGGGCACTCCCGAGGCCCTAGAGTCGCTCCGTCTCGAACCAGCGACACGATTTTCAGGGGGACGTTTTGACCGAAGTAGCCCAAGCCGTACCGGTAGCCCAGGGGAGTCGGCTGTTCTCCCGTAGCGCACGGGAGCTGACCGAGTATCCGGACACCCGAACCCGGGCCGGCTACCTCGCCCTCACGGTTCTGGTCACCATCACCCTCTACTACCTGGCCTACTGCGGTGGCTCGGTATCGACCCTGCAGCTGGCCGACCTGCACATGTCGTTCCACTTCCTGATCTGGACCACCGCGATCGGGAACTTCGTCGGAGCGGCGGGCTCGTTCTTCGCCGGTATCACCGACCGCATCGGCCGGGTGCAGACGATCATCGTCGGCTTCACGCTGGCGAGCGTGCTCACGCTGTTCGCCCTGCCGAACTCGCCGAACCGTTGGGTGTTCGCCCTCCTGGCCCTCATCGTCGGCAACATCGAGGGCATCGTGCTGGTGGCCACTCCGGCGCTGGTGCGGGACTTCTCGCCCCAGACCGGCCGGGCCCAGGCCATGGGCTTCTGGACGCTCGGTCCGGTGATCGGCTCGCTAATCGTCTCCGTGGTCGGCACCTGGACCATTCACGGCACGCCCCCCGCCCACTTCTGGGGTCACGAGTACGTCATCGCCGGCGTGACCGGAGTCGTGGTCTCGGTGATCGCCGCCGTCTTCTTGAAAGAGCTGGCCCCGGGCCTGCGGGACCAGATGATCGTCACCGAAGCCGACCGGGTCCTCGTGGAAGCCCGGGCCAAGGGCATCGATGTCGCCGCAGCATTGCGCAACCCATTCCGGCAGATGATGAAGGCCGACGTGATCATCAGCGGGTTCGCCGTGTCCGTCCTCCTGTTGGCCTATTACACGGCCATCGCCCTGGGCGTGATCATCTTCCAGGTCATCTTCGGGTTCTCGCTGCATCAGGCCAATGCCCTAGGCAACTGGACGTGGGGCACCAACGCCGTCACCGTCGTCGTGGTCGGCGTCATCTCGGACAAGCTCCGGGTGCGGAAGCCGTTCATGGTTATCGGAGCGGTGATCGCGGCGGTCGCCATCGTGCTGTACCTGTCGCGGTTCGGCCATCAGGCCAGCTTCGGGACGGTCGCGTTCCTCGTCTCGTTGATCTCGTTCGGCCTGGGCGTCGCCTACACCCCGTGGATGGCCAGCTTCACCGAGACGGTCGAAGAGCACAATCCGGCGCTCACGGCCACCGGCTTGGCTGTCTGGGGCCTGACGCTGCGGGTCATCGTCTTCGTAATGCTGATCCTGGCCCCCATCGTCATCACGTCGGTCACCCCGATCGTCAATTTCGTGGTGCGCACGAGCCCGTTCACCGCAACTATCGAATGGGCCGGCACCCATACCGCCTTCATCGCCCAGGTGGAGAACCCGGCCAATCTCACTCAGATCGGGAAGCTTCAGTCGCTCCAGGCCAGTAACCCTGCTCAGATGAACGCGATCCAGGCCAACGCCACCGACCTGGCCACGCTGGCCACCTACAGCGTCGAAGTGAGCGCCATCGCCGCCCACCCCACGTTGTTCACCCAGCTGGCGGCCAAGCCGACGGATACGACGCTGCAGGCGCAGGCGGTAGCCGCCCTCGGTGGTGGCAGCGTCGGCCAGCAACGGCTGCTGACGATCGCCAGCCACAGCAACCAGATCGTCCCGGCTCTGACCTACGCCAAGGCCCACCCGGATGTGGTTGCCTTTGCTCTGCAGAACTCGGCGACGCTCACCTGGGCGACACAACACGCGGCACTCCTGGCTCAGGTCAAGCAGTACGCCCCCGAGCTGACCCAGCTGAAAGCCATCCCGCCCAGCGTGCTGGCCTACGCCAATGCCAATGCCGCTTCGGCGGTCAAGGACGAGAAGGCCATCGCCGGCCAGATGCAGCACTGGTACTGGCTGTGCTTCGCCGGTCCGATCATCTTCCTCGGCTGCGTACCGCTGCTGCGGGGTCGGTGGAGCCCGCGCCGGGCCAAGCAGGACTTCGACGCCCACGAGGCGCTGGTCCAAGCTGAGCTGGCCAGGCTTCAGGTGCAGGGCGCCGCCCCTCTGGGCACGGAAGCCTGACGCGGTCGGCCCAGGATCGGCGACCGTCGGATGGATGAGACCCAAGCTCCGATCGACGGATGGTCGTCCGGCTCCAGGTCGACAAGACATACGGACAGCTGATCGAGGGGAAGCCCAGACTGGATCAGTGACGAGCCTGGACGACCCGGATGAGTGGCCGCCTATCCGGTAGTAGGCGCAGGGTCGGACACCGCCGCCTGGACGGCGGCGAGGATGCCCTGGTAGCCGGTGCAGCGGCACAGGTTGCCGGACAGGGCGGAACGGATCTCCTCAACCATCGGTGCCGGGTGGTCGCGGAGGAATGCCGTCACCGAGACGATGAAGCCGGGCGTGCAGAAGCCGCACTGCAGTCCGTGATGGTCGCGGAACGCCTCCTGGATCGGCGACAGGGCGTCGGGCGAACCGAGGCCCTCGACCGTCGTGACCTGAGCGCCGTCAGCCTGGACGGCGAACATGAGACACGAACGGACGGCGTCCCCATCGAGCAGGACCGTGCACGCCCCGCACACCCCGTGTTCGCAACCGAGATGGGTGCCGGTCAGGTGGCACTCCTCCCGCAGGAAGTCGGCCAGGGTCAGTCGAGGTTCGACGACCGCCCTCCGGCTCCTTCCGTTGACCTTCATCTCGATCTCCATCTCAGCCACGCCCGGCCTCCTCGACGGCCGATGCCCACGCCCGGGCCACCATCACCGCGCCGACCCGGGTGCGGTACTCGCCTGAGGCGTGGATGTCGGACGGAACGCCGTCCAGAGCGGCGACCGCGGCGTCTCCGATCTCTTTGCCCGCGACGTCAGCCGGCCGGGCCCCCACCAGCCCGTCGACCGGCGCCCGCAGGGGAGTGGAGCCGAGACCGAACAGACCGATGGAACATCTGGTGATCGTCTGTCCCTCCAGCGCGATCGCCACGGTCGCCCCGGCCAGAGCGAAATCACCGTGACGCTGGGCCATCTCCTCCACCGCGAACCCGGTCCGGCCGGCCCAGACCGGGAACCGGATCCCGACCAGGAGTTCGTCGTCGGCCAGCTGTGTCGTCCACGTCCCGAGGAAGAAGTCGCGGGCCGGGATGGTGCGCCGGCCCCGGACCGAGATGGTCTCCAAATCGGCGTCGAGGGTGACGGCGACGGCCGGGTACTCGGCGGCCGGATCGGCATGGGCCACGGACCCGCCGACGGTCCCGCGGTTTCGGATCTGGAAGTGACCGATGAGCGGGGTGGCCCTGCTCAGCAGGGGAACGGCACCGGCCGCGATCGAGGACCGTTCGACCGAAGCCTGCGTGGTCATGGCTCCGATCCAGAGTGCGTCGCCGTCGGCGCGGATGCCCCGGAGCTCATCGATGCGGCCGACGTCCACCAGGTGATCAAATGCAGTGAGCCGCAGCGCCAGCATCGGCACCAGGCTCTGGCCCCCGGCCAGCACCTTCACGTCGTCGCCCAGCTCGGAGAGCAACTCGACCGCCTCATCGAGGTCGGTGGGGGCGTGGTACGTGAACGGCGCCGGCTTCACCCGCGCGCCTCCGTGATCAGGGCCACGACGGCGGCCGGGTTCAACGGGAGCCGGGTTATGGTGACGCCCAGCGGGCTGAGGGCGTCGGCGACCGCATTGATCACGGCCGGGGGCGCGCCGATGGCACCCCCCTCGCCCACCCCCTTGTAGCCGCCGGCGCCCGGGCCGGGGGTCTCTATGTGCCCGTACTCGATGAGTGGCACCTCGGCCATCGTCGGCATCAGGTAGTCGACGAAGGTGGACGAGACCGGGTTTCCGTCGGCGTCGTAGGCCAGGTGTTCGAACAGGGCGCCCCCGATGCCCTGCACGGTGCCACCGGCGATCTGGCCTTCGACGATGTTCGGGTTGATCATCGGTCCGCAGTCCTCGCTCACCACGTAGCGGAGGATGGTGACCCGGCCGGTCTCCGCTTCGACCTGGCAAGTGCACACGTGCGTGGCGTTGGCCCAGATGACCGGGGCCTCGGCCCGGTAGCGACCGCTGGCTTCGAGACCGGCCGGGGTGTCCGGGGGGAGGGACCCGAGGTCGAGGTAGGCGATGCGGGCGATCTCCTCCAGCGTCAGGCTCTTGGCCGGTGTGCCTCTGACACTCGCCCGGCTGTCGGCCAGTTCGATGTCCTCCGGCGCCGCTTCGAGCCGGTGGGCGGCGATGGCGATGATCCGCTCGCGCAGGATCTGAGCGGTCACGGCGACCGCCCCGGCGATCATGGAACCGCTCCGGCTGCCGCCGGTGCCGGCCCCGAACGGCGTCAGTGCGGTGTCGCCCTGGATGGTGTTGACATCGGCGATGTCGGCACCGAGAGCATCGGCGGCCAGCTGGACGGCTGCCGTCTCCAGGCTGTTGCCGGTCGACCCGCCGGCCAGGTACACGTTCACCGCTCCCGACGGCTCGATCCGGATAGTCGCGCCCTCGCTCCCGTAATGGTTCATGGCCGCCGTCGTGGGCTCGACGTAACTGGAAGTACCGATACCGAGGTAGCGGCCCTCGGACCGGGCCACCTCCTGATCGTGCCGGAACGACTCGTAGTCGATGAGCTCGATGGCCTTATCGAAGACCTGGATCGGTGCCATGTGGTCGTAGGTCATCCAGTTCGGATTGGCGTACGGCATGTCGTCGGCACCCAGCATGTTGCGCCGTCGCAGTTCGACCGGATCGATCCCGATCCGGCGGGCGGCGATATCGAGCATCATCTCGCGGGCAACCGTCTCGTACTGCCATGGTCCCCGATATGCGGTGCGGCCCACAGTGTTCGAGAACACCGTTGTCGTCGACCAGTCGGCCAGCGGTACCCGGTACGGGCCGGGGAAGAGGAGCCCGGTGGCGGCCGCCACTCCGACCGGCCACGGGGTCGGGTAGGCGCCCACGTCCTGTACATGGTCGATGGCCACCGCCAGGATCCTGGCGTCGGCGTCGAACGCCATCGTCGCCGTGCCGTGCTCGTGACGGGCGGATCCGGCTCCGATCAGGTTCTCGCGACGGTCCTCGATCCATTTGACCGCGGCCGGTACCCGCCGGGCGAGGAGCATGAGGCACATCTCCTCGCGGAGCGGCAGGGTCTTCTGGCCGAAGCCGCCACCTGTGTCGCGGGCCACCACCCGGATGCGGTTCTCGGCCAGCCCCAACAGCCGTGAGGCCACCGCCCGGACCTCGTGCGAGGCCTGCGTGGCGGCCCACATGGTCAACTCCCCGCCGGCCCACTCGACGACCAGCCCCCGGGTCTCCATGGGCACAGCTGCGTAGGCCTGCTGGTAGATGGTCTCCGAGACGACATGGGCGGCGGTTTCACAGGCGGCCCGGACCTTGTCGCCGTTCCCACCGCCCATCTGACCAGCCACGTTGGCCGCGTAACCGTCGTGTATCCGCTCGTTGGCGCCATTGGCGTCGGTATAGGAGGCGAACGCCGGCAACGGTTCGAACTCCACGTCCACCAGATCGGCGGCGTCTTCGGCGACATAGCGGTTGCGGGCGATCACGACGGCGACCGGGTCACCGACGAACCGGACCTCACCTTCGGCGAGCGGGGGTCGAGGGGTATCCGGTACGTCCTTACCGGTCGTCGAGAACCACGGCTCCCGCACGTCGGGGTTCAGGTCCCCGGCCACGAACACGGCGGCGACACCGTCCAGCTCGAGGGCCCTGGAGACATCGATGCTCAGGATCCGGGCGCGGGCCAGCGGGCTGCGTACGAAACAGGCATGGAGCATCCCCGGACGCACCACGTCGTCGACGAAGGTGCCCTGCCCGGTGAGGAGGCGGGGGTCCTCGACCCGTTGGACCCGGGACCCGGCATATCGCGCCGCAACGGGGAGCATCTGCCGGCTTACCGGTCGCCTTCATGTCGGCCCATGGTTATCACCACGACACGATATTGGAGCAACTGTTCTAACTTCTAATCGAGCCCGGCCGGCGCGGCCGGGTCCCCGGACGGATGGCCGCCGGGGCCGCTAGTAGGACCTCGGCAGCCCCAGTACATGTTCGGCCACGGAGAGCATCACAAGTCCTTGACATCTCCGACTGGATCGTCCGTGGGCTGGGCCAGCACCTGGAGGGCGTGGATCAATGCGTCGCGTGCATCATCGTCGAGAACCGACAGAAAGGCGGTCTCAGCGGTATGGGCGCGAGGGAGGCAGGAACGCATCACCCGCCGGCCCTCGGTCGTCACCGACGTGCGGACGATCCGTCCGTGGCCCGGGTCGGGAGTACGTTCGACCAACCCCTGTCTCTCCAACGACGACACCGCCAACTGGGCCGCCTGGGGGGTCACCAGCAGGCGCCGGGCCAGCTCCGCGCCGGACAGGCCCGGCTCGTCCATCAGTCGTCGCAGCGCACCCATCTGGGTCGGGGTGATGCCGTACGGCCTGACGGCCTCGTTGACCGAGCGATGGGCATTGTGGAAGGCCCGTTTGAGCAGCCACACCGCATGCTCGTCCGGGAGGTACTTCGGTTCTTTACGGGCGATGGCGATCAGGATATAACCGACCCACCATTGACCCCGATCACCTGCCCGCTGATGTATCCGGCGGTGTCGGAGCAGAGAAAGGCACAAGTGGCGGCGATATCGTCGGGCGTGCCGATACGCCCGACCGGCGTCCGGGCGACGATCGCCGCATTGTCGGTCAGGTGGCCGGCCTGACGGGCATCGTCCATCATCGGCGTGTCGATGCTCGACGGCGGGATGGTGTTGACCGTGATCCCGTGGGCCCCGTATTCGCGGGCCAGGCTGCGGGTCAAGGCGATCACACCGCCCTTGGACGCCACGTAGTGGCCCATCCGCGGCGCGCCGGTCTGGGCGCTGGACGAGGAGATGGTCACGATGCGTCCCCATTCGGCCGCGACCATGTCGGGCACGGCGGCCTGGACGCAGAGGAAGGTCCCGGTCAGATTGACGGCGAGGACCCGGTTCCACGACTCGAGCGAGATCGACTCGAACGGCTCGAAGGGGGCGATGCCGGCGCTCGTGACGAGGATGGAGATCGGGCCGAGGCGCTGGCGCGTCCGGTCCATTGCTTTGACAACGGAGTCGCCGTCGGCCACGTCGACCGGCACGGCCACCGCCGGCACATCGGACCGTCTCAGTCCGGTTGCCGCCTCCTCGGCCGCGTCTCCGTCCACGTCGAGGACGGCGATGTGGCAGCCGGAGCCGGCCAGGTGATGGCAGATGGCGAGACCTATGCCCGAAGCTCCACCGGTGACGACGGCAACCCGGCCCATCCGACCCCCGATATCTCTAGTACTTGATGTTGAGTATGGCGGGTGCGCTCATATGGTGCAAGAACGTCGCACCGATCTGAGACATCGCGTAGGAACGCAGGCGCACCTCATCTCCGACCGGCACCCGGAAAGTGCAGAACTGGCCGGGCTGGTACCGGAACGTGCGGGTCAGGTCCGGCCCAGGTAGGGGACCAGCTGCGGTAGGTCGGCGGTCGTGACGATGCCGGGCCCGGCGGCGCAGACGTAGGGAATGGCGTTGACCGGACGGTTGGCGGTGACCGCTCGCGACGTCGCCGCCCAATCCTCCGGCGCAACAGGGAACCGGACCGACACGTCGAGAGGCAAATCACCGTCCACCTGCACCCGCCAGCCGGTCTCCCGCACGTCCCATTGCGGCTGCAGATCGGCGGTCAGGTACCAGTTGGAGCGGAAGCGCAACCGGGTGCGACCGTGGTGCCTGGCGTCGACGGTGATCCGCTGGCCGGCGATGGAACCGGCCGGCACCCGGCCGGCGGCGATCTCGAAATCGGACCCGGCGACGGCCACCTCGCCGGTGGCGACGATCTCATCGACGGCCAGGCCGAGAGCCTCGGCGGTCATGGTCAGGGACGGCCCGAAGGCCAGGCTGGTGTGCCTGGCCATGTGCTCGTTGCTGAATCCGGCCGGGTCACGCCCGAAGCCCATGAGTCGGAAGATCAGCTCCGGCGAGTTCCGCGACGACATGTCGGCGAACTCGTCGATGGTCAACGAATCGAGGCGACGCTCCAGGCCGGCCAGGACGAACGGCAACGCCTCGGTGATGAACCCGGGGCTGGACCCGGTGCTGTGGATCGAAGCCTGGCCTTTCCTGCAGGCCTCCTCGATCCTCTGGCGCGCGGTGGCATCCATACCGGCCGGATGGGCGAACTCGCTGCGAGTGGTCACCACGTTGCACCCGGACTCCAGCAGGCCGGCGATGGCGTCATAGTCGGGCCGGTCGCCCATGTAGAGGCAGCAATCCGCGCCCAGCCGCAGGATGGCGTCCACGTCGCGGGTGGCGAGGACGCCGACCGGATCGAGACCGCACAACTGCCCGGCATCCCTGCCCTCCTTGTCGGCGGAGTACACGTACACGCCGGCCAGTTCCAACCGGGGGTGCCCGATCACCGCCTTCAGCGAGTAGGTCCCGATGTTGCCCGTCGCCCACTGGACCACCCGGTGCATGGCGGTGAGCATAACAACTACTTGTGACTGGGCCCTTCGAAGTGCTCGATCAATCTGGACATCGCAGCAGACGCTTCCTCGTGCCCGGTGGCGAAGCCGGACACCTGGTCGTGGGCCATGGAGAAGGCCAGGCCCTGCACGGCGGCGGCCACGAGAGCGGGCGGGAAGAGCCGGCGATCGATCCGGTACCGGTCGAGGATGGTCTCGAGGGCCTCTACCTGCATGCGCCGCACTTCGCGGGCGAAGGTGGCCACCTCGGCCTTCATGGCCGGTCGGTGGTTGGCGGCCGCTGTCAGCTCGACCAGCAACGTGTTCCCCCGCTGGTCCGACACGAGGCGCCACCAGGCGCCGAGGGGCGCCGGTGAGGCCAGCGCATCGGCGAGGAGATCGATGCTGGCCTGGCCATGGCGCCGCACCACGGCGATGAACAGATCGTCCAGGCTGCCCAGGTGGTAGTGCAGCTTGATGCCGCACTCCGCCTCGACGCGCCTGGAGGTCACCGCCGCGTACCCGTCGCGGATCATGATGCGCTCTGCGGCATCGATGATGCGGCGCCGCTTCTCGGGGGTGGCCGAGCGGGGCTGTCGGGTCGGGGGCACGGGAATGTCATAGTGCACGCGACCGGCCCCGTCGACCGTTACCCGCTCAGCGTTGACGCCACCTGGCCGCGCCGTTAACTTAGAGCGATCGTTCTAACTTATGCAGAGGGGTGGAATTGACAGCCATCGGCGAAGCCGCGGTCTACTTCGATCCCTACGACGTCCAGATCAACGCCGATCCCTATCCCACCTACGCCCGACTCCTGGAAGAAGCGCCCGTCTATTACAACGATCGCTACGACTTCTGGGCGCTGAGCCGGCATGACGACGTCCGGAAGGCGCTGACCGACTGGCCGACGTTCTCCAACACGAGGAGCGACATCCTCGACATAATCAAGGCTGGGGTCGAACTTCCGCCTGGCGTGGTCCTGTTTGAGGATCCGCCGATGCACACGACCCACCGGGGCCTGATGTCGCGGGTGTTCACGCCCCGCCGAATGGCCCTACTGGAAGACGAGGTCCGCCGGTTCTGCGGGCGGTGCCTCGACCCACTCGTCGGCGAGGGGCAGTTCGACATCATCGCCGAGCTGGCCTCGATACTCCCGATGCGGGTGATCGGCATGCTCCTCGGGATCCCCGAGCGCGATCAGGTGGCCGTGCGGAACCGGACGGACGCCAACCTGCGCACCACCCCGGGGCAGCCGATGGAGGTCCGGGAGGAGGAGGTGGCCAACGGCGACATGTTCAACGAGTACATCGAATGGCGGGCCGACCATCCGGCCGACGACCTGATGACACAGCTGCTGAACGCCGAGTTCCAAGACGAAAACGGCGAGCAGCGGAAGCTGACCCGCCAGGAGGTCCTCACCTACACGGCCGTCATCGCCGGGGCCGGAAACGAGACGACGGGGCGGCTGATCGGCTGGCTGGCCAAGGTGCTGGCCGAACACCCCGACCAGCGCCGAGCGGTGGCCGCCGACCGGTCGCTCATCGCCGGCGTGATAGATGAGACGCTGCGATTCGAGCCAACCGGACACGCCGTGGCCCGCTACGTGGCCCAGGATTTCGAGGCGCACGGGACGGTCGTCCCGGCCGGCAGCCCGATCCTCCTGATCATGGCTGCAGCCAACCGCGACCCCCGCAGGTACGCCGACCCCGACCGCTTCGACATCCACCGTCCCGACGTCCAGCACCTGACGTTCGGGTACGGGCTCCACTACTGCCTGGGCGCCAACCTGGCCCGGTTGGAGGGTCGGGTGGCGCTCGACGAGATTCTCAACCGGTGGCCGGATTGGGACATCGACTACGACCAGATGAAGCTCGCTCCGACTTCAACCGTACGCGGCTGGGAGTGCCTGCCGCTGCTACTTCCGTGACCGACGGATCGGGGTCGAACCGACCAGTGAACAATCCGAACAGGAGGACAGACATGGGAAATCTCGAGGGCCGGGTCGCGTTCATCACCGGGGCGGCGCGCGGTCAGGGGCGGGCCCATGCCCTGCGGATGGCCCGCGAGGGAGCCGACATCATCGCCGTCGACATCTGCCAGCAGATCCAATCGGTCGGCTATCCGATGTCCACCCGCGACGATCTCGACGAGACGGTGCAGGCGGTGACCGGTCTCGGTCGTCAGATCTTCGCGTGCGAGGTCGACGTGCGCGACGGAGAGGCTCTCCAGCAGGCGTTCGACAAGGGCATCGGTGAACTGGGCCCGGCCACCATCGTGGTCGCCAACGCCGGCATCGGACCGGGTGGCTTCGCCTCGGCCGACCAGCAGTGGGACGAGGTCATGGGCGTCAACCTGAAAGGTGTCTGGAACACCGGTCGGGTGGCCATCCCGTCGATGATCGATCACGGCCAGGGCGGCTCGATCGTGCTCACCAGTTCGACCGGCGGGCTGGTCGGGCCACCCTCGAATGTCCCCGGGATGCTCGGCTACACCGCAGCCAAGCACGGGGTCATCGGCCTCATGCGATCGTGGGCCAACTATCTGGCTCCCCACAGCATCCGGGTCAACAGCGTGGCGCCGACAACCGTGCGCACGCCGATGGCCAACGACGGCGACGTGTCGCTGATCATCCAGCACGTACCCGAGTTGGCCAACGCACTCACCAACGCGCTGCCGGTCATGGCCGTGGAGGCGGTCGACGTGGCCAACGCAGTGGCCTGGCTGGTGTCCGACGAGGCCCGCTACATCACCGGCACCGTGCTCCCTGTCGACGCCGGAAACGTGAATCGCTGCTGAACGCTCGACTCGTCATTCACAGCACCCGCAGTAGACGGAATGTCTTGCCCACAATGCTGGTCGTGGCCCCGGGCGGCGGACGTGCGCGTGCTCGACGGGGCCACCGGTTCCCGGGTCAGCGTGCACCGTCACCTTCTCCGGTCAGCCGGGGGCGACGCGACCTGAACCGAAGGTCGGTCAGCACCTCGGCTCGAGGGTCTACGCTTGGCCGATCGACCGCCGACGACCGCCGATCGGTCGACGGCCTTCGGGGGATCAGTTCACATGTCTGACGTATCGCAGGGGCCTGGGTGGTGGCAGGCATCCGACCATAAGTGGTACCCGCCGGAGGCCCATCCCGCTTACCAACAGGCGCCGCCCCCACCGGCCGCTGGGCCCGGGTTTCCTCCACCCTTCGCCCCGCCGTATGCAGGTCCGTCGAACATGGGTTACGGGGGACCACCCCTGGCCAACTACGGGCAGAGGCTGGGCGGCTGGATCATCGACTGGCTCATCCTGCTGATCCCCTGCGGGCTGGTGTCTGTGGCCACCGACTCGATCCACACCCACAATGGCGCGACGGGGTCCGGCTTCAACGTCGGCATGCCCGGCTCACTGCTGTCGCCGATCATCGTCATCCTGTATGGAACCCTCATGTGCGGCCGCGGGCGGGGTCAGACGATCGGCATGATGGCCGCCGGGACCCGGGCGGTGAACACCGCCGGACAGCCCATCGGTTATCCGATGGCCTTGTGGCGTGCGGTCTTCGAGTGGGTTCTTGCCGTCCTGCTCTTCATCCCGTGGGTCATAGACATCTTGTGGCCCATCTGGGATCCGCAGAACCAGACCCTGCACGACAAGGTGTCGCGAACCGTCGTTGTGCAGAGCCGCTGATCGTCTAATCGAGATCGGCTAGGTAGCGGGCACGACCTCGACTCCGTCGACGCCCTCGATCGACACCAGGTCGAGGATCCGTTTCACCTGCGCTGACGGATTCCGGATGACCAGGGCGGCCCCCAGCCGTCTGACCTCGAGGAGCCCCCCCAGACCAGTCGAATCCATGAACGTCACCGCGCTCATGTCGATGTCGACCGTGGTCGATCCACCCCCGACCACCCGGGTCAGGTGGCTGTGCAACGTGTGGGCGTTGGATATGTCCATCTCGCCCTTGAGGGTCAGCAACGCGGTCGAACCCTCCGAAGATGCCTCGATGACCAGGAGGCCGTCGTGATCCTGCACGCCGCCATTATGGTCGCCCCGGGCCACTCCCGTCAGCTGTCCAGAGGGCAGATGCGGGGGGACCCACCGCCCCCCTGGTGAGCCGCCTCGGCGGTCAACCACGTGGGCAGCTCGGCGACGGGCAGGCTCACCTGGGCCACCCGGTTGGTCGATCGCCCGGAGAACGCGGTGAGGAACGTTCCGAGGGCGGCGGTGGCGGTCAAGGCGTCGACGGTGGCGGTCAGGTCGAGGTCGAACCGTTCGGCGTTGACCGCCGCCGCTTGGAGGGCAGCGTGCCTACCGGTGAGCCGCACGATGGCGCTCCGATCACTCAGGTCGAAGAGCTCGGCCATCTTCCCGGCATCCAGGAACTGCTCGTTGAGTTGTGCCTCCCGCATCAACTCCTCCAGCTGAATGCCACTCGCCACCGACGCCCGTACCGGGAGACTGAGGAATCTCAGTTCGGTGCCGGCGGTACGCGGGTCGGTCAGCGGGGTGAGATCGAGCACCGGTGCACGGGACCCGGTCGGCTCCGGACGGGTGATCTCGGCCCACACCGCCTTCATCCCGGCGCTGGTCGACGCCCCCCACCGCGAGGCCACAGAAGCCAGCACCAGTAGGCCCCGGCCGGTGGCGCCGAGCGCGGTCAGATCGGATGCCGTGCCGTCGGTAGGGGTCGGGAAGGGGAGCAGGTCGGGGCGGCTGTCCAACGCGTCGACGCGCACTCCACCGGTGATAGTCCGCACGGAGAACGTGAACGGGTTCCGGCTGTGCAGCACGGCGTTGGCGGCCAGCTCCGAGGTGCACAGGGCGGCATCGCCGATCAACTCGTCGACGCCCCACTCGTTCAGCACCGACGACACGAACATCCTGGCCCGGCGCACACTGGCCAGCTCGGCGGCGAACTCGGCCACGCGTACATTCCCGCCGATGCCCCCGCCGGACGTCAGGACCACCCCTTTGTCCAAGCGGCTAGCGTAGCTCAGCGGAATCACAGAAGGAGGCGAGCGTGTCCGATCAGGACGCAAGAGCGTTGGTGGCGCAGCTACGCGACCGGCGGGACCAGACGGTGGCGGCGTGGGCCAAGGCGGTGGCGGCCAGTCTCGGGGGGCGGGCGTCCGCCTCGGAACTGACGACCGAGTTCGAGCCGCTGTTCGATGCTGTCCTGGATGGCGCCGACTCCGGTCGGGATTCGTCGGGCGGCGACTTCGACCAGGCCCGCGCCCTACTGGCGGAAATGTCGCGGAGCCGTGCTCGCGAGGGCTACTCCCCGACGGAGACGGCGATATCGATCTTCTCTCTGAAAGACGCCATCCTGGCTGAGGTCGACACCGCAGACGCCGGTGCGCTCACCAGCTTCCTGGCCCTGTCCCGGGTAATCGACGCCCTGGGCCTGTTCACCTTCGAGACCTACGCCGAGGCCCGGAACCGCATCATCAGCGAGCAGGGCGTCGAGCTGATGGAGCTGTCGACTCCGGTCGTGAAGCTCTGGAACGGCGTCGTGGGTGTCCCCTTGGTCGGAACGCTTGATTCCGCCCGCACCCAGGTGGTGACCGAGAAACTGCTCCAGGCGCTGGTCGACACTGGCTCCGAATACGCCATCATCGACATCACCGGGGTGCCGGCGGTCGACACCCAGGTCGCCCAGCATCTGCTCAAGACCATCGTGGCGGCCCGCCTCATGGGGGCGGAATGCATCGTGTCCGGCATCCGGCCCCAGATCGCCCAGACCATCGTGGCCCTCGGTATCGAGTTCGGTGACATCGTGACCAAGGCCTCGCTGGCCGACGCCCTCTCGCTCGTCATCTCCCGTTCCGGAGGAGCCCCGGCATCGAGGGGCGTCGTCTGAGTGGATCGGATACCGATCCTCAAGATCGGCGACACCCTGGTCGTCACCATCCAGACCGACCTGCAGGACCAGATCGCCGTGTCCCTGCAGGAAGATCTCTCTGAACGGATCGTCGAGACCGGTGCCCGCGGCGTCCTCATCGATATCACTGCCCTCGAGATCGTCGACACCTTCATCGGCCGTATGCTCTCGACCATCGCTTCGATCTCCCGGGTGCTCGACGCCGATACGGTCGTCGTCGGGATGCGCCCGGCTGTCGCCATCACCCTGGTGGAGTTGGGGCTGTCCCTGAAGGGCATCCGGACTGCGCTGGACGCAGAAAAAGGTATGGCCCTGCTGTCCCGGCTGTCGACCGCCGATGACGACCAGCCGGATGCGCCGCCGGCCCGGTCCGCCATCGGCGAGTGAGCCTGACGAGAGAAGAGCTGACCGCTGTGGAGGAGCTGCCGATCAAAGGCGATGCCGACGTGGTGCGGGTCCGCCAATCGATGCGGTCGGCGGCCATCTCCGCGGCGCTGTCGCTCGTCGACCAGACGAAGGCGGTCACGGCGGCCAGCGAGCTGGCCCGCAACACGCTGATCCATGGTGGCGGCGGTGTTGCGCAGATCGAGACGGTGAGCGCTCAGGGTCGGCGTGGCGTCCGGGCCGCCTTCGTCGATCAGGGCCCGGGCATCGCCGACATCGACCTGGCCCTCACCGACGGTTTCACTACCGGCACCGGTCTGGGTCTCGGTCTGTCCGGGTCGCGCCGGCTGGTGGACGGGTTCGAGATCGAGAGCGTACCCGGTGAGGGCACCCGGGTCGTCATCCACAAGTGGGCGCGCTGACGGCGACGGTACGTTCCGGCACCCAGTGGTTCCTGGTGGAGGACTCGGCGGCCACCGGGACCGTGCGGCGGGCGGCCATGCAGCTGGCGTCGCGGCTCGGCTTCAGCGAACACCGGGCCGCCGAAGTCGGCATCGTGGCCAGCGAAGCGTCATCCAACCTGGTCGCTCACGCCACCCGGGGGTCCGTGGGTCTGCAGGTGGCGCTCCGCCACGAGCTACCCGGGGTCCAACTGATCGCCGTCGATCACGGCCCCGGGATGGCCGATGTGGGGCTGTCGGCCACTGACGGCTACTCCACCTCGGGGACGCTGGGGGTGGGGCTCGGTGCCATCCGGCGCCTGGCCACCACGTTCGACATCGACTCGGCCTCGGGTCGGGGCACCGTGCTGGTGGCCGGTATGTGGGCCGACCCGGCGCCGTCGGTGACCGATTACGACATCGGCGGGCTCACGCGGCCGATCGCCGGCGAGGAGTTCTGTGGCGATGCCATCGCCGACCGCTCGGTCGGACCGGTCCATCTGCTGATGCTGGTGGACGGGCTCGGGCACGGACCGCTGGCCGCCGACGCCGCCCAGCAGGCGCTGTCGACGTTCTACGGCGGCCAGGAGTCCGAGCCGAAGGATGTGGTCGCGGCCATCCACCGACATCTCAATCACACCCGCGGGGCGGCGGCCGCAGTGGTGGCCCTGGATCAGGGATACACCACGGCCCGCATGGCCGGCATCGGCAACGTCGGCGCCTACATCTGCGAGGGCGGACGCCGGCGGGAGATGAGCTCGATGCCCGGCATCGTCGGCCACCAGATGCGGCAGGTCCGCCAGTTCGAGTACGGGTTGGAGCCCGACTCGATAGTTGTCATGCACAGTGACGGATTGCACTCACGTTGGGACCTGGCCGCCAGCCCGGGCCTGGTCCGTCGATCGGCCGGCCTGATCGCCGCCGCCCTCCTGCGCGACGCGGCATCGAAGCCCGACGATGCGTCCATCCTGGTTCTGCGCCGGGCGCCCCGATGATCAGCCTCCTTCGACTCCCTCTGGCCAGCGAACAGGACGTCTTCTCGGCCCGGCAACGGGCCCGCGAGGCGGCCCGCCAACTGGGCTTCGACGGCCACGACGAGATCCGGGTGGCCACCGCCGTCAGCGAGTTGGGCCGGGCCGCGGTGGGTCAGGGAGGGGTGGCCACGTTGACCATCGCCCTGGTGCCAGGCCGTCCGCCCCAACTCGTTATCGATGTCGAGGGGGATAACATCGATCTGGATGAGGGCGGGGCCTACGGCTCAGCGGTCAGTGCCAGCCGGCGGCTGATGGACAGCTTCACGGTGCTGGCCGGACCGCCCACGGCGGTGCGCCTGACCAAATTCGTCAGCCACGCTCCGAGCGGGTTCACGCCGGGGGAACTGGCCCGCGTGCAGGACATGCTGGCCGGCCTGGCCGAGTCCAGTCCCTTCGACGAGCTGCGGGCCCAGAACCAGGAACTGGTCGCCACCCTCGATCAGCTCCGGGCCCAGCAGGAGCAATTGCTGCAGCTCAACCAGGAGCTGGCCGAGACCAACAACGGGGTGGTCGCCATGTACACCCAGTTGTCGACGG
>DASZNC010000071.1:0-19011 GCA_035551615.1 Acidimicrobiales bacterium
ATTCCCTACTGCTGCCTCCCGTAGGAGTCTGGGCCGTGTCTCAGTCCCAGTGTGGCTGATCGTCCTCTCAGACCAGCTACCCGTCGTCGCCTTGGTGGGCCGTTACCCCACCAACAAGCTGATAGGCCGCGAGCCCCTCCCGAAGCGAAATTCATTTCCTCATCGGGCCATGCGACCCAATGGGGATATCCGGTATTAGCAGCGGTTTCCCGCTGTTATCCCAGTCTTCGGGGCAGGTTGCTCACGTGTTACTCACCCGTTCGCCACTAGGTCTTCTCCCGAAGGATGGACCTCGTTCGACTTGCATGTGTTAAGCACGCCGCCAGCGTTCGTCCTGAGCCAGGATCAAACTCTCCATCGAGATCCGCTCAACACCGAAGCGCTGAGCAAACCAGAGAGCCGGACAAGTTCTGGCGAACTTGCCCTGCTGGCACAAGACGGATTTGTTGTCCGTCTAATGCATACACAGCTTCACTTCGAATGAAGTTCCCGCTGTGCTTACTGAGGTATGACATCTGACAATGCAGATGCCCGCACTAGCTTTTGATTTCCTCTGTTCCGTTTTCAAGGAGCACCGCTCGGGCGCACACAACCCAGCGGGTTGGAGGTGCAACTCCCTAGCTGATCCGACGAACATTCCAGCAAGCTGAGCCTGTTGGCTTGTCCGGCGGACGATTGCCCGTCCTGACCCGTTAGGGCCGTTCGGGGCGGCTTCTTAAGGTACCCGGTGCTTCCGGGGCTGTCAAGCCGACCCGGTGGCCGACCTTCCAGCGCCCGATGGGGTGCCCTGCGAAGGGACGCCCACTATACCGAGCCGGAATCACACTGTGGGGTCATTCCCCTTGCCGGGGAAGAGAATTCCCACGAAGCCGAGCCGGCGGCGCTTCCCCTCTACTGGAGGATGACCTCCACCGCACCGGCGAAGTCATTCGTCGGGACCGGGGCGATCTGCACGTCGGTGCCGGTGTGGGGGGCGACCACCATCATCCCGTTCCCCAGGTAGATGGCCACGTGGTCGACGTAGGTGGGATCGGTGGGGTCGTAGGTCCAGAACAGGAGGTCGCCGGGCTGGGCGTCGGCCAGTGGAATGTGATCGCCGGTCAGGAACTGCTCGGCCGCCACCCGCGGCATGGCGATACCGGCCTGGCGGAAGGACCACTGCACCAGCCCGGAGCAGTCGAACGAATTGGGACCGACCGCGCCCCACACGTAGGGCACGCCGACCCGGCTCAAGGCGGCGGCCAGGATCTTCTGGCGGGTCAGGGCCCCGACGGTGTTGCCCACCAGGTTGGTCGGCAACTGGTTGGCGTAGAGCAGCTCGACGGCGCCGTCGGGCACCGCCGACTTCAGCTCGGACTGCAGGCTGGCCCCGTCCAGGCTGGGGGCGGAGACGACCAGGCCGGAGTCGGGCGTCAAGCCGAACGCGGCGGAGTAGTTGTGGTCGACGAGCAGGTCCACGCCCGGTAACCCGATCGACGCGAACGCCCCGAGCCAGCCCTTGACCGCCGAGTTGGTCGCCGAGGCGCCGGGGGTGATGGCTTCGACGGTGCCCAGCTTCAGGCTGCGGTCCTTGGCCATGTCGTAGGAGGAGACGAGGGAGCCGCCGGCCACGTACTGCCACAACTGGTTGGACGAGGCACTGGCCGCTGGGGTGAAGTCACGGAAGCTGTTCGGGTCCACGCCGAAGGCGACGACCGGTGAACCGCCCATGTTCACGGTCCCGGTGTCGACGGTGTCGATGGCCGTGACCCCTTTGAGCCGGCGCAGGGCCGTCAACTGGGAGCCGGTCAGCGGGGAGCTCAGCATGACCACCGCATCCGGCGTCACGGTGCCGGTCAACTTGGCCACGTTCGGCAACGAGGACGCGCTCGGCGTGGGCAGCGTGACAATCGGACCCTTGCCCGACCCCTTGGGCGCCGGTGTGGTGGTGGCGGCCGGGTCCTCGGTGACCGAGAGGGGGGCGCCGCCGGCCGGGACCTGCAGGCCGGAGGGCACCGTCGACGTCGGGGCGTGGCCGGGCGTCGTCGATCCCGGCGATTCCTCGGCGCCGGCCGCCGAGCCGGTGCGACCCAGAGTGCCGGTGGACCCGGAGCCGAGGGTCGCCGTAGCCGGAGCCACGCCCGACAACGCCGCCACCCCCGACGAGGAGGCCAGTGACGGGTGGTCGGTGCCGTGGCTGAGGCTGGACTCGGCCAGGGCCGAACCGGTTCCCACCACCATGACCGCTCCCACGGCCACCGCCAGTATTTTCGGCAGCCTCAACCGAAACCTCTTCGCTTCCCCCCGGCCGAACGGCCGGACAACATTCTCACGTTGTTGTTTCTCGGCTGAGGAGGCGTTCTCCTGCAGTCACGACGTCACTGAAAGTTAACCCGCCGGCCTCCGGAGACTCCCGGATGGCCGGGAACGGCGAACCGCCAAGGGGTGTCCACCCCCACCGAGATGCCGATCCGGGTGGTCACCATAGGAGCATCTGGGGGATTCGTGCCGTCGGTCACCAGGCGTACCGGTGAGTCCTCGGCGCAGAGGTCGACTCCGTCATAGGTCCGGTCTATACCCATGGCCTGGGCCAGACGTCCCGGCCCTCGACACAAATCCAGGTCGTCCTGACGTTTCTGGTTCCGCCAGCGGGCCCTTCTCATCGCGTCGACCCCGCTCACCGGGGCCAACGCCCGGAGCAGGACGGCCGACGCCTGGCCGGGCCGGCTGGTCACCACGTTGGCGCACCAGTGCACCCCGTAGCTGAAGTAGACGTAGAGGTGTCCGGGCGGCCCGAACATCGTCAGGTTGCGCCCCTTCGGGCCCCGGAACGAGTGCGCCGCCGGGTCCGGGAGATCCTGGTCGGGCGGACCTCCGTAGGCCTCCACCTCCACGATCCGGCCGGCCCGGCCGTCTGCGGCCAGCAGGATCTTGTTGAGCAGCCGGGGGGCCACCTCCGGAGCCGGCCCGGCGAGGAAGGAACGCTCAACCGGCTCCAAGACCGAGCCGCTCCGCAGTTTCGTTCAGCAGCATCTCGAACCGCTTGAGCTGGGTGTTCACCGGTCCGGGGCCGGCCCCACCGGGGGTCGTCCGGCGGGTCACCGCCACCCCCGGCTCGAGCAGGGCGACGGCGTCGGCGCCCAGATCGGGATGCGATTCGATCAGCTCCCCGAGCGGCACGTGGCGCTCCAGGGCGTCTCGCACGAGCCCCCCGACCACCCCGTGGGCGTCTCGGAAGGGCATGCCCCGGGCGACCAGCCATTCGGCCAGGTCGATGGCCGCTGCGAAGGGGGTGTCGGCGGCCGCCTGCATCCGGTCCAGGTTCCAGGTCGCCGTCGCCACCATGCCGGTGACCGCCGCCACTCCCCCGTTCATCTGGTCGAACGCGTCGAACAGCGGTTCCTTGTCCTCCTGCAGGTCCCGGTTGTACGAGAGAGGCAGTCCCTTCAGGGTGGCCAGCAGGCCGGTCAGGTTGCCGATCAGGCGGCCGGCCCGGCCCCGGGCCAGTTCGGCGATGTCCGGATTTTTCTTCTGTGGGAGCATTGAGCTGCCGGTGGCGTAGGCGTCGGCCAGGGTCACGAAGCCGAACTCGTCGGTCGACCAGATGACCAGTTCCTCGCCCAGGCGGGACAGGTGGATGCCGGCCAGGGTCAGGTCGAAGAGCGATTCGGCGACGAAGTCGCGGTCGGAGACGGCGTCGAGGGAGTTGTCGAACGGGCGGGCGAAGCCCAACTCCGACGCCGTCAGGGCCGGGTTCAGTGGCAGGGACGACCCGGCCAGGGCGCCGGCGCCGAGCGGTGACACGTCCAGGCGGGCCCGGGCGTCCTCCAGCCGGTCGATGTCACGGGCGAAGGCCCAGCCGTGGGCCAGCAGGTGGTGGGCCAGGAGGACGGGCTGGGCCCGCTGCAGGTGGGTGTAACCGGGCAGGTAGGCGTCGCCCGCCTTCTTGGCCCGGTCGAGCAGGGTGCGCTGCAGGCCGAGCAGGCGGACCGCCACCCGGCGCAGCTCCCGTTTGGTGAACAACCGGAGATCGGTGGCCACCTGGTCGTTGCGGCTGCGCCCGGTGTGGAGCCGGGCGCCGGCCGGGCCGGCCAACTCGGTGACCCGCCGCTCGACCGCGGTGTGGATGTCCTCGTCGCCCGGCTTGAACGCCAGCTGCCCGGCCGTCAGCTCGTCGGCCACCCGGTCGAGGGCGGCCAGGAGCATGGAGCCGTCGGCGTCGGTGACGATGCCGGCTGCGACCAGTCCTTTCACATGGGCCCTCGAACCGGCGATGTCGTCGGCCGCCAGCCGGGCGTCGTACTGCAGGCTCACCGTGTAGGCCCACAGCTCCTCGGCCGGCCCGTCGGCGCCGAAGCGCCCGGCCCACAGCGTCATGATCCGGCCCGCGTCTCGGGCCACAGCCGTCCCGGGCACTGGGCGCGGGTGGGTCGGTCAGCCAATGGGGGTCGCTCCTTTGTCCAGAATCGTCAACTACAGGCCGGCCAGCGCGCCCAGGCGTTCGGCCAGCACAGCGCCGCCGACCTCCTCGACGGCGATCACGACGATGGTGTCGTCGCCGGCCACGGTGCCCAGGATCTCCGGGAGCCCGGCCCGGTCCAGCGCCGACGCCACGACATGGGCCGATCCCGGCGGGGTGCGCATCACGACCATGTTGGCCGATGCACCGACCTCGACCACCCAGTCCCCCAGCACCCGGCGCAGATGCTCCTCGGGGGCGACCCGGTCCTTCGGCAGTTCGGGCACGGCGTAGACCGGCTCACCGCCGGCCGCCCGTACCTTCACCGCCCCGATCTCCTCCAGGTCACGCGAAACGGTGGCCTGGGTGGCCTCCACCCCGGCCCCAGCCAGGAGCTCGACCAGCTGCTGCTGGCTGCCGACCGGCGACCTCTCCAGTATCTGGACGATCCGGTGCTGGCGGGCCGCCCGCGACAGCCTCACTGCGTGATCAGCCATTGGAACACGGCCCGGGCCGAGTGCATCCGGTTCTCAGCCTGGTCCCACACCACGCTGGCCGGCCCGTCGATGACGGCGGCTTCGACCTCGAGGCCGCGGTGGGCGGGCAGGCAGTGGAGGAACAGGGCCCCGTCGGCGGCGCCGGCCATCAGGTCGGTCGTGACCATGTAGCCGGCGAACGCATCGGTGCGGGCGGCCGCTTCGTCCTCCTGGCCCATCGACACCCACACGTCGGTGTAGACCGCATCGGCGCCGGCCACCGCCTCCTCGGGACGGTCCGTCTCCAGGATCTCGACGCCGGCCGACCGGGCCGCGTCCACCGTGACCGGATCCAGCCAGTGGCCGGGCGGGCAGGCCAGCCGGACGTTCACCCCGGCCAGGGCGGCACCGAAGACCAGGCTGCGGGCCACGTTGTTGCCATCGCCTACCCACGCCAATGACCGGCCCTCCAGATCACCCCACCTCTGCTGCAGGGTCAGAAAGTCGGCCAGGATCTGGATGGGGTGACCGCTGTCCGACAGCAGGTTGACGATCGGGACCTGATCGACGGCCGCCATCTCCTCGAGGTGGCGATGGTCGAACACCCGGGCGGCGACCAGGGCGTGGTAGCGGGCCAGCACCCGGGTGATGTCGTCGATGGACTCACGACGGCCCATCCCGATCTCCTCGCCGCGGATGTAGACGGGGTGACCGCTCAGCCCGACGACCGCCATCTCGGACGAGTTGCGGGTCCGGTTGGAGGGTTTCTCGAAGATGAGGGCCGCCCCCCGGCCGGCCAGGACCGGTTCGGCCCGCTCGGGCCGGCACAGGTCGAGCAGTTCGGCCAGATCGGCCGGCTTCAGCTCATCCAGTTCGAGGAAGTGCCTCACGACAGGACCTCGGCCAGGATGGCGACCGCCTCGTCCATCTCCTCATCTGTCACCAGCAGTGACGGGGCCAGACGGAGGGCGGTGGGGGTGACGGCGTTGACGACCAGGCCGGCATCCAGGCAGGCGGCCGCCACCGGCCCGGACGGCACTGACATCTCCACTGCCATCAACAGACCGAGGCCCCGGACCGCGGTCACCTGGTCGAGGGCCTCGAGCGCCGCGGTCAGGCGCTGGCCGGCGCGGGTCGCCCGGGCCGGTACGTCCTCCTCCTCCATGACCGCCAGGACCGCCTGCGCGGCCCGGGCGGCGAGCGGTTGACCGCCGAAGGTGGTGGCATGGTCGCCCGGCTGGAACGCATCGGCCACGTCCTGGCGGGCCCAGCAGGCACCGATCGGCACGCCGTTGCCCAGGGCCTTGGCCATGGTCACCACGTCGGGGCGGACGCCGTAGTGCTGGAACCCGAACCAGGCGCCCGTGCGCCCCAGACCGGTCTGGACCTCATCGACCATCATGAGCAGGCCCCGCTCGTCGCAGATGCGCCGGACGGCGGCGAAGTACTCGGCCCCGGCCGGATTGACCCCGCCCTCCCCCTGCACCGGTTCCAGGAGCACGGCGGCCACCGACGGGTCGATGGCCCGGGCCAGCTCATCGGCGTCCTGCCAGGACACGTGGCGGAAGCCCTCGGGTAGAGGCTGGAAGATCTCGTGCTTGGCCGGCTGACCGGTGGCGTGCAGGGTGGCGAGGGTCCGGCCGTGGAACGACCCGTAGGCGCTGACGACCACGTGCTTGCCCCGGCCGCCCCACTTGCGGGCCAGTTTGATGGCCGCCTCGTTGGCCTCCGCCCCGCTGTTACAGAAGAAGACCTGGCCCGGTCCGGCGTCGACCAGCCGGTCCAGCGTGGCCGCCACGTCGCGCTGCGGCAGGGTGCCGTACAGGTTGGACGTGTGCAGCAGGGTATTGGCCTGGTCGCAGATCGCCGCCGCCACCACCGGGTGGGCATGGCCCAGGGAGGTGACGGCCAGCCCGGACAGGAAGTCCAGGTAGCGGCGCCCCTCGTCGTCCCACAACTCGCTCCCGCAACCGCGCACGAAGGTGACCGGCCGGGGCGGATATGTGTTCATCAGGCTCATGACGGCACCACCATGGTTCCAACTCCCTCCCGGGTGAAGATTTCGAGCAACAGGGCATGCGGGGCGCTGCCGTCCAGCACGTGGGCCGACGCCACGCCTCCTTCGACCGCCTCGATGCAGGACCGGACCTTCGGGATCATGCCTCCGTCGACGGTTCCGTCTTCGATCAGCCCGGCCAGGTCCTCGGTCGATATGCCGGAGATGCGGGTGGCCGGGTCGTGACGATCGGTCCGGATGCCGTCGACATCGGTGAGGTACACCAGTTTGGTGGCCCGGATGGCGGCGGCCAGGGCGCCGGCCGCGGTGTCGGCGTTGATGTTGTAGGCCTGCCCGGTGTCGTCGCTGCCGATGGTGGCGATGACCGGGATCAGGTCCTCGGCGACGAGCCGGTTGAGCAGGTCGGGGTTGACGGAGGCGACGTCGCCGACGAAGCCCAGCTCCGGGTCCTTGGCCTCGGCGCTGATCAGGCCGGCATCCTCACCGGAGACGCCGACGGCGAGGGGGCCGTGCACGTTGATGGCGCTGACGATGTCCCGGTTGACCTTGCCGACCAGCACCATGCGGGCGATGTCCAGGGTCTCCGCGTCGGTTACCCGGAGGCCATCGATGAACTGCGGGACCTTGCCCAGCCGGGTCATCAGGTCTCCTATCTGCGGGCCGCCGCCGTGCACCACGACCGGCCGCATCCCGACCGACTGCATGAGCACGATGTCGGTGGCGAACGAGGCCAGCGGGTCCCGGCCGTCCGACGCAGCCAGGGCGTTGCCGCCGTACTTCACCACCACGGTCTGACCCCAGAAGCGCCGGATGTAGGGCAGCGCCTCGACCAGGATGGCCGCCTTGTCGGCGGGGGTGGTCACGGGTACACCCCCACGACCGGCAGGCCCGCCGTCTCCGGCAGGTCCCGGGCCAGGTTGGCGCACTGGATGGCCTGGCCGGCCGCGCCCTTGGTCAGGTTGTCGAGGGCGCAGATGCTGACGATCCACCCGGTCCGCTCGTCGTGGCGGGCGGTCAGGTGGGCCGAGTTCGATCCGAGGGTGGCCTTGGTGGACGGCGACCGTTCGTCGACCACGATGAACGCTTCGCCGGAGTAGGCGTCGGCCAGGGCGGCCAGCGGATCGGACCCGTTCGCCCCCGGCCGGGCGTAACAGGTGGCCAGGATGCCCCGGTTCATGGGGGCCAGGTGAGGGGTGAACAGGATCCGGGCGCCGGTCGCCTGCTCCATCTCCGGCGTGTGGCGGTGGCGCAACAGCCCGTAGGCGGTGAAGTCCTCGTCGACGGTGTTGAAATGGGTGTTCGGCTTCGGCACCCGGCCCGCCCCCGACACCCCGCTGGCGGCGTCGACGATCACCCCATCCGGCTCGATGACCCCGGCCCGCACCAGCGGGGCCAGGGCGAGAGCGGCGGCGGTCACGTAGCAGCCGGCGGCGGCCACGAGATCAGCGCCGCGGATCTGGTCCCGGAACAGCTCGGGGAGGCCGAAGGCCGCCTCCTGGAGCAGTTCGGGGTGGTGGTGCTCCTCGCCGTACCACTCCGGGTACAGGCCGGCGTCCTTCAGCCGGAAGTCGGCGGCCAGGTCGATGACGGTGCCCACCCGCTTGCGCAGCTCCGGGACCAGGTGCTGCGACGCCCCGTGGGGCAGGGCCAGGAACACCAGGTCGAGGCCGTCGGCCAGAGCCGGATCGGGCCGCTCGAAGACGGTGCTCCCGTAGGCGGCGGCCAGGCTCGGGTACAGATCGGCGATGCGTCCGCCGGCCTGACTGTCGGCGGTGGCCAGCTCGACCCCGATGGACGGATGGCCGGCGAGCAGCCGGAGCAGTTCGGCGCCGGCGAAACCGGACGCCCCGAAGACGCCGGCGGACAGGTCGGGCATCCGCCAACTATACACGTTCCTGCATAAAGATGCGCCACCGGTTTTCCACAGGATCGAGGGTCTGGTACCCCACAGGGCTTCCGGGTGACGATAGGAGCATGTCCTTCGAAGTCACCCTCACCGACGACAGGGTGGAGCGGGTGGACGGGGCCGACTCGTACTCCCTCGAGGGCCCCCTGACCACCTTCTTCGGCAACGACCGGCCCCGCCCGCTCGACAGCTGGAGCGTGAAGGTGGCCAGCTACCGGACCGAACGCATCGCCCGCATCCGGCGCCTGGGGTAGGCGGCCTCCGGCCCGGACGGAACGGGGCCGGGCGGCGGCCGGGCCGCGGTGGCGGCGGGGGCCGACGGGGCGGATGGAGCCGACTGATCGATCCGGCCAACTCTGTTAACTTTTACTAACTTTGTAGAAATTCCAGCTTCTTGCAAGCTGTTTCCTACATATTTGTTATTTTTTAACAAAGTTGAGAGACATCCGGCTGCCACCCCGGCGCCCACCGCCGCCGACCGGACTGCCATCCGGCCGCCCCCCGGCGCCCACCACCGCCGACCGGCCCGCCGCCGGCCGCCCGCCCGGCCCTACGAGCGCAGCGTGGCGCCGACGCCGGCGGCGGCGTCGATCAGGCCCTGGCGCAGATCGGCCAACTCCGTATCGGTGAGGGTGCGGTCGAGGGCCCGGAACCGGGCCCGGAGGGCCAGGCTGCGCACGCCGGCACCGACCCGCTCACCCCGGTACACGTCGAACAGGGTCACGTCCTCCACCAGGTCACCGCCGGCCGAGCGGACGGCGGCGACCACGTCGGCTGCCGGCACCGCCTCGTCGACGACGAAGGCCAGGTCGACATCGGACGCCGGGTAGCGGGAGATGTCGCCGACCAGGCGGGGGCGGCGGGCCACGCCGGCCAGGGCATCGAGCGACAACGAGACCCATCCGACCCGACCCGACAACTCATAGGCCGAGACCACATCGGGGTCGACCTCCCCCACCGCACCCAGCTCCACCCGGCCGGCGAACGCCCGGGCCGACCGGCCCCGGTGCAGGCCGGCCACCTCGCCGGCGACCAGCGCCGGTGAGTCGAGCCGGAGGGCCGAGGCCAGCCACTGCCAGCTGCGCACGGCCGACACCACGGCCGCATCCGCCGAGGGGCGAACCGACGAACGGAGCGAGGCCCCGGCCGGCGGCAGCACCGCCACCCCGAGCAGCTCCTCCTCTTCGGGGAGCACCGAGCCGGGCGCCGGGAGCCGGAACACCCGCCCGATCTCGAACAGGGCCAGGTCGTCCAACTGGCGGTCCAGGTTGAACCGGAGCGCCTTCAACAGACCGGGCATCAGCGACGTGCGCAGCAGCGATTCGGAGCGGTCCAACGGGTTCTCGACCTCGACGGCGGCCGGGTCCAATCCGGCCCGGTCCAGGTCCCCCGGTGCCAGGAAAGTGGTCGTCCAGGCCTCGTCCAAGCCGGCGCCGCCGAGCACGGCGCGGATGCGGCGCCGCTCCCGCTGGCGAGTGGTCAGGCCGCCGGTGCGCCGGCCGGAGCCGGCCGGCACCGTGCGGGCGATCCGGCGGTAGCCGTACATGCGGGCCACTTCTTCGATCAGGTCGATCTCCCGGGCCACCTCCAGCCGCCACGTCGGGACCGTCACCCGGTCCCCGGCCACGGCGAAACCGAGCGGCTCGAGGTAGCCGGCCACGTCGGAGTCGGACAGGTCGACGCCCAGCACCTCGTTCACCCGGGCCGTGCGTAGGGTGAGCTCCGGGCCGGCCGGTAGCGACGGGTCGCGCTCGTCGACCAGCGGGCCGCGGCGCAGGTTCTCCCCGCCGGGGATGGCCCGCAGGAGGTCGAAGAACCGGGTGGCGGCCCGTTCGGCCAGCCCCGGATCGACGCCCCGCTCGAAGCGGGTGCGGGCCTCGGACGTGAGTCCGAGCCGGTTCCCGGTGCGGGCGATGGCGGTCGGGTCGAACCAGGCGCATTCGAGCAGGACCCTCTGGGTGTCGGGACCGATCTCGGCCGAGGCGCCCCCCATGATCCCGCCCACGCCGACGGCTGTCCCGTCGGCATCGCAGATGACGCAGTCGTCGGGTCCGAGGGCGCGGGCCACGTCGTCCAGGGTGACCAACGTCTCGCCCTGGACGCCACGGCGGACCAGGATGCCGCCCCCGCCCAGCTGGGCCAGGTCGTAGGCATGGTTGGGCTGGCCCAGGTCGAGCATGACGTAGTTGGAGGCGTCGACCACGGCATTGATGGGCCGCATCCCGGCCAGGGTCAGCCGGCGGGCCATCCACTCGGGCGACGGGCCCGTCGGCAGGCCCTCCATGACGGTGGCCGTGAACCGGGGACAGAGATCGCCGGCGGAGACGGTGACCGGCGCCGCGCCCAGAGCCGGGTCGGGTGCTGCGACAGACGTGGCCGGCCATGACCACGTCTCGCCCAGCGCGGCGGCCAGGTCCCGGGCGATGCCGGCCATGCACAGGGCATCGGGCCGGTTGGGCGTGATGTCCAGATCGAAGACCACATCCGCTTCGATGCCCAGGGCGTCGGCGATCGGCGTGCCGGGCGGAGCCAGATCGGGTGCCAGGATGAGCAGGCCGTCGGTGGCGTCGGGCGGTTCGGGCAGTTCCAGCTCCCGGGCCGCGCACAACATGCCGTTGGACACCTCGCCCCGCATCTTGCGCTTGGCGATCTTGAAATCGCCGGGCAGCACGGCGCCGATCGGCGCCAACGGGACCAGATCGCCGACGTTGAAGTTCCATGCCCCGCACACGATCTGCAGCGGTCCGCCATCACCGGGGTCCACGTCCACCAGGCGGATGCGGTCGGCGTCGGGATGGGGGCGGATGTCCAGGACCCGGGCCACGACCACGTCGGCGAGGCCGCCACCGACCTCCTCGACGCCGTCCACCACCAGACCGAGTTCTGACAGAACCGTGGTCAGTTGATCGACAGAGGCGTCGAGGGGCGCGTAGTCACGTAACCAGGAGAGAGGAGCTTTCATTTAAAATTGGGAGAGGAAGCGGACGTCGTTGTCGAGAAGGGCCCGCATGTCGGGCAGGGCGCTGCGGACCTGGGCCAGGCGGTCGATGCCGAAGCCGAAGGCGAAGCCGGTGTAGACCTCGGGATCGATGCCGACGGAGGCGAACACGTTCGGGTCGACCATGCCGCAGCCGCCCAGCTCGATCCAGCCCGAGCCGCTGCAGGTCCGGCAGCCGGCCCCCGCGCAGATGGGGCAGGTCACCTCGAACTCGGCCGACGGTTCGGTGAACGGGAAGAACGAGGGCCGCAAGCGGGCGTGCATTCCCTCGCCGAAGAACGCAGCGGTGAAAGCGTCGATGACGCCGGCCATGTCGCCGAAGGTGATTCCTTTGTCCACCACCAGCCCCTCGATCTGGTGGAACACGGCCAGGTGGCGGGCGTCGGGCGTGTCCCGGCGGTAGCAACGACCGGGCATGACCGCATAGATCGGTAGCCGGCCGGCCTCCATGAGGCGGACCTGGACGGGTGAGGTGTGGGTGCGCAGGAGCACCGAGCCGGGCTGGCCCAGCCGCAGGTAGAGGGTGTCCCACATGCCCCGGGCCGGGTGGTCGGGGGGCATGTTGAGGGCCTCGAAGTTGTACCAGTCGTTCTCCGCCTCGGGTCCCTCGGCGACGGTGAAACCCATGGCCACGAACGTGTCCTCGAGCTCGTCGCGCGTCTGGGTGACCAGATGGAGGTGGCCGGCGCCACGGCCGGACCATTCGAGGGGCGGACCGGCCGGGCCGCTGGTGATCTCGGTCAGATCGAGGCGTTCGGCGGCGACCCGATCCTCGCGCCGGCGGGCCTCCCACTTCTCCTGGAGGGCGTCCGCCTCGTCGGCGAGGGTGCGCCGGGCACCGTTGATCGCCGCACCTGCGTCCCGGCGCTGGTCGGGGTCGAGCCCGCCCAACCGGGTGTTCAGCTGGGCGATCGCCGACCGCTTGCCGAGCACCTCCTGGCGGGCCTCCAGGAACGAATCGAGATCGGACGCGCCGGCCAGGCGGCGCCGGCCCACCTCGAGGGCGGCAGCGATCGAATCGGCCAGGTCGGTCATCGGGGGGAGGTGCTCACTTCGATTGCAGTTCGTCGAGATCTATCAGGGGCAGGGTAAACCGGAACGTGGAACCCTGCCCCTCTTTTGACTCCGCCTTCAACTCGCCGCCGTGTGACTCCACCAGTCCCCGGCTGATCCACAGCCCGAGCCCGGAGCCGGTGGGGCGGCCGACAGCCCGGCGGAAGAACTTGGTGAACACCTTGGGCAGGTCGAAGCTGGGGATGCCCTCGCCGCGGTCGTGCACGCCGACCGACACGGCGTCGGGCCCGATCTGGCCGTCGATGCGGAGGCCCCGGGGGGAGGCGTACTTGCAGGCGTTCTCGACCAGATTGGTGAGCACCTGCTCGACCTTGTCCGGGTCGGCGTAGACCTTCGGGAACCCGGCGGGGAAGGCCGTGGTCACCTCCAGCTCGGGGTACTCCATCTGCACCTTCTCGATGACCGAGGCGGTGAGGCGGGGCAGGTCGACCATCTGGCGGCGCAGGATGAGCCGTCCGGTCTCCAGTCGGCTGATGTCGAGCAGTTCGGTGATGAGCCGGGTGACCCGGTCGGCGTCGTGGTTGACCTGCTCGAGCATCATCTTCTTCTGATCGTCCGCCAGCCGCTCCCAGCGGTTCAGCATGAGGCTGGTGTAGCCCTTCACAGAGGTCAAAGGAGACCGCAGCTCGTGGCTCACGGTCGACACGATCTCGACGCCGGTCGGTGCCCGACGGTTGCCCCGCGGCGGGGGGCGCATCGTGATGACGGCGCCGGTCAGGTCACCGTCGGGAGTGCGGGTGTAGCCACCGACGACGGTCACCGGGATGCGGGTGCCCCCCGGCTGCTTCAGCGTGGCCGCCTGGGCAGCGATCACCGCCGTGCCCCGGAGGCGGGTCGGCCCCGGCCACGACGTCCCGTCGGCCCGCTCGCCGTTCGAGTCGTGCCACTCGACGAAGCGGTCGCACGGTTGGCCGACGACCGAATCCTCGTCACAACCGATGATGCTCAGGAAGGCGGCGTTGGCGGATGTGATCCGGCGCTCCCGGTCGAGGACCAGGACGCCGTCGGGCAGGTGGTCGATCACGACCGGGACCCCACGCCGTGGGCGGCCTGCCGGCGCTGCCGGGCCGCCTCGAAACAGAGCACGGTGGCGGCCATGGCCACGTTGAGCGACTCGGCCGCGTCGTGCATGGGAATGGTGACGAAGCCGTCGACGCGATCGTGCAGCTCGGCGCCCAGCCCGTGGGCCTCGCTGCCCAGCACCAGTGCGGCCGGGCCGGTCCAGTCCCGCTCGTCGTGGGCCCCGCCGCCGCGGGCGACGGAGGCGATGCGGGGGATGCCGGACGCGGCCAGATGATCGAGGACGGTGGTCACGTCCGGGACCACCGCGAGGGGCACATGGAACAGCGCCCCCGCCGTCGCCCGAACCGTCTTGGGGTTGTAGATGTCGACCGCACCCTCGCTGAACACTACCGCGACGCAGCCGGCCGCCGTGGCTGAGCGCACGATGGTCCCGGCGTTGCCCGGATCCTGCAACCCGGCCAGGACCACGGTGAGGCCGGACAGGTCGAGGGCGCCGAACGGCACGTGCACCATGTCCACGATGGCGGCCACCGGTTGCGGGGTGACGGCGTCACCGACGCGGGCCAGCACGCCCGGCTCCACGGTGTGCAGCCGGGCCCCGGTGGCGGCCGCCTGGTCGGCCAGCTCCATGTGGGAGGCCGATCCGATCTCGGGGTCGACGAAGACCGCCTCTATGCGGGCGTGGGCGAGGATGGCCTCGGCCAGCAGTTTCGGGCCCTCGGCGACGAAGCGGCCATCGGCCCAACGGGCGGCGCGCCGCGAGACGAGCCGGCGCAGGTAGCGCACCGGCTCGCTCCGGAACGAGAGCGCGCCCAGGGCCCGACCCGGGTTAGGCGGAGGCCGACAGCGCCTGGCGGGCCACCTCGACGAGCGAGGCGAAGGCCTGGTCGTCGGTGACCGCCAGGTCGGCGAGGATCTTGCGGTCGACCTCGACGCCCGCTTCGCGGAGGCCGGCGATCAGTCGGCTGTAGCTCATGCCGTGTAGGCGGGCAGCGGCATTGATGCGCTGTATCCAAAGCTGTCGGAAGTCCCCCTTGCGCGCCCGCCGGTCCCGGAAGGCGTACTGCAGGGAGTGCTGGACCTGCTCGTGGGCGGCACGGTAACTACGGCTCTTGTTGCCGAAGTAGCCCTGCGCCTGCTCGAGTACGGCGCGGCGGTGCTTCTTGCTATGGACGGCGCGCTTGACCCGGGCCATCGACAGCTCCTTTCAACGAATGGTGGTTACTGGTGGTGGGGGCGTCGGCTACAGGCCGAGAAGGCGCTTGACCGCCTTCACATCGCCCGGCGCCACACCGACCTCGCCGGCCAGGCGGCGGGTGCGGGTGCTGGACTTCTTCTCGAGGATGTGCGAGCGGAACGCCTGGCGGCGGCGCAGCTTCCCCGATCCGGTGACCTTGAAGCGCTTGGCCGCGCCTCTATCGGTCTTCATCTTCGGCATCTGTTGAGTTGCTCCTGGTGGGTTCAGCTGGATGGTTGGGTGGCGATGGCATCGGCCGGAGCGGCCTCGGTCGTAGCCGGGTCCGCTTCGGTTACGTCCGGCGCATCCCCGCCTTCAGCGGAGGCGGCGGCCGGATTCGTCTTCTTGACCTGTCCCCGGCGATCGGGAGCCAGCACCATGATCATGTTGCGACCGTCGAGTTTCGGGGCCGCTTCCACCTTGGCGACAGCTGTCACCTGCTCGGCAACCTGATCGAGGATCTTCTTGCCCAGCTCGGGATGGGACATCTCGCGGCCCCGGAACATGATGGTGATCTTGACCTTGTGTCCTTCGCCTAGGAACCGAGCCACCTGGCGGGTCTTGGTGTCGAAGTCGCCGACGCCGATCTTGGGTCGGTACTTCATCTCCTTGATCCCGGTGCTGGTGGCCTTGCGGCGGGACTCCTTGGCTCGCTGGGCCGCCTCGTACTTGAAGCGGTTGTAGTCCATGATCCGGCAGACCGGCGGATTGGCCTCGGCGGCCACCTCCACCAGATCCATGTCCATCTGCCGGGCGATCGACAGCGCTTCCGGCAGGGGTTTCACGCCGAGCTGGGCACCGTCGGGATCTATCAGGCGTACTTCGCGAGCTCGAATCCGGTCGTTGGTCCGGTGCTCGTTCTGGTCAGGCGCTGGGGCTATGCGGCATCACTCCTAGGTAGGACCCCTGACGCCAAAATGACGAAAGGGCAGGCGTCAGGAAGCGACGCCGCCCTTTGGCGGTCGAGCAACCCAGGCGCACAGATACATCTCGGATACTGCTGAGGTGGCCGGGTGGGGACAAACGTCCCGCTTCCTGTATTCGGTTTTCAACATAGGGTAGCGCAATGAGTTCCCTTTGGACGCCCGGCGGCGAAAGACCGGTAGGAAAGACGCCCGACGCGCCGCCGGCGGCGGCCGCCGGAGCGGAACCGAGCGAGGAGGAGATGCGCCAGCACATGGCCGAGCTGCGGGACCGGCTGGCCAACACGCCGGCCGATGTGGTGGTGGCCAACCACGCCTACGGCCTGTTCGAGCTGGCCGCCCTGCACCTGTCGCTGGAGCGACCCCAGCTGGCCGAGGCGGCGCTGGCTATCGACGCCCTCGGCTGCCTGGTCGACGGACTGGGCGACCGGTTGGGCGAACCGGCCGGTGAGCTGGGCACCGCCTTGGCCCAACTCCGCCTGGCGTTCGTACAGGTGCAGGCCGCCCAGGCGGCGCCACCGGCGGGCGATAGGCCTCAGACCGACTGAATTCGGAATGAGAGCGGCCCAAAAGCCGCTCATGTAGGAAGCTCCACGTACCGATCATCGGAGCATGAAAGGCGGCGGTCCGCGGGTGGGGGCCCATACGCGTACCTGCATCAGTCACACCGTGACGACCCGGCGACGCCGATGGGGCGACGAGTCCGGCTTCACCCTGGTCGAACTGCTGATGGCCCTCCTGGTCCTCGCCATCGTCATGTCGGCATCGCTGTACGGCCTGATGGCGGCCATGCGCACCTCCAACGACAGCCAGCAGCGGGTCATCGCCGCCAATCTGGACCAGAGCACACTGGAGAGTCTCGAAGCGGCGGCCCTGAGCTCCACCGGGTTCAGCGCCATACCGGTGGGCTCCACCACTCTGGCCACCCAGACGGTCAACAACCGCAAGTTCAAGATGACCCAGAACACCGAATGGGTATCTCAGGGAACCAACAGTTCGGCGTGCAACACGTCGAGCGCCCAGGGCCTGATCCTGAGGGCGACCATCACCGCAACCTGGGGCGTTTCCGCCGAGGCGGTCAGCCAGACCAGCCTGATCTCACCGCCGAGCGGCACATTCAACTCGGCTGACGGTTCCCTCGGCGTCCAGGTGAGCGGCGCTTCGGGGGCGGCCTACGTGGGCGCCACGGTGAACCTGGTGCCCCAGGTGCCGACCTCCGGGTCCACGCCGGCGGCGCCGACCGCCCAGGTCACCGGCACGGACGGGTGTGTGTTCTTCACCAACCTGTCCCCCGACTCCTACGCGGTGACGGTGTCCAGTTCTACCGGCATCACCAATGCCGAGACCTCCACGTACAACTCGCTGAACCAGACGGCCAACCCCCAGACCTTCACGGTGAGCGCCAGTTCCGTGCCCGGGGTGGCGACGGTCGTGTACGACGACTACGGCACCGTGAACTGGTCCTATGCGCCCGCCTACTCGCAGTGGGCGTTGGCCACCTACCCGGCGGCATCAGGCATGCCCATCTCGGTCTACTCCCAGTCACTGAGCTTCGGTGTGACCAACGCCTACACCTACACGCCGGCCCCGTCGAGCCCGGCGACCAGTGGCACGGTCCAGGCGTTCCCGGTCACCTACCCGACGATCTACACCGGCAGCTGCACCGACGCCGACCCCTACGGAACGAGCACGGCGACCGGTCAGCCGCCGTTCTACCCGGCCTCGACCTACAGCTCGATCGACACCAACCTGTACTCGTCATCCGCCGTCACCAGCGGAGTGGTCACCTCATCCAACGCCTACGTGTACCCATTGGCCCTCCAGCTGTACAGCGCTCAGAATTCCCTGCTCAACGCCGTTCAGGACGCCACCGCCGCCGGATCGCCCCCGACCGCAGCGGAGGGCCAGACGAACAGCGGCACTGCGAATGGCGTCACCTGCCCGACCGCCTCCACCTACAGCCTGTCGCCGATGGTCAAGGGCGTCAGCAACTCCAGTGTCGGGCTGGGGCACTACCACATCGCCATATCGATCGCCTCTGTAGGCACCGGCTGGGCCGATGTATCGGTCATGCCCGACGGCGTCTACTGGACCAACTCGATCGGCCAGTCGGGCAGCTACCTGTACAGCTCGGCGACCATCTCCCCGGTGCAGCTGTCCCTATGAGCGACCTGACCGGTCCCCGGGCCCGTCGTCACGCAGCCGCCGACGAGCAGGGTTTCACACTGATCGAGGTCTCGGTGGTACTCCTGATCATGGCGGTCGTACTCCCCATGATCATGGGTTTCGTCTTCATGGTGCAGAGCTACACCGGGAAGGTGGCCGGGCGGACCGTCGCCGCCGGCCAGGCTCAGGTGATCGACGAGAATCTGTCGCGGCAGATCCATGCCATCACCTATCCGGCGGGCGGGGCTCTTGGTAGTGACATTGTTACTGCCAGCGCAACCGAGTTCAAGTTCTACACCGCCCTCGGCAACTCCGTCGGTCCCACTCTGATCGACATCAAAGCCACGGCCGCCTGTGGGACCTGCAGCTACTACCAGATGAACGAGACCACGTATCTTCCGGTTCTGTCCGGCAGCGCCGTCACGTACCCGACCGGCACCACCAAGCCGATCGGGACCGGCGTCGTCGTGCCGTCGTCGCCGGCGGTCAACTGCCCGGGCGTCGGGACGACCAGCCCCGTGTTCGAGTACTACGCCACAGCCGCCGCCACGCAGACAGCGACCTGCCTACAGACCACCACCAACACCCTGACCACTTTCAAGACCATCGACCAGGTCCGGGTGAACCTGGTGATGGTCGACTACCTCCACACCAAGCTCAGCCAACAGATCGATTTCTCCTACACCTATGTGCTCCCCAATGTCGACTACCAAGAGTCATAGGCGCCCGGCCTGGCACTACCTGCGACCGGCC
>DASZNC010000072.1:0-12912 GCA_035551615.1 Acidimicrobiales bacterium
GACGGCCGAAGCCACGGAGTCGAACACCGGGATGCCCTCGACGTCTTGACCGCCCTTGCCCGGGGTGACGCCGGCGACGATCTGGGTGCCGTAGTCGCGGTTGCGCAGGCCGTGGAAGCGGCCCTGACCGCCGGTCAGTCCCTGGACGATGACCTTGGTCTTCTCGTCAACGAAAATGCTCATCGGGCTAGCTCCACAGCCTTTCTTGCCGCGTCCAACATGGTCGGCGAGGAGATGACCTTCTCGGATTCGACCGTCTTGAGAATTTGCCGGCCCTCGTCGGCGTTGGTGCCGTCCAGCCGGATGACCATGGGGGCGTTGATCGACACCCGGCCGAGCGCCGTCTTGATGCCGTTGGCCACTTCCTCACCGCGGGTGATGCCGCCGAAGATGTTGATGAAGATGGACCGCACGTTGGGGTCGGAGTTGATGACCTCCAGCGCGTTGGCCATGACCTCGGCATTGGCGCCGCCGCCGATGTCCAGGAAGTTGGCCGGCTGGCCGCCCACCTGGTTGACCACGTCGCAGGTGCTCATGGCCAGCCCGGCGCCGTTGGCGATGATGCCGACGAAGCCGTCCAGGCCGACGTACTGCAGGCCCTTGCTGCGGGCCAGCCGCTCACGCTCGTCGAACTCGTCGATGTCACGGAAGTCGTCCCACTCGGGATGGCGGAAGGCGGCGTTGTCCTCGAGGGTGACCTTGGCGTCGAGGGCGTGGACCTTGCCCTCCGGCGTCAGGATCAGCGGGTTGATCTCGACCAGGTCGGCGTCGCCCTCGACGTAGCAGCGGTACAGCTTCTGCAGGATGTCGACGGCGCCGTCGCGCGCGTCGGCGTCCAGCTGCGCCTCGTCGACCAGACGGCGGGCGTCGGCCTCGGTGAAGCCGACCGACGGGTCGATGTGCATCTTGGCAATGGCATCGGGGTCCTCTTCGGCGACCGCCTCGATCTCGACGCCGCCCTTGGCCGACACCATGGCCAGGTACTTCTTGGCCGCCCGGTCCAGGGTGAAGCTGGCGTAGTACTCCTTCGAGATGTCCGAGGCGTGCTCGACCCACAGACGGTGGACGACGTGGCCCTTGATGTCCATGCCCAGGATGTTCCCGGCGTGGGTCCGCACCTCATCCGCGTTCTCGGCCAGCTTGATGCCGCCCGCCTTGCCCCGGCCGCCGACCTGCACCTGGGCCTTGACGACCACCGGGTAGCCGGCCGCGTCGGCCTGCTCCACGGCCTGGTCAACGGTGTCGGCTACTCCTCCCGCCGAGACGGGGATGCCGTAGCGGGCGAAATACTGCTTGCCCTGGTACTCGAACAGATCCATCCATGCTCTCTTTCAGGTCAAAGGACCGGCCCGTTGGGGGGTCAGCCGGCTTGTGCGGTCTCGCGTTCGTCGAGGCGGGCCTCGACCCACCCGGTGATGTCACCGAGCGGTGCTCCGGGGCCGAAGATCCCGGCCATCCCGATCTCCTTCAACTTCGGGATGTCGGCTTCCGGGATGATCCCGCCGCCGAAGACGAGCACATCACCGGCACCGCGGTGGTCGAGCTCCTCGACGATCTTCGGGCACAGGGTCATGTGGGCCCCCGACAGGATCGACAGGCCGACGGCGTCGGCGTCCTCCTGGATCACCGTCTCGGCGATCTGTTCGGGCGTCTGGTGCAGCCCGGTGTAGATGACCTCGAAACCGGCTTCGCGCAGGGCCCGGGCGATGACCCGGGCGCCCCGGTCGTGGCCGTCGAGGCCGGGCTTGGCCACCACAACTCGATAAGGGCGCTTCATCGGTCAGCCCCCGAGCCGGGGCCCGGCCGATCAGTGCCGGCGGATTCGCTCCCACGGTCGCTCATCGGTCGGCCATACTCGCAGGTCGGGGTGGCCACGGGCCAGCCGGGGCTCCACCAGTTGGGCCGGGGCTGACGTTAGAGTCGCCCATGCGGGTGGGGATAATGCCTTGACGCGTGTGCCGTCGCACACCCTGACCCGCTGGAGCCCGTGACCGCACCTCCCTCCGGACCCCGAGGCCGAGCCCATATGCCGCCCACCCCGGGCGACCGCCGCGTCCACGTCGGGCCGGCCCGCCGGCGCTGGCCGCGCCGGCTCTTGGTGGCCACCAACATCGTGGTGGCCGTCGGCTTGCTCGGCGCCGTGTCGGCCTACGGGTACGTCCAGTGGCGGCTCGGCCAGATCCACCGGGAGAAGATCGCCGCCCTGACCTCCATCAACGGGGGCAAGCCGTTCACCGTCCTCATCGTCGGGTCGGACAGCCGGTCGGCGCTGGCTGCCAACGACCCCGGCAACCAGCAGTTCGGCTCCGCAGCCGGCACTCCCGGGCAGCGTTCGGACACCATCATCCTGGCCCGCATCGCGCCGGCCACCCGCCAGATCGAGATGATGTCCATCCCCCGCGACCTGTGGGTCAACATCCCCGGCAGCGGCCAGAACCGGATCAACTCGGCGTTCGACTCCGGCGCCAACCTGCTGGTGAAGACGATCCAGACCGATCTGGGTATCCCGATCAACCACTACATCGAGGTCAACTTCGACACCTTCCAGGACATCTCCGACGCCGTCGGCGGCGTCAGCTTCTACTTCCCGACGCCGGCCAAGGACGCCTATTCCTTGCTCAACGTCCCCCAGGCCGGATGCATCTCGCTCAGCGGCGCCCAGGCGCTGGCTTTCGTGCGGGCCCGGCACTACGAGTACTACCAGAACGGCGAATGGCACTTCGAAGCGGAGAGCGACCTGGCCCGCATCCAGCGCCAGCAGACGTTCATAAAGAAGATGCTGAAGAAGGCGGAAGGTGAGTTCACCGACCCCCTGGCCCTGAACAACGTGATCGCCGGCGTCACGAAGAACCTGACGGTGGACAGCGGCTTCAGCAGTTCCCTGCTGCTCAACCTGGCCAAGGACTTCCACTCGATCGACCCGGCCACCATCGCCTCGATCACCCTCCCCAACTACGGGTACACGACGCCCGGCGGCGCCGACGTCCTCGGCCTGCAGCAGCCGCAGGCGGCCCAGACCATCGCCGCCTTCAACAGTTTCGGCACCGGCCCGGCGCCGTCGTCGGGCTCGACCAAGACCACGACTCCGAAGAAGACGACGCCGTCGATCACCGCCCCGTCGGTGACGGTGGCCCCGTCGTCGGTCTCGGTCGAGGTGGCCAACGGCTCGGGGATGGCCGGCCAGGCGGCCACGTTGACCTCCACCCTGACCGCTCACGGCTACCACGCCACCACCAACCTGACCAGCCCCGGTTACACCTACAAGACGACCATGGTCGAGTACGCGCCCGACTCCAAGACGGCCGCCGAGCAGCTCGCCGCCCTGATCCCGGGCGGGGCCACGATCCAGGTCACCGCTGCGCTGGCGCCCACCGCCTACAACGTCGAGATCATCACCGGCTCGAGCTACACGTCGGCCTCCGGCCCGGCGTCGGCGTCGTCGACGTCGAGCACCTCCACCGGTCCGACGACGACGGTGCCCGGGACCAACGCGGCGACGTACGTGCTGCCCGGTATGCCGGCCGGCCAGACGCCGCCGTCCTGCTGACCGGCCGTCCTGCTGACCTCGCCGTCTGCTGACCGGGCGGACAAGGTCGCTCAGGGGTCCGGGTCGCTTGTGAAATAATCTCCCCAGGTCATACGAAGGGGGTTCTTCGATGTCGGACTACCAGCCGGGTTACCAGGCACCGCCACCGCCGCCGGGCTACGGCGGTCCCGGGGGATTCGGCGGCCCGGCCCCGTATGCCGCCCCGGCCGATGCGGTGCCGGCCGCCTCGGACCCGGACTATCCGGTGACAGCTGGGCTGAACGCCCCACTGAAGGTCGCCCGGTGGCGGGTGATCGGCAACCCGATCATGGCCATCCCGCACGTGATCTTCCTGTACATCCTGAACATCGTCAGCGAAGTGCTCACGCTGGTCGCCTGGTTTGTGATCGTGTTCACCGGCCGGCTCCCCGACGGCATGGGCACGTTCCTCGCCGGCATCCACCGCTACCAGTGGCGGGTCCTGAGCTTCTACCTGTTCCTGCGCGAGCCGTACCCGGCGTTCGGCATCCCGTCCGGGTACGCCGATCCGGGCGACGATCCGGCCTGGCTCCAGTTCACCCCGCCCCAGCAGTATTCGCGCCTGGCGGTGATCTTCCGCATAATCCTGGCCATCCCCCAGATGCTGTTCGCCATCGTCCTGGCCGTCGCCATGTACGTGGCGGTGATCATCGGCTTCTTCGCCGTGCTGATCACTGGCGCCTGGCCGGCCGGCCTTCGGAACTTCGTCCTCAACGTACAGTTCTGGGGGCTCAGGTTCAGCGCCTGGTATCTGCTGCTCGCCGACCCCTACCCGCCGTTCAAGATCGGTTAGCCCGGGGTCCCGTCATCGATCAGCTCGAGCCGGTTGCCGAAGGGATCGTCCACGTAGATGCGGCGGGTGCCGGGCAGCTCGTCGTCGGGCCGCCAGGCCCAGCCGGCGGCGTCGAGGGCGGCGACCAGGTCGTCGAACCCGCTGATGCGGAGTGCTGGATGCGCCTTGCGGGCCGCCCGGAAGTCGGCCTCGACCCCGAGATGGACCTGGACTGGCCCCTGGACGAACCACCGTCCCCCACGAGCGGCAAGCGGGTCCGGCTTCGGTTTCACCTCGAAGCCGAGAATCCCCGCATAGAAGGCTTCGGCGGCGGCCTCGGACCCGGGCGGCATCGCTAGCTGGACGTGGTCCAGGGCGGCGACCCGGAAGCCCATCAGGCCCGCTTCAGAGGAGCGAGGGCCAGCGCCAGGTGCTTCTCGCCAACGGACGGGAACCGGACGCGGGCCTCGGCCTTGTCGCCGTCGCCCCGCACGTCGATGACCACACCCTCGCCCCACTTGGCGTGCACCACCGTCTCTCCCACCCGCAGGCCCAGCTGTTCGGCGCCGGAGCCGTGTACCGGACCCCGCTTGGCCGAACGCATGGCCGACTCGACGATGCGGTCGCGCGTCGACCCGTCGGTCAGTCGCGAACCGGGCCGGCGTCCTCCGTCGACGCGGCGCATGAGGGCCTCGGGAATCTCCTGCAGGAACCGGCTGGGCGGGTTGTACTGGGTCTGGCCCCACAGGCTCCGGCACCAGGCGTTGGACAGATACAGGCGTTCGCGGGCCCGGGTGATGCCGACGTAGGCCAGCCGCCTTTCCTCCTCCATCTCGTCGGGCTCACCGAGTGACCGCAGATGGGGGAACACCCCGTCCTCCATCCCGATGATGAACACCACCGGGTACTCGAGCCCCTTGGCCGTGTGCAGCGTCATGAGAGTGACCCGGGACGTGTCGCCGTCGGCCTCGTCGACGTCGGCGACCAGGCTCACCTCCTCCAGGAATTGGGCCAGGGAGTCGGCCTGACGGGCGGCGCCGATCAACTCCTCGATGTTCTCGATGCGACCGGCCGCCTCGAGGGAGTTCTCGGCGACCAACTCGTCCATGTAGCCGGTGCGTTCGGCGATGCGCTCGAGCAGGACCCCCGGACCGACGGCGTCGTCGCCCGATGCCATCTCCCGGAACTCGGAGAGCATTCCATTGACCAGGCGCAGGCCGGTGAGGGCCTTGCCGGTGACCCCGGCCTGGTCGGCGCCAGTCACCGCCTCGGCGAAGGGCACATTGCGGCTACGGGCCCACCGGTCGAGCCGGTCGATGCTGGTGTCGCCCACCCCCCGCTTGGGCACATTGACGATCCGCTTGAACGAGACCTCGTCCTCCGGGTTGGCCACCACCCTGAGATAGGAGAGCAGATCCTTGATCTCCCGGCGGTCGTAGAACCGGGTGCCGCCGACGACCTTGTACGGGATGTCGCGCCGGACCAGTTCCTCCTCCACGGCCCGGCTCTGGGCGTTGGCCCGGTAGAACACGGCCACGTCACCCCAGTCGTACGGCTCCCGGCCGGCGGAGCCGACCCGGCGGTGCAGCGACTGGATCTCGGTGGCCAGCCACGAGCCCTCGTCGTGCTCGTCCTCGCCGTGGTAGTGGGTGATCAGCTCGCCGCCGACCTGGTCGGTCCACAACGCCTTCGGCTTGCGGTTGGCGTTGTTGGCGATGACTGCGTTGGCGGCATCCAGAACGACCTGCGTGGACCGGTAGTTCTGCTCGAGCATGACCACGGTGGCGTCGGGGAAGGCCTCCTCGAACTGGAGGATGTTGCGGATGTCGGCGCCGCGCCAGCCGTACACCGACTGGTCGCTGTCGCCGACGACGGTCACCTGGTGGTGGGCGCCGGCCAGGAGCAGCACCAACTCGTTCTGGGTGCGGTTGGTGTCCTGGTACTCGTCCACCAGCACATGGCGGAACCGCCGGCGGTAGGACTCGAGCACGTCGGGGCAGGCCTGCAGCAGGTTGACGGTGACCAGAAGCAGGTCATCGAAGTCCATGGCGTTGGCCGCCAGCAGCCGCTGCTGGTACTCCCGGTACACATCGGCGACCCGGCGCTCCATGACGGTGCGGGCCCGGCGGGCGTACTCCTCGAAGTCGACCAACTCGTTCTTGGCCGCCGAGATGTAGGCGTGCACCGTACGGGGCGGGAACTTCTTGGCGTCGAGACCGAGGTCGCGGATCACGTACCCGGCCAACCGGAGGGCGTCGGACTGGTCGTAGATGGTGAAGTTGGAACGGTAGCCCAGGCGGGTCGCGTCCCGGCGGAGGATGCGCACGCACGCCGAGTGGAACGTCGACACCCACATCCGCTGGGCCACCGGCCCGACCAGCCCGGCGACGCGGTCACGCATCTCCTGGGCCGCCTTGTTGGTGAAGGTGATGGCCAGGATCTCGAACGGCGACAGGCCCCGCTCGGCGATCAGCCAGGCGATCCGGTGGGTCAGCACCCGGGTCTTGCCGGAGCCGGCACCGGCGACCACTAGCATCGGGCCCTCGGCGTGGGCCACCGCCTCCGCCTGGGCCGGATTGAGCCCGGCCAGCAGGTCGACCCGGGGGGCGATCGGATCGGTCGCCTCGGCCACCGGGTCGTCGGGGGGCAGGTGGACCACGATCGGTTTCGGGCGGGCCGCCGGGTCGAGGGGCAGCGCCGGCTCCTCGTCGTCTTCGGGCCGATCCTGGCGCGCCCTGCGTGCCTGGCGCGGGGCGGCGGCCCGTTCCTCCGGCGCCACCGACGGCGACGGGTCCGTATCGGGCGGGTCGGCTTCGCCCTCGGCCCAGCTGAACAGATCCATCGCCATCGCCCGATCCAGGCTACCGGGTGGCTACGACGGCGATGGCGCATGCGGGCCCGGCCCCGATTGGGGCAGAGTGTCGCCCATGACCGGGATATGTGAAGGAAGAGTCGTCGTCATCACCGGGGCCGGGCGGGGCATCGGCCGCGAGGATGCGCTGGAGTTCGCCCGCCAGGGGGCCCGGGTCGTCGTCAATGACCTGGGCGCCGAAGTCGACGGGACCGGCACCTCATCGAGCCCGGCCCACGATGTCGTCGAGGAGATCAAGTCGCTGGGCGGCGAGGCCATCGCCAACGGCGACGACGTGTCCGACACCGAGGGGGCGGCCCGCCTGGTCCAGTCCGCCATCGACACCTTCGGCGGCCTGGACACGTTGGTCAACAACGCCGGCATCCTGCGCGACCGGATGCTCGTCAACATGACCGTCGACGAGTGGGACGCCGTCATCAAGGTCCACCTGCGGGGCACGTACGCGCCGACCCACGCCGCCCTCCAGTACTGGCGGGACCGGTCCAAGGCGGGCCAGACCAACGACGCCCGGATCATCAACACGACCTCGCCGTCGGGCATCTACGGCAATATCGGCCAGACCAACTACGGCGCGGCCAAGGCCGGCATCGCCGCCTTCACGGTGATCGCGGCCATGGAGGTCGGGCGCTACGGGGTGACCGTCAATGCCATCGCCCCGGCCGCCCTCACCCGCATGACCGAGAACCTCGGGGGCGGCGGCCTGCGGGCCGAGGTCCCGGCCGACCAGTGGAACCCGAGCGGCGCCGAGAACATCGCCCCCATCACCGTGTGGCTGGGCAGCAACGAGTCGGGCGCCGTCACCGGCCGGGTCTTCAACGTCCGGGGCGGCCACATCAGCGTCGCCGAGGGCTGGGTCGCCGGCCCCGGGATCGACAAGGAAGGCCGATGGGATCCGGCCGAGTTGACCGAGTTGGTGCCCGACATCGTGGCCCAGGCCGCCCCCAATGCCGGGATGAACGGCAAGCGACCCTAGGGAGCAGCCAGAATCGGGCATGGCCATCGCGACCGACGGGAGCGAACCGATACTGCAGGCCCGGGGCCTGTCGGTTCGCTACGGACCAGTGGTCGCCCTGGACCGGGTCGACGTCGACGTCTATCCGGGTGAGATCGTCGCCCTGGCCGGCGAGAACGGGGCCGGAAAGTCGACGCTCGTCCGCTGCCTGGCCGGCGACGTCGTGCCCGACGAGGGCAGCATCTTCGTCCGCGGCCAGGCGTTGGCGGCCGAGCCCCGCCAGGCCGCTCGGCTCGGTGTCTCGGTCGTCTGGCAGGACCTGGCCCTCTGCGACAACCTGGACATAGCCGCCAACCTCCTCCTCGGGCGGGAGACCCGCCGGCTGATGTTCTCGGCCAGCAACTTCCACCGGCGGGCCACCGAGCTCCTGGGCGGTCTCGGGATCGACCTGCCCTCGACCGCCACTCCCGTCGCCCACCTCTCCGGCGGGCAACGCCAGCTGGTCGCCGTGGCCCGGGCCATGCGCGACGGCCCGTCGCTGCTCATCCTCGACGAACCGACCGCCGCCCTGGGCGTGGCCGAATCGGCTCGCGTCGAAGATCTGGCAGCGCTGCTGCCGGGACAGGGGACGACCGTCCTCATCGTCACCCACGACCTGGAGCAGATGTTCCGCCTGGCCGACCGGATCATCATCCTGCGCCGGGGCCGGTTCGTGGCCCAGGTCCGCCCCAGCGAATCCCATCCCGATGAAGTGGCGGCACTGCTGTCAGGACAGGGCCTCGACCTGTCGGCCCGCCGCCAGCTCACCCGCCTCAGCAGCCTGGCCGACCAGCTGTCGTCGGCCGCGCCGTCATCGAGCGTGACCCTGATCATGTCCGCCCTCAGCGCCGCCTTGGGGGTGGATCAGCTCTGCGTCCATGTGACCGAGGGCGCCACCCTCCGCCTGGTCGGGTCGGCCGGCCTGCCGGCCCGCATCGTCGCCATCCTGGCCACCCTGCCGGTCGGCACCCCCGGGGGCCCCATCGGGGAGGCCATCACCACCGGCCAGGTCGTGGTCTCGCCGGAGATCGGCACCGACACCGTCTGGGCCCGGCACCGTCTCGACATGCGGTCGGCCGGGGTGGCCAGCACCTGGAGTGTGCCGTTCACCGGCCCGGCCGGTGACAGCGGCGTCGTGACCCTGATGGGCCGCGAGACGGGCGAACCGAGCCGCGACGACCTCGAGCTGGCCTCCCTCTACGCCGGCTACGTGGCCAGCGCCCTGGAACGGGACCGCCTGCTCGGCGAGGTGACCTCCCGTAACCGGGTGCTGGAGACGATCCGAGACATCCTGCAGGCGCTGGCCGGCCCGGCCCCGCCGGAGACCGGGTTGCGGGCCGCCCTGCGGCTGCTGCAGTCCGGGCTCGGGGCGACGGCGGCCGCGCTGCTCGACGGAATGCGGGCCGATCATCTGGTCGGGCGGGCGTGGGCCGGCCCCGACCGCGACGTCACCTCCGAGGACCATCTGCCGGCCCAGGTCGTCGAGGCCGGCCGGGCCGCCGTCGAGCAGCTGCTCTCCGGCGCCAACCGGGTCGAGCAGGTCTCATCAGGACCGTCGGGCGAATACCTGGCCACCGCCTTCCCGGCGCCGGCCGGGGTGGCCTCGCTGGTGGCCTGGTGGCAGGACGGCGCCGGCCCCAACCCGGAACGGGGTCCGCTGTTCGAGGACGCCGCCAACTCCTTCCGCCTGGCCCTGGAGCGGGAGGCGTCGGAGCGGGCCCAGCGGGAGACGATGGCGTTGCGCAGCTCGCAGGAGCTGCAACGGCAGTTCCTCTCGTGGCTGTCGCACGAGCTGCGCACGCCGCTCACCGCCATCCGGGGCTATGCGTCGAGCCTCATGCAACCGGATGTCGACTGGGACGGCAGCTCCCAGCAGCGGTTCCTCGAACGCATCAGCGACGAATCGGCCCGGCTGGGCCGGCTGGTCGACGACCTGCTCGACTTCTCGGCCATCGACGCCGGCATCCTCCGGCTGCAACCCGACTGGTGCGAGCTGCCGCTCGTGTTGGAGGCAGCCCGGGACTGCCTGCCCGAAGCGGCCCGGCTGCGGGTCACCATCGACTGCGATCCGGACCTGGCCGTCGTGTGGGCCGACCACGACCGGCTCGAGCAGATCTTCGTCAATCTGCTCGAGAACAGCGTCCGCCACAACCCACCTGACACCCAGGTCCGGGTGCAGGCCACACCGCAACCGATCGGCGAGGTGACCATCACCGTCAGCGACAACGGCCTCGGCATGCCCGCCGATGTCGGCCGGCCGGGGACCCGGCCGGTGCGTAGGGGGCGCACCGGCGGCGCTGGGCTGGGGCTGTCCATCGCTCGCGGCATCGTCGATGCCCACGGCGGCCAACTCGACATCCAGGGCGGCCCGCACGGCACGACCTGCGCCATCCAGCTGCCCGTCGCCCTGGGCGCCCCCGCCGACAGCACCGGCGAGGTGGAGAAGGTGCACCCCCGCTGACCTGCGTCCTGATCATCGAGGACGATCCGAACATCGTCGACCTGATCCGGTCGAACCTGGTCGTGCGCGGGTTCGAGGCGGTCGTGAGCAACGAAGGGGCCCGGGCCCTCCAACTGCTCGAGACCGAGTCCCCGGACATCGTCCTGCTCGACCTGATGCTGCCCGACATCGACGGGCTCGACCTGTGCCGGATGATCCGCGAGCAGTCGACCGTCGGCGTCATCGTGGTCTCGGCCCGCGGCGGCGAGCGGGACAAGGTGTCGGCCCTCAACGTCGGGGCCGACGACTACATGACCAAGCCGTTCAGCATCGAGGAGCTCCTGGCCCGGATCACCGCCACACTGCGCCGGACCCGCGTGACCGAGCCGGTCGAGTCCAGCGGCGGCAGCGTAACCATCCGCAACATCGAGATCGACCTGGCCGCCCGCGAGGTTGCCCGCGACGGCCGGGCCGTGCACCTGACCCCGACCGAGTTCGCCCTCCTCCGGGAGCTGGCCGCCAACCGCGGCAAGTCACTCACCCACGCCCACCTCCTGCGGCGGGTGTGGGGGCGGGGCTACGAAACCGAGACCGAGTACCTGCGGGTCTACGTGCGCCGGCTGCGATCGAAGCTGGAGGCCGACGGCGACGAGCCGCTGATCATCACCCAGCCCCGGGTCGGCTACCGGCTGGCCGCCGATTAGCGCCATTCACGGTTCTTTAATGTCGCCGCCCGAATGTTAACGACACGTTAAGAACCCCGAGCTTAAGGTCCCGCGTTGACAAGTGAAACCGTCGGTCAACCGGGTGTGCCTGCAGCCTTTACGCCCATCCGGTGGGGGCCCTGACATGAGGAGAACTTCAACCTGTGAGATCCACTCGCGCTCTGGCCGTACTGGCCATCGGCGCCGGTCTGGTGGCCGGAGCCTGTAGCAGTAGCAGCAAGACCTCGACACCGCCGACCACGGCCAGCTCGGGCACATCGGCCTCGACTGCGGCCCCGCCGACCACGGCGGCCGCCGCTCCTTTGACCGCCACCTCCTTCACCCGGGACTTCTCGGCCATGAAGGGCCTCACCAGTGTGGCCTCCTCCGGCCAGGGCAGCATCGCCGTCATCCTGCCCGACACCGTCTCGTCGGCCCGCTACACCGAGTTCGACGCTCCCTACCTGAAGACGGCGTTCCAGGACGCCGGGCTGACTTCGTCGCAGTTCATCATCCAGAACGCCCAGGGCAGCGACCCCACCCAGCTGACCGATGCCCAGTCGGACATCACCGCCGGGGCCAGCGTCCTGGTCATCGATCCGCTCGACAGCGGCGTCGGCGCCCAGATCGAGTCCTATGCCAGCCAGCACGGCGTCAAGGTCATTGACTACGACCGCCTGACCCTCGGTGGTAGCCGTTCGGACTACGTCAGCTTCGACAACGTGAAGGTCGGCAACCTGCTCGGCCAGGGCCTCGTCGACTGCGCCAAGAGCTGGGGCGTCACCAGCCCTAACGTGATCGAGATGAAGGGCGCGGCGACCGACAACAACGCCACGCTGTTCGCCCAGGGCTACGACCAGATCCTCAACCCGCTGTTCTCCGGTGGGACGTGGAAGAAGGCGGCTGAGCCGGCCGGCACCTGGACCCCGAACGTGGCCCAGTCCGAGTTCGAGCAGGCCTACACCGCCCACTCCGGCGCCAACGCCGCCCTCGTCCCCAATGACGAGAACGCAGCCCCGATCATCCAGTACCTACAGTCGCTGCACATCCCGGCCAAGAAGTTCCCGGTCACCGGTCAGGACGCCACCCTGGTCGGTCTGCAGAACATCCTGGCCAGCTACCAGTGCGGCACCGTGTACAAGCCGATCTACGAAGAGGCGCAGGCCGCCGCCGCCCTGGCCATCTACCTCCGGGCCGGCCAGACCCCGCCCTCGGCACTGGTGAACGGCACGACCATGGACACGCAGGCCAGCAAGTCGGTGCCGTCGGTCCTGCTCACCCCCGAGTGGGTCACCCCGCAGAACATGAACTCGACGGTCATCGCCGACAACTTCGTGACCGCCGCCCAGCTCTGCACCTCGCAGTACGCCTCGGACTGCCAGGCCGCCGGAATCTCGGGCTAGTCCTGATGTCCCAACCGGCAGAGAATGCCGCTCCCCGGCCCGCTGACGCGGGCCGGGGGGCGCAGCCGGCCAACGGGAAATGGTTGCTCCGCACTGAGGGCCTCACCAAGCGTTTCGGCGCGGTGGAGGCCCTCAGCGCGGTCGACCTGCACATTGCTCCCGGAC
>DASZNC010000073.1:0-3085 GCA_035551615.1 Acidimicrobiales bacterium
GGGCGGCCAGCGGCTCAACAAGCCCATCGTCGGGATGGTGCCGGCGCCCGGCGGCAACGGCTATTGGCTCGTGGCTTCTGACGGCGGCATCTTCGCCTTCGGTCCGGGTGCTCGGTTCTTCGGCTCGACCGGCAACGTCAACTTGGTGCAGCCCATCGTCGGTATGACGGCGACGGCGAGCGGCCAGGGGTACTGGTTCGTGGCCCACGACGGAGGCGTGTTCGCCTTCGGCCCGGACGCCAAGTTCGAGGGCTCAGGCTCTGGTACCGGCGAGCCGATTGTCGGCATGGCCCAAGGCTGATCGAGTCTCAGCCCGCTCGTCGCGGGCCTGCCTGAGGAGCAGATGTCCAGGTGGAAGGACCCCGCCACGTCATGTCGACGGCGTCGAATCGACATTACGTGGCAGGGTCGAGCCGGCTTAGACGGCCGGGCCGGACTCATTCCCTCTGCCACCTCACGTCGACAAACCCTCGTCGACATGAGGTGGCGGAAACCTGACAACTCGGATGGAGGAGGGATCTAATACCGGGTCATCTCGGCGGCCGGGCCCATGACGAAGGCAGGGGAGTCGGCCGGGTCCAGCCAGCGCAGCGCCAGATCGAGGTCCGCCAGCGGGACGCTCACACATCCCACTGTCGGGCCGCCCGTCGAGGCGTGGAAGAAGATGGCGGAGCCGGCGCCCCTCACGATGGGACCGGTGTTGTAGTCGATGACGGCGAAACTCGGGTAGGGGCCGGTCTCCTGCCAGAGGGCCTCGCTCCCGCCGTCGAACGGACGCGGCTGGTTGCAGGCCAGCTCCTGGAAGGTGTTGTAACCGGGAGAGCTGGGATCCTCGTCCCACCAGTCGCCGCACCGCAGGAGGTGGTACGGCTCCTGCACCCCCGGGTTGGGAGCGTTCCCGTACATGACCGGACCGAGGCCGTAGATGCCGGTCGGTGTGGTGCCGTCGCCTTCCGACTTGTGATCGGAGAACCCGCTCTGGCCGATGAACCCGCTCCACGGCCCGGCGACGGAGACCCAGCAAGTGCCGGTGCGCTGCCACAACTCGACCGAAGCAACCGACGTGCCCCAACCCGAGGACTGCACCGTGATCAACTGGCGAGCCGCACCCGTCGAGGCCAGCTGCGACGCCAGGTTGGACGGGCAGCTGCTGGCGGTGGACCGAGCCGCCACGGTAGCGGGTGGAGAGGTTGGCGCTGATCGGGGCCGGATGGCCGTCGTCGTGGGCGCCACGGTGGTGGATGTGGTCGACGAGGTCGTGGTCGTCGGAGCGACTGCAGTGGTCGGGGTCGTTGGTGGAACGGTCGGCGACGCGGCCGAACGGGAGAGAGTGGCCCCGCCCGAACAACCGGCCAACGATCCGGCGACCACCGCCGCCGCTATGAGATTCCTAGGATCCACCAATGCCTCATAAACGCTACCGGCGGGCAGCGGCGCCGGTGGTCGCGGCCCTGGCTGCGCTGGTGGCCACCGCCTGCTCCAGCAGCCCGCACCGGGCCGCATCGGTGGTGACCCTCCGGGCCAAGCCGACGACTACGACATCCACGACCACAACGACAACGACGATCCCGGCACCGACGACCACGACCGTCCCGGCTTTCGCCGACACCGTCACCGCCGTGACCGCCGGCGACGTCCCGAGCACCTGGCGGCCCGGATGCCCCGTGCCGCCCGCCGACCTGCGCATGATCCACCTCAGCTACTGGGGCTTCGACGGGCACGCCCACACGGGCGCCATCGTCGTCAACCAGTCCGTCGTCCCGGCCGTGGTCACCGTCTTCCAGGCGCTCTACAACGCCCGCTTCCCGATCTACGAGATGGTCCCCCAGGACGCCTATCACGGCGATGACAACGCCGCCGCCGCGGCCGACGACACCTCCGGCTTCAACTGCCGCGACGCCGTTGCTCCAGGACCACCGCAATGGTCCGTTCACGCCTTCGGAGAGGCCATCGACGTCAACGACGTACAGAACCCGTATGTCGACGGCAGCATCGTGATCCCGCCGACGGGCGCCGCCTACCTCGACCGGACCGACATCCGCCCCGGCATGGCCTACCGCGGTGGGGTCCTGGTGAACGCCTTCGCGTCGGTCGGTTGGCAGTGGGGCGGACGATGGTCACCGGGGACCGACTACCAGCACTTCTCCTCCACCGGTGGCTGACCTTCAAGCCACCCGGGACTTCTTCGGTCCCCGGGCCGCCGGCTGGGACGACAAGTTCCCCGACGACGAACCGGCCTACAAGGGAGCGGTCGCCGAGCTGCGGATACCCCCCGGGGCCACCGCCCTCGATGCCGGGTCCGGCACGGGCCGGGCCATCCCGATCATGCAAAGGGCGGTCGGTCGGGGCGGCCGGGTGGTCGCGGTCGACGCCACTCCGGAAATGGTCTCGACCGCCAAGCGCAAGGGCCGAGCCGGCGGACTGATCGTCGGAGACGTCACCCGCCTTCCCCTTCCCGACCGTTCGGTCGATGCCATTCTGGCCGCCGGACTCCTACCTCATCTAGAGGATGCCGGCGGGGCCCTGGACGAGCTGGCCCGGGTCACGAGGGTGGGCGGGCGCCTGGGCCTTTTCCATCCGATCGGCCGGGTGGCACTCGCCGCCCGGCATGGCGACGCTCCTCACCCCGGCGACGTGCGGGCCCCCGACGTCATCACCGCCCTGCTGGCCGAGCACGGGTGGGAAGCGGAGTTGGTCGACGACGGTCCGGATCGCTATCTGGTCGTGGCCCGGCGGAACGGCTCCGAAGCCTGACGCAGACGGCTCAGAAGGCGCCGATGCCGTTGGGTGTGCCAAGGCCGGTCGGCCCGTCCCAGCCCTGCCCGGCGGTGCACAACTGCGTGACCGAGCAGGAGCCGTTGGAGCCCCAAGTCACGTCGTTCAGCCCCGAGGCGTCGGAGTAGGGCAGGTTGCCGCCATTGGCCGACGCCGTGTTGCCGGCCAAGGCGTACACCGAAGCGATGATCGGTGACGCCACGCTGGTGCCGCCGAAGACGAGCCAGCCCCGGTAACCACGGTACGAGTAGCTGTCGTAGACGGCCACGCCGGTGTTCGGGTCGGCGTCGGCCGACACGTCGGCCTCCGC
>DASZNC010000074.1:0-29162 GCA_035551615.1 Acidimicrobiales bacterium
GGTCCAGTCGGTGCCCGGCGGCGAATGGAAGATCGCCATGATGACGAACTGGTCGGGGAGCTCGTACGCCACGACGCCTGTTACCGGTTCGGACGGCTTCAGCCCCAACCCGGCTCCACCGGCGGGGGCGCACGTGACCACGCTCCCGGCGGAGTACGCCGCCTACCTGCAGGCCATCAAGGACAAGGGCGGCGCTCCCGATTCCACCCGCCTGAAGCCGGGCTTCTTCACCTCCGGTTTGATCAGCGACAACTACATCTCCCCGACCGATCAGCAACGCGAAGGTCTGAGACGGCAGCCGGTCTACACCGTCGATCCGTCCGACCCGGTCTGGCAGTTCGCCGGTAGCGACGGCAGCACCGCCGTGTGCGGCACCGTCCACTACACCGACCGGATCACGGCGACGACGTCACCACTGGTCCAGTCGGCCGGCGGATCCGAGTTCGGCGACCTCCTCCCGGCCGGCATCTACTCGTCGGTGAAGATCACCGGGCTGCACCAGGTGTGCTTCGAGGTCTACGCCACGGCCGGCCAGCCGGTCGGGGTCATCGGCACCTGGGGCGACATGGTCTCCACCACCGGGGCGGCCATCGCCGCCCAGACCCAACCGAACTAGCCCGGCCCGGCCGGGCGATGGCGCCGGTCTGATTGGCCGGCCCCGGCCGCCATCGTGAGCAATTCAACGTCACTATGACGTTCTTTTCACCACAATGAGATCGGCCACCACCCACCGCCCGCGTCTGCGGAGGAGTGTCGGCCGGCCCGCCGCCGGCTGAGACCTGAACGGCGACGCGCCGCCGGCCGGGACTCGGGGCCAGGCTTGTTGTCAGGCCGGGTTGCGCCGGCGCCGGCCGAGCACGACCGCCCCACCGATGATGGCCACGGCGGCGGCCGGTAGGGCGATGGCCAGCGGCGATTCCGGTGTCTGCGCTGCCGGCTGGGCGGTGGGAGCGAAGGCCAGGCCCCGGAAGGCTTCGTTGGTGCCGGCCGACGCCAGCAGCGTGGGCGTCCCGGAGAGGGTGCTGGTCGCGGCTGCGGTGTCGGTCAACGAGTACAGGCCCGACGGTGAGGTGACGTACAGCACGACCGACGACCCGGATACCTGACCGACGATGCCGGTGATGTTGGACTGGGCGACCGAACCCGTCTCGGTCCATGTACCCGCCGAGGTCGAGTAGACGTACTTGGTGATGCCGGTGGTGTTGTCGGCGACGTACAGGGTGTCGGGATTGGTCCCGTTGAGGCTGGTGAACCAGAACTGGTACGGGCTGGTGCTGTTGGTCGAGGTGATCCCGCTCAGGTTGGCCACCGTCTGGCCGGCAGTGGTCGGTTCGCCGCTGCCGACGGTCGCCAGGCGGTTGGCGCCGCTCGCCGAGCTGGCGTACAGCTGCCCGTTGTACAGGTCTGCGGCCCGCAGGTTGGACGTGGTCAGCGCCAGGCCGTCGCTGCTGCTGCCGATGGTGACGTAGTCGAGTCCGCCGGCACCTGTCACCCAGATGCCCGAACCGGTGGTGCCGCTGTTGGCGGCTACCCCGCGCACGTTGTTGCCGCTCAACCCGTGGCAGATGCCGGTCGACGAGTCGATCGACCCGGAACCGCTCACGACCGCGATCGACCGGTAGGTGCCGACGCCGCTGGTACAGGTGGTGCTGGCCACCCCCGTCGTTCCTGGTGCGGCGTCGTAACCAGAGGCCAGCAGGTAGCCGTCGGCCGTATCGGAGATCAGTCCTTCCGAGGTCGCCGATCCGCTGGCCGTCACCGCCCGCTGGTTGCCCGAGGCGGTGGTGGGCAAGGCGACCGAATAGCCGCTGTAGGTCCCGGAGGTGGAGTAGTCGTCGAGGGACACGGCCGTGGCCACGCTCGACAGCGTCACCGCACCGGCGCCCACCCGGTAGATGACCAGGTCGCCGGGTGTGAATGCCGTGGGTGCGGCCGAGGCGGTCCCGGCCGTCGCCAGTACCGGAGCGGCGACTGCGAAGGTGGCCACGACTGCTCGGCCGATGATCTTGCTGATGCCCGAAATCTGTTGTCTGGTCACGGCTCTCCCCTTTGACCGCCCGTCGCTGGACGCCTGTGAGAACCCTAAGAAAGCGAGGCCGCCTCCGGACCAACGAGCGGTGAACCAGAAGCCAAGAGTCACCGACCTGCGAGCAGACTCCTGCTCAGGTTTACGGCCAACACGCCGGCCGTTCACCCGTCGCCGCCTCAACTCGACCGGCACGTCACCCGGAGGGTCGGCGTCTCGGGGTCGGTTACGCCGGCGGCCGGCGAACCGGCGCGTTCCGAGTCGTAGCGCTTGCGGTTACCAACCGGCGAGCCTAGAGACCGCCAACGATCGGTTGGTCAGGCCACATGGGCGGGTCCAGACGATCCCGAGGTGGCCGGCGGCTCATAGAGGAGCAGCGGCTCCCGGCCCACGGCGTAGGTGATGACCCTCTCGCCGGCCAGTGCGGCCCGCCACTCCGGCGCCTCGTCGGGGAACAGGTGGGAGCGGACGATCCAGATCCGCCCGGTGTGGCGCGGACCCTCGGCGGCCAGCCGGGCGGCCGCCTGGCCCAGCGCCCGGCTGACGTCGGCCGGCCGGTGGCCGGTCATCCGGACGATCCACGGCTGGTCCGGCCAGCTGGGCAGGAAGCCGTTCTCGATCCCGGCGAAGCGGGCGAAGGTGGGATGGAGCCGCCGGTCGTAGTAGGCGAAGCCGAAGCTGGCCGTCTCGCTCACGATGACGACGTCGCCGGGCCTGAAGTGCTGATCGACGAACGCCGTCTGGGCCCGGGCGTCCTCATCGGGGATGGGATGGCTCCGGATGTGGGGGTCGGCGGCGAGGGTCCAGAGCCCGATGGATACGGCGAGGGTGGCGACCGAAAGGCGGCGTCGCCGCCGGGCCACGGCCTCGACCGCGGCGGCCACCCCGCCGGCGGCCGCGACCGACGCCATCGCCACCCAGAAGGTCGACGTGCGCAGGTCGCCGAACGGGTAGCGGCGGGCGCCGCTGGCGGCCAACTGCAGGGCGAGCGTGAACGGCAGCACGGCGGCCACCAAGAACCGGCCCCGCCTGGCCAGCACGGCCAGGCCGCCGAGGACCAGAACGGCGTCGACGGGCCACCACCGGAACCCGATGTAGGGCACCACGTTGTGCGTCGCTGTGGACATGAAGGCCATGAGCGCGTGGACGCCGCCGTGCCTGGGGACGTAGGCCACGTCCCAGAAGGACTCGAGCTTCGCCGTCACGTTCGGGCGGATGACGATGGCGTAGAAGCCGGCCCAGGCGGCGAGGACGCCGACGGCACCGCCACCCACCTGGAAGGCGCGGCGCCGGTCTCTGCGCCGCAGGCTGTCGAGGAGCAGAGCGGCAATGGCGGCGAGGCCGACGAAGACCACCGTGTCGGCGACCAGCAGGCCGGCGACGGCGAACACCATCAGCTGGGCCAGGCGCCGGCCGGACCACTGGTTCTCCAACCGGGCCACCAGGAGGAGCACGGTGAGCGCGGCCCACGCCTCGGCGGTGTACTGCTTCAGGTCGTCGCGGACGAGGAGTCCCGGGCACAGCAGCACCGACACGCCGACCAGCACCGCCCCGGCCCGGCCGCCGATGCGCAGCTCCCGGCCCAGCAGGTATGCCGTCGCCGTAGCCATCATGGTGAAGGCCAGTGGCACCAAGCGGTAGCCCTGACCGCCGCCCGCCGGCACCAGCCGGAGAAGCAGGCTCCAGCCGAGCGGCGTCGATGACGACAGGCGGGGGGTCAGGTGCATCGGCGCCCGCAGCGAGTCGGCCACCCACGCCTCGTCCATCCAGAACGGCTGATGCAGGAGGTAGGAAACGTCGTGGACGAGGAGGACGGCGGCGCTCAGGCCGGCGATGAGGAGGGCGTCCACGAGCCGACCCCGGTTCCATCGGCGGGCGTGCCGGCCGGCGGGGCGGGGCGGTGCGCCGTCGCCGGCGGGGCGGGGCGGTGCGCCGTCGCCGGCGGGGCCGGGCGGTTCGCCGGCGAGGTGGGGCGGTCTGCCGGCGAGGTGGGGCGGGGCACCGGCGCCGGCGTCGGTTGCATCCGAGCGGGGGACAGCCCCGGCCCCGGCGTCGATCGCGTCAGAACGGGGGCCGGCGTCAGATCGGGTCGGCGGGCGGGCGGCCTCCCAGGGCGGGTGTAGGGCGACCTTGTGGCCGTACCCAGATTCCACGCCGCATTAGTGCGCGATTTGTATTGGCATACGGTAGAAATCGCACACAATCCTGGAAACCGACCGATCCGCCCGGCCTTTGACCGCGATTTCTAGTGGTATACGCGGGGAATCGCGGACAATCCCGGCACGCGATCGAGCGCCGGCCAGGAATCGCCGGTCAGGCGCCGGGGCCGAACCCCCAGACCTGGCCGGCGCTGTCCACCAGGTAGTAGCCGTCATCGCCGGCGACCGGCGCCAGGTCGACGACCGGCGACGACGGCGGGTCCGACCCGAGGGAGCCGTAGAACCGGGCGTCGCCGAAGGAGAACACCCCGCCGTCCGATCCGACCAGGGTGTAGCCCCGGCCGTCGGGCGTCGACGCCATCCCGACGATCGGTTTGGCCAGCCGGACGCCGCCGAGGGAGCCGTAGAAGCCGTCACCGGTGAAGGTGAACACGCCCCCGTCGGCCGCCACCAACCAGTACCCCTGGCCCTTCGGGGCCACGGCGATCCCGTCCACCGGCGCAAGCAACCGCAGGTTCCCGGTCGAGCCGAAGAAGCGGGCGTCGCCGAAGGTGAACACGCCGCCGTCGCGGGCAACCATCCAGTAGCCCCGGCTGTCGGGGGTCACGGCCATGCCGACGACCGGTGCGTTGAGCCGCAGACCGCCGGTGGAGCCGTAGAACCGGGCGTCGCCGAAGCTGAACACACCGCCGTCGGCCCCGAGCAACCAGTACCCGCGCCCGTCGGCGGTCGCCGTGATCCCGACGACGGGGGCGCCCAACCGGTAGGCGGCCAGATCGCCGTGGCTGGCCGCCGGCCCGGTGGCGCACACCTGGCCGCCGGCGTCGACCCGGAAATAGCCGCCGCCGGCCGCCGGGCTGATGCCGACCGTCGGGCTGGTGAAATCGCAGTCGTTGCCGATCACGGCCCCGCACCGGGAGATGGCCGCCGCCGCCGACGAGGACGTCTCCTCCAGGCACGACGTGTCGACCGCCTGGAACGCACGGGCCGGGATCTGCTTGAGCTGATCGACCTGGTCGTAGGTCCACCGGTTGTCGGCGGTGCCCTGGAAGTACCAGTTGCTGCCGTTGTCGGCGACGATCAGCCCGTACGTCTTCATGGTCGCCACCACCGTCTGGCAGAAGGCGCTGCACGCCGACGCCGGGAGGGAGAAGTTGGCGGCCAGCCGGAACCGGGCTCCCATCGGCGGGCAGCCGACGTCCGACGAACCGGCCTCATGACGGGCCGGCCACACGTACGACTCGCTGGTGCAAGCGGCGGTCACCCGGATGGCGTGGTCCATCGCCCCCGATGCGACCTGGTCGTAGTTCACGGTCAAAGGAAGGATCGGTAACCCGGCCGCATCGGCCGATGTCCAGCCCGCCGGACGGAGGGTGTCACTGGTGAGACTCCAGATGGCACCCGATCCGGCGGTCGAGCCGGACGCCGAGTAATGGGCGTCGTACAGCTCGTACAGGGTGCACGTGGAGGAGTCGACCATGATGGCGTGGCGGTCACCGCTGGCCGCCGCGCCCCCCTCGATCGGCGTGCTCGACGTCAACGGATACGGGCCGGCATCACTCTCGCCCGCGTAATCGAAGGTGATGTGGGTGCGGGGAGTCGACGAGGTCACCACCGTCCAGGGGATGCCGTATGGCGTCGACGTCCCCGACGGGCCGTAGTCGGGATGCAGGTTGGTGGATGACGCGTCCATGGCCGCCAGCCAGGTGGCGCTGTGCAGGTCGACCGGCAGGTTGGTGATCGGCGTATTCCACACCGCGTCGGGGGGGAACGACGGGCAGGTGGTCCCCGGCAGCACCGGACCGGCTCCCGTCGCGGCCGCCGGCGCCGACGCGGCCGTCGCTGGAACCGGCTGTGCCGCAGACGCGGCCGGCGCGGCGCCGGCCGGGGGTGCGCCGAGCGCAGGGACCCCGGCCAGCACGCCGAGCGCCAGGGCGATCACGGCTGCAGTCGAACCCGTCTTCATCCTGTTCTCCTACGGCAGGTCGGCCGGATTCCTGAAACCCGGCGACGCCACCACGAAATGGTGGCACCCCAGGGCTCAGCAGGGTCCTACTACCCCGACGTCGAACTGAAGAGGGCGACGAGTGACCTCCTGGGGGATGGCGCATGTACCACTTCGACCGGCGAGCACGAACGAGCGCGGCCGCCGTCGCGCTGATCGGTGCCGCGCTGGCTGCGGTCTGGACGCCGGCCGCCCGCGCCGCTGGCACCACGGCACCGCGACCCACTGCGACCCAGCTGGCCGACAGTGTCCCGGGCGTGCCCGGGTTGCCGACCGGTGTGCCGCCGGCGGCCACCGCCGCCCCGGTGACACCGCCGGCGCCGACGGCCGCCCAGTGGCCGTTCCCCGACGACTTCTCGGCGACGGAGGGGACCGGCCTGGTCCAGGGCGGGGCCAGCCTGTGGACCGACTACCTGTACGACGATTACGGGGCCGCCGACCAGGCCGGTGCACAGAACGGCTATTCCAGCCTGGCCCCGGCCCACGGCAGTTTCACCTATCCGAGCGGCGTGGCCGGGGACACCGCCGACATATTCCGGGCGGCCGTCGGGCTGACCCAGTCGTCCACTTACTGGCGGGTCGACTGGAGCACTCTGCCGGATCCGTCCAAGCCCATCGCCGAGTGGACGATGACGCCGGCCGGCGCCTCCCGGGCTGCGACCACGACGACGTGGCCGGCCAACGCCGGCCTGAGCACGTCGTCCGGCGTCGAATACGCGCTGGTCGTGACCGCCACCGGGGCGGAACTGTTGAGGGCGAAGACCGGACAGGTGCTCGGTACCTTTCCCACGACCGTCGTGGCCGGGCCCAACAGCTTCATCGTCCGGGTGCCCCGCTCGGTCCTTCCCGTCGGGAACCGCTGGAGCGTCCAGCTGGCCGCCGGATTGGCCGGCTCCGGCCCGGGTTTCGCCACCGTCCCGCCGGCCGACGGTGGTTACCTGGCCGGCGGCGGGGCCAACGCCTACAACATCACGTTCCGCCGGGCCCAGACCCAGGAGGGCGCCCAGGTCTGCCCGCAGTACCCGTTCGAGCCGGGCCAGCTGGCCACCCTCGAGAACGGACTGGACGACACGGCGCGGACGACCTCCGGCATCCCCACGGTCGAGTGCGCCAACAGCTGGATGGAGAACGACCAGGCCAACACCCTGTTGGGCGCCGCCCCCGACACGGCCAGGTACGCCCTCCAGGTCGACTGGGGGCAGTTGGCCGCCCACGCCGATGTGGCTGCCCCGCAGCTGCACGGCTACACCAACCGCTGGTACACCACACCTCTGGATCTGAGCGCCTACGGCAAGGGCATCAACCCGCCGAGCGGCACCTACACCAGTCCCACCTTCCTCGGCCGGTACCAGCCGTACGCCGTCGAGGTGCCCCCGAGCTACGACTTCGCCCACCCGGGCCCGACCCCGCTCACGTGGATTCTCCACTCGCTCGACGCCAACCTGAACCAGTACGGGACGCTCGATCCGACCCAGGTGGTACAGGAATGTGATCAGAGGAGCAGCATCTGTGCCACCACCGAAGGCTTCAGTGAAGGCCAGTGGTACTACAGCGAGGCCGAGGTGGATTTCTGGGACGTGTGGCGCCAGATGGCCGGTTCCTTCGACCTGAACCCCGATGCCACCACGCTGACCGGGTACTCGATGGGCGGCTGGGCGACCTACAAGCTGGCCGAGGAGTACCCGGACCTATTCGGCCAGGCCATGCCGCTCGAAGGTCCGGTGATCTGTGGGCTGCGGGTCGCCGGGTCCGTTCAGGGTTATGCGGGCGGGACGCAGTGCACCGACGACGGCGACAGCGCGCCGCTGCTGGTGAACCTGAAATGGATCCCGTTCGTGATGACGTGCGGGGTGGTCGACGAACTGGTGCCGTACCCGGGGTGTACGGCCAATGCCCAGGCCCTGCGGTCGATGACACCGACGCCGTACCGGGTGGATGAGTTCACCGAGACGGAGGACCATCTGGCCTACGCCGTCCAGAACGACTTCACTGCCCCCGACGCCCGGCTGGACCGGCCGTCGGCCGACCGGGTACTCGACCCCGGATCGTTCACGTATGTCTTCTATCCCGACCTGCAGTCGGTCGTGGACGGCGCCGGTGCGGCCGGCCAGATCGGCCCGACCCGGGACTACTGGGTCAGCGGGCTGACCGGCCGCAATGTGGCCCCCGGGACCCGGGCGACCGTCGTGGCCGACTCCCGGGCCCACCCCGCCCCGAACCTGACGGCGGCGGCGACGACCACCGCCGGGATCGGCCCCACCGGATGGGTGGAACAGGACGAGACGTGGTCGGCCGGGGCGGTTCCGGCGGCCACCGCGGCGGGGTCGCTGACCCTCACCGACGTGGCCACCGTCACCGTCGACACGGTCGCCGCCCGCCTCACCCACGGGCGGCTCCTGGTCACCACCGACGGCGCCACCGCCCTGACCCTGGCCGGCCTGCGGCCTGGAACCGATGTGGCCATCGCCGGGCACCGGATCGCGGTGGCCGACGGCAACGGACGGGCCACGATGGACCTGGGCACGGGGGCGACGACGGTCACGTTCTGACCGGGGCGCGCCGTCGGACTGCCACCGTCCCCCTAACGTGATGGCGTGGCCGGAACAGACGAGGACGAGCACGACGAGGACAAGGAATATGAAGAGGATGACTACCGGCGCCCGTGGTGGCGCCGGCCGTTCGTCATCATCGGCGCCGTCGTGGTCCTGGTCGGCGTCGGGCTGGGTCTCGGTTTCGGGCTGAGCGGCAAGTCGGGCCCGCCGGTCGGGCCCGAGGGCGTCCCCGTCCAGAACGTCCCCGACCTGGCGTCACCGAACTCCACCGCCACCGGGCACGAGGTCGACGGCATCACCTGCCGCCTGACCATGGACCAGGGCGTCAGCTACCACGTCCACGTCCATGTGGCCATCTTCGTCAACGGGGTCCAGGAACGCATCCCGGCCGGCGCCGGCATCGACCAGCCCCGGCTGTCCGAGCAGATTCCGGGCGGCCTGTTCGTCGACAACAGCGGCAGCAGCTGTCTCTACTGGCTCCACGTGCACGCCAACGACGGCATCATCCACGTCGAGGCGCCCCACCAGATGAGTTTCATCCTGGGCCAGTTCTTCGACATCTGGGGCCAGCCCCTCAGCCGCACCCAGGTCGGCCCGGCCCAGGGCGCCGTCACCGCCTTCGTGAACGGCAAGGTCTGGTCGGGCGACCCCCGCAACATCCCCCTCACCGGTCAGTCGGTGGTCCAGCTCGATGTGGGCACGCCGGTCGTGCCGTTCAAGCCGATGAAGTTCACCGTCACCGGCCTCTGCTCCTCCTCGTGTTCCGCCCCCCCGACCAGCGGTTGAGTCAACCGGTGCTGGTGCCCCGCAGCGAGGTGACGTCGAACTGGCGGACCCGGTCGTCGAGGGAGACCGACACCTGGGGGGCCCGGTACTGGTGCCCGGCCGGCCCCGGTTTGACGGCGGTGCCGTAGACGACGAAGCCGATGGCGTGGTGGGCGAAATCCATGGGACCCTCGCTGACCTGGACGGCGACGATGCCGTTGGCGCCCAGCCCGAGGGCGGAAGACTGGGCCCGGGCCATGGCCGATTCCCGGGCCGCGTAGATCGCCTCGGTGAAGTTGGTGAGCTCGACGTTCTGGCGGGTCTGGGATATGGCGTCCGCCGCCGATCGGCGCGGCGCGTAGACAAAGGCGGCACCATGGGCCAGCCCACACGGTTCCCAGCCGGCGTTGTGCAGCAGGGCGAAGTCCTGCCCGCTCAGGTCGGACACGAACGGGCGGCCCAAGCCGACCCGACCGGTCGATGGGGCCACGGCGGTGCCGACCAGGACCACATAGACGGCATGCCGTTCGATGGTGACGTCGACCCGTACCCCGACCACACCGGCGGCATCGGCGCCGGCGCACTCGGTTCCGATCCGTTCGGCGGCCCGGTCGAACGCCGACCGCATGGCCACCGAGGCATAACGGATCTCGCCGTAGGCCCACTGCCAGGCCCCGGTCGGGATCGGGTACACGCCCGCTCCGCAGACCAGTTCGACCGGCTCCCAGCCGATGGAATGCAGGACCAGCGCCTCATCGATGGACAGGTCCGATGTGACCGGCCGCCCCTTGTGCGCCGACTTGCGGTCCGGGGAACCGTAGATGTCGCGCACCGCGTCGCGGATCTCCTGGCGGCGCGCCGTCCACTCGTCGGGCGTCTTCACCGCAGGACGACCGTCGGCACCGGAGGGGGTAGCGCCGGCGCATCGCTCACCGACCGCACCCGGGTGCCGCGCAGGGTGCAGCTGCGGACGAAGTCGCCCTTGCCGACCTCCTCCCAGTCGGTCTCGAAGCTGGCGCCGTGCAGGCCGTCGGCGCCCAGCCCTGATTTGATCCGGTCACGGGCGACCTGCCGGGCCTGCATCTCGGCGTCGGAAATCTGCTGAATCTCGCTGGTGGGCTGCACCGTCCCGTACGGGTCGTATCCACCCTCCAGATGGATCTCGGTGGCGCACACCGACCAGATGCGGATGGATGCCAGCCCGGCGACGACCGATACCGGGAAGAAGCCGGCCTCGACCAGCTTGGCCAGGCGCTCGCCGGCCAGATACGAGGTCCAGATCTGCGGTGGCGGAGGTTCGCCCTCGACGACGACGGCGGTCCCGTACATGTGGAACTCCCGGATGGCGCCGTCGATCAGATGCGATGACGAGTCGACCACGCCGATCACGCCGTGGGCGCCCGCCCCCTGGGCCTCCTCGATCATGCGCTTCAGGGCGGCGTTGTAGCCGACCATCCAGGCGTCGTTGACCCAACGCTGGTCGACGTTGCTGCCCCAGGTGCGGTGATCGGGCTCGACGCCCTGGTAACCGGACCGCCCGTATCCCGAACTGGTGTAGCTCGAGCGGTAGCCGAAGCCGTGCGGGCAGGTGTACGAGCTCAGGTTGCTCCGGTTGCCCGACCAGAAGGACGACGAGCTGTACTGGGAGCCGCTGGCGTACCAGGCCCACTTCATCACGCAGTAGCCCTGCACCAGGGCGACCGGACGGAGGCCCATGTGGAGGCAGGCGGCGAACTCCGGGATGGTCAGCCCGGAAGTGAAGGTCCCTTCCCCCAGCCGGGTCGTCGCTTCCGACAGGATGTCGGTGGCCGACATCAGCTGTCCAGCGAGATGATCGTGGTCGGCTTGGGCAGCACCACGTCGTCGGTCGTTTTTATGACGGCCGTACCGAGCGAGAGGAACTCGATGGTGTGGCTGCCCCACATGTGGCTCTTCTCCTCCAGCCGGACCCCGACGATGCCGGTGGCGTCCAGTTCCTCGGCCTCGTCCTGCATCCGGGTCATGGCCAGCTCACGGGCCTCGTAGAGGGCCTGGGTGAAGTTCGGCAGCTCCACGTTCTGCCCGATCGAGCCCAGGGTCTGGCCGATGCCCCGATGGGCGATGTGGTACACGCAGGTACCCATCACCAGGCCCTGAGGCACGTGGCCGGTCTGCATGATGGTCCAGAAGTCCTGGCCGGACAGGTCGGAGGTGAACGGCTTCCCCAGTTTGTTCCGGTAGGACAGGCCGCTCTCCGCCCGGACGGCCGTGCCCATGGCGATGAACTCGGCCGCGTCGTTGCCCCATTCGTAGTAGTTGACGTCGAGGCGGACGCCGACCACTCCGTCGGCGCCCAGCTGGTCGGCTTCCTCCTCCATCCGGGTCATGGCCAGCTCGCGGGCGTTGTACATGGCCTCGGTCAGCTTGGTCAGCTCCTGCGACTGCGACCACTTACGGCTCTGGAGCCCGGTGTGGTAGATCGACGATCCCATCACGAAACCGAGCGGATGGAACCCGGCTTCCTTGACCAGCAGGAACTCGTTCACGGACAGGTCGGACGTGAACAGCCCGCTGCGCAATTCCTTCAGCCGGTGGCCGGCATCTTTCGGCAGGTCGGCCGGGGTGGCCGGTTCTTCAGCGTCGGTCACGCCGGTCCTCCTATCACCAGATTCTCCAGCGCCAGCCTGGCGTCCTGGCTGCGCGCCGCTTCCTCCTGCAGGCCGGCGAGCAGGCGCTGCGTCCACTCGCCGACGTCGACGGTTTCGGTCCGGATGCGGATGCCGCCCGACGAGTGGCCGACGGTGCACTCCAACCGGCCGTCATGGACCACGGCGGCGAACTCGTCGTGGGTCAGGGTCAGGCGGACCGATTTGATCTCATCGGAGCGGTGGAGCAGTCCGCCCTTGCGTTCGACCTGCAGCCGTTCGCCCAGGGTGGCGGACAGGCTGGACACCAGGACCTTGAGCAGACTGCGGATGTCCCTGCCGTCGCCCACCAGGCTGGTGGCGGCCAGTTCGAGATCGAAGCCGGCGTCGGTCACGAGGCGCCGTCCTCCACGATCTCGGCGTCGGTCACCTCGGAGTCACTGCCCGGACCGAGGGCGCCGGTCGGGCCCATGCTGGCCTTGAGGGCGGCCAACTCGGCGTCCACCTGACCGGCCGAGCCGATCTGGTCGAGCTCGCGCTGGATGTCGTCACCCCCCGTGCCGACGTTCTCGAGCACGCCGGATTCGAGCAACTCATCGAGGGCCGACGAACGGGCCTGCATCCCGGCGATCTTGTCCTGGGCCCGTTGCAGGGCGGCGCCGGAGTCGTTGATCGAGGTCGAGATACCTGCCACGCTCTCGTTGACGGAGGTCATGGCCTGGGCCGCTGCGTACTGGGCCTTGAGCGTCTCCTTCTGGGTGCGGAACTGGTTGACCCGGTTCTGGAGGGCCTGGAGGGTCTGAGACAGCTTCTTCTCCTCCTCGACCAGTTGCTGATGCTGCGGTTCCATGCCCTCGATCTGCTGGGCCGCCGCCGCCCGCCGGCTCAGTGCCTCCCGCGCCAGGTCTTCCCGCCCGGCGGCCAGCGCCTGCTTGGCCTGGTCCTGCAGATGGTCGGCCGAATGCTGGAGTTGCTCCTCCTGCAGCTCGATGTGCTTGCGGGAGGCGGCGATCTCGACCAGCGCCCGCCGCACCTGGGTGATCTGCTCGAGCATCTTCTCGTACGACAGGTCCAACATCTCGTCCGGTTTCTCGGCCTTGTCCAACGCCCGGTTGGCCTTGGCCTGAACGATGTCGTGCGCCCGCGAGAACAATCCCATGCCGAAGTCCTCCCAATCGTTAGTCGACCGAATCTTTGCATACGGCGCCTGGCTCGGCCGGGCCGTCAGGCCGCCGGCGCCGGCTCCGCCACTGCCGGGTGGTCGTGGTGCAGGTCGCGCATCACCAGGGTCAGGACGATGGACACGATGACAGTGGGCGCGGTCCAGGCGAACGCCGAGCGGAGAGCATGTTCGAACGCGCCGATCAACGCCTGATGAGCGGCCGCCGGCAGGGTCCGGATCTGGGCGGGCGCACCCTGCAGGGCGGCCTTGGGCAGACCGGTCAGGTGGGACCTGCGGATGTTGCCGGCCAGATGGCCGCTGTAGATGCCCAGGCCGACGGCCGCCCCGAACGCCGAACCCAGCTGGCGGAACAGGCCGGTGGCGGCGGTGGCGGCGCCCAGATCCTCGGTGGCGACGGTGTTCTGCACGATCACGACCAATGGGTTGAGCACGCAGCCGATGCCCAGGCCGGCAACGGCCATGTAGACGGTGGCCTGGAAGCGGCTGGTCCCGGTGGTCATCGACGCGTACAGGACGAAGGCGGCGGCGGTCAGCACCTGGCCGGTCAGCGCCGCCCACTTGTAGCGCCCGGTCCGGCTGATCAGGCGGCCGGTCGCGATCGACGAGATGGTCGTGCCGATCACGAACGGGAGGACGAGGAGGCCGGAGACGGTCGCGCTCGCTCCTTTGACCACCTGAAAGAAGATGGGCATCAGGGTCCACGCCGCCTGGATGGCCGCGTTGTAGAGGACGGTCGTGACCGACACCAGGTTGAAGCGGCGGTGATGGAAGAAACGGGGCGGCATGATCGGTTCGGCCGCCCGGCGCTCCACGATGACGAGCAGGCCGGTGAGCATTGCGCCGGCGGCCAGCAGGATCAGCACCCGGGGCGAGCCGAAGCCACCGCCGTTCTCGGCATCGGTGACGGCCAGGAGCAGGCAGGACGCCAGCGCGACGACAAGGGCGGAACCGGCGTAGTCGATGACCACGGTGGCAGCCCGGCGGGTGGGCACGTGCAGGCGGGTGGTGGCGATCAGGGCGAGGGCACCGAGCGGCAGGTTGATCCAGAAGATCCAGCGCCACGAGATGTCGTCGACGAAGATGCCGCCGACGAGCGGCCCCAGCGCGCTGGCCAGGGTGAAGTTGAGGATGGTGACGCTCTGGAAGCGGGCCCGCTGCCGGGGGACGGCCACGTCGGCCACCATGGCCGACGGCAGCGTCATGAGCCCGGCGCAGCCGACCCCCTGGACGGCCCGACCGATGATCAACATGCCCATGGTCTGGCTCAGCGCGGACACGGCCGAGCCGGCGATGAAGATGAGGATGGCCAGTTGATAGAGGCGCATGCGCCCGTACAGATCGCTGAGCTTGCCGAAGATGGGCGCCGCCGCCGTCGAGGTCAACAGGTAGGCCGTGACGATCCATGAGATGTCGGCCCGCTCACCCAGGTCTCCGACGATGGTCGGCAGGGCGGTGATGACGATGAGCACGTCGAGGACCGACAGGAAGCCGCCGAACATCAGCCCGGCGACGATCCTCCAGATCTCTCGGTCCTCCAGCTGCACCCCGGCCCCTTTGGGCGTCACTCTAGGTGGGGCTACGGTGCGAACTCCTCGCCGACCAGCTTTTCGGAGAGGGTCCACAGGGCGCGGGCGGAATCGCCGTCGAGGGCGTAGGACATCACCCCCGGCGCCTGGTCCCGCTCGTCTATGACGGGGGCGACGGCGCAGTCCTCGCAGTACCGGCCGCCTATTTCGTCAGCGTCGGCGACAAAACCGACCCACACCGACGTGGCTGCGCCCTGGGGGACGGTCTTGAACTTCACCTTCCGGGCGCCCATGCTGGCCGCCATCACACTCAGCGTCTCGTCGGTGAGGTGGCGGCCTAGTTCGGTGATGATGCCGCCCGGGTGGACGGCGGTGGCCCGCACCCCCCGGTCGCGCAGGCGGCGGTCCAGTTCGACTGCGAACAGGACGTTCGAGGTCTTGGCCCGGCCGTAGGAAACCCAGGCGTCGTATGGCGTTTTCTCGAAGTTGGGGTCATCCAGGCTGACGTCGGAGTAGCGGTGGCCGGCCGACGACAGCATCACGACCCGGGCCGGGTCACCGGTGAGCAGCAGGGGGAGGAGCCGGTTGACCAGCACGAAGTGACCCAGGTGGTTGGTGCCGAACTGCAGCTCGAAGCCGTCGGCGGTGGCGCCCTGCGGGCAGGCCATGATGCCGGCGTTGGCGATGAGCACGTCGATGCGGTCGTGGCCGTCGGCCCGGAACTCGTCGGTGCACCGGCGGACCGAATCGAGTGACGCCAGGTCGCCCTGGTAGAGGGTGACGCCGGTTGCTCCGGCCTCGTCCAGGTTGCGCTGCGCCTTCTCCTTGTCGCGCACGACGCCGAACACGGTGGCGCCGTGGGCGGAAACGGCCCGGGCCGTTTCCACGCCCAGGCCGGCGGACGTCCCGGTGATGAACACCGTTTTGCCGGTCAGGTCGTGGCCGTCCAGGACGTCGTCGGTGGTCGACTCTTCGTTGAAGCTCATCTGGTTGCCCCTTCTAGGAGAAGTTCATGGATTTGGTGACCGGCTCCCACTCGTCCACCGTTGCCTGCCAGGCGGCCATCTTCTCCCGGAAGGCATTGAGGACGTCCCGGCCGAGCAGGACCCGCAGGGGCGGGTCGTCCATACCCGACAGTTGCAGCACCACGCCGGCCAGCTTGGCCGGGTCGCCGGGCAGGTGCTCGCCGAACGCCTTGATCAGGTCCTTGCGTTCGGTGACGTGCCCGTAGGCGTCGATGCTGCCGGCCTCGTGCATGGACCGGGTGACGTAGTCGGTGCGGAAGGCGCCCGGCTCGACCGCGCACACCTTGATCCCGAGCGGCCCGACCTCCTTGGCCAGTCCTTCGGTCAGAGCCTCCATGGCGTGCTTGGTGCACGAGTAGTACGTGTTCGGTGGGTTGGTGACGATGCCGGTCATCGAACTGATGTTGATGATGTGGCCCGAGCCGCGGGTGCGCATGCCGGGGAGCACCGCCTTGATCATGTCGACGGCACCGAAGAAGTTCGTATCGAACAGGGCCCGCACGTCGGCGTCGTCGCCCTCCTCGACGGCCGAGAGATAGCCGTAGCCGGCGTTGTTGACCAGAACGTCGACCCCGCCGAACTGATCGGTCGCCACTCCCACGGCGACGTCGATCTGGGCCCGGTCGGTCACGTCCAGGGCGGCGGCGACGGCGCGGCCCGGGTAGGCGTCGACCAGATCCTGGACCGTGTCCGGCTTCCTGGCCGTGACCACGAGCTGGTGGCCGGCGTCGAGGGCGGCGACGGCGATGGCCCGACCGATACCGGTCGAGCAGCCGGTGATCAACCATCGGCTCACGGCTGCCCCTCCGGGAGGCGGTGGGCGGCGGCGGCCGGGGCGGCGTCGGTGGCCGGGCCGGCGTCGGTCCGGCGACGGCTCACGGCTGCCCTTCCGGGAGGCGGCGGGCATAAGCGGCGGCCCGCTCGGTCAACTGCTGGGCCCGGTCGGCCGGCGTCATCTGCCGGGTCCCGGGCGGCAGCACCGATTCCAGGTCGGCCAGCTTCACGACCCGGCCCGATGCGGCCAGCCCGTCGTCCGGTCGTTGCCCGGGGAACTCGGCCATACGCAGGGTCAGGATGCCCTCCGGCAGGGCGCCCGCATCAATCCAGTTGGGTACGCCCGGGTCGGCATTGGCCAGCACATAGGTCCACGTGCCGTCCCGGTTGGGCTCGGACTGGGCCTTGTTCAGGCTCCCGGTGCGGTCCCGGATCCCCATCGTCGTGCCCCACACGTTGGAGATGGGCACGGTGAAGTAGGCGGCCCCGCCGTCGTTGACGTCGATCACGAACGCCTCGTCGTCCTCCAGCAGGAAGTGCCCGCCCACATACACCTGGTTGCGCAGGGCGCCGCCCTGATCGGCCGAGTAGGCCAGATGGAATTTGTTGGGGCGCCCCATGGTCATCCCCCGGGCCAGGCCCCGGCTGAACTCGGCGAACTTGTGCATGTACCGGGCCGCCCGCTCGGCCTGTTCGTCCTCGGCCATCGGGCCGGTCGAGGCCGGACCGAGCCGCACGATCTCCAGCCAGTTGGGATCGTCCCGGCCCCAGTCGAGCATGACGTCGCGGATGTAGAACTCGTGGGCGTCGGGACCGGTCCGGACGTGGTTGGGCCGGTCGCCGGCTTCGTCGGTATCGACAAAGATGACAAAGGAGCCGTCCTCCTCCGTCACCAGCTCATGCCCGTTCAACGATCCTTTGGTGTTCATCGAGTCGTCCCACAGCGTGAAGTAGTTCTCGGTCATCCGGTGTTCGCCGACCCGGCCCCTGATCTCGTAGCGCTCGGCGCCCGACACCGGGATGACCCGGTAGATGGTGTCGGGGTTGTCGATGCCCCAGCGGCTGCCCGGGATGCGGATGCCGTCCACCTGGTGCTCGAGGCGGGTGATGCAGGTGACCTTCGGGTGGACCGGATCCTGGTTGGACGACCAGACCACGGCCGAGAACATGACCTCCTCGAAGGCCCAGTCGAAGCACGCCCGCATGGCCGCCGACGGCTTCTGCTCCTCCAGCCATGTGGTGCGCACCTCGTCCATGGCCTTCTGCACCACCGGGTGCTCGACCAGCTGCACGGCCGCTCTCTCGTGTTCATGCTGCTCGGCGGTGGCGACGGGGTGTCCTGGCACGGGCGGCAGTCTGGCAGCTACGAAGACACGTCGCCGCTTCGCCGGCCTCGTCTGGCGCAGTGGGCTCTGCGGCCGTTGCCGGCGGGTTGTGCCTGGCGGCCGTTGCCGGCGGGTGGTGCCTGGCGGGTGGTGCCTGGCGGGGTGGTGCCTGGCGGGTGGTCAGAGGTAGCGGGCGGTGTATTCGGCGAACCGGTTGCGGATCTGTGCCGGGGACAGGCCGAAGTCGGCCGGCGCGTAACGGTGCACGGGCAGCGACTCCCGCTTGCGGTCCTGGGCGATCCACTCCTGCATCCCGGCCACCGCTTCATCGGTCAGATCCAGCCCGACGGCGGCCAGCACCCGGCCGGCGGTGGCGATCGGGTCGGCCACTGAGTCGGCGAACCGGACGTCGGTGACCCGGCCGGCCGGGATGCGCTCCCGGGCGGCCATGGCCCGGTCGCATGACCACCCCATGCGCTCCAGCCACTGGCGACCGACCTCCTCCGGGTCGGCGTCGTCACAGTGCATCTTCCACAGGGTGAAGTTCAGCGATGCGCCCGACGGGATGACATCAACCGGGTCCCGGTGGGAATGCACGATGTGGGCGTCGGGGAACTCGGCCAACACGGTCTCCAGGTACCCGAGATGCGACGGCGTCTTCAACACGAACGGCCGCACCGGTTCCCCCCGCTGGCGCTTCTGCCACTGGAGCAGCTGCAGCATGCGTCGCAACCAGCGGTAGGCGGGGGCGAAGTCCTGGGTGTCCACCCACGACCGGTAGCCCGGGACGTGGCACGACGCCTCGGGGATGTGGGACAGGAAGGCATCGGCGAGAAAGACGATCTCCTCCTCCGCCTCGTGCACATACGTCGGATGGATGGCGAACAGGTCGGGCGCGAACGTGCGGACCTGTTCCTCCCGGGCTTCGGCCGCGGCGATCCGGGGATCGTCGGCATCTGGAACCCAGCCGGGCCGGGGGGCCGGTTCGCCCACCTCCCAGCCCCAGGCGCAGGCCAGCCGGTCGTCGCTGGCCAGGATGCGCTGCATCAGCGTGGTGCCCGAGCGCATCATGCCGGCGATGACGATCGGTGCCTCGATCGGCTCGTCGAGGATCTCGGGGTGGGCGCGGAACCAGTCCTGGGCCCGGAGTCGTTGCGACAGGCTGCGCAGCAGGGTGCCGCGCAGCACCATGGCGCCCAACTCGTTGATCGGGGCGGCGCGCAGAGAGTCGAGCAGCACCGACAACGGTTCCCGGAACGGCTCCGGCCCGAAGTCGTCGCTGCCGGCCACCCGGCAGGCCGACGCCAGCAGGCGTTCCTCGTCGAACGCTTCGTCTCTCGGAGTCGGCACGGGCACATGAGTACCATCTGCGCCCATGCCGGACAACGATCGGGTGATCGAGAACCTGGTTTACGCCTACGCCGAGCGCATCGACGCCGGCGATCTCGACGGCGTGGCCCGGCTGTTCACCCACGGGCGCATCGCCGCCGCCCCCGGCTTCGTCGTGGAGGGGCCGGAGCAGGTGCGCCGCCTGTACGAGGGTTCCACCCGTCTCTACGACGACGACGGGACGCCCCACACCAAGCACGTCACCACGAATGTGATCGTGGAGGTGGCCGACGACGGTGAGACGGGCACCGCCCGCAGCTATTTCACCGTGTTCCAACAGACCGACGTCCTGCCCCTCCAGCCGATCATCGCCGGTCGCTATCGCGACTCCTTCCATCGGGTGGACGGCGAGTGGTGGTTCGACACCCGCGAGATGTTCGTGGACCTGAAGGGCGATCTGAGCCAGCACCTGCTCTACCGGCTGTAGCCCGAAGCGCGATATCTCGGGCCACGGTTGCCCGCGCCCACCGCCAATGGCCCGGGATATAGCCGAAAAGCGCGTTCGTGCGGTCCAATCGACATCGGGCCAGATCCGACTGGACCGCCAGAACGCGCAATTGGGCTATCCGGCGGTCCAGACGCCGCCTGGCGACGCGAGCGCGGCCCGGAATCGTGCCATCCCCGCCCCTTCGCTCCCCGCCGCCGCGCACGCGGTCCGGAGTCGGCCCATCCGGGCCTCGTCACGCCCCGCCCGCCGCCCCGGGAACGATCTAGAAGGAGATCAGCTGATCCTGGGTGACGACCACCAGCGCCCCGCCGGGCGTGAGCGCCGGGCTCGACGCGCCGGCCGAGGCGACAGGGGCCGTCCAGAGCAGCGCACCGGAGTTCGAAAAGGCCTGGATCGAGCCGAGGGACTGCACATAGATCGTCCCGTCGGCGGCCACGACCGGAGAGGAGGCGGCGAAGTTGTCGGACGGGTGGGCGCCCGGATGGGTCCAGACCAGATGGCCGGTGCCGGCGTCGAGCGCGTACAGGTCGCCGGCGGTGTCGCCGGCGACGACCAGGCCGGTGGCGGTCACCGCCGGTGTCCCTTCCACCGGCGCCGCTGTCGTGAACGTCCAGCGCCCGACGCCGCCCGCCGTCAGCGACGAGATGTACCCGTGCCCCCCGGAAGGCGCGGCCAGAGTCTCGTACAGGTTCCCGTCGGCACCGACGGCCGCTGTCTCGGTCGGCACCACGCCGGACGGGACCTGGGTCGCATGACCGGTCCAGGCCTGAACCGGGCTGGCCCCGCCGATCGTCCAGGCCGTGACTCCACCGGCCGTCGCCTGGTACAGGGTCTTTCCGTCGGCCGAGAAGGCGATCGGGCTGTAGTTGGAACTGGAGTTGGCGGAACCGAAGGGCGCCGGGCCCACCTCCTGTCCGGTGGCGGTGGCGATCCGCGTGATCAGCCCGCAGCTGTCGCTGGCGTAGATCGTCGCGCCCACCACGGTCAGCGGTGACAGGTAGGTGCAGTCGGCCCGCGGGTCGGTGAACTTCCAGTTCGGGGTCGACCGGCCGACGGTGATCGAAGCGATCCCCTCGTCGGTGGCCAGGTAGGCCGTCCCGTCCGGGCCGATGGCGACCCCCGACACAGTGTGACCGGAATCCGTCCAGCTCCAGACCGGCTGGCCGGTGGGAGAGAGCACCTGGACGGTGGCATCAGTCCCGCTGAGGGCGACGTACGTGTTGCCGGATGGTCCGATCAAAGGATCGCCCGCCATGGTTGCCCCCGCCGGCTGGGCCCATGCCCAGCTCTCCTTGGCCGACGCCGGGCCGACGAAGGCCGATTGCCCGGTGCGCATCAGGTTGCCGTGGGCGGTGTCCCAGAGTGAGGACTGGCCGGTGCCGGCCCCGTTGACCAACTCGGTGGCCGCCGCCGGCGAGATGGCGTCCTCGGCGTTGGTGGCGACCACGCTCACCGCATAAGCGGTATTTGGGTTGAGGCCCTGGAGCTGGGTCTGGTTGATCGTCCCGTCGACCACGACCGTGCGGGTGGCCGGGACCGTGACCACCCGGTAGGTGGTCACCGGCGCGCCGCCCGACGTCGCCGGCGCCACCCAGCTCACCTGCGCGGTGCCGCCCCCGGCGGCGTAGGCGATCAGATCGCTCGGGGCGGCGAAGGCCGAAGGGCCCGACGTGGTGGTGTGGGTGCCCGTGGTCGGCGGGGCGGCGGCCACTATGACGCCGGGGGTCAATGTGACCTTGCTGCCGACGGCGGACTGGCTCTTGGGCTTGACCCGCACCTTGACCGGTGCCGTCGTGGTCGGGCCGGACACGGGAAGGGTGCCGGTCTCCACCGTCGGTCCGGTCGTCGGCAGCGACGTGGGCTCCTGCACACCGACCGGCCTCCGGGGGGCGTGGGAATCGGTGAGGATCCCGATCAGCACGGCGACGACGACGAGTAGCACGGCGGCCGGTAGGGCCACTCGCCGGGTCAGGAGACGTTGGGCGGCGGCGGTCGCCGCCCGCCGCCCGGTTGCGACCACGGCCGCCTGTTCGATGGTCGGATCGGCCACCGGCGCCGGACCCGGCTCGAGATAGGCCGCCGGCGCTTCGGCGTCGTCGAAGGTGGTCAGCGCTGCGACCGCGACCGTCGGTCGATCGTCCAGCGCCGCCGGGGGATCGGACACCGGCCCGTCCGGGCCGCCGAGGAACGGCGGAGGCGCCGGTCCGGCCGTGCCGCCGAGGAACGGCGGAGCCACCGGGCCGGCCAGGAACGGCGGAGGCGGCGGAGCGGACGCGAGCGGGACCGGGCGGGCGACCCGGGGGTCGGCCGGGTCGGGCGACTCCCCGGCGTCCGGCCCCTCGGTCGGTCCGGGATCAGCCCCCACCGGTTCTTCGTCGTCCATCCTGCGCCAACGGTAACCGGCCGATGTTCACCGGTCGCGTTTCAACCGACCGAAAGTACGAGCTCCTCGAGGCGGTCCACGACCGACAACAGGTCCCTCGTCTTGTCCAGCACCGCCTGGCAGGCGTCCCGGGTGTCCTGGGTCAGCTCGGCCAGATCGATCGAGCTGAGGACGACGACGGTCGACCCGGGGGACACCCTGTGCAGATCGGACAGCACGTCCAGGCCGCTCGTGCCGGGCATCATCAGGTCCAGGAGGATGACCTCCGGCTTGAGATCGGCGGCCCGGCTCAGGGCCTCCCGGCCGTCGGCCGCCTCACCGAGCACCTCGAAGCGGCCATCGAGCTCGAGGGCCACCTTCAGAGTGGACCGCACGCTGGCCGAGTCGTCGACGATCAGGACCCCGGGCCGGCCCGGGCGGGGCGAGGGGGTGTCGGCCCGCAGCCAGGCCTCGATCTCGTCGGGGAACGCCGGCCGGCGCCAGTTGTAGCCCTGGGCGTGGTCGCAGCCCAGGCGGGCCAGCATCTCGAGCTGGTCGAGCGTCTCGACCCCTTCGGCGACGGTCTGCAGCTGGAGGGCGTCGGCCAGATTGATCACCGTCTGGACGATGGCGACGTCCTCGGCGTTGCGGCTCAGCCCGGAGACGAACGAGCGGTCGATCTTCAACTCGTCCACCGGCAGCCGCCGCAGGTAGCTGAGGGCCGAGTAGCCGGTGCCGAAGTCGTCGATGGCCAGGCGGACGCCGATCGACTTGAGCTGGCGCAACTTGGACATCACGCTCTCGGTGTCCTGCACGGTGGCGCTCTCGGTGATCTCCAGGACCAGGTCGGACGGCACCATGGCGGACCGGTCGAGCGCCCGGCGCACGTCGTCGATCAGCGACGGGTTCAGCAGCTGGCGCGCCGACACGTTGACCGCCATGGTCAGGTTGCGCCCGGTCAGCGCCTGCCATTCCATGGCCTGGCGGCACGCTGTTTCGAGCACCCAGGCGCCGATGGCGACGATGGCGCCCGACTCCTCGGCCAGCGGGATGAACTGGTCGGGCCCGAGCACCATGCCGTGCGGGCGGGGCCAGCGGATCAGCGCTTCGAAGCCGGCCAGCTCGCCGCCGCTGACGGTGATCACCGGCTGGTAGGCGAGCCGCAGCTCGTTGCGCTCGAGGGCGTGGTCCAGCTCGTTGCGCAGTCCGGCCCGGGCCACGGCCGCGGCCCGCATCGAGGGTTCGAACGCCTCGTAGCGGCGCTTGCCCTTGGCCTTGGCGACGTAGAGCGCGGCGTCGGCCGCGGCCAGGAGGGACTCCGGCATCTCGGACGAGTCGCTCAGCACCATGCCGATGCTGGCCTGTACTTCCAGAGCCCGACCGCGTAGCTCGATCGGCTCCATCAGTGACGACAGCACCCGCTCGCAGACATGCCGGGCGCGCGCGGCATCCGCGTCCTCGAGCAGGATGGCGAACTCGTCGCCGCCGAAGCGGGCGACCGTGTCGACGCCGCGCACGCAGTCATCCAACCGGCGGGCCACGACACGGAGCACCTCGTCGCCGGTGGCGTGACCGAGGGTGTCGTTGATCGACTTGAAGTCGTCCAGATCCAGGAACAGCACGGCGAACGATTTGCCGCTGCGCGCCGATCGGGCCCGGGCTTCACCGACCCGTTCGGTGAAGAGGGCCCGGTTGGCCAGGCCGGTCACGATGTCGTGCCAGGCCCGGTGGCGCAGCTCCTCCTCGAGGGCCATCCGCTCGCTCACGTCGCGGGTGTTGAGAACAATGCCCCGCACCCCGGCCTCGCCCCGCAGGTCACTGACCGCCGACTCGACGTTGCGCCACTCACCGGCGGAGTCGCTGACCCGCCATTCGATCAGCGTGGGTATCCCCTCCATCTCGCCGGCCCGGGCCACGTCGGCGATGAGTGAGTCGAGGGTGGCCCGGTCGTCGGGGTGCACCCACTCGGCTACCGAGCGACCGACGTGGGCCTCGGGCGCGATGCCCAGCACCCTGAAAAGCGATGCACTTTGATAAAGGATGCGGCCGTACTCGTCGACGATGGTGATCACATCCGACGAGTTCTGCACGAGCGATCGGAAGCGGGCCTCACTGCCGGCCACGTGTTCCAGGGCGGCGCCGGCCAGCGTGGTGATGAACGAGGCCAGCTGGATCTCCTGCTCGCCGAACAGCCCGGCCAGATGGCGGCTGGTCACGTAGATGGCGGCCACGGAGCGACCGTCGCAGTTGATCGGCGCGCACAGCGTGGAGCGGGCGGCGGACAGGACCATCGACTCGCTCGAATCGTCGGCGAGGGATTCGCCGGCCACCACCGGCTCGCCGGTGTCGACCGCCCGCCTGAGCAGCTCCCGGCTGATGCCGTCGAGCGGGTTCCCCGATTCGGTGATGCTCAGCTGGTCGATGTCCCCGTCGTCGGGCAGTTCGAGCACGTGGCAGCGCTCGCCCCTCAGCAGCCGTTCGGTGGCCCGACGGGCGGCCCCGAACACGGCTTCGGGCGAGGGCGCGGCGGTGATCTCATGGCTGACCGACAGCACGGTGGAGAAGCGATCGGCGAGCGAGACGCTCCACTCCCGATCGGCGGGGGCCGACGGCGTGTGGGGTCCATCGGCGATCGGGGATGCGGCGGTGGCGTCCGGCGGGCGGCTCAGCTCGTCGGCGATACCCTCGGTGAGGATCAGCTCATGGGCCGCGTCCTGGGCCCGGGCCACCTCGGCGCTCTTGGCCAGCAGGCGCTCCGCCTTTCCCGGACGGCCCGCCATGGCCGCCACGATGGCCGCTTCGCGCAGGGCATGGGGCCGGTTGTTGCGATACAGGTACGACTCGATCCGGGCCCGCCGGCAGGCCCGCTGGGCCCGGCGCACGGCCGCCTCCCGTTCCGCCCCGGCTATCGGGGGGATGGATTCGGCCAGCCCCCGCCGGGCCGTGGCCGCCCACGAGTAGGCGGGGGCCACGTACTCCTGGCGCAGCCCGGCCCGTTTGATGATCTCCAGGGCGTCGTCGATGACCTCGCAGGCGGCCGCCCATCGGCCCTCCCGGATGAGCCGGACCGTCTCCGCCACCCGCACCTCGACCGACTTGTGGGCGTCCTCGGTCCCCATGGCCAGCTCGGCCGCGACCAGGTTCTCGGGCACGTGGCCGCCGGACGCTCTCGACCAGGCCGACAGGGAGATGCCCCGGGCGCTGATGTCGCCGATGGCGCTGGCCCGGGCGTGCAGCCGCCGGGAGGTGTCGATGGCCTCGCTCAACTGTCCCAACCGGTACTGGGAGAACGCTATGTGCCAGGAGGCGGTGTTCTCCTCCCACCGGTCGCCCATCCGGTTCAGGGTCTCCACCGCCTGCAGGCAGGCGTCGATGCATTCCCGGTAGCGGGACGCGGCGTAGAGGACGACGCCGTAGAAGCTCAGGGACTGGCCCTGGCCCCACTCGTCGCCCAGCGCCTGGCGCACGTCGAATGACTTCCGGGCGTAGGTGATGCCCCGCTTGTAATAGGGCAGCATGGTCATGACCGGGGCGTGTTCCGACCAGGCCTGGGCCAGCTCGGGCGACGCCGGGTAGCGCTCGACCAGGTTCATGCCCCGCAGGTGCGTCCATGCGCACGGCATCCGGCCGGCGCTGAACCAGTAGATGTAGGCCAGCCGGCTGTACAGGCGGGCGGCCAGGAACTGCCGTTCGGCGCCCTCCGGCCGGCGCCGACCGAGTCGCCGGGGGACGAGGGTGTGGCCGATCTGGACGAAGATCTCCCACAGGGCGGCGACGACGTAGCCGAATTGGCGTTTCGGCACCCAGCGGCCCAGCTGGCGCAGGGCGCCTTCGACGTAGTCGCGGGCGGCCACGTGGTCGCCCCGCCGGAAGGCGACGTCGCCCAGCTTGCCCTCGAGCGACGAGCGGTGGTCGCGGTCCTTGATCAGCCCGAGCGCCTGGGTCAGGTAGATCTCGGCCTCGTCGTATTCTCCGGCCAGGCTGAGCACCTCGCCCAACTCCTCGTGGAGCTCGGCCTGGACCGGCTCCTCGAAGTCCGATACGCCCCGCTCGGCGATGCGGTACTGGGCCACGGACACGTCGAGGGCGTGCCGGGCCCGGGCGTCGCGCGCGGCGGCCATGGCGTGGGGGAAGGCGTCGCGGGCCATGCCGGCGGCGTCGAAGTGATAGGCCAACTCGAACGACGGCTGCGGCTCCAGTAGTTCGAGACGGCCGGCGGCCCTCCTGTGGAGCGCGGCCCGCACCTGGGTCGGCAGCTGGGTCAGGAGCGTCTCCCGCAGCTTGTCGTGGGTGAACGCACAGGTGCCGGCCACCTCGTCGACCCAGATCACCCGGCGCCGGCGGGCCTCGTCGAGGGCCTCGGCCGCCTGGCGCACATCGAGGTCGGCCAGTTCGAGGGCGTTGTCCAGGTTGAACCCCTTGCCCAGGACGGCCCCGGCGCTGAGCAGCCTCCGAGCCGGGACCGACAGCAGCTCGAGACGCCGGGTCAGGAACAGGCCCGCCCGGCGCGAGGTCTGGGCACCGGCCAGCGCCTCCGGGTCGACCTGCCAACCGTCACCCACATGTTCGAGAACGTGCATCTCGACCATGCCCCTGAGCACGGCCGACGCCATGAACGGGCTGCCCTCCGCCAACCGGACCACCACCGCCGACGCGTCCTCGGGCAGCGGTCCGGCCATCGACTCGCAGAGGGCGACGATGTCGTCGCTGCTCATCGGCGAGAGCCGGAGATGGGCGATGGCCGGTGCCTTGCGGAGCGGGTGGTTCTCGCCGACCTCCTCCGATCGGAAGGCGGCCACGATCACCAGCTGCGAGTCGGCCGGCAGCCGGCCCCGCACCGGCCACTCCGACAACAGCTTCAGGGTGAGGGAGTCGGCCCACTGGCAGTCGTCGAGCACGACGACGGTCGGCCGGTCGGCGGCGATGGCGTCCAGGAGGGCGCACAGGGCGGAGATGGTGCGGGCCTCTCCATAGGCCTCGGGGCCCTCGGTGCCGGCTTCTACGCCCAGGACCTCGGCCAGGTCGGGCACGGCGCCGGCGATGGTGTCGGTCCATGCCGCCAGGCGGTCCTGGAGGGTGGCCGCGAACTCGGGTTCGTCCTGGCACTCCCGGGTCACCGAGACGGCGACGCCGTCGAGGATCTGGAACGGCCGCATCGCCACCCGGTCGAGGCCTTGGCCCCGCAGCAGCCGGGTGTCGGCCGACAGGCGCAGGCAGGCCTCGTCCAGGATGCGGCTCTTGCCGCCGCCGGACTCGGCTTCGAGCAGGATCAGGCCGCCCCGGCGGCCGGGACCGTCCAGCAAAGCGGCCAGGGCTTCCAGTTCCGTGCGCCGGCCGATGTAGCCGGCCTCGGCGAGGGTGCGGCGGCGGTCGGCCATGCCAATGGCGACCGGCGGGTCGGCCACGCCGGAGCGCAGGCCGTCGATCAGGCTCTCGAGGTCGGCGACGACGGCCGCCGCCGACTGGTAGCGCTCGGCCGGATCCTTGGCCAGGAGGCGGGCCACCAATCCGTCCAGGGCGCTCGGAATGGGCTGGCGCAGCGTGCGCAGCGGCACCGGGTCCTCGGTGGCGTGGGCCCGGAGCACGTCGCCCACCGTCTTGCCTTCGAACGGGGCCCGCCCGGCCAGGCACTCGTACAGGACCACGCCGGCCGAGTACAGGTCGGCCCGCTCGTCGATGCCGGCATCGACCAGCCCGGCCGCTTCGGGGGCGAGGTAGCGCGCCGTTCCCACCGGTTCGTCCCGAACCGACCGGTCCAGCCAGGCGCTGCGGGCCAGGCCGAAGTCGATGAGAGCGGCACTGGTCAGACGGTCGTCGCCGTCCACGATGATGTTGGCCGGCTTTATGTCCCGATGGAAGATGCCCAGTTCATGGACCTTTGACAACGCCCGGAACACATCCATGGCCACCAAAAGGGACGACTCGATATCCAGTTGTCCGCGATCCAGTCGGGCCCGCAGATCGTGGCCCGGGACGAACGTCTGCACCAGGTACATGACCGTCCCGTCCGACCCGACGGCGACCGGCCGGGAGGCCAGGTCCAGTTCGGCCAGGACCCGCGCCTCGTGCTCCAGTCGGAGCCGGAGAGCGCTCGACAGGCCGCCCGTGAACAGCAGTTTGACCACTACGGCGCCGCCGTCGCGGGTGTCGGTCGCCCGCCAGGTCTGGGTCAGGGCCCGGCGTTTCAGGCACTCCTCGAGGGTGAAGCGGGAGACCAGCCTCCGGCCCGCGACGAAGCCCGACCCAAGATCGTCTTCCTCCCCCTTGTCGGAAATATCCATTTCCTTCACATGTGCCCCTCGCTTTCAACGTAACAAGCGGGCGATGGGGATACCCGGACCGACGCTCTACGTGCTGACAATTCTCGGTCCGCGTAGGTGTCTTCTTGATTGCCCTTTATGGGTCGATCAGTGATGCCTGCGGGAGGCTGCGGGTGCCGGTCCACACGGCGACGGCGGCCAGGACCGCCAGCGCGGGCAGGGCGTTGCGCACCCCGGCCGGCAGCGAGACGAGCACGGCGACGACCACGGCGGCGAGCAGGGCGACGAGGACGGTGGCGGGCAACGCCGGCCGAGCCCGACCCTCGGCGGGTCGGGCGGCGACGGGCGATGAGGCACCGACAGGCGATGAGGCGCCGACGGGCGATGAGGCGGCGGCGGGCGATGAGGCGGCGGCGGCCGATGAGGCGGCGGCGGGCCACGACGCCGATGCCCGTCCAGGGGCCGGCCGTCCGGTCGGCCCGGTGTCCGGCCGCTCGGACCACATCACGGCGGCGCCCACCACGACGGCCAGTCCGATGCCGCCGATGTCACGGCCCAACGACGCTGCGTCGGGTGTCACCAGCAGCCAACTCACCGCCGTCCACACGACCAGCGCCCGGGAACCGGACCCGAGCAGAAGGAGCGGCGCCGTGGCCAACAAGAGGTACGAGCTCCAGACGATCGGGCTGAGGGCCAGGCATATGATGACGGCCAGGCCGAGGCACTGGGCATCCGACAG
>DASZNC010000075.1:0-65204 GCA_035551615.1 Acidimicrobiales bacterium
GGTCGGCGACGTCGCCGCCGTACGGCAGGCCGCCCGGGCCGCCATCGACATCGGCGAACGCCTACGGGGACTGGAGATGCTCCAGGCCGCCGCCCGGTTGGGCGGGATGCCGCCGGCGGAGCAGGACGGGCTGCGCTCGGAGATCGAGCAGCTCCGCCGTGACACCGAGAATGCCAGCTCCCCCCTCTGACCGGGACGCCGGCATCGCCGGCGCCGGCGGGATGGGCGAATCGGTTGCCGTCGTCACCGGGGTCGGCGGAATGGGCGAGGCGGTGGCCCGCCGCATCGGGCCGGGGCGCCACCTGGTGCTGGCCGACATCGAGCCGGCCGCACTCGATGCCGTCGCCGACCGCCTGCGGGCCGACGGGTTCCGCGTCACCGGGTGCCCGACCGATGTGTCGGACCCTGATTCGGTCGACGCATTGGGCCGGACAGCCGCCGGGCTCGGGCCCATAGAGGCGGTGGTGCACACCGCCGGGGTGTCGCCGGTGCAGGCCACGGTGGCGGCCATCCTGCGCGTCGACCTGCTGGGTACCGCCTGGATGCTCGATACGTTCGGCGCGCTGGTGGCCCCGGGCGGCGCCGGCGTCTTCGTGGCTTCCATGGCCGGGACCATGGCCGGACCCGACACCGAGCGCGACGAGCGATTGGCGACCACGCCGGCCGCCGCCCTCCTGGATCTGCCCGAGCTGGGACCCGAGCGGATCACCGATCCGGGCACCGCCTACGTGTTGGCCAAGCGGGCCAACCAGGTCCGGGTGCGGGCCGCGTCGGTGACGTGGGGCCGGCGCCGGGCCCGGGTCAACAGCATCTCGCCGGGGGTCATCTCGACGCCCATGGGCGCGGCCGAACTACAGGGAGCCAGCGGCGATGTGATGCGGGCCATGGTCGCCGCGTCCGCCGCCGGGCGGATCGGCACCGCACAGGAGATCGCATCGGCCGCCGCCTTTCTCCTCGGGCCGGACGCCAGTTACGTCACCGGGACCGACCTGCTGGTGGACGGCGGGGTCATCGCCGGCCTCCACCACGGGGCCGGGTAGCGCTGGCCCCGACACCCCGGCCCACCGCGTTCAGACCGGCGTGATACGAGCCGGCAACCGGCGGTCACCAGCACCCGGCCATCGTCGGTCACCCCCAGCCCTTCAGCGCCGATGCCGCCCAGGCTGTCAAAGGGATGCGCCGATCCCCGCAACACGACCGCCTTGGCCACGACCTCGGCGGCCCACGCCTCGGCCGCCACCACCGACGCCAATCCACGTCCCGTCATCGGGGCCCAGGCCGCCGGTCCGCACGTCGCCGCCGATATTGATACAGGCACCGATCATGCCCAGCCCGGACTGAGCCGCACCTCGACCCCCACAAGTCGGACAATCACCCTAACTTGTGAGGCAAATGCCCTAGCTTGAACCACAGAACCCCAACTGGCCCCGAGTTCGGCTTATGTGACAGTCTCACTGACAGGATGGTGGGACGCCATCCGAGCCGCCCTACGGGCTCGTATCAGACAGCAGCCCCGAACCCCGAAAAGCTCTCTACTTTGCCCCCACAGATCTCTCCGAACGCCTCGATGACGGCCGCCGCACGGCCCTCATCGAGTCCGAAGCGGCCCATCTGCAACTCAGGGTCACATCTGGAGAACTCGATGTCAAGATGACCCTTTCCCGGGAGACTCTGCGCGAACTGCTCATATCGACCGGTGCCCGCTTGCTCGAGGAGGAAGGGCTCGGGAGCGGGGCCGAGCGACTGACCTTCAAGCGGGTCTTCGATCGGCTCAATCAGGACCAGGGCATCCGGGTCAGCAATGCGTCGGTCATCGGGCGGATCTGGACCAACAACCGGGACTTCCAGAGTGAGGTCCTGACCCGGGTAGTGGGCGACGAGAACCCGGAGGAAATCCGGTTCACCATGGAAGCGGCGGCCGCCGTGCTGGGCGAGGCGGATGTGTCGACCCTGGCCGGGCGCCGGCTGGGCCTGAGTGAGATCTGCCGGCGGGGCGGGGCGGCCCACACCGGCGCGCTGGCCGACTCGCGCACCTGGCACCTCTTCATCGGGATATGGGGGAACCTGGCGTCCCATCCGGAGACCGAGTGGGACCGGCGGGTCCTGGATGCGGCCCGGGCGACCTACGAGAACCTGAGCACCACGTTCGACGGCATCTTCCGCGGGATCATGGACGTGTTCCGTCTGCGCCTGCGGCCCGGTCTGACCGTCCGGGACTTCACAGTGGCGGTCACCGCCCTGGCCGAGGGGTGCGCCATGAGATCGCGGATCGATGAGCGCGCCATGCCCACGCTGACCCGGCCCGGTCCCGATGGCATCGAGCGGGAATGGACCCTCTTCTCGGTCGGGCTGGAGGCGCTGGTCCAGCAGTTCTACGACATGGACCCCGATTAGGGCCTCAGACGAGGATGTCGGGGGGCGGGTCGGGAGCCAGGCCGATGGCCCGGGGATTCACCCGCTCCGAGTAGGGGAACCGCTGGGCCACCATGTCACCCAGGTCGGTGCGGGCCCCCCCGGCCCACAGCAACCGGTGGCCCGAACACACCTGGTGGGCGGCGGCGGCGCAGAGCAGGACCCGACCGAGGCCGCGACGGCGCTGGGCCTCCTCCACCTGGACATCGACGAGCTGGCTGGAAGCCGGTTTCCACACCACCTGGCCGATCTGGGCCGACCGGTCGAGACCCGACTCCTTGAACTGGTCGCGATCGAGGACCCGGCCGGACGCCACATCGTCGGACTCGAAGGCCAGCATGGCCAAAGACGGCCCGTCCAGGAACACGAACCACCGATGATGGGCCTCGCCCTTCACGCAGAGCGACAGCAGCCGCTCGTTGCGGCGGTCCCAGCGGACGCGCCACCCCTCGTCGGCCCCGTCGCGCAGCCGTGGCGCCAGCGAGTCGAGCTCGATCATGGCCCCGTCAGGGAACTCGGGGCTGAGAAAGGCGGCCAGACCCATGGCGTCGCCGTCGGCCCACCGACCGAACCAGAGCGAGCTCGAATCAACCACAGCGCGCCCACATGACTTAGGGACGTTAATCCAGAGGCAGGACATCGGCCGGTCGGCGACGAACTGACTTCCCGAAGCAGAGGAGGCTTACTTGAGAACACTTCGTCGCAGGACAGCCCTGGCGGGCGCCGCCGCCATCATCGGATCGGTGGGGGCCGGCGCTGCCGTCGCCGCCACCCCGTCTGCGCCGGCGTGGGCCACCACCGCCACGCAGGCCTACCACACGTTCGGTGCCGACCTGCTGGGTGCGGCCCCGGCCGGCCAGCAACTGAACCTGGTCATCTCGCTCGCCCCCCGCAACCAGGCCGCCGAAGCGGCCGCCCTCAAGGCCATGTACACCCCCGGCAGCGAAACCTTCCACCAGTTCCTCACCCCGGCCCAGTTCACCGCCGCCTACGGCCCGACCACGGCCGCCGTCGACGCGGTGACCGGCTATCTGGCCGGCCACGGCTTCACCAACATCTCAGTGTTGTCGAACCACATGGCCGTGACGGCCACCGCCAATGTGGCCCAGGTGACATCTGCGTTCCACACGGTGATCTCGAATTTCCGGGCCGGAGCGGTGAACTTCTACGCCAACTCGGCCCCGGCGCTGATCCCGTCGTCACTGTCGGGTGTGGTCACCGCCGTGCTCGGCCTCAACAACGTGCCGTTCCCGACCCCGCATCCGGTGGTGGCCACGAAGCAGGCCGGTAGCCCCAACCTCCTGAACGGCGTGGCCCCCCAGTACTTCCAGAACACCTACGGCGCGGCCGGCACCCCGACCGGGTCGAAGACCCCCATCGCCATCCTCACCGAGGGCAACGTCTCGCAGGTGTACAAGGACCTGGCGCTGGCCGAGAAGAACAACAAGCTGCCGGCCGTGTCGATGTCGCAGATCAACGTCGGCCCGCAGAGCACCGATACCTCGGGCCAGGACGAGTTCGACCTGGACACGCAGTCGTCGACGGCCATGGCCCAGACGGTCAGCCATGTGTACCTGTACAACATCGGCTCGCTCGTCGACTCCCAGATCGACCTCGACTTCGCCACCTTCGTCGCCCAGGACAAGGCGCCGGCCATGTCGGCCAGCATCGGCGGCTGTGACATCTTCCCCTGGGTCGACGGCTCGATGGTGAGCACCGATCAGGTGCTGCAGGAAGGGGCCATGCAGGGTCAGTCCCTGTTCGCCTCATCGGGCGACAACGGCGACGGCTGCGCCTTCATTGCCGCCACCGGCGTGCCCAGCTCGTTCCCCGGTACCAACTGGCCGGCCTCCGGTGAGTTCACCACCGCCGTCGGAGGCACCACCCTGGTGGCCGACACCTCGGGCAACCGCATCCAGGAGATCGGCTGGATCGGCTCGGGTGGCGGCATCAGCGAGACCGAGAACCCGGGCTGGTGGACGCAGGACACCGATCCCGGCTTCTCCGCCGAGTACGTCAACGGCGGCCGGGCCGTGCCCGACGTCGGCCTCGACGCCGACCCGTACGGCACACCGGCCAACATCTACGTCAGCGGCTCCGTCGAAGGGGTGGGCGGCACCAGCCTGGCCTCGCCCCTGATGCTCGGCTCGTGGGCCCGGATGGAATCGGCCCACGCCAACCGGCTCGGCTTCGCCGCCATCGACCTCTACGCCGTCTACGACAAGGTCAACCCGGGGACCCACGAGACCACCCCGGTCGGCATCCCGGTGGTCATCCCGACGCCGAACCCGGCGGCGGTGCCCGGTTTCACCGACATCACCCTGGGCACCAACGGGCTCTACCCGGACCTGCCCGGCTACGACGAGGTGACCGGATTGGGCGCTCCCAACCTGGCTCAGCTCAACAAGGTGATCCCCTAGCCCGCCTGAAAGGTCAAAGGAACGGCCCGGTCGGTTCTCGACCGGGCCGTTGCGCGCCCGCCGGTATGGCATCGTGACGGGATGGTCGGCGGCCGGACGAGACAATCGCAGTACCAGAGCCTGCACTTCGCACCCAAGCACTCCCGCCGGTCACCGGTCGGGCTGATCGCCATCCTGGTCGCGCTGGTGGTGCTGCTGGTGATCGCCGGCCTGGTCAAGGCGGCGGTGGCCGGCGCCCCCCGGCTCACCGTGCACCGGACTTTCCCGACCCGGGTGGTGCTCCCCGGCACCGCCCCCAAGCCGGCGTGGCCGGCCGGCGGCGAAGCGGCGGTGGAGGTCCAGGGGCTGCCGTCGCTCGGTTCGTCAGGCGGCGACACGCCGCAACCGATAGCCAGCCTGGCCAAGATCATGACCGCCTACGTGGTCCTGAAGGACCACCCGGTCGCCGTCGGGCAGAACGGTTTCAGCGTCGACATCACCCACGCCGATGTCAGCGACTATGACAACCGGGCGGCGTCGGCCCAGTCGGTCGTGGCCGTCACTTCCGGCGAATCGCTCACCGAGGTGCAACTGCTGCAGGGCCTGCTGGTCGCATCGGGCAACAACCTGGCCGCCATCCTGGCCGACTACGACGCCGGTTCGGCCACCGCCTTCGTGGCCAAGATGAACAGCGCGGCCCGGGCCCTGGGCATGACCCATTCCACCTACACCGACCCGAGCGGGCTCGACACGGCCACCGTCTCCACTGCGAGTGACCAGCTGCTCCTGGCCGCCAAGGTCATGTCCGACCCCGTGTTCGCCCAGATCGTGGCCATGAAATCGGTCACCCTGCCCAACGCCGGCACCCTGGCCAACTTCAACTCGGCCGTCGGCCAGAACGGCTTCATCGGGATCAAGACCGGTTCGGACTCGACCGCAGGGGGCTGCCTGGTCTTCGCCAACCGCCGCACCGTGGACGGCCGGACGTTCACCATTCTGGGCGCCGTCCTGGGCCAGGACACCGGTCAGCAGAGCACCGCCACCCTGATCGGGGCGGCGGTCGACGCGGCCACCGCCCTGGTCCAGTCGGTGGTCGGGTCGGTGACCGTGCACACCGTCGTGCCGGCCGGCACCGACGTGGCCGAGGCCAGCAACGCCGACGGCACCAAGGTGGCGATCGTCACGGCCAAGCCGTTGACCGCCCTCGGCTACGGCGGCATGACGGTACCGGTGTCGGTTCAACTCTCATCCCTCGGCACCAAGCTGGAACGGGGCCAGGCCGTCGCCCGGGTCTCGGCGCCGGGCGCCGGCGAGGAGGCCGGTACCGCGTCGCGGACGATGCCGTCGGTGTCGTTCAGCTGGAAGATGGTGCACGACTACTGAGATCTCGGCGGTTACCGGAGCTTCGGGGATCCACCGCGAACTCGGTAACGGGCGGCCGCTCGTTCAACTCGGCCGCTCACGCGCCGAGAGAAACGAGCGTTATGTCCACTTCGCCCACAGACGACCGGACCAGGGAGCTCCACGAGCGCCTGGTGACCTGGTGGTTCGGCGGCATGGTCGAGGGCAGCGAGCTGCGGGGCATCTGGGACGACGCCTTCCGGCGCTTCGACGCCGGCCTACGCCAGTTCGTCGACACCCACCCGGGCGACGAGGAGAGCGTCCTCGAATCCGCCCCCGACCTGCTCGTCACCTGCTTCGAGCAGTCGCTCGACGACCACGACCACATCCTGGCCACCTTTCCTCACTCGCTCCCCGAGGGGTGGCACGAGTGGTTGGGCGACTGAGCCTCAGATCTGCGGCTGCTCGCCGGGAAGCGGCCGGTTGACCAGACGGAACGACGCCCGGTCCATCTCCCGCCCGTCGATGCGGATGCTGAAGAAGTAGGGACCGAGCTCGGGCAGCGGCAGGCCGAACATCGGCACCGCGATCGGCATGGTCGACTCGTCACCCGCGGCCATGTTGGGCATGCGCTGGGCGGAGAAGACGAACACGATCAATCCTTTGTCCTCGTCAGGGTGATCCTCGGGCAATTGGTCACTGAGCATGACCCGCTGCTGAGCCCCGGTCGCCTCTGAGACCAGCTCGATGGTCAGGACGTGCCGGGCGTCGGTCTCAGTCCAGGGGATCGAGACCAGCGTGGCCAGGGAAATGTTGACCGGATAGGGCGGCGCCGGTGCGCCACTGGCGAGCAGCGAGATGCCGGCGCCGGTGATGAAGAGCTTGTTTCCACTTACCTCTGCGAAGTCGCAGAGCATCACCTTGGCGTCCATAGGCGGCTCAGGCTACAGCGCCCTCTCCTCCTCGATCACCGTTTCGGCGGGCATGCCCTCGACCACACCGGCCTCGTCGAGGCCGTAGATGGCGCCGTCGTACGACGTGCGGGCGTAACCCTGCGGGCCGTAGACGGGCGGGGTGGCCGGCCGGCTCAGGATGGTGGTGCGGTTGGCCATGCGCCCACCGAAGCCGTCCCAGTAGGCCCAGGCGAACACAGCCAGGAGGAAACCGATCACGGCCACGACCATGAGGATGTCGCCGATAGTGCGGATGTCCCAGGTGGAAGACTGAAAGTGCGTAGCGAAGCGCAGAACGGCTCCGATGGTGAAAACGACCAGGCTGGCGATGACGCCCATGGATCGACTCCTTCGAACGGTCTCTGAGACATCAATACCCTCCGCCGTGGCGTTTTCATCTGACGGGCAGACCGGTTCGTCGGTCCTTTCGGTTTTGCTGGGTTGACGCCCTTTATATACTCAGTATAATACCGGGTATGGTGATCCTATGAGCGTGCGCCACGCCCTCCTGGCCCTGCTTTCCGCCGGGCCCAAATACGGACTGCAGCTGCGGGACGAGTTCGAAGCCAATACCGGTGAGGTGTGGCCGCTCAATGTCGGGCAGGTGTACACCACCCTGCAGCGCCTCGAGCGCGACGGGATGGTCGACGCCGAGGGCACCGAGGTGGACGGGCCGCACAAGTCGTACCGGATCACCGACGACGGGCGCGCCGAGCTGACCACCTGGTTGCGAACCCCGACCGAAGCCGGGACACCGCCGCGCGACGAGCTGTTGATCAAGGTCATGATCGCCGGCCAGGTCCCGGGCGTGGACGTCCACGCCGTCATCCAGGAACACCGCCGGCGGATGGTCGAGACCATGCAGCAGTGGACCCGGCTGAAAGAGGACGCCGGGCCCGACGACCTGGCGCTGGTCCTCGCCCTCGACTTCGAGCTGTTCCGGATCGACGCCGTCGTGCGCTGGCTGGATACCGCCGATGCCCGCATCCGCCGGGCCGGGCCGGCGCCGAAGGTCTCACCGCTGACACAGACCGGTGCGGGTCTCGGCGCGGAGGTGGCCCGATGAGCGCCGGGCTGGCGCTCGAGGGGGTCACCAAGGTGTACGGCAGCGGGGCGGCCGAGGTCCGGGCCCTGGCCGGCATCGACCTGACCGTGGCCCCGGGCGAACTGGTCGCCATCATGGGGCCGAGCGGATCGGGCAAGAGCACGCTGCTCACCATCGCCGGCACCCTGGAGGAACCGACCACCGGCGATGTCCTCATCGACGGCCGGTCGGTGTCGTCGCTGAGCACGCGGGACCGGGCCGCCGTCCGCCGGCGGACGATCGGCTTCGTGTTCCAGGACTTCAACCTGCTGTCCGGGTTGACGGCGGCCGAGAACGTCAGCCTGCCCCTCGAACTGGACGGCCTCTCCACGCGCGAGGCCCGTCGCCAGGCCGCGGCCGCGCTCGAGGAGGTGGGCCTGGCCGAGCGGGCCGACCACTTCCCCGACGAGCTCTCCGGCGGCGAACGGCAGCGGGTGGCCATCGCCCGGGCGGTCGTGGGCGACCGCCACCTCCTACTGGCCGACGAGCCATCCGGCGCCCTGGACTCGGTGAACGCCGAGGGCGTCATGCGCCTGGTCCGCAACGCCTGCCACCGAGGCGTGACCGGAGTGGTTGTGACCCACGACGCCCAGCTGGCCTCCTGGGCCGACCGGGTCGTGTTCATCCGGGACGGGCGGGTCGCCGACCAGACGGCGCCTCCGGCCAGCCCCGAGAGCCTGCTGACGCCGGGACCATCGCAGTGACCATCACCACCGAACGGCCGGCGCCGGCTGCGACGTCGGCCGGGTCGGGATCGAGCACGGCCCTCAGGCGCTGGTCCTGGCGCCTGTTCCGGAGGGAGTGGCGCCAACAGGTCCTGGTCCTGCTCCTGCTGATCGTGGCGGTGGGGGCGACGGTGGCCGGCACCGCCATCGCCGCCAACGCCACCCCGATCCCGAACACCCAGTTCATCGTCAACGGCACCGACCCGGACCTGTCCGCCCACGTCCAGACCATCCGGTCGCAGACCGGAGGCACGGTCGTGTACGAGACGAGCATCACCATCCCGGGCTCGCTCCTCCAGGTGAGCGTGCGGGCCGAGAACCCGGACGGCGCCATCGGGTTGGCCGCCGTGCACCTTCTGTCAGGGAAGCTGCCCACCGCTGCGGGCCAGGTGGCCATGACCAGCAAGGTGGCCGCCGAACTGGGCCTGTCCATCGGCCAGTCCTGGTCGGAGGGCGGCGTCTCCCGGGTGCTCGTGGGCCTGGTCCGCAACCCGAACAACTACGCCGACCAGTTCGCCCTCGTCATCCCGGGTCAGGTCCCGGCGCCTCAGCAGGTCATCATCTCGGCGCCGCCGCGCGACCAGAACCTCCGGTTCCCGGGGATCGATCTGGGCATCAACTCCACCTCGTCGGCCAGTAAGGCGGCGGCCGCCCTGTTGGTGCTGACGCTGTCGACGCTGATGTTGACCTTCGTCGGCCTGATCGCCAGCGCCGGCTTCTCGGTGATGGCGCAGCGCCGGCTGCGGGCGCTCGGGATGCTCGCCTCGGTCGGGGCCACCGACCGCCAGGTGCGCAACGTCATGCTGGCCAACGGGTTGATCGTCGGGAGCGCAGCCGGGCTGGTCGGTGGCGTGGTCGGGCTGATCGGCTGGTTGATCTACGCCCCCCACCTGGCCTACGCGGCCAGCCACGACGTGAGCCGGTGGAACCTCGAGTGGTGGGCCGTGATCCTGGCCGTCGGCCTGTCGGTCCTCACCTCGCTGGCCGCCGCCTGGTGGCCGGCCCGCCGGGTCGCCCGCATCTCGGTGGTCGCTGCGCTGTCGGGCCGGCCACCGGTCGCCCCGCCCACCCGCCGGCCGGCCGCCCTCGGAGTGGCGTTCCTGATCGTCGGGCTCGGCCTCATGACCGTCGGGCACCGGCAGGCCGTGCTCGTGGTGGTCAGCATCCTGTTCGCCACCGTCGGCTTGCTGCTGCTCACCCCGCTGGCCATCCGGTTGGCGGCCCGCCTGGCCGGGCGGTCACCGCTCGAGGTCCGGCTGGCCGTACGCGACCTGGCCCGATTCGAGTCGCGGTCGGCGGGCGCCCTGCGGGCCATCACCCTGGCCGTGGTCATCGCCGCCACCATCTCCATCGTTGCCGGCCGCCAGGAACGCCTGGCCCCGCAACAGCACTACAACCTGGCCGCCAACGAAATGGTCGTCTACCTGTCCTCCAACGGGGTGGGGGCACCGGTGTCGATCGTCTCCGGATCGTCGATCTCCGACGCCACCAACGCGGTGTCGAGTATCGCCCACCAACTGGGGGCCAAGGCCGACCTGGAACTGGACCAGGCCGTCGATCTGGCCAATGAGACGCCTCAGGGATATCAGGGTGCGTCTTTGGATCAGGTGGATACGTCCGGCAACCAGTTCTCGGACATGTACGTGCAGGGGCTGTACGTAGCCACACCGGAGCTGCTGCGGTACTACGGCATCAGCGGGGTGAACCCGGACACGCAGATCCTGTCGTCACGGCGCGATCTCACGGGGCTGACGCTGACCGCCGGCGGGATGATCAAGGGGGACAGCTCGAACAAGTTGGTCAACAACCCGGTGGTGCAGCACGAACCAGGGCTGCCCGCCAACTCGTCGGAACCGAACACGCTGCTCACCGAGAGCGAGATGACCAAACTGGGCCTGACCATCGAGCCGGCCGGCTGGTTGCTGCGCACCTCGACGCCGCTGACTGACGCCCAGATCAGCAACGCCCGCAAAGCGGCCGCCGCCGCCGGCCTCACCATCGAGACCCGGAACGGCTCGAGCACCCTGGCCTCGATCGGCAACGACTTCACCGCCGGCGGCGTGATCCTCGCCCTCGGGGTCCTGGCCATGACCATCGGGCTGATCCGGTCAGAAACGGCCAACGACCTGCGCACCCTGGCCGCCACCGGGGCCTCGCCCCGCACCCGGCGAAAGCTCACCGCGTGCACCGCCGGCGCCCTGGCCTTCCTCGGTGCCCTGTGCGGGGTGGTCGGCGCCTACGCCTCGATGGTCGCCTGGTTCCACAGCAGCCTGTCGTCGCTCGACCACGTGCCCTTCGCTGATCTGGCCGTACTGCTCATCGGCTTCCCGATCGTCGCCGCCGTCGGCGGGTGGGTGTTCGCCGGCCGGGAACCGGCCGGTCTCGGCCGGCGGCCGCTGGAATAGCCGGGCTTCTGCCGGCGCCCGGGGCGCGGGGGCGGATGGTGCGCGGCGCGCCGGCGATGTGCGGGGCGCGCCGGCGCAGGACGAACGGCTGGGCGGCGGTACTGGGCGGGCGGCAGCACTGGGCGGGCGGCAGCACTGGGCTGCGGGTGGGCGGGACGCCAGCCCTGAGCCGGGAGCCGGCCCGGTCGAGCCGCCGGTCGTGGCCCGTCCGGGAGCGATTCGCGTCAACGCGCGCGAGGGGTGAGGCCGGGTTGACGCGCAGAACTCCCGAATTGGAGTTCTGCGCGTCAATCGATTTGGGGCCGGATCTGGATTGACGCGTAGAACTCCAAATCGGGCTATCTGCGCGTCAATCCCGCCTCGGGTGCCGCGCGCGCTGTCCGAATTCGTTCCCCGTACGGCCGCCACCCCTTGACAGGCAGCCATTCGGCTGCATATCGTGGATTTTAGGCAGCTTACTGGCTGCCTATTCACACTAGAAGGTAGACGTGGAAGAGATCTTCCGGGCCCTCGCCGACCCGGTCCGCCGCCGACTGCTCGACCGGTTGAACGAGCACAACGGTCAGACCCTGGTTCAACTCTGCTCCGGGCTGGACATGGCCCGGCAGTCGGTGAGCAAGCACTTGGCCGTCCTGGAGGGGGCCGGATTGATCACCTCCCGGCGCGACGGTCGGGAGAAGTTGCACTACCTGAACGCCGCTCCCATCCACGACATCGCCGACAGATGGATCAGCCGTTACGACCGGGGCCGGGCCGCCGCCCTGTCCGCTCTCAAGAAAACGTTGGAGGCCACCACCATGACATTCGTCTACGAGACCTACATCCGGACCACCCCCGAGCGGCTCTGGCAGGCGCTCACCGAGCCCGCCTTCCTCGAGCAGTACTGGGGGCTGCATTTCGACACCGACTGGGAGAAGGGCTCGACGATGGTCGTGGTGCAGGGCGACATCCGCATCAGCGATCCCGAGCAGGTCGTGCTGGAGGCGGAGCCGTTCCGCCGCTTGGCCTACACGTGGCACACGTTCACCCCGGAGTGGGCGACGGCCAACAACGTGGCCGAGGAGCTGCGGGCCAGATACGCATCCGAAGCCCGGTCCAAGGTGCTGTTCGAGATCGACGACGCCGGACTGGACCCGGGCACTGTGAAGCTGACCGTCCTTCATGACGGATTCGACGAGGGCAGCCAGGTCCTCGAGGGCGTACGGCATGGCTGGCCGGCGCTCATGGCCAAGCTCAAGACGCTGCTCGAGACGGGCTCCGTTCTGGCCATCTGAACGCTCGGCGTCGCTACCCTGGCTTGGTTGTGGCCGCCGACCGTGTCCCACTCGAAAGCACCCGCGTCGACCGGTGGTTGTGGTCGGTGCGAGTGTTCAAGACCCGGACCCTCGCCACCGAGGCGTGCCGGGCCGGACACGTCGCCGTCAACCGGACAGTCACCAAGCCGGCCACGCCGGTCAAGGCGGGCGACGTCGTCACCATCCGGGTGGATGGGCGCGACCGGGTACTCGAAGTGGTCCGGGTGATCGAGAACCGGGTGGGCGCGCCCATAGCCGGCGAGTGCGTGGTCGACCACAGCCCGCCGGCTCCGCCCCGCCAACCCAGCTTCGAGCGTGATCCGTCCGCCGGCCGGCCCACCAAGCGGGACCGGCGCCAGATCGACCGCCTCCGCCAGCGCTGACACCAACCACCCGGCCACTGCGACCGCCCGCGCCGCCGACCGCCGGTGCCCGATGGGACCGGCGCAGATCGGCCGCCTCCGCCCGCGCTGACGCCATCCCAACCCAGCTTCCCCGACCCAGCCTCCCCGACCCGGCCGCCCCCGACCCCGGCGGCCCACGCCTGCCCCACCAAGCGGACGCCGGGTAGCGTGCCGCCGGTGCGTTACATCGTGTACGGCGCCGGCGCCATCGGCGGTCTGGCCGGCGGCCGGATGGCCGAGAGCGGGGCCGACGTGGTCCTCATCGCCCGGGGCGCCCACGCCGCCGCCATTGCCGCCGACGGGCTGACCGTCGTCTCCGGCGAGGGCACCCGCCGGATCGACGTACCGGTCGTCACCGACCCGGCCGGCACCAGGATCGAGCCGGGCGACGTGGTCCTGATGGGCGTGAAGTCGCACCAGACGGCCGCCGCCCTCGACGCCCTGCAGCCGGTCGCCCCGCCGCAGACGGTCATCGCCTGTCTGCAGAACGGCGTGGACAACGAGCGGGCCTCGTTGCGCCTGTTCCCCCGCGTATACGGCGTCTGCGTGATGTGCCCGGCCACCCACCTCGAGCCGGGTGTCGTCCAGCAGGACTCCGTTCCGGTCCCCGGCCTGCTCGACATCGGCCGCTTCCCCGGGACCACGGCGCCCGTGCCCGACGGACCGGCGACGACCGCCGACCCCACCCGGTCGACCATCGCCGAGGCGTTCCGGGCGGCCGGCTTCGACTCCGTCGAGCGGGACGACATCATGCGCTGGAAGTACCGCAAGCTGCTCATGAACGTTGGGAATGCGGCCCAGGCCCTGCTGGCCGGCGAGGATGGCATCGCCGTGGCCGACGCGGCGGCGGCCGAGGCGGAGACCTGCCTGCAGGCGGCCGGGATCGACTGCGCCTCCGAGGACGAGGACCGGGCGCGGCGGGCCCGCATCATGCGGATCGTCGACATCCCCGGCCACCCCCGGGGCGGCGGGTCCAGCTGGCAGAGCCTGCGACGGGGCACCGGGTCCATCGAGAGCGACTACCTGAACGGGGAGATCTCGCTCCTCGGCCGGCTGCACGGTGTGGCCACGCCGATCAACGACCTGCTCAGGCACCTGGCCACCGAAGCGGCCCGCCGCGGCGACCCGCCCGGCACCATGACCGGGGCCGAATTCGAAGCCCGCCTGACCCCAGCCGAATAGGACCGCCCGCCCGCCCGCCTGTCCGGCCGACTCGAGCCCCCTTCGCCTGAACCGAGCCGAATAGAGCCCTTCAGTCGCCCGCCGAGCTGGTCCTCGCCGTCGACCGCTTCAACAGGTCGGCCATCTCCCCGCCGTCGCCGAACAGTTCGGCCCGCCAGCGGTCGAGCAGGTCCGTGGCGTCGTGGTCATCGGGGTGGAAGTCGGGCCGGTTGTAGTCGTTGAGGCGGCGCCAGACGTCCCGGGTGAAGAACGGGTTGTCCCGCAGCCGGCGCAGGCTGGACCACAGCCGCTTCGGGTTGCGCCCATTGGGATCCTTGACCAGGGACAGCACGGTCGATCCGAACAACGAGGCCAGGAAGATGACCGTCGTCGCCCGCATCGTGTGGATGCGCAGGCGGTTGTCGCCGCAGACCGTCTGGTAGACGTCGAAGGCGACCGCCTTGTGCTCGCTCTCCTCCACCGCGTGCCAGAGGAAGATGTGGCGGACCTCCGGTATGCGCGACAGGGCCTGGGCCCGCTCGTCGCCCAGGAGCACCTCGGCGATGGTCGCCGTGTAGTGCTCGAGGGCGGCGGTGACCGCCAACTGGACGTTCTCGGGCGCCTTGCGGGCCAACCGGTCGAGGCCGACCTTGGTCCGCCGGTCGACGAACGCGGTCGGGTAGCCGTGGTGCTGGAGCCGCTCGTTGAACCGGCGGTGCTCCCGCCCGTGGATGGCTTCCTGGCCGATGAACGCACCGACCTGCTTCTTCAGTTGCGGGTCCTCGATCTGGTCGCGGTAGTTGCGGACCGCCTGCACGAAGAAGTCCTCACCCTCGGGGAAGAACGATGACAGCATGCTGAGCAGGTGGCTGACCACCAGGTCGCCTTCGGCGAAGTACTTCGGGAGATCGCTCTCCGGGTAGTCGAAGGCGATGCGCCGGGTGTGCACATCCCGCTCGGGAATCGGTCGCTGGGGGGTGGTTACAGCAGCCACAAGACCTCCTTAAGGACCTTCTCAGTCTTTTCCTACCCAACGTACAGATAACTGACGATCGGCGCCGGACGACCTCCGGCTCGTTCTTCTAGGATGCCCGCGTGTCCAACACCCCCGTTCCCCCCAGGGGCGGCAAAGGCCGCAACCAGAAAGGCCGGCCCGGCTCGTCGCAGAAGGGCCGGGCCGCCCGCCAGGCCCGCCAGCGCCGGAATCGGCTCATGATCTACGGAGCGGTCGTCGTCGCCGTGGCCGTCGTCGTGGTCGTCGTGGTCCTCGCCGTGGGCGGGTCGTCGAGCGGTTCCCTCCGCCACCCGGCGCCGGCCGCCGACGTGCAGAAGATAACCAACGTGCCGGTGGCCACCCTGACCGCCGCCTCCGGCCTGGCCAACCTGTACGGGGCGACCAACGCGGCCTCGCCCAGCATCAAGACGCTGGGGTCGAACGGCAAGCCCGAGCTGCTCTACATCGGCGCCGAGTTCTGCCCGATCTGCGCCACCGAGCGGTGGCCGATGATCGTGGCCCTCTCCCACTTCGGCACCTTCACCAACCTGCAGGAGACGCACTCTGCGGTGACCGATGGCAACATCCCGACCTGGTCCTTTTACGGAAGCACCTACACGAGCCAGTACTTCACGTTCCGGCCGGTCGAGAACGAGACCAACACCGAGAAGCTGCTGGAAACGCCCACCTCGACGGAGAACCAGATCTGGTCGACCTACTTCAACGGCAGCCAGAGCTTCCCGTTCATCGACTTCGATCAGAAGTTCGTCCTGGCCACCGAGCAGTACCCGGACACGACCCTCGAGGGCCACTCGTTCCAGGACATCCTGAGCGCCGTCGGGTCCAACGACAACACCATCGGTAACTACGTCGACGGGGCCGCCGCCGTCTTCACCAAGTACCTGTGCAACATGGACGGCAACCAACCGGCCAACGTCTGCACCGCCGTCAAGAACGTGCCTGCGGCCATCTCCGCCCAGGGTTCGGGGGGGGCCAGTTCGACTCCCGGTGGCCAGACCAGCGGCGGTTAGGCGGGACAGAAGCGGTCCCAGAGGGCCGGCCATGACCGCACCACTCGACGATCGGGTCGTCCCGCCGCGTTGGGCGTGGTTGGCCGGGGTCGTCCTGTCGGTGGTGGGCCTGGGGGTGGCCGGCTACCTGACCTACGAGCACTACACCGGTTCCACCACGCTCAGCTGCCCTGCTGGCGGCGGTGCTGTCAATTGCTTCAAGGTTACGACCAGCGTCTACAACCAGATTCACGGCGTCCCGGTGGCCGTGCTCGGCCTGGTGTTCTTCTTCGTGATGCTGATCCTGCAGACGCCGGTCGTGTGGCGCTGGCCGAACCGGATGGCCCGGGCCGCGCAGATCGCCTGGTGCGTGATCGGGCTGGCCACCGCCCTCAAGCTGGTCTACGACGAGCTGTACAAGATCGACGCCATCTGCCTGTGGTGCACGTCGGTCCACGTGATCACGTTCCTGATCTTCGTGGCGACCGTGATGGGGACCGCGGCCACGAGCGCTCCGGCGTACGACCCGGACGACTGAGCGGCGGTCAAAGGAGCGGACCTCTCCCCCGCCCGCCCCCTCCAGCCGGATACCGCCGGTCAGGGCACGGGCGGTCGGCACCGCGCCGGCCGACGGTCGTCGCCCGGCGGGCCGCCCCCCGCCCGAGCTCAGGCAAAGCTACGGGCCCGGACCGGTCGGGGCTATGGATGGTCCGGCTACTACTTGCCGCTCTTGGTGGAACGATCTTCCACCGGCGCGTCGGCCGGCGGGGCGGTGTCCACCCCGGAGGTCAAGTCGAGGACCGACCGGGCGGCGGGAGGCCGCGGGGCGCCGGTGGTGGCCGCCATTCGAGGTGAGGGACCGCCCTGGAGCGACAGCGGCAGGGCGATGTCCTCGAGTGACTGCATCTCGGCGTTGACCCCGAGGAAACCCTCGACGATGGCCCCGAGGAGCATGACGGCGGCCCCGATCAGGTAGCCGATGAACAGCTTGAAGTGGTCGTGGCCGTTGCCGATCAGCTGGCCGTAGAACCACGGGCCGAACGCTCCGAAGCACTGGGCGACCGCGAAGAACACGGCGATGGCCTTGGCCCGGACCTCCACCGGGAAGATCTCGCTGACCGTGAGGTAGGCGGCGCTGGCCCCGGCCGAGGCGAAGAAGAAGATCACGCACCACCAGATGGTCTGGGTGACAGCCGTCAGGTCGCCGGCCTTGAACATGACGGCGCTGATGGCCAGTAGGACGGCCGAGATCCCGTATGTCCCGGTGATCATCCGGCGCCGCCCCACCGTGTCGAACAGCCGGCCGAGCAGCAGGGGCCCGAGGAAGTTACCCGCAGCGAACGCCATGAAGTAGTACGCCGTGGAGTTGGACGAGACGCCGTAGATCTTGGTCAGCACCAGCGTGTAGGTGAAGAAGATGGCGTTGTAGAGGAACGACTGGGTGATCATCAGCGCCGCCCCCAGGACCGATCGGGACGGGTAGGTGCGGAACAGGGTCACGAGGAGGGAGAGGAAGCCGGTACTGGCCGGTTCGCGGATCTCGATGGCCTTGGCCTTGTCGACCTCGTCGAGGTGGCCCCCGCTCTCTTCGACCCGTTGCTCGATCTGGGCGATGGCCGCCTCCGCCTCTTCCACCCGGCCGTGCATGAGGAGCCACCGGGGGCTCTCGGGCAGGTTCCGGCGCACGAAGAGGACCACGAAGCCGAGCACGGGGCCGATCAGGAAGGCGACCCGCCACGAATACGAATCGGACAGGTGGTTGACCACCTCGAGGAACAGGACGGAGGCGAGGAGGGCACCGCCCCAGTAGGTTCCGTTGACGGCGATGTCGACGCGGCCCCGGTAGCGGGCCGGGATCAGCTCGTCGATGGCCGAGTTGATCGCCGCGTACTCGCCGCCGATGCCGGCGCCGGCGATGAACCGGGTCACGTCCAGGTAGTAGACCCACCCATGGGTGTGACCGAGCGTCAAGGCGGTGAGCGCACCACCCAGCAGATACACCCCGAGGGTGATCATGAACAGGTTCTTACGACCCCAGGCATCGGAGAGCCGCCCGAAGAAGATGGCACCGAATACCTCGCCCAGCAGGTATACGGTTCCGACCGAGAAAGACACCGACCCCGACGACATGTGCAGGGCCGCTTTGCTGGAGATCACCGACGTCGAGTTGGAGGCGATCGTGATCTCCAACCCGTCCAGAATCCAGGCCACGCCCAGTGCGATCACCAGCCTGGTGTGGAAACGGGACCAGCGCAGCCGGTCGATCCGGGCCGGGACCAGGCTGGTGTTCCCGCTGGTCGGAGTAGTGCTGGTACCGCCGGTGAGCGTGGTCATTTTGTTGTCGGAACCTCCCCGATGGCCGGATATACCCACCGGTGCGGCCCGACTAATCGGCCGTCATTGGGCCGGGGCGGAGGCTCCCATCAACGGACCGAACCACTGCATGGACTCGACTCTCACCTCGGCGCCGGCATGAGGAGCGTCGACCATCAACCCGTTGCCCAGGTAGACGCCCACGTGGGTGATCCCCGGATAGAAGAAGACCAGGTCCCCGGGCCGGAGGTTGGCTGCGGTCACGTGCGGCGTCGCCGCGAATTGCTGGGCCGCGGTCCGGGGCAGGTTCACCCCGGCCTGGGCGTAGGCGTACTGGGTCAGGCCGGAGCAGTCGAACGAACTCGGACCGGACGCCCCGTAGACGTAGGGACGCCCAACTTCTGACATCGCTACCGTCACTACCTTGGCGGCCACGGCGGCTTGGCGCGTGCTCTGGAGTTCGGACGCCGGGATACGGATGGCGGTACGGACGGCGCGCTGGCCGGGCCGGAACTCCGAGACCACGCCGTCGGACTGGACCTCGTCGTAACCATCGCTGTCAGCGGCGATCTCCGTGGTGCCCGCGGCCGGCGTCGAACCGGCGTACCCGGCCGCGCCGAAGGCGAAGACGCCGCCGTCGGCGGCCGCCAGCCAGTAACCGCGGCCAGTAGGCGCAGAGGCCATGCCGACGATCGGCTGGGCCAGGCGGGTGGATCCGGTCGATCCGTAGAAGTGGGCGTCACCGTAGGAGAACACCCCGCCGTCGGACGCGACCAGCCAGTAGCCGTGACCGGTCGGCGTCGGCGCCACGGCCACGATCGGCCGGGCCAGCTGCCGGCCGCCGGTAGAGCCGTAGAAGTGGGCGTCACCGTAGGAGAAGACCCCGCCGTCGGCGGCCACCATCCAGTAGCCGTGACCGGAAGGGGTGGAGGCCATGCCGACGATGGGTTCGGCCAACCGCCGCCCGCCGGTCGACCCGTAGAACGGCGCGCTGCCCCGGCTGAAGACACCGCCGTCAGCCGCCGCCTCCCATGCCCCCCCGCCGGGGTGGCCGGCCCAGGTCACGGTCGGCTGGGCCAGGTGGGCGATCGCCGGCCACGAGCCGCTGGTCGTGTACAGGCTGCCGTCGGATTCCACGACGCCGGCCTTGGCCGCCGTGGGCGCAGCAGTGGCCGCCGAGGCGGGCGTGGTGACCGAAGCCTCCAGTTCGACACTGGCCAACTGGAGCGCCTGGTGCACTCCCGGTTGGGGGGCCAGCGCAGCGGCGGCTACGCCGCCGCCGAGGGCCAGGCTGAGTAGAGCGGGTACAGCACCGAATCGTCGCAATGGGGGGTCCTTTCCGAAGGCGCGACAGAACCCCGGTACTGCTGGGGCCCAGTCCCGCCGGGCGCCCCCGCCGACCGACCGCTGGTTCTCAACGACCGCCGCAGGGCGCGCCATAACGCGCTAAGTGGTTGGACCAATGAATCGGACCCACGCCGATCAGATCAATGAAAACCGAGGGTGTTTGTCCCTCAGTTGTCTATCGATTGGCGATAAATAGTCTAAAGCGCCTCAGGCGGCCGCCGGTCCGCCCACCCGACGGCCTGCTCCATCTGGGCGGAAATGCGCAGTAGGAGCGCATCTTCCCAGGGCCCTCCGACCAGTTGCACGCCGATCGGCAGCCCGTCGTCGCTCATGTAGGTCGGCAGGGATATGGCCGGTTGTCCGGTCATATTGAACCCAGAAGTCAGGACCGCCATTTGGAATACCTGAAGGGCCGGACCGCCGCCCGGGTTGCCGTGAACAGCGGCCAGGATGTCACCCGCCACCGGCGGCGGGATGGTCATGGTCGGGGTCAGCAGCACGTCGAACTCGCGACCCCATCGACCGACCTGCTCGCGGGTGAACCGCTGCAACCGGTGGACGGCGTGGACGTAGGTGAGGCTGTCGATGCCCATGGCCGTCTCCCGCCCGGCCCGGATGTGGGGCTCTGCCCGGCTCCAATCGACGCCGTCGTAGTCGGCCAGCCCGGAGTTGACGACCGACAGGAAGGCCTCGAGGAACTCGTCCGGTACGTCCATGGTCGCCGGGAGCACGGCGTGACCCAGGCGTTCGAGGACGGTGCCCGCCTCGCGGACGGCGTCGACGCACACCGGATCGACCGGCAGCCCGAACGGCGCCGTGTCCATCAGGCCGATCCGCAGGTGCCCCGGATCGGCACCCACCTCCTCGGCGAACGGCCGCGACGGCGGTGGGGCGTTGTACCAGAGACCCCGGTCGACGCCGCTGATCACATCCAGGATGGCGGCCGTGTCGGCCACGTCGTGCGTGACCACGCCTTCGACCGCCCCGCCCTCCCAACTGGTGACCCGGTGCGGCACCCGGCCGCGGCTGACCTTCAACCCGACCAGCCCGCAGCAGGAGGCGGGGATGCGGATGGAGCCGCCCCCGTCGTTGGCGTGCGCCACGGGGAACATGCCGGCGGCTACCGCAGCGGCCGCCCCCCCGCTCGAGCCGCCCGGCGTGCGGCCCGTGTCCCAAGGATTCCGGGAGATGCCGTAGCGGTCGTTCTCGGCCGCCGTGATGGGCCCGAACTCCGGGGTGTTGGTGCGGGCGCTGAGTACGAACCCGGCCCGCTGGAAGGCCTCGACCACCAGCGCGCTCTCGGCCGAGTCACCCTCGGGCGCCGCCCACGATCCGTAGGTCACCGGCCAGCCGGCGACTTCGGTCAGGTCCTTGATCGGGATGGGCACGCCGAAGAACGGTGGCAGCTCGGCCGGGTCACTGCGGGCGATCAGGTCGCCCGACGTCCGGGCCAGGATGCGGGCGTCGTCGTCGTTGCGCCAGATGACCGCTGTCAGTTGGTCGTTGACCTCGTCGACGCGGGCCAGGCACGCGTCGAGGGCCTCCATCGGGCTGATGTCCTTGGCCCGGATGGCGGCGGCCAAGGCCCGGGCGGATCGCATGATCCGGTCGTTGTCCCCCATGGTGACGACACTACGGCGTCCGTGCCCGAACCGGTCCGGCCGGTGCTGGCTTTGACGCCGCTTTCTCCGCTACAGGGTGCCGGGGACGTAGGCCGTCGTCGGCGGCGTGGTCGTCGCCGGCGTCTCGAGCGGCCGGCCCCGTGCATCGGCCCGCACCAGGCTGAGCAGCACCTCGAGCACACCGTTGTTCCCGACCTGGGCGACGGCGAAGCTGGGATTGGGGATGTGCCAGTCGGACAGGCTGATGGGTATCTCGGCGTTCAGGTCGATCCGGTCGGCGTCGAGCCGCTCCGCCGTCAGGCTGAAGGCGATCGGCCGCTTCACCCCCCGCAAGGTCAGATCCCCCATGGCCTGGGCCGTGATGGTGCGGCCCACGTCGGGGATGGCCGTCAGCTGGATCGGCGACGTCAGCTGGAAGGTGGCGTGCGGGTAGTCCGACGTTTCCATGATGAACCCCCGGAACTGCACGTCGCGGGCCCCCTGGTCCGACTTCACGCTGGCCATGTCCACGGTGAAATCGGCGGCGCTGACCTGCGTCCCGGAGATGACCAGCCCGCCGGTCACCTTGGCCGTCCGCCCGACGGCGGTATGGCTCTGGCCGAACAGCAGCTCGTGCACCCGGTACCCGGCCAGGGATCCGGGCCCGATCACCCACGTGCCGCTGACCGGCCCCGGCTGCAGCGGCCCCGATGCCGCGCCGGTCGCCGGCGGCAGGTGCAGGACCCCGGGCGGCGAGCCCTCGAACACGGCGAAGAACAGGTACGGGCCACCGATCAGCACGGCGGCGGTCGCGACCAGGGCCACCACCACCCACTTCAACGGGTACGTACGGCCGACCGGGCGGTCCGGCCGTCTCCGGCGGGCGGGCCGGCGGCGGGTCTTCACCTGTCCAGTATCACCGGGCCGGGCCGCAACCGGCCAAGCGGCCGCCGCGCTGACTAGCCCGTTCGGGGGCCCGGCCGCGCTAGTCAGATCGGCGGGGAGAAATGCCTATAGCGGGCCATTCCCGCCCGACCCGGCTGTCCGTACCATCTGTTCCGTACCTCAATACGCACTTTGAACGCAGTTGAAATGCAGCAGACACACAGTTCGAGGTACCGAACAAATTGGTGGGAGTTGAGGACCGGTCCCCGGGGGGAGACCGGTCCTCACCGCGCCCGGTGTCCGGCCGGTTAGGTTCGATTCATGAGCGCGGGCCGAGCTGTGGTGACCGGGGCGTCGAGCGGGATCGGAGCGGCCACCGCTCGCCGCCTGGCGGCCGAGGGGTTCGACGTGGTGCTCGGTGCCCGGCGGTCCGAGCGGCTCGCGGAGGTCGCCGCCTCCATCGGCTCGTCGGCCACCGCCCACCCTCTCGACGTGACCGACCCGGCGTCGGTGGAGGAGTTCTGTGGGGCCGCCGGCGACGTCCGCCTACTGGTCAACAACGCGGGCGGCGCTCTCGGCATGGAGTCGATCGCCGACGCCGACGACGGCAAATGGCTGACCATGTACGAGTCGAACGTCATGGGCCTGATGCGGATGACCCGCGCCCTGCTGCCGCGGCTGATCGCGTCCGGTGATGGCCACGTGATCAACGTCGGCTCGGTGGCGGCGTTCGAGGCCTACGCCGGCGGGGCCGGCTACAACGCGGCCAAGCACGCGGCCCGGGCGGTGACCGACGTCCTGCGCCTGGAGTTGATCGGCCAGCCGGTCCGGGTCAGCGAGGTCGACCCGGGGATGGTCGAGACGGAGTTCTCGCTGGTCCGCTTCGCCGGCGATCAGGACCGGGCCGACGCCGTGTACGACGGTGTGCATCCGCTCGTCGCGGATGACATCGCCGACATCATCGCCTTCGTCGCCACCCGGCCCAGCCATGTCGACATCGATCAGGTGACCGTTCGACCCCGGGATCAGGCCCGGGTGTGGCTGGTGAACCGCTCATCTCCCGGCGACTGAGCCGGACGATCTCAGGATGAACCGGCGGTGGTCGGATCTATGACCGCGCTCACCCGGTGGACGGCGTCGACCGGGAATCCGCCGGCTTGGCCGTGCTCCCGGAGCGCGTCGGCGTCCTCGGCGATGTAGACGCAGAAGATCTTGTCTTCGGTCACGAAGCTCTCCAGCCATTGGGCTCTCCCCTGCATACCGGTCAGTACGCCACACGACTTGTGCGAGATGGCGGCCAGGTCCTCGGCGGTGAGGGTGCCGGCACCGGGCAACGTGCGCTCGATCACGAATTTCGGCATGTTGTGCTCCTGCGTCTATGGGCTTGCGTGATCCGCTCCATGCGGGCGGGGTCAACCTACGAGCACGGGGCTGCCGGTGACATCGGGCGAATGCCCTATCTTTTGGCCGAACCGATGTCCAGAGCCACTGCCTTGGCGACGGCCTGGGAGCGACGGGAGACACCGAGTTTGGCCAGTACAGCCGAAACATGGTGTCCGGCCGTCTTGACGCTGATCGACAGCGCCCGGGCGATCTGCGGATTTGTCATCCCGGCCGTGACCAGATCGAGAACCTCCAGCTCCCGTTGGGTGAGTCCGGCCGGGTTGGCAACGGTGGCCGCATTTGGACCACGTGTTGTCCGGAAGCCGTGCGCTCGCAGCTGCCGGTTGATGCCGGCCAATGCCGGCGAGGCGCCGAGGTCTCGGAAAATGTCATGCGCCTCCCGCCAGGCGGCCGAATCGGCCTCGGTGTCGGCCAGAGCCGTCGCCGCCTCGTAGGGGCAACCGAGGCGCTGCCATTCCCTCGATGCCAGCTGGAATTCACCCTGGATATGAAGTGCGAACGGCATTGCGGCGCGGGCGGGGTCCGACGGGTGCCCGCCACGCCACAACCAGAACGTCAACTCGCCGATGGCCCAGCGGTGCTCATGGGCGTGCGCCTGCCGGAGGGTCTCCGTAAGCATCGGCAGGTGCCGCTCGATGTCACCATCCAGCCATCCCGCCTCTGCCCGTGAGGCTGCGACCGGCCAGAGCCGTTGAAGATGACCGATGCTCACGGCCAGGTCCCTCGCCTCGTCGAGTGCCTCCCAGACACCCGACTGGCCTCGCCGGGCTCGGACCCGACCGAGGGCGTTCAGAGCTACCATCCGAGCCGACGCCGTCGACTGGGACATCCGCAGGACGCTTTCCGCAGTCGCCACCGCTTCCTCCCAACGACCGACGTCGCAGTAGCAGCGTGCCCTCCAGGCATGGAGATAGCTGGCCTGAACATCGAGTTGGTGAGACTCGGCGAACCGGCTGCCTTCCTCCAAGGCGGGCAGCGCGATCGCGTACCGACGCAGTTCGCCGGCGCCCGATCCGATCTGCGACCAGCCCAGACCGGCCGTATTGAGATCGCCGCCGTCGCCCGCAACCGTGATGCCTTCCCGGAGAAGGGAGAGGCCCTCCTCGAACGGCTCGTCATCGGTCATCAGTTGGGCCACGCCGGTTGTGATCAGGGCGTAGGCCAGGTGCGGCTGTCCGTCGAGCCCTTTCGACAACTGGATGGCTCGCCATCCCTCTACTGCCGCCTCATCGTTGCGGCGTTCGAGCATCAACCCGTGAGCCCGGGCGACCAATGCGTATACCAACTCGGCCGACGGCCCGGTCAGCTCGAGGCGGCTGACCGCCACGCCGGCGAGGTGACGGGCTTTTCCCTCGTCCCCCAGGCTCCCGTGGGCCCGGCCGAGCCGGGCTACAACCTCCCCCGCCCGAACCTCATCCCCGAGTTCCTCGTAGGCCCGCAAGGCGGCCGTCCATGCCTCCTTCGACGCCCTCACGTCGATCAGCCCTTCGGCATGAGCCAGTCGCACATAGAACGCGGCTCGGTCCCGAAGCCCCAAGCGGTGGACTTCCGGGGCGGCGCGCCGAAGGAGTTGGGCCGCCTCCCGGTTGGCTCCGACCTTGGTCGCCTCCGCCGCCGCCAGAGGCGCCCAGCGCATGAGTGCTTCACCGTCGCCCGCCTCGCCGGCATGGTGGGCCAGCCTTGTGGCGTCTGCGCCATGATCGCTGAGGCAGGCCAGCGCCTGCGCATGGAGCGCCCGACGACGAGCCGGTGGGAGTGCTTGTTCGACCGCCAACCGGGCCAGCTCGTGGCGGAACTGCACCAGGCCCGCCTGGAACTGAATGACGCCGGAGGCGACCACACTGTCCAGGTGGTCATCGCCGACGTCGACCATGGAGGTCAACAACCACATCTCGGCAGGGCCGGGGATGACGGACAATGCGTCGACCAGCTGTCTCGAATGAGGCCCGAGCCTGGAAACCCTGGACGTCACTGCGTCCCGCACCGTGCGCGGCACTCCGCCCCGGCTGGCCAACGCTTCCGTTATGTAGAACGGGTTGCCCCCGGTCACCCGGTGAAGGCCGGCTGCGTCCATGGCGTCCCCGGCCATGACGGCTACCGCCGAGGCCGACAACGGCGCCAGGTCGATCCGACTCAAACCCTCAGCCGTTCCCACTTCGCCCAGGGCGGCCTGTACGCGCGCCTGGCCTGGGTCAGGGGCCCGGAACGTAACCACGATCACCGCACGGAAGGTGCTCAGCCGCCTGGCCAGGAACACCAGGAGGTCCAAGGTGGCGTCATCGGCCCAGTGGACGTCCTCCAGAACCAGAGCGGTGGGTCGGGCCGGACGGCGGAGCAGGCCGGCCAGGACGTCGAAAGCCATGTAGCGGGGGCGCTCCGGGGTCAAGGCGTCCGCCAGCTCGCCTCCGATCTCCGCGGCGATATCGCGGAGCGGCCCCAGCGGGCGAGGCGTCGACAGTGCGTCGCATCCGCCCCACCACACGTGGACTTCCGGGTGCTCGATCCGGAATCGCTTCAGTAGAGACGTCTTGCCGATTCCGGCCTCTCCGGTGACCAGTATCAACCGGCCACCTCTCGACGCTTCAGAGAGCCGCGCCCCCAACGCAACCATGGCGCTCTCGCGCTCGAGCAGAGATTCTGCAATCACCGAACTGGCGCTCGTGCCGGCCCCTTGCCCACAGGCAGAGCGTAGAAGGAGTCGGCGATGGGCGTCAGACGGCGAGCCGCCCACCGTCCACGGGGAGCACGACACCGTGGATGAATCTGGCCCCGTCACTGGCCAGGACGGCGGTGGCGGCGGCGATCTCGTCCGGCTGCCTCACGCGCCCGGCTGGTGCCGCAGCTGACGGTGAAGACGTCGTCAATCTGGTCGGCGGTCGTGTCTGCGGTGGCGTCAAATGGGAAGACACCGCCGCTGTTGACGAGGATGTCGACGTATCCGCCGCCCCCTTCCGTGGCGCGGGTGGCCAGTTGGCGGACGCTCTGTTCGTCGGCCAGATCGGCGGCAACGAAATCGGCGTGCCCCCGGAGGGCCCGGCTGCTGAAAAACGGTCGTGAACCCCGGTCGGCTGGGCCGACCGGAAGTCCAGCGGAGAGGGGGGGATTTGAACCCCCGGACCCCTGTTGGAGGTCAACTCATTAGCAGTGAGTCCGATTCGGCCGCTCTCGCACCTCTCCTCGGGCCCATGACTCTAGCCTGGGCTCGCTGGGCCTACACAGGTCGTCCAACGAGCCCACCGTGAACCGTCGCATCGGCGTCGGACGATTTGGGAAGAAATCGCAATGACAAGAGCGGGTTTGGCGGAGAGGATCGGGATGGTCTGGTGTGGTTCGGTGCGGGTGGCGACGGCGGTTGCGGCTGCGGCTGGACTGGTGGCGTGCAGCGGGTCAGGCCATCCGAAGCCGACACCGAGGCTGGTCCCGACGAGCTCGACAGTTTCAGACGTAACGGTTCCCGGCCCGACCGTTGCGGGATCGGTGGCAACTACCGTAACGACAGCGGCGCCGGCGCCGAGGAGTCTGGGGATGAAGGTGTCCAGCGTGACGTTCGTCTCCGCCGATGACGGCTGGGTGCTGGGCCAGGTCGGTGGCCGGGTGCGGGTGGAGAGAACGACCGATGGCGGTAGCCGCTGGACGCCGCTGGAAACCAGCCCCCCGTTCGGTCCTGGTCCGTCGGGCGCACCGACGGGTATCCGTTTCGCTGATCTCGTTCACGGATACGTGTTCGGTCGCGACGCGCTGGACGTGACCAGCAATGGCGGTCAAAGCTGGCAGCAGGTCGCCATAGCCGACGAGGACGGGGCTTCGGATGGCACGGGGGCGGCCGATGTCGAGGCGGCCGGCGGGCGGGTTTGGCTGTTGAACGCGGCGGCTCCGTACCCGTCCATCTACACCGCAACGGTCGGCAGCACATCTTTTGGCCGGGTCGGTCGGGCTGGCAACCGAGGAGCGTTCGTCGAGGTCCACCGCAGCGAGGCCTATGTCGTCGGTTTCGAAGGAGCCGGGCCGGTACCGCCGAACCTCGAGGTCGCTACCACCGCCGGTGTCTCCAACCGGCAAAGTCCCTGCGGCGGGATCGGGGCGGATCAGGGGACGTCGTCGGCCAGTGGACAGAGCGCCGGGGATTTCGTGGGTTTGGCCCCGGCGATCACGCCGGGGGTCTTGTACGCAGTATGCGGTGGGGACACAACATCGACGACGTCCGCCAGCTTCCTATATCGCAGCGATAGCGACGGTCGTAGTTGGACCGGCGTGACCGTGCTCCACGCCTGTGTGGCGGCGGCCCTGGCCGTCACTGACTCCACCGCCTTTGTCGCCTGCCGCAACGGCGGCGTCCGAGCGGCACCTCTAACGAGCACGACCTCGCACAGCGTGTTGGGGTCGATGCCCGTCCAATACGTCGGTTTCACCAACGACCAAGATGGTGTTGCCATCAGTGGTGTTGCCCAGTCCCAAGCAGGAGCCGGCGACCTTTACCTCACCCGAAACAGTGGAGAGCACTGGACCAAAGCAGCCACCTGAGCGGGCCGCAGCAGGCTAGAACGCTATGAACGCTCAGCAACCCGACGTCGCGGTTCCCGATGGCGACAGCTATCCCGCCGCAGACAATGCTTCCTGCCGGGTGGCAGGCGATGTTCTGAGCGGCGCCGAGCCCCCTCTTCGTGCGTCGGATCTGTCGATGCTGGACCGCAAGACGGTCAAGCGATATTTGACCGCCGGAGCGGAGGCCGGGGTGGTCCGTTCCGTTCCGTACTGCTCGAGTTGTAGGGCAGACCGAAACGTGCTCAGCTGCGCCGGGATGCCCGACCGCAGGTCGGAAGGGCGCCACCGAATTCTGGAAGGTGTAGCGCCCCACTCCCAAGGTCGCGGGTTTTGTAACCACGTTCGGGCGACACTCCCCCAACGCCCGATCACTTACTCGGAGACATCATCCTAGGGCGGAGGGACTTCCCGCCGGCTGTCTATCACGAGGTCCGCCCCGGACCTCCGAGCAACAGAGCGGCGTCCTGGTAGTCGAGGACTATGGAGTGAAAGCCGGCTAACACGTTTTCACCCAGCGAGCCCTGAATGTGGATCGGGCTGTCACCGGACTCGGGAAGCGGCACTTCCACCAGGGAAGTGGCGGGCACCGAGATCTGGCGGTCGGATCCCGGATCAGAGCTCGATGATCCGAGCAGGCCCAGGAACGGGGGGCCGCCTCCGATCTTCCAGCCGCTCGAGGTCACTACCTCGGCGTTGTAGACGCAGCCCGCCGTCGTCAGAGGGAGCGTGCGCCCGACTTTGGCCAGGGTACGGCTGTCGGTCTGGTCCAGTGCCGAGATGGCGGCGCCGGTGTCGACGATGAAGTTGGTCGCTGCGCCGGCCATCTCCGCGGAGACCAAGGCTGTGGTGAAGTCGCTGGTCTCGATGACCGACAGCTCCAGCGGCGGGCCGGAGGTGGGACCGGTGAACGATGAGGGCAGCTGCGGGGTGCTGAAGTTGATGATCCCGGGCTCCGACGGGGGCCCGTGTTCGGGGTGGAGGAGCGTCATGGTCGACGTCAGGTAGTCGACGCGGACGGCGTCGAAGCGGCTCAGGACGTCGCTGCCCAGCAGGCCAGCGATACCGGGCCGTCCGTCCTTGGAGTCTGCCAGGTTGACCCCCAGGACGGTCTGGCTGTCGAGGGTTAACGGTCCCATCGACCAGCTGGGGACCCGGTAGGGCGTGGCGTTGGTGGTGCAGGCGATGCCGCTGATGCGTTGCGCGCCTCCCACCTTCAAAAGATGCAAGGCGGCGGCCAACCGAAGGGAGATGGCCGACCTCGATGCCCCAGTGTCGACCATGAAGGGAAAGGGGCCGTATCCGTCAACGCATACCTTGGCGACTATCAGCACTCCGACGCCGTCGTTGACCACCTGCACCGATACCGGTTTCAACGCTGGGGTGGCCGTCGGCGACTGCGAGCAACGGGGCTCGTTGATCGGGAGCGCCAGCGCCGGGCGCTGATTCTTCGACGCGTGAGTGGCGATCCCAACCAGGCCGGCCAGGATCAAAGCGACCACCGCCATGGCGCCGGTCCGAACGAAACTGACCTTCTGCTCAGGAGTGATCTCGGCTTCCTTCCCGCTCTGGCTGGAACCAAGAGGGTACGGATTAGCTACGAACATCGCACGCGCACCACGGGACCGCATGGGAGTCCTTCCCTGGGGCGGGCATCAGCGCCGATCGATATGGGCGGATCGTGTCTCATCGGGTTGGAGAGTTTCTGCGGCGCCGGTATGGCTGATCGGGATGCCGGTCAATCACCGCTCCAGTGCTTGGCTTTCTGCAGACCTTCGCGACCCGTCCACAGAGCGTGGAGGATGCGAATATCAAACGTGACGGAGGCGGCGAGGACGAGAACTCCGCCCATAATCGAGAGCCAGCTACCACCGCCGATTCCGGTAACGAGCAACGCGATGCCCACGAATGGACACGCCACGGCGCCGACCCATGCTTGGTAACTCATCTCGCCACCTCACCGCTTGCTTCTGTAGCGAGCCGATAATGCTAGCTCGATCGATCTGCGCTCACCTGCACCGAGACTGCCACCTGTGAGGAGTCGGGTTGGTCGTGATCCTTCTCGCCGTCCCTTTGCCTGCCTTCATCATGCGCCGGTTCTTCTACACCGACGCCTATAGGCAGGCTGAGTCTGGATTGCGGGCCGAACTCGCCGCAAGCGGTGAGCGACTGGACTGGGTGGCGGCCCAGGCGCCCCACTGAGGTCGACCCGGTCGTCGGATTCTTAGCAGGTCGACCGCCTACTTATATCCCCGACCTGCATCCCATCACTGCGACAAACACCGGTGTCACCTATCGCCGTTTCCGTCACGGTGCTGCCGGAGGCACATGGCTCCCCAAGGTCCACCGCCGCCATTCGACGTGGGAAAACGCAGCTTTCTTCTGCGCGGCGGGGTTGCCATTATTGCCGAGTGACCGATACTGCTGGGCTGATGGCAGTCCTTCAGAGGGTTGATGCACTGCTGAACAGACCCGAAACGGACGTTGCGTGGAGCAGTTTCAGGACTCCGGCCGAGCTTCAGGACGAACTTCGCCGCTGCATCGAGTTGACTGAGACGTCGAGGTTGACCGAGTCCGATTTGTGGTCGCTTGCGTTGCTCTTCGCTCCAACGGGCGCCATCCAGGAGGTCTCGATGAAATCCGGGTGGGGTCAGGAGTTCCTCGTCTTGGCGGACCGCCTCGACAAAGCCTTCGATCGCGAGTCATCGTGATCGACTGCGATGTCGGGAAGCCAAACGTGGAGACCATGGACGCCCTGAACAAAATTGGCGACGGAGTACGAAGCTACGCAGGTGACCTCGTGCTCCAGCTACTCGAGCCGCCGTCAGCCGGCGAGTCAGTACCCAAGGCACTCGGCAGCTATCGGATGGGCACCGACCCTGGGGTCTGATCGAGAACGACCCCCGACTCGCTCCAGATCGACTCATCTCGAACCACCGGGCACCAAATCGTGCACCGAGAATCTCCCCAGCCCACCGCCCAACGTCGGCGATCGGGCTATTGCCCGAAAGGGTGGGTATTCGGTGTAGGCGTTCAGGAGGGTGCATCTCCTGAAGTAGAGGGTCTCGACCCGGTGAGGAATCGCTAGCGGAGTCGCCAGTCGAGGATCTGGGTGGTGTCCTCGTTGTAGCCGGTGGATCCATCGACATCCCGAACCAGCGGAGCCTCGGGGCTGAAGACTGTGCTGACAGCAATGCGGCCCGGGCCATGAGCCGCCACCTGAATCTGGCTCCGGTCTCTCATGTCGTCGTTGGAGAGGGCTGGGATCTCCACGACTACATGAGTCTGGACCGATGGATCACGGTAGAGCAGGCTGCTTCCGTGGATATGGACGCTTTCATCAGCGGCTAAATCACGGAAACGGGTATTTCCTGGCGAATGGATGAGAACCCACCCAGGCCCGTTCCTGGCCGTGAAGACATCCTCGTGGCCGCCCATGGGCATGAAAGTCTCGCCGCCATAGATGTGGAAGTACACCCGTGCGGGGTTCGGCTCAGCCGCCTGACGGTAAACAGATTTCGACTCAAGGATGTTCTCATAATGGGTGACGTCGTGTTGCGGCGGCACGCCGGGCTTAGGGCGTTGCATATAGCGGTGGTGGAAAATAGTGCCATGGGCAACGTTGCTCGAAGCAGCCACAAAGCAGAAATTTCTTACTTTGATCGATTGGTCAGTCTGAAGAGGCAGCATGATCAGCTCGCCCATCACGTTGTCTGAAAGCGCGAAGTGACCGGGGCCGGTGGCTCTCACAATCTGGTTGTACGCCCCTGTCAGGTTCAAGCTCGTAAGGCCATTCATCGAGTCAATGCTCTCGAAGGAGATGCCTTTGTCCGCATAACAGAGCTTGTGCTGGGCGAACCAGACAGATTCGCCAGCAGCCATCGTGAACTCCGCCATCGGAACGAAAGAACCTTGCACTTCCACCTTTGACTGGCTGAACTGGATGACAGCACGATCCTTGGCGCCTGGGAGTTCTTCCCACTTGTTGCCGGACTCCAGCAGGCGAATGTCGGCTGGGGCTCCGCAGTTGGGACAGGAAACGTCTTTGGTGACGGTGCCCTTCAAACGGCAGTAAGGACACGTGAACTCCCTGTTATTCAGGGAGGTGCTTGCATCGGGAGCGGATTCCATGGTCACTCCGAAGCACTGTGATGATAAGCAGACTGAAGCCCCACGCGACCGCCTTGAGGGCCACCGGTCAACTCGGCTACGTACACATGGTTTCCCAGGAAGCCACTGCTGATGCCGGGAAGCTGCACGGTCTTGAGGGAGACCGAGGAGTCCTTGTACAGAAGCTTTCCCGCCTCCACGTAAATAGTTTCCCCAGGAGCAAGAGTCTTTTGAACCACATCTCCCGAACCGTGGATGAGAACGATTCCGGAGGCCCCGTTGGCGGTGAATTGATCCAGGTACATCCCATTTCCACCGTGGACCATGTTGGCTAGGCCCTTGATACGCACGAACTGGTAATCCACGGTGTGTGATGCGAGGAGGAAGGCGTGCTCGCGTACGTCAAGCTCGGTGTGCTCGTGAATAGGCATCACCACCAGTTCACCGGGTGCGTCCCGGGAGAAGGAGATGAACCCGGGACCCGAGGCTGAGAGAACGGAATAGGGCATCCCGTGGGCCCGCCTCTTGCCATTCAGCGGCTTCTTGGTGAGCCGGACCTGAGCGTCCTTGGCCATGATGGTGTGCTGCTCGAAATAGACCGAGTCGTCAGGGTGCAGATTGATCTCCACCATCGGGACATACTTTCCCTCGATCTGAAGAGTCGAGTTGGAGAAGGTGAACTCCTCCATGTCCCGCAGCTTGGGTGCCTCACGGAAACCGGAGTCACTGACCCTATCCTCGCTGTTCAGCGGCGCCCCGCAAACAGCGCATTGAGACAACTCCTGCGGATTATTTGCGTGACACCAAGAACAGAGAAGCATCTCCATGAATTCCCCCTCCTTACCCTTACAACGGATACTAACAAGAGGAATGGCAGTGGCCAGACCTCCGCACCAACCGGTCTGCCACATCGGGGCACCAGCCTGCGATCTCCCCCGACGGCCCTCTCCCACTGCTTGATCCAGTTGATGGTGAGGGCTTTGATCTCCTCGACACACCCGGCCGTGGCACCCAGCCCGACCGCCTCGAGCGGCTCTACAACGAACATTCCGGTGAGGGCGGAGCAGAAGAGGAGAAGCTGGGCCTCGATCCGAACGATCCTGCCGACCAGGAGAAGATCGAGGAGTGGTACAACGAGACCGGCGGCAAAGCCGAGCTTGGGCAGTTGCTCACCGTTTGCAACAAGCGTGACAAACACGGTGGCACCTACAAAGTCGGCGAAGACCCCCCGTACCAGATGTTCCACGACAGTCACGGTGCGGGCCACGGGTCCAACTCAGACCTGAGCGTTACCGCCTTCAAGATCGAGGTAGACGGAGAGCTCCGCGTCGTCGGCGTCGGCCACCACACCGGCCCCGCGTCCTACAAGGCGATCTTTCCGTTCTCGACCGATCCCGCCGTCCGGACTTTCAGCGCCTCCCCGGACATCACCCACCAGCTGTAGCGCCGTACCACTTCCGGGCCCGGCCTGCAGCCAGCGGGAAGTCCCGCACCATTCGAGCGGTTGCGCCTTTGGTCGCCAGTCCGTATCGTTCGGGGGGCAGCGACTCACAAGGCTCTCCAAGTGGCGAGGGGGATTGCAAAATGGGGCTATCGAAGACCCGTCTGGCGGCGTGCGGGAGCGCGGCTGCCGGTCTGACTATTGGGCTCACGTTCGGGGCGAGCGCCGCGAACGCCGTCGTTCCTCCCACCGTCTACGTCTCGCCGGCAGGAACCGGCGCCGGTGCCGACACCAGTTGTGCCACCGCTGCTTACTCGACCATTGATGCCGCAGTGACAGCTGAAATCAGCGGGGGAACCATTGAGGTCTGCCCGGGCACGTACTCGGAGTCAGTGGACCTGGCTGGCAAGTCGCTCACCATCAACGGAGCCAACGGTGGCGCTGCGGTCGTCGACGCCATCGCGAAGGTCAACGGCATCGTGGTCGGTGGTGCCGCCGAGGCCGGGTCGGTCATCGAGAACCTGACCGTCGAGAACGCCCTTCGGGAGGGCATCGCTGTCGGTGGTACGAGCAACATCACCCTGCTCGATAACACCGTCACCCAGAACGACCAGATGTGCCAGCCGCAGCTCACCGAAGACGATTGCGGAGAAAGCATCGACCTGGAGAACGTGATCAACTCCGTGGTCAACGGCAACACCGTCTCCAAGGGCACCGGCGGCATCCTGATCTCTGACGGCATCCCACCAGGGAGCACCGGCGCCCAGGCCTTCGGTGGGGCGACCAAGTACTACGGGCCCACCTCGGGCAACACCATTGAGAACAACAACGTCACGAACAACGTCTGGGACTGCGGTATCACCATGCCGGGCCACAACTCCGACGCAGTGGTCAATGGCGTGGCGGCACCCGCTGTCGGCGGCGTGTTCGACAACACCATCAAGGACAACGTGGTGCAGGGCAACGGCACCTCGGGCGGCGGAGGCTCGGGCATCTTGATGGCCGGTCCCTTCCCGGGCACCGGGGTGTACAACAACACGATCACGGGCAACACCGTGTCGGGTAACGGCCAGGGCGGGATCGTCCTGCACAGCCACGCCCCCGGCGAGGATCTCAACGGCAACACGATCACCGGAAACACCATCGGCATCAACGCCGTCGGCGAGACCGGCACTGGCGTCGGTGTCTTCACCACTCAGACCACGGCCGGTGATCCGGACGCCGGTGACCCCTCCACGACCGGCATCGAGATCTTCGCCCCGGCCGTACCCGTCACCGGTACGACCATCCAGAACAACACCATCTCCGACAACCACTACGGGATCTGGGCGTACAACTCGGCCATCAGCGGCATCAGCAAGAACACCTTCAAGACAGTGGCCGTGCCCACCTACTTCCCGCCGCTGATCGACACGGGCTACAGCCTCGTGACCAACACGGGCAATGTGGGCAGCTACGACAATCCCAACTGGGGCAACGCGGTCGGTGACACCGGGGGATCAGCCGTGGTGGGCATTGCCGACACCCCCGATGCCGGCGGCTACTGGGTCACCACCGCCAACGGCGGGGTGTTCAGCTTCGGTGACGCCGCCTTCTACGGCTCGACCGGTGGCATCAAGCTGGCGCAGCCCGTGGTGGGCATCACCGCCACCCCCGACGGCCACGGGTACTGGTTGGTCGCCGCCGACGGCGGCGTATTCAGTTATGGCGACGCCAAGTTCTACGGCTCGACCGGCGCAGTGAAGCTGACCCAGCCGGTCGTCGGTATCGCCACCACGCCCGACGGCGGCGGCTACTGGCTGACGGCCAAAGACGGCGGCGTGTTCAGCTTCGGTGACGCCAAGTTCCACGGCTCGACCGGTGGCGTCAAGCTCAACCAGCCGGTGGTCGGTGTCGCCCCCAGCAGCACCGGTAACGGATATTGGCTGGTGGCCTCCGACGGCGGCGTCTTCGCCTTCGGTGACGCCAAGTTCCACGGCTCGACCGGCGGTGTCAAGCTGGCCCAGCCAGTGGTCGGCATGCAGGCCACGCTGTCGAACGGCGGCTACTGGCTGGTGGCGGCCGACGGCGGCGTCTTCAACTACGGCGACGCCCCCTTCGCTGGCTCCGGGGGCGGCAACCACCTGGGCACCCCTGTTGTGGGGATTGCGGTGGGCGCCCCATACATCGCCGGGTAACCCCGCCCGCTCCGCCGCAGAGAACCTGGACCGTTGTAACCGGCCGCTAGGGGTTGGGGACCGAGTCAGGGCGGGGGACCGACCGACGCCATGACGTCCCCCCGATGTTGACGCACACTTAGCTCAGATGGGGGACCAGTCCCTCCGTGTCCGTGATAATGCTGTCGTGACGGGAGTGGACCCGGTGCTCCAGCGAATCGCCGACGCTGTCGGCATGGCCCACCAGGGGGATGCGCCGGCCGCCCGCAGGGTACTTGGCGAGACATGGGACGAGGTCAACTGCGGTGACCGAGACCCCCTCTACCGATGTGCCATCGCGCACGCGATGGCCGATCTACAAGCCGAGCCCGAAGAGGAACTGGTGTGGGACCTCCGGGCGCTGGAAGCCGCCCGGCTCCTGACTGACGAGCGGACCTCGGGCGCCGGCATGATTGGAGCAGCTCAGCTGTTTCCGTCGTTGCACCTGAACTTGGCCGACGTATATCGACGTCTGGGCCTGTCCGAGCCAGCCCGCGATCATGTCCGGTTGGGCCTTGAGACTGCTGGCGCGCTCGCTGAGAATGGCTACGGTCGAATGATCCGCGACGGTCTCAGCCGAGTCGAAGCCCGGCTCGACAACCCCTCGTCCGGCCAATGCCGAGACCGACCCGCCCAGGCCGCCATTCAGATGCCCGGCGGCTGACAGGCGGGGCCACCAGTAAGTAGTGCGCCCATCGATACGGCTGGTTGCTAGTTGCGTATGGCAGCCGGACAAGTTGGCTCCATGCGAGAACACCGCGAGTTGAGCCATGATCAGACGTCCACCTCCGGTGGAGCCGTAGAAGGGGGCGTCGAACTTTTACACTCCTCCGCCGGCGGCTACCAACCAGTAGCCCGCCCGGTTGTTCGGTGCCACCAGGTTCGATCAGAGGGTGCCGTCGATACGTCGGCACAGTGGGTATAGGAATGAGCAGACGGCGGATGGAGCGAGGCTGGCGGTGTGTAAGAGAGTCGAGCGACAGCTCGCCTGTCGATATGAATCGGTCCCTCAGGCCCGGCGGGTTGTTGCGGAGACTCTCGATGAGTGGGGCGCAGTCGGGGACGACCCTGCTCGAAGACTGGTCGACGATGTGCTGTTGGTGGCGACGGAACTGATCGCCAACGCCGTGCGGGCCTGCTACAAGAGGATCGTCTTGGTGCTTGAGGTTCATCGGGAATGGGTCGAAGTCGCGGTCAGCGATGACTCCCCGTACCCGGCCGTCGAACGCCACGTTGAGCCAGACGCGACCGGTGGCAGAGGTGTGGCAATCGTGGCGGCGCTAAGTAACCAGTGGGGTCAAACTTCGTTCGACGGCTCGAGCAAGGTCGTCTGGAGCCGGCTCCACCTTCCACACGGATCGGTCATCGCTGCGGGCTGCCACCTCTGAACTGTCGCCGATCCGCTGTCAGGCACCCGGATTCCCACGACTGGGGGCACGATCGGGGCAGCCGGTGCCGTTCAGCTGGTGGGGACGATCCAGTCGGAGCTCTGCCGGAAGCTGCGGGATTGACGCCTACTCGTAGACCTTCTGACATCGGTCCCAGTTCGTTGCTTCACGATTCGGGCTGTCCGCCTCCCATCTGGGGTGTCACAGTCTGTGGTCCCCTTAGTTGATCTAACTATGTAACCGGGGTGGATAGTCGTAGTGTCTGGGTCATGGTCGGCGATGTCGTTCCTCCGGATTCGGAGACCGGGGCCTACCTAGCTCGCTTGGAAGCTCTGACCGACACGGCGCTGTCAGGTCTCGATCTCGAGACCTTTCTGCGGGAACTCCTGGAACGGGTACGGCAGATTCTGAGAGCGGATACCGCCGCCGTACTGCTCTTGGACGAGAGCAACCGCACATTGGTGGCGACCGCCGCGCAAGGGATCGAGGAAGAGGTGCGCCAAGGCGTCAAAGTCCCGGTCGGTATCGGTTTTGCTGGAAGCATCGCCGCTCAACGCTCTCCAGTGGTGCTTGAGCGGGTGGACGCCACCACGGTCGCCAATCCGATCCTGTGGGAGAAGGGCATCAAGGTGATGCTCGGCGTGCCGCTCCTGGCCGGCGCTCGGCTTCTAGGCGTGTTACATGTAGGTCGGCTCGACTCGAGGCCGTTCAGCGCGCCAGATGTTCAGATGCTGCAGATAGTCGCGGAACGGATAGCCGCCGCGATACAGACGGCCCGCCTGGCCGCCGAGCAGTCGGCGGCCAATCTGCTGGAACGAAGTCTGCTTCCCGACTCGATGCCAGACTGCGAGGGCATCGAGTTCGCCACCAGGTACATGACGCCCGAGGACCGCTCCGTCGGCGGGGATTGGTACGACGGGTTTGTGACATCCGCCGGCAAGTTGTGGGTCGTGGTCGGAGACGTCGCTGGGAGAGGATTGTCGGCCGCAGTGATCATGGGCCGGATCAAAAGCACCCTGCGCGCCTACGCCCTGCTTGACCTCCCCCCTGGCGAGGTGCTCGCCCTCACCTCGACGAAAATCGCCCACTTCGAGACCGAGGCCATGGCCACCGCCATATGCGCGGTCAGCGAACCGCCGTACCGGGAGTTTCGGGTGGCCAGTGCCGGGCATCCCCCGCCCGTCGTGACGAAAGTGTCTACCAGCCCGCAGTTCCTCGAACTGCATGTGAATAGTCCGCTCGGCATACCCCAGGTCGGAGAGTCAATCTCTACCCCCGTGGTCCTAGGTGACGGGGACGCACTGGTGCTCTACACCGACGGGTTAGTCGAAAGAAGAGGCGAACACCTCGGACTCGGACTCGAGCGCCTCCGGGCTATGGCCGTGGCCGAACCCGCCGAAGCACTGTGTCAGCGGATCGTGAGCGGCACCTTCGGCTCATCCAGCCCGCCCGACGACGTCGCCATCGTGGTCATCCGTCGCACCGGCTGAAGCCACACGGCTACAGCGTGGCGGAGCCCTTTCCGGCTCGGTGGCCGTCAGATGCCGACCGCTAGCACGACCACGGCCCACAAACTCTTGCCATCGCCGGGACCTGATTGACTCCCCACCCGCAGCCCAGCGCGTCCACCAACAGCGCTGGTTCGTCGGGGTTTCGGCGACTGCGAGTAGGGGTAGAACGCGGCCGTCACGTGGACGCCGGGGGAGGTTCCGTGGGATGGAAACACCGATAGCCGTCAATCGAGCGGTGCCGCCGCGTCTGCGGGAGGCACCAATCAGGTATGCGATCAGTGCCGCCCTGCTGTTGTCGGCCTTCGTGGCCCTGCTCTGGGTGCCCAGCTACGCACATTTGACTCCGTCGTTGGGAGGCATCCCGTTCTTCTACTGGTACTCACTGCTTTGGCTGCTCATCAACGCCGTCTGCCAGGCCGTCGCCTACGAGCTGCTGGTCGCCGGGCCGCGCCGGCGGCGACGCCGAGCTGACCACGGAGTCGGTGCTGCAGGGGTCCGGCCATGAAGCTCGACGGTGTGGCCCTGGGTGTTGCCATAGCCCTGTTCGTGATCGTCAGCCTCCTCGGTTTCGGCGCCGCCCGCTGGCGTCGTATAAGCAAGTTGGACACCCTCGACCAATGGGGACTGGGTGGGCGCAACTTCGGGGGCTTCGTCACCTGGTTCCTGCTGGGCGGCGACCTCTACACCGCCTACACGCTCATCGCCGTGCCCGGCGCCATGTACGCCCTCGGTGCCGTGTCGGGCTGGTTCGCCGTTGCCTACACCATCCTGGTGTGGCCAATCGTGTTCGTGCTGATGCCGCGCCTGTGGTCGGTCGCCCACCGCCACGGGTTCGTGACCCCCGCCGACTTCGTGACCGCCCGCTTCGGGTCCCGCGCCCTGGGGCTGGCTATCGCCTTCACCGGCATTCTGGCCCTGATGCCCTACATCGCCCTGCAACTGGTCGGCATCCAGTCGGTGCTGCAAGTGATAGGAGTCAGCCGGGACCTGCCGCTCATCATCGCTTTCGTCGTGCTCGCGGCCTTCACCTACACATCCGGCTTGCGGGCTCCGGCGCTGATCGCTTTTGTAAAGGATCTCCTCATCTATGTCACGGTCCTCGTCGCCGTCATCTACATCCCCATCCGGCTCGGCGGGTACGGCCACATTTTCTCGGCCGTCCAAGCGCACTCCAAGACAGTGGCGGCCGCGGCCAAGGCCAAGCACACCAAGTCGACGTTCGCGCTACTTCCCTCGACCAAATCGTATTGGGCCTACGCCACCTTGGCCCTGGGATCGGCCATGGCTCTCTTCATGTACCCGCATGCCGTCACCGGCGTGCTGGCCTCCAAGGAGCGGGAGACCGTTCGGCGCAACACCATCGCCCTGCCGCTGTACTCATTGCTTCTGGCCTTCGTCGGCCTGCTCGGCTACATGGCCATCGCCGCCGGCGTCAAGACCACGAATAGCCGACTGGCCGCGCCCCTTCTGTTCCGCCAGATGTTTCCCAGCTGGTTTGCCGGGGTGGCCTACGCCGCGGTAGCCATCGGCGCTTTGGTGCCGGCCGCGATCATGTCCATTGCCGCGGCCAACCTCTTTACCCGGAACATCTACCGCGACCTGATCCGACCCCACGCCACTCCAGCCGAGGAGGCCACCGTCTCGAAGATCGCCTCGCTGGTCGTCAAGTTCGGCGCATTGGCGTTTGTGTTGGGCATGAACACCCAGAACGCCATCAACCTCCAGCTCCTCGGCGGGATCTGGATCCTGCAGACGTTCCCGGCAGTGGCAGTAGGCCTGTTCACCCGTAGGCTCAACCGGTGGGCGTTGCTGCTCGGCTGGCTGGCCGGCATGGTGTACGGCAGCTACGAGGCCTACGGCGTCTCCTCTCCGACCGTGCACCACTTCGCCGGATCCACGGCATCGATACCCGGAATCGGCCAGACCGGCTACATCGCCGTGACAGCCTTGGTCCTCAACCTCGCCGTGGCCATCGTTCTCACAGTCGCCCTCCGGCTGTGGCCATCGACCTTCGGTACCGACCGCACCGCCGCCGACGACTACCTCGTCGACATCGCCCCGCCCGTGCCGGCCCTCAACCTGGCCGGGACCGAGTCCACACCCGCGGCATCCTCACCGGCCGAGACCAGCCAGCCGCCTTCGCACCCTCAGCCTTGACTGAAGCGTCGCCCCCCGTGGTCGGACCTGCAGGCGTGGATTTAGAACGACCTTCGGGTCGGGGACCCGAATGTCATATCTGTGCGGAGGTCCCCGCCTGGGCTGCCGATGAGGAGTAGGGCCGCTCGCCTTCTGCCGCCACGGCGGATCAGCGTTCGCCGTCTTCTTACCCGCTGGTAGGGCGGCCAGGTCGGCGGTCATGCCGATATCCCGGGTGCGAACTGCGGATTTGCCGACGCATGCTGTCGGGCTTGCCTTAGCTGTTCAGGTCGTTCTTCTGATCGTTTCGTGCGTCGCTGGCCGGGGGTAGGGCTTGGGGAACTACCCGTGATACGAAAGGCGGATACACGGTGATTACTACTAATCCTCAGGAGTTGATCGGTGACGAGGTTGTCACTGGTGACGGTTCGAAGCTCGGCAGAGTCGAGCAGATCTACCTCGATGAAGAGACCGGGCGCCCCGAGTGGGCCGAGGTGAAGACCGGCATGTTCGGCAATAAGCGGTCGCTTGTCCCGCTGGCGGTCGCCGAGCGGGCCGCGGGGGGCTTGCGGGTTCCCTTCGATAAGGAGCAGATAAAGGGGGCTCCTCATCACGATCCCGGTGTCGAACTCAGCCCGCAGGATGAGGCAGCCTTCTTCGACTACTACGGCATTCCGTATGGGGGTGAGACGGTGACCACCGAAACGGGCGGGGACAGCGTCCGGTCTGGGGGCGGCGACGCGATGACTCGTTCAGAGGAGGAGTTGCGGGTCGGCAAAATCCGCACTGAGGTTGGGCGGGCCCGTCTTCGCAAGTACGTGGTGGCCGAAAACGTCGAGACGACGATTCCGGTTGCTCGCGAAGAGGTTCGCGTCGAACGTGAGCCGATTACGGACGCGAATATGGATGAGGCGCTGTCGGGACCGGAGATCGCCGAGGCCGAGCACGAGGTCGTGCTGCACGAGGAGCAGCCGGTGGTGGAGAAGCGCACGGTCCCGAAGGAACGCGTCCGCCTGGCCAAAGACGTTGTGCAAAAGGAGGCGGTCGTCTCCGAGGAGGTGCGCAAGGAGCGCATCGAGACTGAGGGCGGAAAGACCGCTTAACGGGGCCGGCGGCGTGGCGAACGATTCTCAAGGCGCGAGTTCGAGCCTCGGCTCGGCGGGGGCCGGCGGCTCAGCTGGGCAGACAGCCGAAGTTGGGCGGGCGGCCGCCGGCCTACCTGGTCAGATGGCCGGGACCGAGCAGGCCCGATCGGGCGGAGGGGAAAGTGGCTGGTTGCAAATCAACAGCGGGAAGGGCCAGAAATGTATGTAGTCGGGGACCATCGCTGGGTCGGTTCGGAACTGTTCGACAGCAGCGGCGAGACGGTCGGCCAAGTGAAGCAAGTGCGATTCAGTCCGTTCGACCAGCGGCCGGAGTGGCTGGTGGTCGGCGGAGGCGGTCTGCTCGGCCCCCGCGGCTGGTGGGTTCCAGTCGCCGGTGTGCGTCAAGTTGGCGATCAACTGATCACCAACTTCAGCGCCGAGGCCGTGAAGAGCGCTCCCCACCCTCGTTCGGTTTCGGACTCCGGCCCCGAGCGGGCCGACGCCGTAGCTCTTTGCGAGTACTACGGCACGGTGCCTCCTGAGCCGGCCGAACCGCTCGACCGGACAACATCGACACCGGTACGGTCGCGCCAGGGCGATGACAGCGATTCCGACGGGGCTATGACCCGCTCGGAGGAGGAGTTGTTGGTGGGCCGGGCGGTACGCCCGGCTGAGAAGGTGCGCCTGGTCAAGCGCGTGGTCATCGAAGAAGCCCACATCCCGGTGCGACTACGCAGGGAAGAACTGATCGTCGAACGAATCCCATACCAGGCGGGATCGCCACCCGAGTCGGAGGTGCTCGGCGAACTCGAGGAGGCCGATCAGTTCGTCGGTGAGATCGTCCTGTTCGAGGAGCGGGCAGTCGTTACTACACAAGTCGTTCCCCTCGAGCGGGTGCGTCTCACCAAGACGGTCGTCACCGAAGAGCAGACGATCTATGAGCAGCTGCGCAAGGAACGTATCGACGTAGAGCAAGAGACCCTGCCCTAAGGACTGCGATAGTGCAACGTCTCGACCACGCTCAAAGGCGGAACCACACAGCGGCCGTAGCAGTCGCCACTTTCAAGAAGTTCCAGGACGACCGCTCCACCCGCTTCGCGTCGATGATCGCCTTCTGGGCGTTCTTCTCGGTGTTCCCGCTTCTGCTTCTGCTGGTGTCGCTCTTGGGTTTCTTCCTGCCCTCATCGGACAAGGCCAAAGTGCTCCAACACGTTGCGTCCCTGTTCCCGCTGCTCGACCCGAGCACCATCGGTCATCTCAGCGGCAGCGTCTGGAGCGCGGTGCTCGGTGGGGTGACCGCCCTGTGGAGCGGTACCGCCGTCGTACGCAGCACCGAGTTCGCGTTCAACTCGGTGTGGGAGATCCCGATGCACGAACGACCCAAGATGGCCGAGCAGATGCTACGGGCATTCACGACGCTGGCCACCATCGGTGTCGGCCTGATCATCTCGTCAGTAATAAGCGGGTTCGTCACCGGACAGAACAGCGGCCTGCATCTTGGGGTGGCCGGTCGAGTCGTCGGTTACGTCATAGCCGTGCTCTTGGACATCGGGCTGTTCATGGTCGCGTTCAGAATGCTCACCGACCGAGACATCACCTTCAGAGATGTCCTGCCCGGAGCGCTGCTGTCTGGGCTGGTCTTCTTCGCGCTGCAGGAGATCTCCTCGTTCATCATCTCCAACCGCCTACAGCACGCCCAAGCTACTTACGGTCACTTTGCGACTGTCATTACCGTTCTCTGGTGGTTCTACCTGCAATCGGTGATCACCATCCTCGGAGCACAACTCAACGTCGTTCTCCACGAACAACTGCATCCGCGGAGCCTGTCAGGCGAAAACCTCACCGAAGCCGATCATCGGGCGCTGGAGGCTTACGCCGAGTCGAGGGCCTATGAGAAGAACGAAGAAGTCGATACTCACGTCCCCTCGGAATGAGGCCTGAGAGCGCAGGTAACCACAGTTCGCCGCAGAAACGTTCGAGCGCAGAACGCGTCTGTACGTGTGGGCAAGCGTTCGTTCTACCTCCCAGGACTGACACTGGGGCCAGGCGCGCGCTCGAGCGGACCGTCCAGTCCGTGCCGTCTCTGTACGCGACACGAGATGAGGCGAATTTCCGGAAATCAGGAATTAACTAGTTAGGACTAGTTAGTTCCTTGTGAGGAGAGGGAATCTCTGCCTTCAGACGGGTCGACGGTCCCGTCATTCTCCAGTTCACGTCATCAGGAACGGACCAATAAATGCCGCATCATCAACGTCTCTGCTTCGGCGCGGCCGGACTCTTGGCTGCATCACTCGCTTTCGGTACCGGCGCCACTTCAGCCTGGGCTGCGAGTCCTAACCGCCATGAAGGAAGCACGAACGCCTCCAGTCACGGCAACCCGACCAATCAATCGGCCGCGAACGGCCGGCCGAGCACCGGCAGCTCGACTACCGGCAGCGACCGGCCCCCGGGGAACAACGGCACGGTCAAGGTGGACGAATACTCCATGGACCCGGGCCAGGACAACGATCCCCATGTCGACTGCGGATTCAGCGTCAGCTTCTTCGGCTACGACGGTGGACCTCAGAGCGCCACCATCGCCGTGACCCCCTGGGCGCCGACATCTGGCGGTCGGTCCTACAGCACGTCGACCGGCTGGAATGTCGGGACTCGCACCAGCGGAAATCAGTTTGACCGCAATGTGCAGGTCAGCGGCGCTGATTTGGCCTCGTCATTGGCCGGTGTCACCCCCCAGCCAAAGCAGGGCTACCACCTCCGTCTCGAGGTCGAAGTCACCGGATCGCAAGGATCGGATGACAAGTACAAGGTCTTCTGGATGACACCGTGCGCAGAAGCGAGCAGCACGTCGGCCGGTGCGGGCTCGAGCGCGGCAACACCCGTGGGCCCAGCGGCAACGTCGAGCAGCGCCGCAGGGATCGAGGCGACTACCACCTCGACCCCAGCCGCCAACGGTGCCGAATCGGCCACCAAATCTTCTGCCCGCTCTGCGAGCAAGTCCGCCGCGTCGGCGCCGGGCACAGTCGCCTCGTCTGCCGTCCCGGGTTCGAGCGCCGCTGTGGCCGCTTCGACCCCCCTGGGTGCGACCCCTCTCGGATCGATCGGGAACAGCACCCCTGCAGTCGTACCCACAGCAACTGCTCAATCGTCGAGTGGCAGCCTGGCCTTCACCGGTGCCGACATCGGAGCACTGACCGCCATCGGGCTCGGACTCATCGGGGCTGGGCTGCTCCTGAGCCGCCGGTGGCGGCGAGCGTCGGCCTGAGGCACCGAGAATCCTCCCAGCCCACCACCCAACGTCGGCGATCGGGCTACAGCGTGTCGGGCTGAGCCACCACTCCTACGTACCGCGCGCGGCTCGGCGGCGACCGTAGCCGTCTGGCCTGCTCGAGGTGGGCAAGGATGGGCGGGTGCGCCGTCTAGCCGAGTTCCTGCCCGCCCAGCCGGGTGATGCCCGGGAACTGGCTGAGCTCGGGCCGCTGGAGCGCTTCCTGGGCTGGGCCGATGAGCGGGGGCTGGTCCTGTACCACGCGCAGGAGGAAGCGGTCCTCGAGGCCATGTCGGGGGCGAACGTCATCGTGACCACCCCGACCGGTTCGGGGAAGTCACTCATCGCGCTGGCCTCGCACTTCTACGCCCTTTGCGAAGGACGCCGCTCCTACTACACCGCCCCGATCAAGGCGCTCGTGTCGGAGAAGTTCTTCGACCTGGTGGCCGAACTGGGAGCCTCCCGGGTGGGTATGGCCACCGGTGACGCTTCGGTCAATCACGGCGCGCCCGTGATCTGCGCGACCGCCGAGATAGTCGCCAACCTGGCTCTACGTGGCGGAGTCGACGCGGCCATCGATCAGGTTGTGGCCGACGAGTTCCACTTCTACGCCGACCCGGACCGGGGGTGGGCCTGGCAGGTGCCGCTACTCGAGTTGGCCCGCACCCAGTTCGTGCTGATGTCGGCCACCCTTGGCGATACCCGGCGCTTCGAGACCGACCTGACCCGCCGCAGCGGACGGCCGACGGTCACCGTCGCCTCGGCCACTCGGCCCGTCCCCTTGGACTACACGTACTCACGGGTGCCACTGCACGAGGAGCTGGAGGGCTTACTGGCCGGCGGTCGGGCCCCCATCTACGTCGTGCACTTCACGCAGAGAGAGGCGGTTGCTCGCGCTCAGGCTCTCACCTCCACCCCGGTGGCCACCCGGGCCGAGCGGGACGTCATCGGCGAGGCGTTGGCCGGGTTCCGGTTCTCCGCCGGCTTCGGCACCGCGCTCTCGCGTTTCGTGCGGGCCGGGATCGGCGTCCATCACGCCGGAATGCTGCCCCGTTACCGGCGGCTGGTGGAGCGCCTGGCCCAGGCCGGGCTGCTGAAAGTCATCTGCGGCACCGACACCCTCGGGGTCGGGATCAACGTACCGATCAGGACGGTGGTCCTGACCGGCCTGTCCAAATACGACGGGACTACGACTCGGATCCTGTCGGCCCGCGAGTTCCACCAGATTGCGGGTCGGGCCGGGCGGGCCGGTTTCGACACTGAGGGGTCGGTGGTCGTGCAGGCGCCAGAGCACGTGATCGAGAACGAGCGGGCGGCGGAGAAGGCGGCCTCTGACTCCCGCAAGAAGAAGAAGGTCGTCAAGTCCAACCCGCCGAAGGGTCACGTGGCCTGGACCGATGACACCTTCAACCGGCTTGTCTCCGCCCCGCCGGAGACCCTCACCTCGTCGTTCAAGGTCACCCACTCGATGCTGCTCAACGTCTTGGATCGGCCGGGCGACGGTTGTGCCGCCATGCGCCGCCTTTTGACCGACAACCACGAGTCCCGGGCGCAGCAACGCCGTCACATCCGCTCGGCGATCGCCATGTACCGCTCCCTCCTCTCCGTCGGAGCCCTAGAGCGGCTCGCGACTCCCGACGCCCGGGGGCGGCGGGTGCGGGTGACCATGGACCTGCAGGCGGACTTCGCTCTCAACCAGCCCCTGTCGCCGTTCGTGCTCGACGTCCTGCCGTCGCTGGCCCCTTCCGAGCAATGGGCGCTCGACGTGGTGTCGATCGTCGAATCGACTCTGGAGAACCCCCAAGTGGTCCTCGTCGCTCAGCTGGACAAGGTCAAGGCGGAGACGATCACCCGGCTCAAGGCCGAAGGCGTCGAGTACGAGGACCGCATGGCCGTCTTGGAGAAGCTCACGTGGCCGAAGCCACTCGGCGACGACCTCTACGACGCGTTCGGCGTGTACCGGGCCCGCCACCCCTGGGCGGCGGACTTCAATGTCAAACCGAAGTCGGTGGTACGCGACATGTTCGAACGGGCCATGGGATTCGCCGACTACGTCGCCCTGTACGGGCTGGCCCGCTCGGAAGGCGTGGTCCTCCGCTACCTCTCCGACGCCTACCGGGGGTTGTTGCAGTCGGTGCCCGAAGATGCCAAGACCGAGGAGCTGGTTGACATCATCGAATGGCTCGGCGAAGTGGTCCGCCAGACCGACTCCAGCCTGATCGACGAGTGGGAGGCTCTCTCGCATCCCGAGTCCGTCGACGCGCTGGCCGAGTCAGCGGCCGCCGCCGGCATGGACCCGGTGGCTGTGGTCGAAGAGCGCCCGGAAGCCGTTCCGTCTGCGGTCACCGCCAATACCCGGGCGTTCAAGGTGATGGTCCGCAACGCCGTGTTCCGGCGAGTGGAGATGCTGGCCCGGCACGACTTCGCCGGCCTGGCTGTGGCCGACTCGGCGTGGGGCGCGACCCGCTGGGAGGATGAGACGGCGGCCTACTTCGTCGAACATCAGCATGTGGGCGTCGGCGCTGATGCCCGCTCCGGCAAGCGATTCGTCCTTGACGAGTTCTCCTCCGACGGTGAGCCCCGGCTCTGGCGGGTCCATCAGACGATCGAGGATCCCTCGGGCTTCGACGAGTGGACACTCGAGTTCGACGTCGACCTCGATGCATCCGAAGCGATCGGCGAGCCGGTGCTGATTCCGATCGCCCTCGAACGGGCTTAACCGCAAGAAGAAGACTCACGTCAGCGAACCTGTCCCCTTCACCGACCGTAGCTACCCCGAGGGCGCTATGCCCAGTGCTGTCCGCACTCCGCTTATGGTTTCAAAGATCTGCTAGCAATAGCCACGACAGTTTCATCGGACTCGCCGCCGGTCTGGCCGACAACGTTCGCGCCCAACTCCGCTCGACGATTGAAGAAGGCTCCTATCGTGAGGCTGCCGCCGATGTAGATCGACAAGAAGCGTGGTCGTAGCGGTCGTCGGTGATCATCGACTTATCAGTCTTCTGTCGGCGCCTGACCTACCTTCGGGGCGATATGCGACTACCTGCTCATGGTGTGGCGGCTCACGTCGGCCATCTCGTGTCGACTCAGAGCCCTGTCCGCAGCATTGGTCTGCAGATGAGACCCGGTTGATCGATACGGCTACGTTCGCGGCATGGGCCCGGTGTTGCCGGCGACACGCTGTCGCCAGCATGTCTTCGATGACAGCCGTCGGTGGGACCAGTTCACTGCGCGGTCGGACGACATCTTCATCACGACTCCGCCGAAGTCGGGAACGACATGGACGCAGGGCATCGTGGCTTCGCTGTTGTGGCCCCACGGGGACGCGCCTGGTCCTGCCTTCGAGTTGAGCCCCTGGCTGGACGCTCGGATAGTCCCGGTGGAGGACACGATGGCGAGAGTCGACGCGATCCCCCACCGAAGGTTCATCAAGACGCACAGCCCGGCCGACTGCACGCCGATCTTCACTGAGTGCCGCTACCTCGCCGTCTACCGTGACGGGCTCGACGCCCTCATGTCCTGGGCCAACCACCGCCGCAAGATGCGGCCCGAAGTGATCGGAGCACTCAACGCCATCGCCAGCTGCGACGGCGTAACAGCATGGCCACCGGTGTGGGAAGGCGACCTGGACCAGCTGTTCGACGAGTGGGTCGACTGGGGGACGCCCATGGAACACCTGGCCTCGTGGTGGCCGAACCGCCACGAGCCGTTCGTGCTACTCGTCCATTACGCCGACCTCATCGGCGACCTGGACGGCGAGATGCGGCGCATCGCCGACTTTCTCGAGATCGACATCCCGGCTTCGCTGTGGGCCGACGTGGTAGAGCGGTGCAGCTTCGAGGCGATGAAGGCACAACATCAAGCATCGACAATCCTGAACCAAGCTTTTTCCGACGGCGCTACCGCGTTTTTCAACCGGGGGATGAACGGAGGGGGGCGCGCTGATCTCAGTGAGGCGCACCTTCGTCGACACCATCAGCTCACCGCCGAGCACCTTCCCGAAGATGCCGCCGAGTGGCTCGAGCATGGTTCCCTGGCTCTGGGGCAGCGCCCTTGATGATGCCGCCACCACGCTGACGAACTCAGAAAGCCGCCGAGATGCTGTCGTCGGCCCCGTTGATATCGCACGCTTGGTGGAAACGTCGGGCTACTTCATGCCCTCGAGCGGCGCCTTCCGCAGCAGAGACGACACGGATACTCACCTGCGTCGGCCTGGCCCGCGGCGGGCGGCCCGCCAGTACCCGACGGTGGTCGGGATGCCGAACAAGGCGACCCCGCCGTAGCTGCTGATTGCCCCGCAGACGTGCAGCGCACGGGCCAGCCGGGGATGTGTTCGCTCAGCGTTCGTGGCTGCCACTTGGATACCCATACCGGTGGCGCTGGTCATCATCGCCCACTTGGCACGCCGGTCCGGGAACACGGCGGGCTCACTGTTGCGAAGCAGGTCGTAACCGGTGACTGCGGCGTTAGCCACGTTGTAGACGGCGACCGTAGCGATCAGGGGTCGGTCGGCGAGGCGCAGACGCCAGATGTGCCACGCAGCCCAGAAGATTTTCGGTTTGTCACCGACGTGATCCATGATTTCCCCGACACGTGTAACCGTGCCGGTGCGGCGGGCGATGATGCCGTCGGCCAAGTCGGCAAAGTACGAGGGGGCGCCGACGGCGTATCCCCCCCAGCTTCCCAGCCTGGGACCGGCCCACCATGCGCCCACGAGGGCGACCGCGTCGAGAAGGTTGGCCGGGGTGGCGACTCCGCCGGTGGCGACGGCCAAGCGCTGCAGCGCCGAACGGGGGGTCTCGGTCACGGGTCGATCCTAGGTCGCTCTCCGCCCGGTCCCCACTCGCACGTACCGGCCGACAAGATGCCATCAAGGACTTCCTTGGCGGCTTCGAAGGATCGCCAGACTATGTCGCCCGATAGTTGCCCCGTGGCAACGACTACGTGCCGTCTGGTCGGGATTGGCCGGAGAGCGCCAGACCTCATCTGACCCACGCCGACCACCTATCAGGTCCCAGATCTGTGGCCACCGGAGGTCTCTACCCGCGAGTGGAAGGTCAACGCTCGGCTGGCGCTCCGACGTGGATTGAAATTATCCTCCAAGCCGCAGTCGATCGAGGATCTATCCGGCGGCCCGGGACGCTGACCCGTGCCGGAGACTTACGCGTGGGCGCAGAGCGCCTACTCCTCAGATGCATGGGCTTCTCCGTGGAACCGGTCATGAATTCCTCGCAGTGCGCCTGCGCTGAGCCCGTCCGGTATCTCCATTCCGTGTTCACCGGTCAAATGGTCAGACAAGGAATTCTCGGTCACCTCAACGCCATCATGGTCATGATCCGTTGATCGCTGCTCGCCCGCTGCGAGTTTCTCCTCCGCCATCTCGTCCACCCATCAGGTCCTACCCCAAAAGGGCAGCGTAGGGACGGAACTGTTGCCGCTTCTGCCGATCACTGAACGCCATGATCACCGGCAGCCCTCGAGTTCAATCGTCTCATATGGTGAGCGAATGGCTTCGGTTCGCTCATGCAACGTCAACGACGTCTTGGCGTCACTCACCGAGCACTGGTCCCCACGAACGGTCGCAGTGATCAACGACTACGACGTGCGGGTCGTGAAGGTCCTGGGTGAGTTCACCCGTCACCGCCATGTAGAGACAGACGAGTTCTTCCTCGTTCTGTCCGGTCGCCTAACCATCAGGATGTCGGACGGCGACGTGGTTCTCGAAGCGGGCGACAGCGCAGTGGTACCACGGGGGCGGGAGCATCAGCCTTGTGCAGCTATCGAAACGACGCTGCTGTTGTTCGAGCCGAGCGAGACAGTCAATACCGGTGACAGTCCCAGCGTTCTTACAGCACCGAGAAAGCTCGCCTGAACGCCTCGTTCAAGTTTGCCGCCCGACACGCACGGGGAGGCACCGAGGTATTCCGCCGCGGCGGTGATCGGCGTGACGGCCGGAGCGGTGCGGTCTGACATCGCTGATGATGTCGGGCCCGCTAGTGCTGCGGCATCGGTCGGTTCCCGGCCGTTCTCGCCCCGGACCAAGAAGGTCCTGGAACTCTCGTTGCGAGAGTCTCTCCTCCAGGGTCGCAACTACATCGGCACCGGGCACCTGCTTCTCGGCTTGATCCGAGAGAGAGGGCGTAGACGCGAACCTGCTGATCGGCGCCGGCGTCGACCTCTCCCGGCTCCGACATATGGTGGCGTCAGTGGGTTGGCGCCCTGGAAGGCTCGGGCGACCGCTGACCAGTCGAGATGCGAGCCCGTCGGCGGTGACGTCGCGAAGAGCAGCCGCACCGCCCAAACCGCCAGAGCAGACGGCCCCACACCGAGGGCGGATGCTGCTCCCTCCGGCCCTGCGGCAACCTTCTGCGTAGATGTCGGACAGCCAAGACGACGAAAATGCCATCTTTGTTCAGTCGCTGGTGTCCCACTGCTGTTCGGTTCCCGGCGGGAGAGCGACATCGAAGGCGTTGAGCGTGAACGAAACCAGTGTGTAGTAGCCGCACAGCGTGACCAGCTCGATCAGCTGTTCATCGGGCAACACGCCTTGGGCCTCCCGGTGCGTCGCTTCGGACAAGCCGCCGGTCCGGACGAGTTCGGAAGCGACTGTGTAGACGATCCGTTGCTCGAAGTCGTCGCAGGCCGGCTCTTGTCCGGCCGCCAGGCTCGAGATGACCGCTTCGGGTACGCCGTGGCGGCGGGCCACGGCGGAGTGGGCGAACCATTCGAACTCGGCCTTGAAGTACGAGCCGACGGTGATGATGGCCAGTTCGATCAGCTTGCGGTCCAGCGCCATGTCATAACGCAGTGCTGAACCGAGAGCGGCCAACCGCGAGCCGATCCGCGGGGCTTGTACCCAGGCGTTGAATGGGCCCAACAGAGCCCCGTCACCGCTGGCGATGTGGTCCCCTCTCGACTCGACCAGTGAGTCATACAGAACCTGCCCCTCGTCGCCCAGTTCAGAACGGGCCTTCTGCGCCAGTCGATCCATGGGCCGGAAATCTACCGAGTCCGGCCGGGGAATCCCGTCGGCCGGCCTTCACTACGCGACCAGCGAAGACCGGCGCGGCGGTTTGATCAGTTCGGATACACCCGTCACGGTCGAAGCCGTCAAAGAGCTGTTCCACCCCGAGCCGGATCTTCACCTCGAGTTCGTCAATTTCCAACCGTGGCAGAGCCTTCAGCTCCTGGCACTGGATGCGATCAAAGCGAAGGCGATGATTGACGCTCAGTACGTCGAACCATCCAGATGAAGGACAACGCCCTCTCGCCCGAGAGCAGCCTCGGCGCCGTCGCCCGGCCCTGCTCGACGGTCGCTATACCTACTGAAGGTGCTGCTGCTCACCCGTTCAAGTAGTCGGCCAGGTTCGACAGGGAGGAGGTCAGTCCGGCGGCGTGGTCTTCAGGGGAGATTCCGTCGGGAACGTCGACGGCGATGATGTCGACGCGGCTTCCTCCTGCTACCGGGGTGACCTCCCAGGTCATGGTCATCGTGCCGGAATAGGCGGAGTCGTCAGAGACGAAGTCCACCGCCTGCACGACCCGGACGCCGGGGACGATGTCGACGATCCGAACCTCGACCACGTCGGAATCAGCGGTGGCCTTCCCCCTCGCTACGCTCGGATCGGCGTAGGTCAACACCATTCGGTATGACCCTCCCGGCCGGAGGTCGAATCGTTCGAACCTGGCGGTCATACCGGAGGGAGGCAGCCATGCCAACAGGGCGTCCGGGTCGACGAGGGCGGCATAGACCGTCGCGGTAGGGGCTGCGATCACTCGTGAACCCTTGTCGCGGTGCGGCACGACCAGAGGCTACGCACCCCCACGGCCGGCCGGAAGACTTAGCCTGGGGCGCGATGGCCGTCACCGAATCGAGCCCGACCCGACCGACCCGGCCGTTCCGCCCTCGTACCTTCCAGGTCACGGGCCCCACCCGAACGGACTCGACGACCCGCCCGCGGGGCCCGATCTACGGGGATACGGAAGTGGGCGCCAACGGCCGACCGGTGGTGGACGGTGCCGGGCGGCCGGTCCGCAAGATCGTCGGGTGGGAGCAGCCGGGACACACGACCGCGTGCTGGGATCTGAAGATCAGCGCCGACGGGCACCGGTGGAGCGAACGCTTCTACGCCGCCGACCAGGCCCAGACGGCCAAGTCCGCCCTCGAAGCCGACTTCCTGGCCGGGTTGGCCTTCGACCCGTCGTCCAGGACGTTCGTGGCCCGGCCGGCTCCGGCCGGCGGCGACGGCGGTGTCTCCGCGCCGGTCCCTGATCCACCAGTCGCCAGAGCGACCGGCTCGCCGGCCGGCCGTCACAGAGCGGCAACGGTCGGCCCGGTCGACCGGGCCATCATCCTGGCGCCCGGCCATGTCCGGGAACTGGCTGGCATCTGCGGACAAGGTGCTTTCGGGCCGATGGCCGAGGCGTACATCCTCCTGCTGGGAGTAGCCGGCGGCCGACCGGGCGAGTCCGCAGCCGTGAGGACCCGCGATCTGATCCTGACCCCCGGTGGCACTGGGCATGTCAGGTTCTCCCGGAGCGGCCGGCCACCGGTCCCGGCCTACCTCCTGGAACTCGACGACCACCCCGGGTGGGGCCCGCTCGGCGGGCGGGAGATCGCCGCCACCCGCACCGCACCGCTGCCCTCGGGCGCCGCCGCACGGATCCGGCACCTCATCGACCAGGGCGGCGGACGCGGTCCGTTGTTCGCCGGCTGGAACTGGGAGACCTTCGAACGGGACGTGTGGACCCCGGCCAAACAGACGATGGCCGTCGCCCATCAGACGTCCGACGACCTCGGGGAGATTGCTCTGGACCGGCTGCGTCTCTCCGATCTCCGCCATGCCGCGTGCGCCATGTGGCTGGCCACACCGGGACTGGATGTACGCGTCGCCGGCGCGTGGTCGGGTCACAAGCGGCTGACGGTCTTCCTCGATCTGTACCAGGGCGCCCCGTCCGGATCGCAGCAGGCGGCGGAGGCGGTGCTCGAGGCGGCGTGGGGTGTGGCAGGAGACTGAGCCCGAGTCATATTGAGTGGAGGGGGTTGACGTGGGACGGATCAGCGATATGGCCGAGCGGCACTGGCAGGGTGACGGTGACCTCGTCTTCGACGAGCACCCCGTTCGGCCGATCGCCGATCGAGAAGCGGAGGAGATCGCCGACGGTGTGCTGTGCCTGAAGAGCCTGGCCAGCGTCACCACCCTCGATACCGGGGACGGCTTGGTGATGCTCGACACCGGCGGGTTCTTCGACCGCGACATCGTCTACGACAGCGTCCGTTCGTGGCGGCCGACCGACCGGCTCGCGGACGCCGTGTACTCCCACCATCACGTCGATCACGTCTTCGGCACTGCCCGCTTCGAAGCTGAAGCGGCCGATCGGGGCTGGTCGGGACCAACCGTGTACGGCCACGCCGCCATGCCCGACCATTTCCGCCGGTATCAGCGCACCCCGGGTTGGAACGCAGCGATCAACCAGCGCCAGTTCGGGCTGCCGGTCGACAACTTCACGTGGCCGGTCGATTACCGCTTCCCCGATGTCACCTACGAGGATCGCCTGACGTTCAGGCGCGGCTCGATGACCTTCGAGTTGCACCATGCCCGAGGCGAAACCGACGACGCCACGTGGACCTGGGTTCCGGGAGCCAAGGTGCTGCACCCGGGCGACCTCTTCATCTGGGCCGTCCCGAACGCCGGCAACCCCCAGAAGGTGCAGCGCTATCTCAGCGACTGGGCCGTCGCCCTGCGGGAGATGGCCGGGCTGGGCGCCGAGATCATGGTCTCCGGCCACGGGCTGCCGATCTTCGGGACCGACCGGATCACCATCGCGCTCACGGACACGGCCGACCTGTTGGAATCGATCGAGACCCAGGTCCTGGACCTGATGAACACTGGCGCCACCCTCGACCGGATAATCCACGAGGTGGAGGTGCCGGCCCATCTCCGGGACCGCCCCTATCTCCGGCCCGTCTACGACCATCCACAGTTCCTGGTTCGCAACGTATGGCGCCGGTACGGAGGCTGGTATGACGGCGAGCCCGATCAGCTGCTGCCCGCCCCGCGAGCGCAGCAGGCCCGGATGTGGGTGGAGATGGCGGGCGGCGTCGGTGCCGTGATCCAGCGGGCCTCCGCCCTGGCCGACGCCGGGGACCTGCGGCTGGCCTGCCACCTGGTCGAGTACGCGGTGCTGGCCGATCCCGCCTCGGACGAGGCCCACCAGGCCCGTACCGACATCTACTCCCGGCGGGCGTCCGGCCAGGAGTCGTCGATGGCCCGCAACCTGATGATCCATGCGGCCGAGGCCAGCCGCCGTCACCGCCGGGACCTGGCCGGTCCCGGATAGTCGCCACCCGGAACCGGCAAGGAGCCGCCGATGCCCCAGCTGTCCGCCGTCCTGCTCGGGACCGGCAACCCACTGCCTGACCCGAACCGGGCCGGGGCCGCCACCCTGGTCCGGGCCGATCACCGCACCTACCTGGTCGATGCCGGCCGAGGCGTGTGCATGCGCATGGCCGCCGCCGGCACCGTGCCCCTTCTGCTGAACGGCGTCCTGCTCACCCACCTGCACAGCGATCACATCTGCGATCTGAACGACGTGATCACGACCCACTGGATCATGACCCGGGAGCCGACCGATCTGGTTGTCTTCGGCCCTCCGGGCACACAGGCCGTGGTCGACGGTTGCCTGGGCATGCTCGAAGCCGACATCGGGTACCGGCTAGCCCATCACGCCGATCTGAACTGGCGGCCGCAGGTTCGCGTGGCCGAGGTCACCGGCGGCGTGGTTGTCGACGAGGACGGGTTCTCGGTGCGGGCCGGGGCGACCGACCACCGGCCGGTCGATCCGTCGGTCGGGTACCGGTTCGATCTCGGCGACCGGTCGATCGTGGTGGCCGGCGACACGGTGCCGTGCCGGGGGCTGGACGAGTTGTGTCGCGGCGCCGACATCTACATCCAGACGGTGCTCCGTGACGACCTGGTCCGGGCCGTCCCGATGCAGAGGTTCGTGGACACCATCGACTACCACTCGACCGTGGAGCAGGCGGCCCAGACGGCGGCCCGGGCCGGCGTCCAGACGCTGGTGCTCACCCACCAGGTGCCGGCCCCGCTTCCCGGGACGGCCGATGAATGGATAGCGCGGGCCCGGCCGCACTTCTCCGGCCACATCGTCTTCGGTGAGGACCTGACGACGGTGCCCTGATCCGGACCCGGCGCCCGGCTCCTGACCCGGCCCTCTTCCGTCGACGCCCGGGACCGGGTCGTTCAGCAGTGCGCCGGCTGGTAGAGAGCGGCCAACCCGGCCAGGTCCCCTCGCCGGTAGGTCGCATAGTCCTGGTCGACCGGGTTCATGATGACCGGACCTCCGAAGTGGGCCAGCCCCACGGCGTGGCCCAGCTCGTGGAGCAACACCGGGACCTCGCCGTTCCGGCCGGTTCCCTGCGCCAGTCGGCTGGAGATCTGCACCTGCGCATGCGAGAGCGACGCCTGGTACGAGTCCGACCGGAACTCGACCTGGGTGACGCCCGCCTTATCGGCTTCTATCCCTGTGGACATCAGCGCAGACGACCAGGAGATCGTCACGTCGGCCGCACCGGTCACGAGCCGGTAGTGCAAGCCGGTGGCCGCCGACAACTGGTTCAAGGCGTCATAGGTATCGGCGTCATAACCGACAGGCGCGTTCGTGCTGTCGATGGAAACGCGCAAAGTGCTGCATCGGGCCCACCGGGCCGGTGCCCCGCCGGCGCAATCCTCGAACGAGTACTGGGCCCCCTCCGGATAGATGCTGGCCGGGCAGGGCACGATCTGGCCCACCGGCGTCGGCGTCAATCCGTCTCCGCGATAGAAGGGATGCTCCAGGTACAGGTAAGCGCCGAGGACGCCGACCGCAATTGCCAGTCCGATGTACTGCCGCTTCCGCGTCGGGGACGTCGACGACCGGGTCCGGGGCGCCCGCGAGGAGAACCGCCGCCGGCCCGATCGCCGAGTCGCATGTAACCCGTCGTCGAGCCGGGCCCGATACCGGTCGCCCCGCTCGCGGGCCCGCCGGCGCTCTGCTTCGAGGAGTCGCTCCGAGTGGGACAGCTCGCGGTTGCTCGCGCCCATGACGAAGAAGTCATCGAGTTCCGGTTCAGTCCAATCCGTCGCGTCATCCACCGCCCGTCCTCCTACCCCGGGCCGAAAGACTATCGGCCCGGTGCCGGCGGCGACAGACCCGGGTCAGGCTGCGGCGGCGTAGACGGCGTCGATGAGCTTCCGGGAGAAGACCGACGACGAACTCAGATCCGACCTGATGAAACCGAATGAGATCCGCCGGTCGGGATCGCAGAACGCCAGCTGGCCGCCGGCGCCGTCGTGCCCGTACGAGTTCGGGTTGGGGCCGAAACGGGGCTTCTCGCCGCGCATGTACGGATTCAACAGGTAGCCCAGCGACCGGCGCACCGGCTGCTTCATCAGCCACCTGGTCCCGAGCGGGGCGACCTGCATCATGATCTGGTCGGGCATGGAGATCTGCTGCACCTGGAACCGCCGCACCGTGTCGGCCGACACCAGCCGGGTGCCGTCCAACTCACCGCCGAGGGCCAGAAGGGCGTACGTCCGGGCCAGGCTCCGGGCCGTCGCCGTGCCGTTACCGAAGGGCAGTTCGGCGGTGAGGGCGCGCCGGCCGTTGAGCAGGGTCTCGCCCTGGTCCATCAGGCAGGTCCCCCCGGACGCGATGAACGCCTGCCCGGCGAGGGTGCCCGGGTCGCGCATCTTCTTGCTGACCGTTCCGAACAGGAGGCGCAACGGCCCGGGTAGGCCGTCGCTCATGTGGTCGACGAGGGTCGACACCCGATCGTGCTCGCTGGCCGGTGTCCCGATCCAGATGTCGAGCCCGAGCGGAACGGCCACTTCATCGTGGAAGAACTGCCCGACCGTCCGCCCGTCGATCCGCCGCACCAGCTCGCCGACCAGCCAGCCGTAGGTGGTGGCGTGGTACCCGAACCTCGTGCCCGCCGGCCACCAGGCGGGCGCCGCCGCCAACGCGGCGGCGATGGCGTCGTAGTCGGACCAGCCGCTCCCGTCCCAGCCGACGGGAGGAACCTGGGACCCGAAGCCCAGTAGGCCGGACGTGTGGGTGAGGACGTGGCGGACGAGGATCGCTCCTTTGCCCTCCTGATCGAACTCCGGCCAGTACTTCGCCACCGGCGCGTCGACGTCGAGCAGGCCACGATCGAACAGCACCTGGGCGGACATGGTGCACAGGCCCTTGGTCGAGGACATGATCACCGACAGCGTGTCCTTGTCCCAGGCCACACCGGGCCGGGCGTGGCCGCCCCAGAGGTCGACGACCGGTTGGCCGCCGACGTAGGCGGCGAACGCACCGCCTCCGTCGCCCAGCCGGGCGACATCCGCGTCGAAGATGTCCGCCACTGTTCCGTAGCCGTCCGCCACCCAACCGTCGGTCATTCAGCCCCTTCCTCTGCCGGCACCGTCCCAGTATGCGGGCGCCGCTCCGATGACGACATCCGGCCGGCCGCCGCTCAGTCCGGCGTCGCCAGTTCGGCCAACTTGGCCATCTGGCTGTTGACCGGGACCTTGCGGGGCAAGCCGTCCATGGCCCGGGTCAGGTCGGCCAACTGCCACTGCCCGTCGGTCGTGACCTCCTCGGCGATCGACCAGCCCTGGTATATACCGACGGCCCCGCCGTAGACACTGAACACCTGCCCCGAGAACGGGCAGCCGGCCGTGGCCAGGTAGGCGACCAGGGGCGAGATGTTGCCGGGATCGAAGACGGACTTCTCCATGATCTCGCTGATGCCCGGCGTCTGCAGGGTGAGCCGGGTGCGGGCCATCGGTGCGATGCAGTTGGACCGCACGCCGTACCGCTTCAGTTCGTACCCGGCGACGATGGTCATCGCCGCAATGCCGGCCTTGGCCGCCGCGTAGTTGGTCTGCCCCGGGTTGCCGTGCAGCCCGGCGCCCGACGAGGTGTTGATCAGGCTGCGGTCGATCTCCGTGCCGACCGCCTTGGACCGGTCACGCCACCACGCCGAGGCCCAGTGGCTGACGTTGAACGTGCCTTTCAGGTGCACGCTGATGACATCGTCGAACTCCTGCTCGGTCATCGACACGAGGGTCCGGTCGCGGAGGATGCCGGCGTTGTTGACCACCACGTGCAGGTCGCCGAACACATCCACTGCGGTGTCGATGATCTTCTTGGCATCCTCGTGGGACGTCACACTGTCGGTGCTGGCCACCGCTGCACCCCCGGCGGCGGTGATCTCGTCGACCACCGCCTGGGCGGCGCTGACGTCGGCGCCTGAACCATCGGTGGCCCCGCCCAGGTCGTTGACCACGACCTGCGCGCCCTCCGCGGCGAACAACAGGGCGTGCTCGCGCCCAATGCCCCGGCCGGCGCCGGTGATGATGGCCACACGGCCGTCGAGAGCTCCCATCAGATGATTTCCTTTCTGGTCACGTTGCCTCCTGTCCGGAGATGGATGTAGCGGAGAGCAGGAAGGCCATCATCAGGTCGGCCACTGTCCCCGGACCGAGTGGTTCCTTCTCGGGAAAGAGGGCGGCCTGATTGGCCAGCGCCAACGCACCGCGGTACAGCATTCGGGCTTCCGGCTCGGAGAGGTCGTCGCGTACCTGGCGCACGACCGGTACCCACGCGTCGCGCAGGCCCCGGTTGCGGCGGGCGATACGAGCCCGCTCCTGCGGCGGCAGGCCGGAGCTCTCCCGTCCGGTCACGACGATCAGGTCGGTGTTGTCGAGCGCGATGCGGGCGTAGGACGACGTCATGCGGCGAATCGCATCCAGCGGGTCGGCCGCCGCCGCCAGGGCGGCATCGACGCCGACCTCGACGCGCGCCGCCGTGCGGTCGTAGGCGTCCAGGAGTATCTCCGCCTTGCTCGGGAAGGACCGGTAGATGCCCGAACCGGCCAGGCCGACCGCCTGCCCGATGTCGTCGACGGTCGTACCGGCGAATCCCCGCACCCGGAACAACCGCAGGGCGGCCGACATGATCTCGTCGCGCCGGCTGGCGGGCGGCTTCCAATCGGCGCCCGGCGGAATCGGCGCCGATTGGTCCGCCACCGGTACCGGCGCCCGCAGCAGTACCGCCGTGCACGCCCGCCCGAGCAGCACGTCGCTCCGCGGCCGGTGGATGGATGCCATCCGGCTGGTTCCGGCCAGGGCGCCCATGACGCCGGCCTGACGGACCCGGGCGTGGGCCCGGCTCACCTGGGGCCGAGCGGCGCGCACGGCGTCGGTCCAGAGCCGGACCAGACGGCGCTCGGCGGTGGTTATCCGGCCATCGGCGAGCGCGCCCCACTCGCGCATGTAGAACCGGAGGAGCGACGGGTCATCGAGCGTGGACGCCACTGTGGCGGCGACGATGGCGGCCGCCTCCCCACCCGGCGCCGCCGACTGCGAGGCCCGATCGGCCAGGTCGACGAAGTGCTCGATGGTCTCGATGCGCACCGCTCCGGCGATCGCCGTCTTGCCCGGGAAGTGCCGGTAGAGGCCGCCGGCGGTGATGCCGACCTCACTCGCGATGGCCTCCATCGAGACGGCCGCCAGCCCCCCGTCGGCGGCCAGCCGCCGGGCGGCATCGACGATCATCGCCTTGCGCCGGGGCGGCCGCCGCCGGGCTTCTCGCGCCGGCGTGACCGAGGGGCTCATTTGGGTTCCTTGGGCAGTCCCAGGACCCGTTCGGCGATGATGTTGCGCTGCACCTCGTCGGAGCCGCCGGCGATGCGGTACCCGGGGGCACCGCACACGAACTCGCTCCATGCGTAGGTGCCCCATTCCCCGGTGTCGGCGACCAGGGCGGGACCGAGGATGGTGGAGATGGCGTCGGATTTGCGGCGCAGCCCCTCGGTCCACGCCAGCTTGCCGATCGACCCTTCCGGACCGGGCACGCCCCCGGCTGATCGGGCGACCCGACGGCGGGTCATGGTGCGCACCCGGTCATGGGCGTACACGGCGGCCAGCGCCTGCCGGACGACCGGGTCCCCGTTGCGCCCGCGCTGGCGGGCGGCCATGACCATGCGGGCGAACAGGTCCTCACCGGCCGGGCCGGTGCTGACCGATGCCGCCCGTTCGAAGCCGAGAGTGGTCACGGCCACCTGCCAACCTCCACCGACCGGCCCCAGGCGGTTCTCGTCCGGGACGATCACGCCGGTGAGGAAGACCTCGTTGAACGAGGAGCCTCCGCTCATCTGGCGCAGCGGCCGCACCTCGACGCCGGGGGCATCCATCGGGATGAGGAACGCGGTCAGACCGGCGTGCCTGGGTGCCACCGGGTCGGTACGGCAGATGATGTAACCGAAATCGGCGTACTGGGCTCCCGAGGTCCACACCTTCTGGCCATCCAACTGCCAATGGTCGCCGTGGCGTTCGGCCTTGGTGGTCAGGGACGCCAGGTCCGATCCGGCGCCCGGTTCGGAGAACAGCTGGCACCACATGTCGTCGGTGCGTCGCAACCTGGGCAGGTACCGGCGTTTCTGCTCGTCGTCGCCGGCCGTCAGAATCGTCGGCCCGACCAGCTCCAGGGTGATGCTGACCGCCTCGTGGCCGGCCGGGGTGTCGAAGCCGGACTCCAAGGACCGGAAGGCGTGCTCGTAGGCCCGCGACAGGCCGGCGCCTCCGTACTCCGCCGGCCACCCGATGGATCCGTAGCCGGCGTCCATCTTCTGCTGCTGCCACACACGCACGGACTCGATGTGCCGGCGCTCCTCCTCGGCGGTCAGGTTCCGGAACACCGAGACGTCGTCCGATCCTTCTCCCCACACCAGTTCCCGGGCCGGCGGCCGGCGATCGCGGTTGGCCTCCAGCCAGGCCTCGGCCCGGGCACAGAACTCCTCCAACGCCAGAACCACAGAACGATTCTTTACTTATGGCGCAGGCCTGTCAAACGGCCACAAGAGCCATCTCCTCGGCTTGGAATAGGCCCCATTTACTTCCGGACAGCAAAAGGCCCTGGCCGGCATGACCGACCAGGGCCTCCCAGCTCCGTTCGGCCCACTCTGCTGTAGGCCGAGGGGCCGAGCTTCGCCCGTCTAGCGGATCTCGCCCCGGAACGCCCCGGTCTCGGACCCGTCCCGGTACTCGATGAACTCCTTGAACTTCTTCAGGTCCGACTTGGCATTGGCCGTCGTCAGCCCGACCGCGTCACCGACCTTCTCGACCACGCCCTCCGGATCGGTCTCGAGCTGGAGCATGACCCGCGTCTTGTCCGGCTCGAGCTTGTGAAAGGTGACCACGCCGGCGTGGCCGGTCCCGCTGGTGGACCGCCAGGCGACCCGCTCGTCCGGGATCTGCTCGGTGATCTCGGCGTCGAATTCACGCTTGACCCCACCGATCGAGATCTTCCAGTGCAGGTGCTTGTCGTCCAGCTGCTTGACTTCATCGACCCCGTCCATGAACACGGGGAATTTCTCGAACTGGGTCCACTGGTCATAAACCGAACGGACCGGGACGTCTACATCGATGTGTTCCTCGATTGTCTTGGTCATACCAATTCTGATTCCCCTGAGGTGGGCCCGGAAACGGCGTTCGCCCCATTTCTGCCGATCAGCGAGACTCGACCCGCCGGCGCAGCCAGAACGGGATGGCGAACCAGAGCATCGAGAAGACCACCGCCGTGCCGGTCGTCGAGATCACGGCGAACAGGGTGCCGGCCACCCAGTCGCCGATCAGCAGCACGGCTCCGATCATGGCCACCGTCAGGGTGGCCATGCCGGCGATGGCCACGATGTTGCTGAGTTGGACCAGCTCGTCCTTGGCCCGTTCGTGGAACAAGAAGCGGTGGAGCGCCACCGGGGTGATGAACAGGGCGGCGGCCAGTCCGGAGGCCAGCAATGTGGCCAGGTAGACATCACGCTGGAACTCGGTTGTCTTGTCGAAGCGGGCCTGGAAGGCGATGCTCAGCAGGAAGGCGAAGAGAATCTGTATCCCGGTGCCGATGACCCGGAACTCCTGGACCAGCTCGCTCCAGCTCCGATCCAGTTGTTCGGACCGGCTCTCGTCGCGCGTGTAGGTCTGGTTACGCACCACAGGGTTGACTACCCGGCGCACGGCACCGGGAACCGTCAGACGGGGGTGGGCGGGCGCTCGATCTGATCGATGAGCCCGGTCAGGCTGAAGACCCGCCGGACGAAGCTCGATACGGCGACCACGACGAGCGTCCGGCCCTGTGCCTGGCAGGCCGCCATCGCCTCGGTCAGCAGGCGGGCACCTTCGGCCCCGATGAACGACAGACCACCCAGGTCGACCTCGATGAGAGACAGGTCACTGTCCACCACCTGGGCCATCGCCGCCTCGAAGTACCCCGCGGTGGCCACATCGAGCTCCCCCGTAGCTGTCACCCTCCAGGAATCGTCGTATACCCGTTCGGTGGATACGTGGAACCCGTTACCCATGCTTCTCACTTCCTAGCGGCCCATAGGTACCCGTGCGGGCGGCCTCTCAACCACCGTTTCGATACGAGTTCCGCACCCGGTACTGGGTACATGACGGATATGAGCTCAACGGTTGGCGATTTCGTCCTGGAACGGCTGCGGGCATGGGGAACCGACCTGGTGTTCGGTTATCCCGGTGACGGCATCAACGGCCTGCTGGCAGCCTGGGGCCGGGCCGAGAACAAGCCCAAGTTCGTCCAGGCCCGTCACGAGGAGATGGCCGCCTTCGAAGCGGTTGGCTACGCCAAGTTCACCGGCCGGGTCGGCGTCTGCGCGGCGACGTCCGGTCCGGGCGCCATCCACCTGCTCAACGGGTTGTACGACGCCAAGCTGGACCACGTTCCCATCGTCGCCATCGTCGGCCAGACATCCCGGTCGGCCATGGGTGGGTCGTACCAGCAGGAGGTCGACCTGGTGTCGCTGTTCAAGGACTGCTGCCACCAGTTCGTGGAGATGGCCAACGTGCCGCAGCAGTTCCCCAACCTGATCGACCGGGCCATCCGCGTCGCCCTGGCCACCCACAGCCCGACCTGCGTGATCATCCCGTCCGACCTCCAGGAGATGGAGTACGAGGCGCCGTCGCACGCGTTCAAGATGGTGCCGTCCAGCACCGGCATCGACTGGCCGTCGATCGTGCCCGACGACAACGCCATCCGCAAAGCGGCCGACATCCTCAACGCCGGCAGCAAGGTGGCGATCCTCGTCGGCCAGGGCGCGCGCGGCGCCGCGGCCGAGGTCTCGGAGATCGCCGACCTGCTCGGCGCCGGCGTGGCCAAGGCCCTCCTCGGCAAGGACGTTCTGTCAGACGAGCTGCCATACGTGACCGGTTCCATCGGCCTGCTCGGGACTCGGCCCAGCTACGAGATGATGATGGACTGCGACACCCTGCTCACGGTGGGGTCGAACTTCCCGTACACCCAGTTCCTGCCCGGCCTGGATCAGGCCCGGGCCATCCAGATCGACCACGACGCGACCTTCATCGGCATGCGCTACCCCTACGAGGTCAACATCGTCTCCGATTCGACCATGGCGCTGCGGGCCCTGATCCCGCACCTCGAGCGCAAGTCGGACCGCACCTGGCGGGAGGGCATCGAGGGCAACGTCTCCCACTGGTGGGACACGATGCAACGCCAGGCCATGACCGACAGCAACCTGGAGAACACGGTCAACCCGCAGCGGCTGGTCTGGGAGCTCAGCGACCAGATCCCGGAAAACGCCATCATCGCCTCCGACTCCGGGTCGTCGGCCAACTGGTACGCCCGGCACCTGAAGTTCCGGGGCCAGATGCGCGGCTCGCTGTCGGGAACGCTGGCCACCATGGGCCCGGGCGTGCCGTACGTGATCGGCGCCAAGTTC
>DASZNC010000076.1:0-19437 GCA_035551615.1 Acidimicrobiales bacterium
CGGCCCCGTTCGGGCCCACCAATCCGTGGATGGTGCCGGGAGCGACGGTCAGCGACACCCCGTCCAGCGCGACGACCGGTCCGTAACGCTTCGTCACCGCGGTCAACGCTGCGGCAGGGGTCACGAGCGACAAGGCAAGCGGACACGGCGGACCGATCGCAAGGAGGTCACCCGAACGTCACCTCCTGTTCGTCTTTACTCAATCGGCGCGCCGGCTGACCTTCCTCGACGATCGCCACCCGCCGGCTGGGGATCAGGGATCGAAGCCTGTGGGAGGTCCCCGCCGGCGCACCGGGAGCTACGTCCGGTCAGGCGACGGGGGGCGGCCCTGGCGGGGCCGGCGGGGCCATCGGCTCAGCCGTGGGTGCAGGCGGCGTGTACGGAGCGGCCGCGGCCGGCGGCGCGTACGGAGCAGCCTGGGTCGGAGCGGCCGTACCGGTGGAGGTGGCTCCGGCCGCCCACGGGAGCTTCTCGCCGGACTTGATGAAGAGGTACACCAGCAGTCCGGTTTGGGCCAGAGCGACGACCAAGCCCAGGTAGGCGCCCCATCCGGGACCGTAGCTGAAGCTCCCGAACGAGCCACTCGGGAGGGTGAATATGCGGATGATGACGATGAGCAGGGCGAGCGCGCTCACCGCCGCCGAGGCCACAATCCGGCTGACCGGCAACGTCGGCAGGGCGACCCCGGCCGCCCCGAGCACGTAGAAGGCGGCCGCCGCCAAGAGAAGGAGCATGGGGAACCAAGCCCCGACGTAGTGCCAGCCGCTCAACGACCCGCTGTACGAGCCGAAGGCACTGTCGTGGCCCGAGCCGCTGAGCCAAGGGAGGAAAGAGTCGATGAACATCAGCAGCCCGGTGGCCGCCACGCCCCAATCGAACGGAGTGAACTTCTTCGTATCGAACGCCATTGGTGAACCCCTTCAGTCATGTGCGAGCGGCACGCCCGCCGAGCTAGCCCATCGCTACCACCGGGTCAATGGGCTGTGGCCGAAATAGGGCCGTTCGGACAGAGATCAATCAGCCGTAAAAGGCAATGACCGGCTTCAGCTGCTCCCCCTCGATCGATTTGGCCTCTGATCGGCTGATCGTCCCCACTGCGACCAACCGGGCCAGCACGTGCGCCCGCCGGGTCAGGGCCGCTTTCAGATGACCGTGCGGGTCGTAGTTGCTGGGGGCTTGCACCAGCCCGGCCAGCAGCGTCGCCTGACCCCACGTGAGCTGATCGGGCTCGACCCCGAAGTAGTGCTCGGCCGCATCGGTCACGCCGTAGGCGCCGTCGCCGAAATAGGCGGCGTCCAGGTAGAGGGCCAGGATGCGCGTCTTCGAGAAGTCGTGGTCGAGCTTGATGGCAATGGCCACCTGCTCGGTCAACGAGATGGGATCGGTGCTCCCCGGCGTGTAGAGCATCTTGGCCAGTTGCACCTCGATGGTGGCACCCCCCTCATTGGGGTTGCGCGAAACCACGCCCCAGACCGCCCGCACCGTTCCCTGCGGGTCGATGGCCCAATCCGAGTGGTAGCGGCTGTCCTCGGTGGCGAGCAACGCCTCTCCGACCTTGGCCGGCACCACCCCGTCGTCGCTCGGTGCGCCGTGGGTGGCGAGGATGCCGGCCACCCGGGCTGGGGCCGATCCGGCCGACGGCGTCAGCCCGAGCAGGAGCGCCAGTCCGATCAGAACCACAACAAGTGCCACGATGACTGTCACAACTGCGCGGGTCAGCCATCGGCGGCGTCGGGACGGCTGTCGGGTGACGACCGCCGGCTCGTCCGCCTGAGATGTAGAGCCCTTGTCGAGGTCGACTGCCATCTTTGCTACACAGCGACGATACCCTCCGACCCCCCGATAGCTTCGATCGGTGCCAGCCCTGCCCCGTTTCCTTCCCGATCTGGTCGACGTCGCGCTGGAGGTGTCGATCGCCGGCAGCTTCTCCCGGCTCGGCTACCTGACCCGGCGCCGGGTCGAGGGCTGGACGCCGCCGCCCCGCCTCGACGGTCGGACCGTCCTGGTCACCGGTGCCTCGTCGGGCATCGGCCGGGCCGCGGCGCGGGCGCTCATCGATCTGGGCGCCGACGTGTGGTTGGTCGGTCGTGACCGCGACCGCCTCGAGGCGGCCGCCGAAGGGGGTGGGCGGCCGATCGTGTGCGACCTGGTCCAGCCCGACCAACTCGATGAGTTGGTCGACATGGTCAAAGGATCGGGCTCTCCCCTCGACGCCCTCCTCCACAACGCGGGCGCCTTGTTCAACGACCGCCGGGAAGCACCCGACGGCACCGAACTGACCGTCGCCACCCATGTGCTGGCCCCGTTCCGGCTGACCCGGCGGCTGCCAGCGGTCCCGGTGATGGTGACCATGTCCTCGGGCGGGATGTACACCGCCCGCTTCGATCTCGACGAACTGGAGATGGCCCCTGATGACTACAAAGGGGCCGTGGCCTATGCCCGGGCCAAGCGGGCCCAGGTCGTTCTGGCCGAGGAGTGGGGCCGTCGTTCGGGCGGCCACAGCTACTCGATGCACCCGGGCTGGGCCTCCACCCCGGGCGTCAGCACCAGCCTGCCTGGATTCTCCCGGCTGGGCCCTGCGCTCCGGACCCCGGCCGAGGGGGCTGACACGGCCGTGTGGCTGATCGCCCTGGCCCTGAGCGGGCCGGCCGCCCCCGAGAACGGTTTCTGGATGGACCGCCGCAGACGGGGTGAGTACTACCGGCCCGGAACCGGTCGAAGCCCCGATCAGCGGCGGGCCGACGGCCAGGCCCTGTGGGACTGGTGCGCCGCTCGCGCGTGAGGGCAGACGGTCACGTCCTGTGGGACTGGTGCGCCGCTCGCGCGTGAGGGCAGACGGCCACGCCCTCTGGGACTGGTGCGCCGTCCGCCAGCATCGGTGAGAGGTGCGCCGTCTGGTCGTTACGCGGGCTGCTACTGCTCGGCCAGGATGGCGTCCAGGTCGGCGAGCACGGCCCGGGCCGGGTCGGCGCCGTCCTGGTCGGTCTCGATCACCACCGCCTCGAGCCGGCCGCCCCAAGGGAACGGAGCCTGGTAGCCGGGCCCGACCGCCGGCCCCTGCTCCCATCCACAGGTGAGGCCCCCGCCGGTCAGGTTGTACCGGGAGATCGGCAGCCGGTCGATCGGGCCGGAGGCCACCTCCCGCCCATCGACGAGCAACGCTCCGGTACCGGCCGGCCGGCCGGGCGACGGGGTGAACACGAACCCGAGCGCGTGCCGCCCCGATGTCAACGGCTCCGCCGCCTCGATGATGTCCAGCGCGGCGCCGACGAAGTTGTTGACATAGCGCAGCCGGCCACCGAGCACCTGGAAGCTCCACCCCCCGAGCACCGTGCCCATCGCCACCAGCACCCCGTCGGCTCCGGTCTCAGGGATCACCACGTCGGCGGCGATGGCGTGGGCTCGGCCCCGTAATGGGGTCACCCGGTACTCGGGCACGATGGCCCCGCCCGGAAAGAACACGTGTCGGGCCCGCGACACCGGCGTCCGTCTCGGATCCATCAGCGCCTCGATGAGCCGGTGGTCCAGCGGCAGCACGTTGTACTTCTCGGCCTCCTTCCACCACAGGTCGATCATGGTGGCCAGGCGGTCCTTCTCGACCCGGGCCAGGTCCTCCGTCTCCGACGGATCGACGGCCACGTGGTACAGCTCCCAGATGTCGTCGTCGTAGGACTGATCCGGGTTTCGGCCCTCCTGGTAGAGGTCGACAAAGGGATGGAACGTGACCGCCTTCCACCCGTCCTTGTAGATGCCCCGGGAGCCGAACATCTCGAAGTACTGCACCGTGTGGGCCTCGGGCGCCTCCGGATCGGTCAGCACCGGAGCCAGGCTGACCCCCTCGATGGGCGACTGCTGGACACCGTCGATGGCCGCCGGCGCTGACGCCCCGATCAGCTCGAGAATGGTCGGCACCACGTCGATGGCGTGGCCGAACTGCCGACGCGGCCCGGTCCCGGCCGGGATGCGGGCCGGCCACGAGAAGATGCACGGATCGGCGACCCCGCCCTGGTGGACCTCCCGCTTCCACCGGCGGAACGGCGTGTTGCCGGCCATGGTCCAACCCCACGGGTAGTTGTTATGGGTGCTGGGCGTGCCCAGTTCATCGATCCGGGCGCGCAGCTCCGTGGCGTCGGCCGGGGCCACGTTCCAGAGGCGGACGTCGTTGATGGAACCGATCGGTCCGCCCTCGGCCGACGCCCCGTTGTCCGAGACGGCCACGACCAGGGTGTTGTCCCACTCACCGATGCGTTGAATGAAGCTGAGGACCCGTCCGATCTGGGCGTCGGCGTGGGACAGGAAACCGGCGAAGCACTCCATGAACCGGGCCACCACCCGCTGGTCCTCGGCCGCCAGGGAGTCCCACGCCGGCACCCAGTGCGGCCGGGGCGACAGGCGGGTGCCGGCCGGGAACAGCCCCAGCTCCATCTGGCGGGCGAAGACGCGCTCGCGCAGGCTGTCCCAGCCCGAGTCGAACCGTCCGGCGTAGTAGTCGATCCACTCCCGCGGCGCCTGATGCGGCGAGTGGCAGGCGCCGGTCGCCAGGTAGAGGAAGAACGGCGCATCCGGAGTGGCCGAGCGGATCTCGCTCAGGTAAGTGACCGCTCGCTCGGCCAGGTCCTCGCTCAGGTGGTAGCCCTCCTCCGGCGACGCCGGCGGCCGGACCGAGTGGTTGTCCTGGAACAGGGACGGGACGAACTGATGGGTCTCGCCGCCGTGGAACCCGTACCAGCGCTGGAAGCCACGCCCGCACGGCCACGATGACCTCGACGCCGATTGGTGGGTGTCCTCCTCGGGCGTCAGGTGCCACTTCCCCACGGCCACCGGGACGTACCCGTAGGTGGCCAGGATCTCCGACAGGAAGCCGTTGGCCCGGGGGATGTGTCCCGAGTAGCCGGGGAACCCGATGGCCAGGTCGGCGATGCGGCCCATGCCGTTGGTGTGGTGGTTGCGCCCGGTCAGCAGGCAGGCTCGCGTCGGCGAGCACAGCGCGGTGGTGTGGAAGTTGGCCAGCTGCACGCCCCCGGCGGCCAGGCCGTCCAGGACCGGGGTCTCGACCTCGGAGCCGTAACACCCCAGCTGGGCGAAGCCGACGTCGTCGAGGACGATCATGACCACGTTGGGCGCGCCCGCCGGCGGGGCCGGATCGGGTGGCCACCACGGCTCGGAATCCCTCCAGGTACGCCCGATGCGGCCGCCGAACGGCTCAGATTGCATGGCGCGAGTATGGCGAGGAGCTTGCTCCTTTTTCCGGATCATGCCCGGGCAAAGGGGGTGAACGGAGGGCCCCGATAATCCAGCTAAGGTCGAATCAAGTTCTAGCTCGGGTAGGAGTTTTGGGGTGAACGAAGAGAAGCTGGTGGCGGAACAGGTCGTTCCCATGGAGTCGGCGGGCTCCGTAACCGTTCGCATTTCGCAGGACACGCAGGAGGAGTTCTGGCGGGTCGATGTGAGTCGTTCGGCCGGCAGCACCAGCACGACGGTGGCTCCCGGGGACAGCTTCATGATGAACCTGATCGAGGGGGCCGTCAGTGGTGAGCCGGTCGCCTGGCGCCACCTGGCCCACTGGGGCCGCGATGCGCTCGGGCCGACGTCGGCTGGCCGGCCTCGTTTCGCCTGACGGCCTCTGAGTAGAGTGCGGGGCGCGTATGCAGAGCTCCGCGGTTGACGACGTTGTAGCCCAAGCGGCGGAGCTGGCCTCGGCCGGCGTGTCCGCCGACCAGGCCGCCGAGGCGCTCATGCGCACGGCCGGGGATCACCGGGAGGCGGTGGTCGGCGCCCGCGATCGGCTGGCCGCCCGGGTGCATGCCCAGGTCGACGACTTCGAGGCCACCGCCACCTTGCAGCTGCTCAACCGGGTGCTCGGCCGGGTGCCGATCATCGACCCGCTGGACTGGCGGGTGCGCTGGACGCAGCGCTTCCGGCGCCCGTAACCGCCAGTTGCACGCTGCCCGTCGCGCGCCGCAAGGGTCGAGAAGTACGAAGCTGCTGCTGCGCTCCGTGACCGGCCGGCCACGTTCGGTGCTGGTGGATGGGTTCTCGTCACCGAAAGCGCTGAGGTACCCTGAAGTGTGTGCACAGTTGCTGATATAGTCAGTAACTTTGCACATGCTTGCGTGGATGTCCGATTTTCGCTGGCCACGCGGGGGTCCGGCCGCCGGCCGGACTGCGACGCCGCCGGCCCGCCGCGGACAACCTTCGGCGTCCGGCCCGAAGGCAGAGCGACCGGCCGTAGGCCGGAACGGACGACCCCAGGCGTCGGGCCCAGAGACAGAGGGACCGGCCCTACGAACCGGCCCCCTCGAAGAGGGATACCGGCACACCCGCCCGGGTCACATCGGCCAGGAACTTCCCGGTCGGTTCGACCAACTCGGCCAAGCCGGCCGCACCAAGGCGGGCCAGGCGGCCGGCACCGGCCCACCGGGCGGTGACCGCCGTGACCGCGGCGGCCACCTCGGCCGGCGCCGTGGCCGCACCGAGGATCCGGACATCTGGCTGATCGTCGGCGTTCCAGCCCCGGACCTCCACCCGTACGGCGCCGACCATCCCTTCCGGGTGGGGCCGGCGCAGCATGGGCAGCCACGAGGTCAACCGGTCCCGGCGGGTCGCCTCCAACCGGGCGGTGATACGGCGGCACTCCGGGAAGGCGGGAGCCAGGAGCAGGGCGTCGGGCAGGGCGGCCCGGTAGCAGTCGGCACCCCCGACCGGCTCCGGGAACCACACCAACTCCCGCCCGCTGCCTCCGGCCCGCCGGCGCCAGGCCCCGTCGGCCCAGTCGATGGCGATGCCGGCCAGTGCGGCGTGGTGGCGGCGGGCGCAGGCCGGCCCACCGGTCCCGAGGCTGGCCACGTGGATTTCCTCCACTCGGGCGAAGCGGGGGACCAGGTGGGCGGCCAGCACACACGAGAGTCCGGGGGCCATGGCCGTGCCGATGGCCACCGTTCTGCCGGCGGCGCGGGCCTGGGCGTCGAGTTCCAGCAGATGGCGGACATCGATGGGGTCGTCGACCGGGCACACCACGTGGCTGCCGGCCTCGAGGGCGGCCAGGGCCGACCGGCGCACAGCCGCCGGCTCGGCGATCACCGTGACGTCGGCCGCCTGACCCGACGGCGGCACCGGCCCCGACCGCTGCACCCGACCCGGCGGCCCGGCCGCCCGACCCGATAGCGGAACGAGACCCGGCGGCCCGGCCGCCCGCCCTGACCGCGGCAGCGGCTCAGACGGCGGCACCCGCCCCGGCGCAACGGCCGGGCGGCGAGCCCGAGCCAGGCGCCCGCTGCTCGCCGGCTGGCCCGGGCCCCCCTGACGGAGCTGGACCTTGTCCGGCCACTGGGCGGCCCGAGCGGCGACCCGGTCCGGCTGGCGATGCAGCACCAGCACCGATTCGACGTCGGGGTCGGCGGCCAGGGCGTCGATGACCCGCCCGCCCACGGCACCCATGCCGATGACCGTGACCCGCAACGGGGCCTACTTCAGCTCGTCGACCGGGATTTCCCGCCAGCCGCCCCGCCGGGGGGGCACGCCGCCGGTGCCGCGCAGGCGCACGATCCCGGCGATGACAACGGTGGCGGCGAGAGCCGCAGCGGTGCGCCGGACGAGCTTCATCGGACGCGGATCATAGGGCGAAGCGGTGCCGCCGCCACCACCGCCCCGATCGCCCACCCGCCGACGGCCAGAAGCAGGCCGATGCCGACCGGGACGCCAAGAGCCAGAGCCGCGGCGGCCCCCGCTTGGAGACCGACCAGACCCCAGCGCACGGCCGGCCCGAAGCGGTCCAGGCGGGCGTGGATCGACCGCAGCCGGTCCGGGCTCGACGCGCCGGCGGTGAGGAAGACGGTGGATCCGCGGGCCAGACCGAAGAGACCCCCGAGCAGGAGGGCGGCCGGCCAACGCCCCGACAGAGCTCCCAGCAACGGGACGACGACCACCCCGGCCGTCATCAGATAGGTGGCCAGCCCGCTGCCGATCTGCCAGCCGAACCCGGAGGCGTACACCCATGGGCGGTAGGTCGACAGCCAGCGGTCGTTCACCTGCCGGCGGATGAGGGGCAGTACCGGCCCGAGGGCGCCGGCATCCACCAGTCCAGCCACGGCCACGCACACGGCGGCGGCGACCAGCATGGAGTGGCCGACAACCAGCGCCAAGACGGCGCCCAGGGCGCCCAGCGTGAGGCCGCCCACCACCGATCCGGCGAGGAACCACCCGGCCGTCGCCCAGTAACGGTGGCCCCGGCTGCGCTCACTGAACGGCGTGATCGATGACAACATCGACAGCCCGCACGGCGACCACGTCGAGCGCGCCGCCGCCCCGACCGCCACCAACGCCGCCAACCACACGATCAGCATCGACGCCCCCTAGCCGGGCTGTCCGTAGTTCTTGGCCGTCCCGAACGGGTACACCGTGCCGCCCTGGCTGAGCATCCAGTAGCCGCCCCCGTCGGGGGTGGCGGCCATACCGACGATGGGCGACGGGATCGACTGGCCGCCGAGCGAGCCGTGGAACGCGGCATCGCCGAAGGCGAAGATGCCACCGTCGGAGGCGACCATCCAGTACCCGTTGCCGGTGCTGGTGGCGGCCAGACCCACGATCGGCTTGGACAGCTTGACGTCGCCCAGCGATCCGTGGAAGCCGGCCTTTCCGAAAGCGAAGACACCACCGTCCGAGGCGACCAGCCAGTAGCCGGAGGCCTTGGGCGCAGCGGCCATGCCCACTACCGGCTTGGCCAGCCGGACGTTGCCCGTGGAACCGTCGAACGGCGCCTTGAACGCGAACACGCCGCCGTCGGCGGCGACGAACCAGTAACCGCCGGATTCGACATCGGCGGCCATGGCCACGATGGGTTTGGCCAGCCGGACGTTGCCGGTCGATCCGTCGAAGGCGGCGTCACCGAAGGCGAAGATGCCGCCGTCGGCCCCGACCATCCAGTAGCCCTTGCCGGTGGGCGTGCTGGCCCCGCCCACGATCGGGGCGGCCAACCGGTCACCGTGCAGGGAACCATGGAAAACAGCGTCGCCGTAGGACCACACGTCGCCGGCCGAATCCATCACCCAGTAGCCCTTACCGGTGGGGGTGACGGCCAAGCCGGTCATGACCGGTCCGGTGGGCGGGTTGACGGTCGGCCCGTTCTGGCATGGGGCGAAGTGGTTGGCCGTCGAGTCATCGGTGGCCGAAACGGTCGTGCACTCGTAGCCCAGCTGCCAGGGCGGGGTGCAGGACACGACCCGGCAGGCGATGCGCCCGCAGCACGAGATCTGCTGGTTGCACTGTCCGTAGCGGAACTCGGTGCAGCCGACGTGGCGGTTGCCGCAGTTGCCCAGCGCGCATTCGCAGGTCAGGTCGTCGCAGCCGGGGCAGAAGGACCCGCCGCCGCAGCCGCACCCGTGGCACTCACCCTGGCAGTCGATGTAGTAGCGGGGTCCGGCGCAGTACTCGGAGCCGTCGGCCTTCCACCAGCCGCCGGCGAAGGTGCCAGGCGGGCAGGCGTTGACGCCGTCGTTGATGGTGCAGCAGAACTGGGTGTAGCCGTCGCAGCACAGCTCCGAGCACCCGCAGTTCGAACCCGGTGCGCACTCGCAGATGGCGCCGTAGGCGGTGCCCGGCTTGAGTAGGAAGTCGGTGGGCGCCACTGAAATGGCGGCCGCAGTGACAGTAGTCTTGGCCAGGAAGCCACGGCGCGAGGTCCGCCCCAGCAGGGCCTCGCCGATGGAGGCGGTGAGGCTCATCGGGACAGCGACGGGCGCGGGTCGGTCCACACCAGATAGGCCAGGCCGGAGATGACGAGGGTGACCAGCACGAGCGGACCGCCTTTCCAGGGGCTATGGGCAAAGAGGGCGCCCACACCGGCCGGCGCACCCACCGCCCACCAGAGCGCGGTGGCCAGCGCACCGACATTCAGCGCCAGGTGCTTGTAGGTGGGACGGGCATCAGGACGGCCGAAGCAGCCACACGACGACAACGGCCAGTGCCGGAGCAGGGCCGCTCCGACGAACAGGGTGAAGGCGGCGTAGGCGGCCGCCACCAAGGCTCCGGTGACCGCCCCCGGCGCAGCGACGGCGGCGACAGCGACGGCGATCTCGCCCACTGCGCCGACGCGGACCAACCGGCGATGGTGGGGCAGACCGGCGACGGCCAAGGCGCGGGCGGTGTCGTCCGGTCGGTACAGCTTGGCCGCCCCGGCCACGGCCAGAACGGCGCAGGCGGCCAGGAACGGCGCGGTCTCCGCAGGCGTCGTCATTCGACGTGGAACGTGCCGATGAGCTGGTTGGCCCGGCCGGCCAGTTGGCTGCGGTTGGCAAAGGCGCCGATCACCGAATAGAGGACGAAGGCCCGGCCCGATGCGTTGAAGAACCGCTGCACGCCGGCTTGGCCCCGGATGGTCCGCTGCAACTGGCGGGGACGATACAGGTCGGGGGTCAGGCCCGGGACCCCGGTGATCTGCGAGAACAACGGTGTGGTGGCGGCGTCGGTCCCGAACTCGAGGACACTCACGAACACATCCTCGGGGCCGAGCATCTCGACCAGGCCGCCGCCGTAGTCGCCCCGCTCGGTCGGCAGGGGCACGGTGGCGGCGTGCATGATCGGCAGCGTGACCTCGTGCTCCACGAGCGCGGGCCGCCGATAGATGGTCGCCTCCCAACCGGAGGGCGGCGTCACCGACAGGCCGGCGGCGGCGATGCGGCGGCTCACCGGTCCTCACCCACCTGGGCGGCGCCATTGGACGCCGGGGCGTCGGGCGAGGCACTGATCGACGATGGGTACAAGCGGGGATCGCCGGGTTCGATCCCGGCATCGCGCAGGTGGCGATCGACGTCGTCGTCGCGCACCTGATCGGCGCGCGAGCGGGCGTGCAGACCCCGGCGGGGCTTGGTCGTCCCGTCGGCCACCGCGTTGGCGACGAGCGCCTTCACTTCCTCCCACCCGGCGGCCACGCCTTCGCCGACCACCCGGCCGGCCGGTCCCGACACGTAGACGAAGTAGGGGGCGTACGGAATGTCGTAGTGCTCCCACAGTTCGGTCGACATCACGACCGGAGTGGCTCCGGCCAGGCCGGCGATGGCGCCGGGCGATTCCCCGTCGCTGCCTCGGGTCACGGCGACCAGCCGGGCGCCGCCGGGCACGTCGGGGGGTCCGGTCCGGAACGCGTCCCAGAAGCCGCGGCAGGTGGCGCAGCCGGAGGTGAGAAAGGCGATGAGGGTGTCGTGGGCGACATCGGCCACGGCCAGGCTCAGGGCATCCCCGGTCGGAGTGACGCCGGTCAGGTCGATCACGTCGGTGGCGTCCGGTCGGGCCGGCGTCGGCCGGGCCGTCGGGGAGGCCACCGCCACCGGGCCGGCGCCGTGATCGTGGTTGCCGCCCGGATCCAGCTCGACGCCCATCTGGTGGAGGGCCCGCAGCACCTCAGCGTGGCCGCGCAGCAACCCGGCTACCAACAGGCCGAGTAGCCCGACGGCAACCGTCAGGCCGACTACGAGAGCGGTCAAGATGCGGGCGTCCGCCGGGACGACATTGCTCTCTTTATTAGCGCATCGAGCCGACCGATACTGTGCGGGTGACTATGGAAGGCGCTCCGCCCGCCGGTTGGCATCCCGATCCGGCCAATCCCACCTCGGGCGCGCAGCGCTACTGGGACGGCAACCAATGGACCGAGCAAGTGCGCCCCGCCCCGGTCGCGCCCCCCTCGTACCCGCCGCCGCCGGCCGCATCCGGGTCGGCCAACTACCCGACGTACGATTCGCCGCCGCCCTACGGCCAGCAGCCGTTCGGCCAGCAGCCGCCGTTCGGCCAGCAGTCGCCGTTCGGCCAGCAGCCGTTCGGCCAGCAGCCGCCGTTCGGGGGCCCGCCGTCGTACGGGCAGTGGGGCGGCGGTCAACCTCAGAGCCTGGCGGCAGCCAACCGGTTCTCCGCCATCGCCGTCGGTGTGTCGATCCTCTATCTGGTGATCGCCGCCACCGCCCACATCGTGATCCTCGGCATCCTCCCCATCGGCATGGCCATCCGGGCCATGTCCCGCAAGGAGAAGCTGGCCCCGGTGGCCCTGGTGTTCGCCATCGTGGCCCTGATCGTGGGCGTGGCCGGCTTCACCCACCACTAGCCGGCACCTAGAGCCTCCGGCCCCCTCCTTTGACCGGAGGGTGTGCAAAGTTGCGGACTATATCAGCGACTTTGCACACACCTGATGGGTTTGGGTGTTCAGGGGTAGCGCAGGGCGACGGCGGCGGTCGGTTCGTGCACCTGGAAGGCCAACGACTCCTCGATGTACAGCCGGACCGACTCGTCGGTGTGGCTCGTGTACCCGACTGAGAAATCGGCGCCGCTGAACAGCTCGTAGTCGCCGCCGCGGGTGCTGATCACCAGCGCCCCGTCCACATCGGGGGCCCATACGACCGGGCCGCCGAGGATCATGCGGATGTGCTCGAGCACCGGGTAGCCGCCGTGCTCGGTCGTCTCGATGACACCCGTGTAGCAACGGTCGCCCAGGGCGATGGCGTACGGGCCCTCGACCCCGGCCCGCAGCAGCCGGGCCACCGCCTTGGCCACATGGCTCGGGTAGGCGCTGTAGTCGTCGGTCAGCGCCACCACGTCGTGCGGGGAGGCGTCGGCGATGGCGTCGAACACGATGTGGTTCTCGGTCGAGGCGGCCAGCTTGGCGGCGTCGGTTACGGCGTCCAGGTCGGGGTTGTCGGTCCCCCGGTCGACGGCGTCGATCTCCTCCCGGGCCAGGTCGAGCGGAGTCCGCAGCTCGACGACCGGAATCACCACCCGGGCACGGGCCTGCACGCCGGCGACGGGGGAATCGGACGGTTCCACCCGTCCCCGGGACTGGGCCGAGTAGGCCCACCCCTTCGGACCGGAGAAGTCCACCAGGGGGCGGGCGGCCAGGAAGTGGCGGAGGGTCTGGGCCGCCTCCTGGTCGATCTGTTCCCAGGCCTCGTCCGAAATCGGGGCCAGTTCACGTCGGAGCCGGTCCATGTCTACAGGGCCTCCTTGTCTCGCAGCGCGCCGATGGCCAGGCCGCCGCTGGGTTGTTCGCCACCGGTCTCCTCCTCTTCCAGGGCGAGGATCGAACCCTCGCCGAAGAGGTAGGTGCGCAGGTGGGTGTCGAGCACGGGGTCGTGGCGCCTCAACCACTCGAGCACCATGGCCGCGTGTTCCTTCTCCTCGTCACGGTTGTGCCGCAGGATGTCGGCCAGCTCGGCGTCGCCGGCGGCGTCGATGCGCTGGTCGTACCAGTCGATCGCTTCCAGTTCCTCCATCAGCGAGGCGATGGCCCGGTGCCGATCGACCGTTTCGGGACGGAGTTTTTCCTCGTTCTCGTGGAAACCTTCACTGCTCACGAAGCCGCTTATACCCAACCGGGCGTACCCTTGTCCGATGCCGGCCGGGGGACGACAGCCCGACGATCTGTTCGAAGCCGCTCTCCGGGATCGCCTGGCCCAGCGGGCGCCACTGGCCGCCCGTATGCGACCTCAGCGGCTCGACGACATCGCCGGTCAACGGCACCTGATCGGTCCGGGGGCGCCGTTGCGGGCGCTGATAGAGAGCGACCGGTTGACCTCGGTCGTGCTGTGGGGGCCGCCGGGCACGGGGAAGACCACCCTCGCCTCGGTGGTCGCCGCCCAGTCGCGACGCGAGTTCGTGTCCCTGTCGGCGGTGACGGCCGGGGTCAAGGATGTGCGGGAGGTGCTCGAGGCGGCCCGGCGGCGGCTGGCCGAGGAGGACCGGGGCACCATCCTGTTCCTGGACGAGGTCCACCGGTTCAACAAGAGCCAGCAGGATGCGCTGCTGCCCGGCGTCGAGGCCGGGATCATCACTCTGATCGGGGCCACGACCGAGAACCCGTTCTTCGAGGTGAACGCGCCGCTGCTCAGCCGCTCGACGGTGTTCCGGCTGGAGCCGCTGTCCGACCCGGATGTGGCCGAGTTGGTCGACCGGGCCATCACCCACGAAGGCGCCCGGATCGACGAGGACGCGGCCGCCCACCTGGTGGATCTGGCCGGCGGCGACGCCCGGGCTGCGCTCACTGCGCTGGAGATGGCGCTGGCCCTGGCCGAATCGGATGGCCGCTCGGCGGTGGGCCTGGCCGATGTGGAGCGGGCCCGTCAGTCACGGGTCCTGCGCTACGGCGACGACGAGCACTACGACGTGATCTCGGCCTTCATCAAGTCCATCCGGGGTTCCGATCCCGATGCCGGCCTGTACTGGCTGGCCCGCATGCTGCGGGCCGGCGAGGACGCCCGGTTCATCGCCCGCCGCCTGGTGATCCTGGCGTCGGAGGACATCGGCATGGCCGATCCGATGTCGCTGGTAATAGCCGACGCGGCGGCCCGGGCGGTGGAGTTCGTCGGGCTGCCGGAGGCCCAGTTGAACCTGGCCCAGGCGGTGGTCCACCTGGCGTCGGCCCCCAAGTCGAACACGGTCATGGCCGCCCTGGCCCGCGCCTTCGACGACGTCGAGCACATCCAGGCCGGTGCCGTGCCGGCGCCGCTGCGCTCCGTGCATCCGTACCAGGCCAGGAAGATGCACGAGGGGGGCGGCTACGTGTACCCGCACAACGACCCGGCCGGCTTCGTGGACCAGGAGTACCGGCCGGCGGAGGTGGCCGGGCGGGTCTATTACCGGCCCTCCCCGCACGGCCACGAAGCCCGGGCGGCGGCCCGGCTGCGGGCCCTCTGGGGCGATGAGGCCTACGACTTGGAGGAGTGGTGGCGCTTCAAGAAGTTCAGCGACCCGTCGCGCTAGGCGGACGTCCGGCCCGGCGGGCCCGCCGGTAGACGGCGAGGAAGACGACCACAGCGGCGATCGGCAGCAGGATGCTGAACGGGCTTTCCGGTGTGGCGACCGGGGGCGTGCAACTGGCGTTGGGGACAGCGACCATTCCGGTGACGGGCAGGAACAGGCGGGCGACGACGACGCCGGCCACGGCGCAGCCCAGCGATTCGGGGCCGGAAGGCCGCCTGCGGCCCGAGACGACCAGCAGGATTCCGGCACCGAGGAGCAGGCCGGCCACGACGATCAGCGCCATGATGTTGGTGCCGGTGAAGGCCAGGCCGGCCCCGCTCGACGACCGACCCGGAGCGGGCGACGCCAGCGCCGACGAGCCGTCAGTCGAGTTGCCGGCCGCCGACTGGGCCCCCGCCGCAGTCGATGCCGGCGACGTCGAAGTCGCCGAGCTGCCCGCCCCGGCCACGCAGCCGGCGGCGACGGCGTGGGGCGTCGACGCCCATGCCGGACCAGTCCCGACGGCCATGGCGACCGTCAACAACAACAGGGCCAGCCACGCGACCCGCCGACGTCGCCCCCCTCCGCCTCCGTCATCATTCATTGGTGTCTCAGTTACTCCGCATTCAGTCCTCGGCGCCGGAGAAGAGGATTTCACACGGGCCGTGAACCGCCGGCTACGGAGCGGTGAACACTCGTCTAGGTCGTCGTCGGGTCACCACTGGCCGGGGCCGGCAGGGTGGCGGCGAAGTCGTCGAGCAGCGCGGCCACCTCGTACGGGCGTTCCTGCATCAGCTGGTGACCGGCGCCTTTCAGCACCTCGAATCGGGCGTGGGGCAGGAACTGGGCGATACGCCTGGCCGCGTACACGGGCGTCAACAGGTCCCGCGATCCGACCAGCACCATCGACGGCGTGTTGGTGGCGGCCAGCGCCCGGCGGGCGTCGTGATCGAGCAGGTCGATGCCGGACGGCAGCGTGGTCGTCTGGGGCACCTCGGCCCCGCACCTGCGCACCTCGTCCACCGCCCGGGCGCTGGGGCGGGACCCGAACGCCAGCCGGCACATCACCCACGACAGGTCGTCGTCGCCCATCGGCCGGTCGGGAATGCGACGGCCGGCCTCGTGCCGGGTCCGCAGCCGCCGGCCCATGGCCTTGGCCAGCGGCAGCACCGGTTTGGGGGCCAGCTGGTAGGCGGCGGTATCCATGAAGACCAACCCGGCCACCCGTTCGACCAGCTCCTCGGGGAAATCGCCGGCGAACTCCATGAGGATCATGCCGCCCATCGAGTGGCCGACGACGATGGCGTCGCGCAGGTCGAGATGATCGAGGACCGACTTCACATCGCGGGCGGCGATGCGCCGGCCGTACCCGTCGCCTCCTGCCGATGACTGGCCGTGGCCTCTCACATCCATGGCCAGCACCCGGTACCGGTCGGTCATGAGGTGGAGCTGTGGCGCCCAGATGCGGGCCTGCAGGGTGATCCCGTGGATCAGCAGGAGCGGCCGGCCCGAGCCCCTCTCCATCACATGGATGCGCCCGCCGTCGGCGGCGGCCAGGTCGTGGTGCTTGACATCCCCGGGCACGTCGTAGAGGGGGTCGAGGCGGGGATCGACCCGACCTTTGACCACTTCGGCCTGGCGATGCACGGCCACCCGGGCACCGGCGCCGGCCGCCAGCAGGGCAGCCGGCATCAGCATCAGTCGGCGATTGTTCATCGCCTGTGTCTATACCAATTGCCCGGCCCGTCTGCTCAGGCGGTGAGCCGACTCAGTAGTCTCGGCCGGATGCGTCCCTCCTACTCCAGCCGGCTGGCCGCCCGGGTCCGAAGGGCCCTCGGTCTGACCGAGCTGACCGAGCGGGTCGCCGCCATCGAATCCCGCCTGGCCGCCTGGCCGACGCCGGAGCCGTCCTACCCCCGGGGCCCGGTGTACTTCGGTGACCAGATGGCTCTGGTGGCCACCCGTTGGGGGGCCAAGATGCTGGTCGACACCCGCGACGCAGCCATCGCCCCTTGGCTGGTCCTGGACGGCATGTGGGAGACGCACGTGACGGCCTGGCTGCAGTCCACACTGAAGCGGGGCGACGTGTTCGTCGACGTCGGCGCCAACGTGGGCTACTTCACGCTGCTCGGCGCCCGGCTGGTCGGCTCCGAGGGTCGAGTGGTGTCGGTCGAGGCCCATGCCCGGCTGTTCGCCATCCTGAAGCGCAACGTGGTCATCAACGGGGTGTACGGCTATGTGACCGCCCATCACCGGGCCGCCTGGTCGGAGGAGAAAGAGCTGGAGTTCCACATCCGCACCAACTTCGCCGGCAACTCCAGTGTCGGCACGATCGACGAATCCGGTCTCGACCGGTTGGGCGACACCGAAGAACTGGTTCGCGTGCAGGGGGTGCCGATGGACGATCTGCTCGCCGACCTGCCCAGGGTGGATGTGATGAAGATCGACGTCGAGGGGGCCGAGGTCCACGTGTTCGAGGGTCTGCGAGCCACTATCCAGGCCAACCCGGACGTGATCATCATGTTCGAGTGGGCCCGGGCTCAGATCGAGTCGGTGGGCGACACGCCGGCCGCCCTGGCCGAGCTGGTCGACAGCTTCGGATTCAAGTTGAAGCTGCTGGAGACGGGCGAGCCGATCGACACCGAACAGCTGCTGGCATTGCCCTACGGCAACGTCGTCGCCGCCCGGTAGCCGGCCACCCATTCGACCAGCGCCCGGGCCACCCGGTCGGGGCCGTCGACGTTCAGCCGGGGATCGCGCGCCGACGGTGGCAGTTCCACCTGGACGCCGGCGGCCGGTGGCCGGTTGACCGGGTTGCGCGGGTGCAGGCCGCGCAACTCGGCCGGTATCTCGTCCAGGTCGGTCACCACGGCCAGCTCCGGCACGGCGGTTTCCAGGACCGACGCCAGGCGCATCGCCTCGGTCCGGTTGCGGCCGCCCAGGAGGATGCGCCGGGGTCGGTCGATCCGGCCGTACCCGTGCAGGGCGGCCACCACCTCGACCCCGTCCATCCAGTTGCCGAGCACATCCGATCCGGCCGGATCGACGTCGTGGGACGGCACGTGCCAGCGCAGCTCGGCCGGCTGGTCGACGATGTACAGGGACGCCCCGCTGGCCGACGCCACCTGGCGGGCCACCTCGGCGGTGCCCATCTCGAGGCCGCCGTGGAAGGCCATGACCCCGACCGGGCCGGCGACCACCACTTCCTCACGGACGTCGGGGTGGGCGAGGAGCTGCGCCCAGGTGACCCGGGTGGCGGCAGCGGGCGACACGCGACCGTCACCGTACCGGCGAGCCGGTCCGGCGTAGTGGTGCTGTGGGTGGCCGCACCGTTTGGAACCGGGTTCCCGTTCCGGGCCGGAGCCGGCCGCTCAGTAGTCTGCGGTGGCCAGAGTGGCGTGCACGGAATCGGAGAATGCTCAGGCTGTGACTGATCCGGATACAGATACAGGGGGCGGCCCCGGGTCCCCGGCCGGTGATCCTGGACCCCCGCCACCCCGACGACCGCTGCTCACCAAGAGCCGCGTCCTGCCGCTGGTGACGGCGCTGGGCGCGCTGGCGTTCTTCCTGGCCGGCTTCTTCCTGCATTCGAGCGGCAGCACGCCCCGCCTGCAGTTCCACACCGTGTTCCGGTCGACGATCGACATGCAGTCGACCATCACCCAGAGTGGGACGAAGGCGACCCTCGAGGAGACCTTCACGGCGGTGGACCCGAAGAAGGGGGCGAACGGGACGATGGCCCCGTGCCTGCCGTCCGGCTCGTCCCTCGAGGCCTACAGCGACATGACCATCGCCATCCCCGACGGCTGTGTCCTGAAGCTCAAGGGCACGGACAAGGCGACCATCACCGCATCCGGGCCGATAACGGTGCTGCTCGGCCCGGTCGGCCCCGACAGTTACACCCCGGCCACGACGGTGCCGGGCGCCCCCTCCGGACAGTAGGGCGGTTGGTTCGTCGCGCCGGCCGGGCCGAACTCGGCCTGGTCCTCCTCGTCGCCGCTCTGGCCGTCCTGTTCTGGGATCTGCTCGGCCCGTTCGACCTGCAGACCTTCCTCCGCGCCGGCCATCAGGTCCTCCAAGGCCGCAGCCCGTACGTGACCTCCACCGACCCGGTGTTCCGGGCCGGTCACGCCTTTGTCTACCCGGCGTTCGTGGCCTGGGCGTTCGCCCCGCTGGCCGTCCTGCCCGGATCGCTCGCCATCGACCTCTACGCGGCCGCATCGGTCGCCGCCATCGTGCTGGCCGCCCGGTGGTTCGGCCGTCCCGGCCTGGCACCGGCGGCCCTCGTGCTGGTCTCGTCCACCACTGTCATCGCCGTGCAGATGGGCACCGTCAACCCCCTGCTCCTGTTCGGCCTGGCCGCCGCCTGGCGGCTGCGGGACGACCACCGCGTCTGGTCGGGCGTGATCCTCGGCACGGTGGCCGCTGTCAAACTGTTCCTCAGCCCGCTGCTGATCTGGCCGCTCCTCCGGCGCCGCTATCCGGCGGCGGTGGCCGCGACCGGCACCTTCGCCGCCGCCCTGGGCAGCGAGAGCCTCCTGGGCCATATCAGCGGGGCCGGCTACTTCGGCCTGCTGTCCCACCTGCAGAGCTCGGAAGCGGTGCGCAGCTGGTCGCTGTCGTCGTTCCTGCAGAGCACCGGCCTGGCCGCCACCCCGGCCGGCGACGTGGTCATCGGACTCTGTGCGGTTGCCCTTCTGGGTCTGAGGTCGGCCCGGCGCC